>REER01000061.1 GCA_007694945.1 Paracoccaceae bacterium | reverse complement strand
CTCACATGCCGCGCCTATGCCCCCCGCATACGTTCGGGCCGGAAAGGACCCGCGCGGCGGTGAAGATCAGGCGCGCCCGGCGGGTTGCGCTGCCATAAGCCGGACTTGCTGCGCCGATGGCAGGCCGTCGATCCGGTCAGCCGCATTGACCATGCGGGCAATGGTGGCAGGCCCGCCCCACACACAAACCATGATCGAAATTATCTCGGCATGAACACCAGCCATGATGGCGTCCAGGGGCAATCCGCGCGCGGTCAGATCGTCCAGCAGATCGCGCAGGGCCATAGCGGCCTGCTCTGCGGCTTGCTGGCGCTTTTCTTCGTCGGTCAAGTCATCGGTCATCGTGGTTTCCTCTCGGTTGTGCTGCCGGTCAGGGTGTCGGCCAGTTGGTGAAGATCAGCGGAAAGCGCCGTCAATGCTCTCGCTGGCGGTCTCGATCAGCGCCAGCCAAGCGCCGCGCGTGGTTTGCTCGATCAGCAGATCCTCGATCTGCGTCGCCAGCGTAATCAGGTCGCGCTGGTCACTGGTGCGGATGGCGTCATTGATCCGCAGGATTATGTCGGCAGTGGTCATGGCTTGGTCCTCTGGGTTCGGGTAGCGGTCAGCGTGTCGGCCATTTGGCGCAGATCGTGGGCGATCTCGCTTTTCTCGGCATGGAAAGCCTCGGGGTCGCGGCGTGACGGGATCAGGCGGGCGACACGGCTGGCCAGATCGTGCAAGCGGTCCTGTTCTGGTTTTCTAAGCATGTCAGCCCCCTGCGGCCATGGCGTGCGGCGGGGCTGATGCGCGGGCCCGGTCGTTTCGCTGGTTCACCAGCCACCAGAAAAAACTGACTGCCTGTTCAACACGCTCGGGATCGTGGGCAGGTGGTGGAAAAATCCAGGGCATGTCCCATCCCGGCCCCTCGGCATCGGATGCGCGCAGCCCTACCTCTGGCAAGCTTGGCTGATTGTGTTCAGCGGCAAAGCGGTTCCAATCCGCCTCGGCGCTTGATCCTCGATGCACAACCCGGCTGAACGGGACCGGGCGCGCATTCGCTGGCCTTCGGGCTTGGGAATGGTCAGCCCCGGCGGGTCTCGCGGGTGCGCGCGTATTTGGTTTTTCTTTGGTTCTATGTAATACCCGGACAGTTCTGTCCGCCTTTCCGGACGCGGGTGTCCGCCTTTCGGCGGGTTCCGGTGTCCGCTTTTCGGTCTGATAAGCGGACACATCTGTCCGCCTTTCGCCGGGCGGTTCGCTGCGATATGCGGCCATTTCTGCAACCTTTCTGGTGTCTGCGATCGGGACGGTTCCGTCCCCGGTCAGGAACACAAACGCGATGCGCGCGCCCCGTCCGCGCCCGGTGCGGGTGTCGATCCAGCCCGCCGCGCGCAGTTCCGCAACCGCCCGCCGAATGCTGCGAACGTCCTTGCCTAGCGTCTCGGCCAAGGTCTCATTGCTCGGGTTGCAGCGCCCGGTTTCGCAATGCGCGAAGGTGTCCACCAGGACCGTGGCCAGAAGCTTGGCGCGGTCGGCAAGGCGTCGATCGGCCAGAACAGCACGCTTCCATGCCCAGCGGTTCCGGTTCCAGTCAGTGACGGCAGAAAGGGTTGCACGCGGCGCGGGTTCGCTGTATTCCTTGGGTTCGAGGCTCGCCGCCTTTTCTATTTGGCTTCCCCCGGTTGCGCCCGCCAGCGCGCCGGGGTTTCCATTTCCGCCGGGTGGCGGATGGTTCGCCAAACCGCGATTTTCTTCAATGTTTTCAATGGAAGCGCTGGCCGGGTTCGCCAGTGCAAGTGCATGATACTTGGAAGCGTGCTTAAAGCCTCCGGGCCTACCACGCAGACACACATAGTCGTGCCTATCTGCTTTCGCGATTCTGCCCATTTCCGGGCAGTGAGCACAAGAACCGGGCATTTTCACCGCAATTTTCCATTTCCATGCTTGACCGGCAAAGGGAAATCGGCACAAATTTGCCGATGCGCTCGATATGAACGGTATCGAGTCATGAAGCCCGGGGTACTCCGGGGCAGACCGCCGCGAAGGCGGCGACAACAGAGAGGATGACATGAAAAAATCTGTATTCGTCGGCGCTTTTGCCGCTACCGCTTTTGTGGCGGGCATGGCACAGGCGCAAACGCTGCAAGCTATCCTGGATCGCGGTGAGCTGAACTGCGGTGTTTCCACCGGCTTGGCCGGGTTCTCGGCACCTGATGCCAATGGTGTCTGGCAGGGCTTTGACGTGGCCAAGTGCCGCGCTATCGCTGCGGCCGTGCTTGATGACCCGATGGCCGTGAACTTCGTGCCCACCACCGGGCAGACCCGCTTCTCGGCGCTGGCCTCGGGCGAGGTGGACATGCTTGCCCGCAACACCACCTGGACTTTCACTCGAGACATCGACCTGCGTCTGACTTTCGTGGGCACCAACTATTATGACGGCCAGGGCTTCATGGTGACTCGCGAGTTGGGTGTCAGTTCGGCTACGGAACTCGACGGTGCCACGGTCTGCATCCAGACCGGTACCACCACCGAGTTGAACCTCGCGGACTTCTTCCGCGCCAATGGCATGGACTACGAGCCGGTCCCGATCGAGACCAACGCAGAGGCACAGCAGCAGTATCTCGCGGGCGCCTGTGACGTCTACACGACTGACGTGTCGGGCCTCGCTGCGACACGCGCAAGCTTCGAAGCACCCGGTGACCATGTCATCCTGCCCGAAGTGATTTCGAAAGAGCCGCTCGGCCTCGTCGTGCGTGACGGCGACAAGGAGTGGGAAGGCATTGTTCGCTGGACGCTCATGGCGCTGATCGCGGCTGAAGAACTGGGCATAACCTCGGCCAATGTCGCGGAAATGGCACAAGGCACTGATATGCCTGAAGTCAACCGTTTGCTTGGTACCGAAGGTGACTTTGGCGCGATGCTGGGGCTCGATTCCGATTGGGCCGTGCGCGCGATTTCTGCCGCTGGCAACTATGGCGAAATCTTCGCAGCCAATATCGGCGACCAGACCCCGATCGGGCTCGCCCGTGGTCTGAATGCGCAATGGACGCAAGGCGGACTGATGTACGCCCCGCCCTTCCGGTGATTTGACAATAGGGACGCGCGCCTGAGGGCGCGCGTCCTGTTCACGTTTCCCGATCAGACCAAAGGCGAATCAGAGTGACGCAGCCGCGGGGCCTCGTGTCAGGAGGATGTCATGTCCACGACAACTGACCAGCGATACACCAAGGTAGAGCCCAGGAAGAGCTTTCATCTCAGTATGTTGCTCTACGATCAGCGGTATCGCTCCATCACGATTCAGGTTTTCTTCCTGTTCATGCTGATGTTGGGTGCGGCTTGGCTGATAGACAACACCGTGAATAACCTGCGCGCGCTGGGCAAGGACTTCAGCTTCGCCTTTCTCAACAACCCTGCGGGCTATGACATCAACCAGCGGCCCATCGAATACAACAGCCAGATGACCCATGGCCGCGCGGCGCTGGTAGGTTTGCTGAACACACTTATTCTTGCGGTGCTGGCCTGTGTTCTTGCCACGATCCTGGGCGTGATTGCCGGGGTGTTACGGCTTTCGAACAACTGGATCGTCGGGCGGCTGATGACGGTCTATGTCGAGGTTTTCCGCAATATACCGACGTTGCTGTGGATCCTGATCTTCGGCGCCATCATGACCGAGGCGATGCCCGCGCCTTCTGCCTTCCGGGGCGATGCACCATCGGCGAGCATGATCTTCAACGAGTCGGTCGCGATCACGAATCGCGGCGTCTATATTCCCGCGATCATGTTTGAGCGCGACCTGGGCAGCTTCCAAATAGGCCCCGTTGCGCCCTCCATCTCGTGGGTTCTTGTAATCGTGATCATCGCGGCGGGCATCTGGGCCAACAAGCAGCTTATTGCGCATGCGACGCGCGTGCAGAACGCGACTGGCGTGCGGCCCAAGACGTGGTGGAAGTCGATCCTGGTCCTGCTGGGACCGATCATCCTGTTCTTCTTCGCAATGGGTGCGCATCTGGAATACCCGGAATTGCGAGGCTTCAACTTCGCGGGCGGCACGCATCTACGCAATTCGCTGATCGCGATGTGGCTTGGGCTTGGCATCTATACAGGTGCATTCGTTGCGGAGAATGTGCGGTCAGGCATCCTCGCCATTTCAAAAGGGCAGACTGAGGCCGCCTTCGCCCTTGGCCTGCAACCGGGCAAGACCATGCGGCTTGTCATCCTGCCACAGGCGTTGCGGGTCATCATCCCGCCACTGATTTCCCAATATCTCAACATCACCAAGAATACCTCGCTAGGGCTTGCCGTGGGGTATATGGACCTGCGCTCGACACTCGGTGGCATCACCATCAACCAGACCGGGCGCGAGCTCGAAGGGATGATGCTGATGATGCTCATCTATCTGGCCATCAGCCTGACCATTTCGGGCGCGATGAATGTCTACAATTCCCGTGTCAAGCTGAAGGAGCGATAAGATGAGCAATATCGAATCGCAAACCATCGCCTATGTCCGGGATACGATGATCCCCGAACAGGCGCCGCCGCTGACCGAGTCGGGTGCGATCAAATGGCTGCGGGAAAACCTGTTTTCGGGCTGGTTCAATACGGTCTTGACGCTGTTGTCACTGGCGGTGATCTGGTGGTCGCTGGCAGCCATCGGGCCCTGGCTGGTCAACACTGTCTGGAACGCAGGCTCCCTCAGCGAGTGCCGCCGCATCCTTGATGGTACCGAAGGGGCCTGTTTTGCGGTTATCAATGACCGCTGGCACCAGTTACTCTTCGGTTTCTATCCGTCAGACCTCTACTGGCGGCCGGTTCTGGCGCTGGTGCTGCTGTTCGTGGCGCTGGCGCCGATCCTGTTCACGGGGCTGCCGCGCAAGATGCTGTGGTTTTCCGCCGCTTATCCCTTCGTGGCCTATCACCTGCTCTGGGGCGGGTCGGTCTGGCTGCCGATCTCGGCTCTTCTGGGCTTCGTGGCGGGAGGTGTCGCTTTTGTTCTGGTGCGCAAGATCAACGGGCTGGCGGCAATCTTTGCCTCAGTTCTTGCGCCCGTGTTCTGGTGGCTGGTCGTTGCAGGCCCCTTTGACGACGCCATGTCCTCGGTCCTGCCTCTGGGACTGGATTTCGTGCGCTCCGACCGGTTCGGCGGTTTCCTGATCTCGCTCGTGATCGGCGTCACTGGTATCTCGCTCTCGCTGCCGCTGGGCATCCTGCTCGCGCTTGGGCGGCAGTCGGACATGGTGTTCGTGAAATCGGTCTGCGTGATCTTCATCGAATTCATCCGCGGCGTGCCGCTGATCACGCTTCTGTTCACGGCCTCGCTGCTGCTCAACTACTTCCTTCCACCTGGGACCAGCTTTGACCTGATCCTGCGCGTGATCATCATGGTGACGCTCTTTGCCGCCGCCTATATGGCCGAGGTCATCCGCGGCGGGCTCGCGGCCCTTCCCAAGGGCCAGTATGAGGCTGCGGACGCGCTGGGGCTCGATTACTGGAAGGCGCAGCGGCTGATCATCATGCCACAGGCGCTGAAGATCTCAATCCCTGGTATCGTCAACACCTTCATCGGCCTCTTCAAGGACACGACGCTGGTAGTGTTCATCGGCCTGCTGGACCCGGTGGGACTGTCCAACGCGATCCGCGCCTCAACCGACTGGCAGGGAATCTACTGGGAGCTCTTCATCTTCATCGGGGCTTTGTTCTTCATCTTCTGCTTCGGGATTTCGCGCTATTCGATGTATCTTGAGCGAAAGCTGAAGACCGATCACAAATAATCCAGGAGGGTAGGGCCATGACCGAACCTGTCATCGAGATACCGACCGATCGCCAGATCGACACAAGTCAAATGAAGGTGAGTGACGAGGTCGCGATTCAGATCACGGACATGAACAAATGGTTCGGCAGCTTCCATGTGTTGCGTGACATCAACATGACCGTGAACCAGGGCGAGCGGATCGTCGTCTGTGGCCCGTCCGGTTCGGGAAAATCGACGCTGATCCGCTGCATCAACCGGCTGGAAGAGCATCAGTCGGGGCAGATAATCGTGGACGGGACCGAGCTGACAGGCGATCTGAAGAATATCGATAAGGTGCGTTCGGAAGTGGGGATGGTGTTCCAGCACTTCAACCTGTTCCCGCATCTGACCATTCTCGAGAACTGCACGCTGGCCCCGATCTGGGTGCGCAAGACGCCGAAGAAGGAGGCTGAGGAAATCGCCATGCATTTCCTCGAGAAGGTCAAGATCCCCGAACAGGCGTTGAAATTTCCTGGTCAGCTTTCGGGCGGGCAGCAGCAGCGGGTGGCCATCGCGCGCTCGCTTTGTATGAAGCCGCGGATCATGCTGTTTGACGAGCCCACCTCGGCGCTCGACCCCGAGATGATCAAGGAAGTGCTCGACACGATGATCGCGCTGGCCGAAGAAGGAATGACGATGATCTGCGTGACACACGAGATGGGCTTTGCGCAAGCCGTTGCGAACCGTGTGATTTTCATGGATCAGGGGCAGATCGTCGAGCAGAACGAACCGCGCGAGTTCTTCAACAACCCAAAATCCGACCGTACGAAGCTGTTCCTGAGCCAGATACTCGGGCACTGAGGTTGACGCGCATTGGGCAAAGCAGCCCCGCTAGAGCGCTCCCCACCCACCCGCCTGCGCACTTTCGCGCGGCTGCTTGCTAAGATGCCTTACACCATGAAAAAAAGCGCGCGGCCGGAGGTAGCGCGCTTTTTTCAGTGGATCCGGCCTGATTAGATCTGCTTTTCGGGCATGAAGACTTTCAGCCCGTCCAGCGCCTCCGAGACCTTGAGCTGACAGGTCAGCCGCGAGCGCTCCGGGTCAGGTTCATAGGCGAAATCGAGCATATCCTGTTCCATCGGGTCAATGGCGGGCAGTTTCTCGACCCATTCGGGGGCGACATAGACATGACAGGTCGAGCAGGCGCAGGCGCCACCGCAATCGGCCTCGATGCCCGGGATACCATTGTCGCGCGCGCCTTCCATGACTGTCAGGCCATCGGCCACGTCGACGACATGCTCTGTCCCATTAAACTCCACGTAAGTGATCTTCGCCATGCAACCCTCTCTGACGCAATGCTTTCGTGCAGGAGATAAGCCACCCGGGCGGGCTTGGCCAGCCGAATTTCACTGCGGTGGGCTTCGATCTTTTGTCACGGACTTGTCCAGTTTTCGCCCGAATCGCAGAGCATTGTTTCCGCATGAGCAATAGAAACCCGCAGCATTCGAGGCCCGCCATGGTCTGTTCGCATCCCTCTATCCTGCCTGCAATTCTGGTGGCACTTGCGGCTTTGGCTTCGCCTGTAGCCGGTCTGGCCGACACCGCGCCTGCCAGCCGCGCGGCCCTGGCCCAGCATGCGACACTGACCTTGCCCGAGACCGCCCCGCGAGAGTGCTGGGCACGCTATTCGGCCAATGCGGGTCAGAAGCGCAATGGCACACTCGAGGAAGTGGCATTTCGTGTGCCCTGTCCGGAGCAGGTCAGCGCGGAGTTTCTGAGCACGTTGCAACGGGCGCTTGCCGCGCGCGGGTATTATGAGGGCTCAGTTACAGGCAGAGCGGATGCAGCAACGCGCGCAGCGGTGCAGGCCTTTCAGCGCGACAATGGCTTCAACAGCCCTATCCTGACGCTCGAGACGGCGCAACGGCTGGGGCTTCTGCCGATCACGCTTAGCCGCAACTGACCCTTGCCAACAAAAAAAGCGCGCGCCTTGCGGCGCGCGTCCGGTTCCCTTGTTATGTTCCGTCAGTTTTCAAGCGACGGGTCTTCCAGCGAAAGGGCCACGAAACGCGGGTCACCGTCGCGACGCAGGAGCACCAGCACCGACCGCCGTCCGGCATCTCGTGCCTCATCGGCGCGCTCGATCAGGTCGGCAACGGTCGTCACTGGCTGCTGATTGGCCTCGGTGATCACGTCATTGACCCGAATGCCGCGCTGTTCGGCATCGCTGCCCTCGGCGACATGCGTGATCAGAAGTCCATCCATTGATGAAGGCAGATCACGCTCGGCGCGGATGGAATCGGTCAGCGGTTTGAGTTCCAGCCCGAGGAATTCGGCCGTTTCCGGTTCGACCGGCTCGGTCGGTTGGGGCATTATGCCCGCAGCTTCTTCAGCCAGTTCACGCTGGCCCAGGGTAACGACCAACGTGACTTCCTCGCCCCCGCGGAACACATCAACCTCGACATCACGCCCGATCCCGGCATCCGCCACGCGGCGCACAAGCTGGCGCGTATCGTTCACCGACTGGCCGTCAAAGCGGATGATCACATCACCCGCCAGCATGCCGGCTTCGCGCGACGGGCCTTCCATCACATCGGTCACCATGGCGCCCTGCACCTCTTCCAGGCCAATGGCTTCGGCCATGTCTTCGGTCATGTCCTGAATGCGCACGCCCAGCCAGCCGCGCCGGGTAGAGCCAAAGTCGCGCAATTGCTCGACGACATTCGTCGCGACATTCGAAGACATTGCAAACCCGATGCCGATGGAGCCGCCGGTGGGCGACAGGATCGCGGTATTAACACCGATGACTTCGCCATCCATGTTGAAGAGCGGACCACCTGAATTGCCGCGGTTGATCGCCGCATCGGTCTGGATGTAATCATCGAAATTGCCGCGTAGCGCACGACCGCGCGCCGATATGATCCCGGCACTGACCGAGAAACCCTGACCCAGCGGGTTACCAACAGCGATGACCCAATCGCCAACGCGCGCTTCCTCGCTGTCGGCCCAGGGCACATGGGGCAGGGGTTCATCATGGTCCACACGCAACAGGGCGATGTCGGTGGCCGGGTCGGTGCCGACAAGTTCGGCGGGCAACTCCAGTCCGGAATAGAACTCGACGCGGATTTCATCGGCGCGCTCGATCACGTGGTTATTCGTCACGATGAACCCGTCTTCCGAAATCACGAAGCCCGAGCCCAGTGCCTGATTCTGGCGTGGGCGCTGTGGACGGTCTTCTGGCCCATCGAAGAAATCGCGGAAGAAATCTTCGAAGGGCGAGCCCTCGGGTACGCGCGGACCCCCTTCCAGCCGCGCTGCGACCGTTGTCGTGGTGGTGATATTCACCACGGCGGGGCTGACCCGTTCGGCAAGGTCTGCGAAGCTTTCGGGGCGGTTGACCTGTGCTGCCGCCAGACTGACCTGTGTCAAAGAAAGAACCAGCGCGAGGGCGATGATCCACATCACCTGCAGAGGGTGCGGAAGAGCGCGCGTGACCTCCATCACTCGTATCGTCATGAATGTCTCCTGTCTTGAAAGCGAACGCGATCAAGTGCGTTCCGGCTTCTTGTCAGTGCATAATCTAGGCGCCTGTCGTACAAACGCAAAGCGCGATGTCGCGAGTCAACCAGACGTGAAAGCCTGTCATGTGCCGGAGAGCGGTGCGCCTAGAGCAGTTGCGCCAATGTGATCAGCCCGGCTCCGGTCACAAGGGCCAGAGCGCCGATCATACGCCGCGTCTCTACCGGCAGGCCGGTCAGCAGCCGCAGGATTTCCTCGATACGATGAGGGGCCAGTGCAAAGACCAGCCCCTCGAAGATCAGCACCAGCCCAAGCGCCAGTACAAGTGTCGATATGGTCACGACGTGTTGCCTCAGTTACCGATAATCGCCTCCAGTTCGCGCACGGCTTCGGGTTCATCCTCATCGGCCTCGGGCAAACGCTGTTGCAACGCCTCGGGGTCGCGCGCCAGTTCTTCAGCCGCCTCACGCACGGCCTGCAGCGCTTCTTCCCCGATCCCGTCAGAGCGCAGGAAGGCGAAGAATTCACTGTCCGGGCGCAATACCATCGAAGTGTTGTCCCCGCGCAGCGCACGCTCGTAGCTCTGCATGGACCGGGTGAAGGCGAAGAACTCCGGGTCGAGGTTGAATGCGTCAGCATAGACGCGGTTCCGCTCGGCATCGGCCTCACCGCGGATAATCTCGCCCTCGCGACGGGCGGCCGAGACCAGCTCGATCACCGTGCGGTCGGCCAGAGCGCGCACGCGCTGCGCGGCCTCGTTACCGCGTGCGCGCTCGTCTGCGGCCTCGCGTTCACGTTCGGCGCGCATCCGGGCGAAGGTTGCCTCGAGGTTCTCGCGCGGCAGGTCAGTACGGGTCAGTCGCACATCGATCACCTCAATGCCCAATGTCTGGGCCTCGCGGCGGGCAAGCTCGCGGATGCGGTTCATCAATGCGGTCCGATCCTCAGAGAGCACTGCGCTCGACGGCACCGAACCCAGAACCTCGCGGATTGCGGCATTCATGATGCGATCCATGCGTCCCTGTGCGGCGAGGACACCATCCATACCCACGGCTTCACGGAAGCGACGCACATCGGCCAGCCGCCAGCGCAGGAAGGCATCGACGACAAGGCGACGGTCATCGAGTGGTGTGACCTCGAGCGGCTGGGTTTGCAGGCCGAGGATGCGTGCGTCGTAGCGCACCACTTCCTGAATGAACGGAATCTTGAAGCCCAGACCGGGTTCGGTGATTTCCTGACGCACCTGGCCGAATTGTAGCACCAGCACGTTTTCGCGTTCATCCACGACAAACAGCGCCGAGAAGGCCGTGATTATCGCCACGACAGCGACAGGCAGAAGAAGTCCAGCTTTTTTCATCAGTTCGGGCTCCTCGGGCGTTGCAGTTGGTCAAGTGGCAAGAAGGGCAGGACACCCGTTCCGTTATTGCCCTCACCGGTTGCTGTCACATTGTCCAGAATGGTCAGGTTCATGTCGCCCAGAACGCGTTCCATGGTTTCGAGATACATCCGGCGCCGGGTCACTTCGGGCGCGTTGATATACTCGCCGTAAACCGACACGAACCGTGCGGCCTCGCCTTGTGCGTTGTTGATCACCTCGGCGCGATACGCTTCGGCCTCTTCCTGGATCTGGGCAGCCTGACCACGAGCCTGTGCCAGAACACGGTTGGCATAGGCATCGGCCTCACGCTCCAGACGGTCCCGCTCCTGACGGGCGGTCTGCACGTCGCGGAAGGCGTTGATCACCTGTTCGGGTGGATCAGCCTTGTCGAAATTGACCCGGATCACGTTGACGCCCGATTCGTAACTGTCGAGCAGTTCCTGCACTGCGGCGCGCAGGTCAGCCGCGATCGAGCCACGGTCACGGTTGAGAATGGGCGACAGTTCCGAGCGCGCGATGATGTCACGCATGGCCGATTCCGAAGCGGCACGCACTGTTTCGCGGGGATCGGCGAGGTTGAAGAGCAAGCGCGCTGGGTCGGAGACGTTCCAGACAACCTGGAATTCGATATCCACCACAGCCTCGTCGCGGGTCAACATCAGACCCGTATCGAGTGCCGAGCGGCCCGTACCGACCTCGGTCACGCGTTCGGTCGTGGTCTGCACGATCTCATGCGACACCACCGGCCAGGGCGCGAAGTTCAGGCCCGGATTGCCGGTCTTGTAGAATGAGCCGAACAGCAGTTCGACCGAACGCTCTTCGGGACGCACCGAATAGAAGGACGCGAACAGCCAAAGCACCAAGAGACCTACCAGGCCAAGGGTCACGCCGCGTTTCGAGAAACCGGGCCCGCCGCTGCCGCGCCCGCCCGAGCCATTGCCGCCACCGCCCATGAGGACGCGCAACTGCTCTTGGCCCTTTTTCACGATATCATCGATTTCGGGGATCTGTGGCTGATCACCGGGCCCGCGCCCGCCGCCACCGCCGCTGCCGCGATTGCCGCCGCCGCGATTACCGCCGCCTCCCCAAGGTCCACCGTTATTTCCAGACATCTGGACTCCACTTCGTTGTCGCAAGTTTAGACTTTACATCATCAATTGGGCCCAGGGGCTCCAAATTCAACCTTCAATCGCCGTAGCTGCGCGTTGGTGTCCGCATTGTTACCAGTTCCTCGGCTATTGTCGGGTGCACCGCAAGCGTACGATCGAAATCAGCCTTGGTTGCGCCCATGGCCACAGCGACGCCCGCAAGCTGAATCATCTCGCCCGAATGCTCCGCGACAATGTGACACCCAAGCACCTTGTCGGTCTTGCGACAGACGATCAGCTTCATCAGCGCCCGCGCATTGCGCCCGGCAAAGAGAGAGCGCATGGGCCGGAAGGCCGCCGCATAGACATCGACCGGACCTTGCGCCCGCGCTTCCTCTTCGGTGAGGCCCACGGCGCCATATTCAGGTTGCGTGAAGATCGCGGTCGGGATCAATCCATGATCGAAATAGGTGGGTTTGCCCCCAAAGACGGTATCGGCGAAAGCATGGCCTTCGCGGATGGCGACCGGCGTCAGATTGGCGCGGTCAGTCACGTCGCCCACGGCATAGATCGACGGGATGCGGCTCTGGCTGTAGCGGTCCACCGGAATTGCCCCATTCGGCCCAAGCTCAAGCCCCAGTTCCTCGAGCCCCAGCCCATCCGTATTTGGCCTGCGCCCGGTCGCGAAGAGAACGGCATCATAGGTTCCGTCATGGCCTGTCGTGGCCTTGACCCATGTGCCACCGTCGCGACGCTCCATCTCCATGATATCGGTGCCCAGATGCAGATCGACCCCATTGGCCTGCATCTCGCTGGCGATATGCCCGCGCGCCTCTTCATCGAAGCCACGCAATATCTGCGCGCCACGGTAGAACTGCGTGGTTCTGACCCCGAGCCCGTTGAAGATGCAGGCAAATTCGCTTGCGATATATCCCCCGCCCACGATCAGGATCGACTCGGGCAGTCTGTCCATCACGAAGACCTCATTCGAGGTCATGCAGCCGGCCTCGCGCCATTTTTGGGGCACGACAGGGCGTCCGCCGGTCGCGATCAGGATATGTTTGGCCGTGACTTCGCGCCCATCGGCCAGCCGCACCTCATGCGGGCCTGCCAGCGTGGCGCGGCAGTCGAAAATCTCGACCCCGGCGCGCCCGGCATTGTTGCGATAGGCGCGCTCCAGCCGGTCCAGCTCGGCGTCAAGCTGGCTGCGGAACTGGCCCCAGTTGAAAGCGCCGATTTGCGCGTCCCAGCCATAGGCCTGCGCATCGGCCACCTCGCCGGGGAAGCTGGAGGCAAAGACCATCAGTTTCTTGGGGACGCAGCCGCGAATGACACAGGTGCCGCCCATGCGGTATTCTTCGGCGAGCGCCACCTTGGCGCCGTGCTCGCCCGCCGCAATGCGCGCCGCCCGGACCCCGCCTGAGCCGCCACCAATCACGAAGAGGTCGTAGTCAAAAGTCATCACACTCACAGGTCGCTGAAGATATTGGTCGCCTCGCGCAAATTGACCTGCGCGAAACTGGTCTCGGGGCTGCCGGTGGTCAGGTCGCGCATCTCACAACGCCCATCGGCATGTCCGATCACCACCTGATCCGCGATGTCGACGAAAAGCCCATTCTCGACAACGCCGGGCACCTGATTGAGTACCAGCGAAAGCTGGCGCGGATTGCCGATACGCCCCAGTGCGAGATCGAGGATATAATTACCCTCATCGGTCACGAAGGGCTGGTCGCCATTCATCCGCAGGCTCGACTGGCGGCCCATCACATCCATCGAGGCGAGAATCTCCTCGACCAGAACCTTGGTCGCCTGCCAGCCGAAGGGCACCACCTCCACCGGCAGGGGAAAGGCGCCAAGCGTCTTCACTTCCTTGGCGGCATCGGTGATGACGACCATCTGGTCGGAAGCTGTTGCCACGATCTTTTCCTGCAAAAGCGCGCCGCCACCGCCCTTGATGAGCGTGAGTTCCGAGTCGAATTCGTCGGCGCCGTCAATGGTCAGGTCCAGCCAGCGCGCTTCATCGAGCGACACGATGTTGATGCCGACCTCGCGGCCAAGCTGCGCAGTGCGGGTCGAGGTCGGCACAGCGATGATCCGCAATCCGTCTTCACGCACACGCTGACCCAGTCGGCGAACAAGCCAGGCTGCCGTCGAGCCCGTGCCAAGTCCCACGCGCATGCCGTCCTGCACGAAATCGGCGGCACAGTGGGCTGCGGCGTATTTTGCCCGGTCAATCGGCGTCAACTGGTCGGTCATTGCGGCCCTCGCACTTATTCGGTGGCCTTATAGGCGGTTTCCGGCCCCGGATTAAAGCGAAAATCGGCGCGGGGGTCAGCGCTGAATGCTGCGCAGATAGGCGTCAAGTGCGATGATCTTCTCGGGCAGCAGGCGCGACCGCCCGCCGGGCAGATCGACCCGGTCCAGCCGCCCGGTCAGCAGATCGCCGAAATTGGGCATTTCGACACCTTCATAGACAACCTGACCGCGTGCATAGCCATCAAGCTTGTCGAGGACGCGCGCTTGCGGGTAGACCCCGCCCGCCCGCGCAGCGATCATCGTCAGGTCAGGCATCTGCGCCCCGCCTTGCCCGTCGCTGCCATGGCAGGCAACGCAATTCTGCGCATAGAGGTTTCGCCCGGCCTGCGGACTGGTCCATGGTGAACAGGCGCTCAGCACGAGGGCTGCAAGAAGGGCGGGGGCGAATCGTTTGACGCTCATTACCGCAGGCTGGCAGGTGGCAAGACCCATGTCCATGAACCAGATCAAGAAAGCGTGGGCTTTTTGGCATGTCCGGGATAACTTTCTTCTAGTCGCATTCGGCCTGTCCTCCGAGTGGCCTCTGCATATAATCATGCGGGGAAGCTCAAGGATGCATGCATGTTTCTGTCTGTCTTCGAGATGTTCAAGATCGGTATCGGCCCGTCCTCCTCGCATACGATGGGGCCGATGGTGGCGTCGGCGCGGTTTCTCGACCATCTCCGGGGTCTGCCCTTTGGTGTCTCGGGCCTACGCGCCTCGCTGCATGGCTCGCTGGCCTTTACCGGTGTGGGCCACGCAACCGACCGCGCCGTGATCCTTGGCCTAGCCGGTTTCACACCCGACGCCTACGACGCCGAGCGCGCAGAGGAGGCGCTGGCGACGATCCATGAGCGCGGCCAGGTCGAGGCGCCGGGACTCGGGCTGCTTCGCTTCGCGCCGAAAACCGACCTGATCTTCGATTATGGCCCGCCGCTGCCGGGTCACGCTAACGGCCTGCGCCTGATGGCCACGGATGCGCAGGGCGATGTGATCGCGCAGGAGACTTATTATTCCATCGGCGGCGGTTTCGTCGTGACCGATGCCGAACTGTCCAATCCGCCCGCGCCCACTGGCCCCACCACCCCTTACCCGTTCGAGAGCGCGGCGCAGATGCTTGAGATGGCGCGCGAGTCCGGCAGGAGCATCGCCGCGATGAAACGCGCCAATGAACTGACGCGGATGGGGCCGCAGGCGCTCGATGACAGGCTGGAACGTCTCTGGCAGGTGATGCGCGATTGCATCGACCGTGGACTTGCCACGGATGGGGTGCTGCCGGGGGGCCTGAGTGTGCGCCGCCGGGCACACGGCATCCATGCCGCGTTGCAAGCCGAATATGGGCTGAACCTCACGGCCCCGCATACGATCAATGACTGGATCTCGGTCTATGCCATGGCCGTGAACGAGGAAAACGCCGCAGGCGGGCAGGTCGTGACCGCGCCCACCAATGGCGCGGCGGGTGTTGTCCCTGCCACGATCCGCTACTGGCTCGACCATGTGCCGGGGGCGCAGCCCTCACGCGTGGGGGAGTTCCTGCTGACAGCGGCGGCCATTGGCGGGCTCGTGAAGCACAACGCGTCGATCTCGGGGGCGGAATGCGGCTGTCAGGCCGAAGTCGGCTCGGCCTCGGCGATGGCCGCGGCAGGGCTCGCCGCCGTCCTGGGCGGCACGCCCGAACAGGTGGAAAACGCCGCCGAAATCGCGCTTGAGCACCATCTCGGCATGACCTGCGACCCGGTGAAGGGGCTGGTGCAGGTGCCCTGCATCGAGCGCAACGGGCTGGGTGCGATCAAGGCCGTCTCGGCGGCCTCGCTCGCGCTCAGGGGCGATGGGACCCATTTCATGCCGCTCGACAATTGCATTGAAGCCATGCGCCAGACGGGCGCCGATATGTCCGAGAAGTACAAGGAAACCGCACTCGGCGGGCTGGCGGTCAATATCCCCAATTGCTGAGCACCCGTTTGAGCCAGATCATGGTCGCGCGACCCGGACCGGCCCCATACTGGGCCTCTCTACGCTGATACGAGACTGCTTATGGATGTTCTGGAAATCGAAGTGACTTGCCCTGACAAGGACAG
Organism: Paracoccaceae bacterium; assembly: GCA_007694945.1. Taxonomy (GTDB): domain Bacteria; phylum Pseudomonadota; class Alphaproteobacteria; order Rhodobacterales; family Rhodobacteraceae; genus Roseinatronobacter. Next base: position 152,814 of record REER01000061.1, on the reverse strand, counting down.
CGCTCGCGCGATTGCCGCAGCCTGCCTGCGCGACCGGCTGGTCGCCTGCGCCAATCTGCTGCCCAAGGTCGAGTCGCTCTTCTGCTGGCAGGGGCAGATCGACTCGGAGACCGAGGTGCTGTTGCGGATGAAGGCCCCCGCCACAGGCTTTGACGCGGTGGCCGAATGCATCCGCACCCATCACCCCTACAGCTTGCCCGCGATCATCGGCCTGCCGGTCGCGGCCATGGGTCCGGGTGTCGCCGACTGGGTCGCCAGCGAGACTCAGGACGCGAATATCTGCGATGGGTCGGGATAGCCCTTGACCTCGATCGGGTTGCCCGACGGGTCGCGGAAGAACATAGTCCACTGCTCCCCCGGCTGCCCCTCGAAGCGCAGGCTCGGCGGCAGAATGAACGCCACCCCGGCGGCCTCCAGCCGCGCAGCCAGCGCCTGAAACCGCTCAAGGTCGAGCACCAACCCGAAATGCGGCATCGGCACCATGTGCTCCCCGACCCTGCCCGTGGGGGCATTCGCGAAGGGCTCGCCCAGATGCAGGCTGATCTGATGCCCGAAGAAATCGAAATCGACCCAGGTATCGGTACTCCGCCCCTCGGCACAGCCCAGCACGCCGCCATAAAAGGCTCTCGCCTCATCAAGGTCGCGCACATGATAGGCGAAATGAAACGGCATCAGCATGGCATTCTCCCTCATATCGCCTGATCAATGCGTAAGCCCGCGCCAGTTTGCAATCCCCCACCTGCTTGCCTCTGGACGCCCCTCCAAACCCCTCCTATAACGCGTTCCATGTTCATTGCAGCGATCATCCCGCGAATTAGCGTCCCGGCACTCTGACCCTTTGCGCCCGGAGTGCCGGGTCCGCCATGGCGCCCCTTCCTTTCGCGAAAGATGATCCGATGACGATTGACACTGCCCCCGACTACAAAGACACCCTGTCCCTCCCCGAGACCGGTTTCCCGATGCGCGCGGGCCTGCCCGCACGCGAGCCCGAATGGCTCGCGCGTTGGGAGCGCCTCGGCATTTATGACCGGCTGCGCGCGCAAGCAGAGGGCCGCAAGCCATTTATCCTCCATGACGGCCCTCCCTACGCCAATGGCCATCTCCATATCGGCCATGCGCTCAACAAAGTGCTGAAGGATTTCATCACCCGCTCGCAGCAGATGCTGGGCCGCGATGCGCGCTATGTGCCGGGTTGGGATTGTCACGGGTTGCCCATCGAATGGAAGATCGAAGAGCAATACCGCGCCAGGGGGCTCGACAAGGACACAGTCGATATCGTCGATTTCCGTCAGGAATGCCGCCGCTTCGCCGAAGGCTGGATCGACGTGCAGCGCGAAGAGTTCAAGCGGCTGGGCATCACCGGAAAATGGGACCGGCCTTACCTCACGATGGATTATCACGCCGAGGCCGTGATCGCGGATGAGTTCATGAAACTGCTGATGAACGGGTCACTTTATCAGGGCTCCAAGCCCGTGATGTGGTCACCAGTGGAGAAAACCGCGCTGGCCGAGGCCGAGGTCGAGTACCACGACAAGGAGAGCTTCACGGTTTGGGTGAAGTTCCCCGTTGTCACGGCTCCTGTGGCGGGCACTGCAACAGCGCCGGATGACAGCGATCTGTTGGGGGCACATGTGGTGATCTGGACCACGACCCCCTGGACGCTTCCGTCCAACAAGGCCGTCGTTTACGGTTCGGAAATCTCTTACGGTCTGTATGAGGTTACCGGAGCCCCAGAGGAATGTTGGGCAAAGGTTGGCGAAAAATACCTTCTGGCCGACAAGCTGGCGGCGGATGTGCTGACACGAGCGCGGTTGAATGAAGATCAGTGGACGCGCCTTAGGGGAGTCTCGGAACATGAACTCGCCTGCCTACGCTTAAGCCACCCACTCGCCGGCGTCGAAGGTGCTCAGGGCGAATGGGACGAGCCTCGCGACTTCCGCGCCGCCGATTTTGTCACCGATGAGGAAGGCACCGGCTTCGTGCATTGCGCACCCTCCCACGGGATGGAGGAATACGAGCTTTATCGTGATCTGGGCATGCTGCAACAGGTCATCACCTACAATGTGATGGATGACGGCACCTTCCGCGAAGACCTGCCGTTCTTCGGCGGCAAGCGCATCTTGCGCGAGAAAGCCAAGAAGGGCGATTGGGAAGGGGATGCCAATAGTGCAGTGATCGCCAAACTTGCCGAGGTTGGCGGGTTGCTCGCGCGTGGCAAGATCAAACACTCCTACCCCCACAGCTGGCGGTCGAAAGCGCCGGTGATCTACCGCAACACGGCGCAATGGTTCGCTGCCATCGACACGCCGCTCGATGACGGGATGGGCCAGCATGGCGACACCATCCGTGCGCGCGCGCTGGAATCCATCGACAAGCTGGTGACATGGACCCCCCGGACCGGGCGCAACCGGCTGTATTCGATGATCGAAGCGCGCCCCGATTGGGTGCTCTCACGGCAACGGGCATGGGGCGTGCCGCTGACCTGTTTCGTGAAAAAGGGTGCCAAACCGACCGATGCCGATTTCCTGCTGCGCGACCCCGAAGTGAACGCCCGCATCGTCGCGGCATTTGAGGCGGAAGGCGCGGATGTCTGGTATGTGCAAGGTTTCAAGGAGCGTATCCTTGCAGGGCTGCATGACCCCGACGCCCATGATCAGGTTTATGATATTCTCGATGTCTGGTTCGACTCCGGTTCGACCCATGCTTTCGTGTTGCGCGACCGCGAAGACGGCAGCCCGGACGGGATTGCCGACCTCTATCTCGAAGGCACCGACCAGCATCGTGGCTGGTTCCATTCCTCGATGCTGCAAGCCTGCGCCACCAAGGGTCGCGCGCCCTATCATGGCGTGCTGACCCACGGGTTCACGCTGGACGAGAAAGGCATGAAAATGTCCAAATCGCTCGGCAATACCATTGCGCCGCAAGAGGTGATCGACCAATACGGCGCCGATATCCTGCGGCTCTGGGTGGCGCAAAGTGACTACACGATAGATCTGCGCATCGGCAAGGAAATCCTCAAGGGCGTGGCCGACAGCTACCGCCGATTGCGCAACACGATGCGTTTCATGCTGGGCAATCTGGCCGGGTTCTCGGAAGACGAGCGCGTCGCCCCCGCCGAGATGCCGGAGCTGGAACAATGGGTGCTGCACCGTCTGGCCGAGTTGGATGGGCAGGTGCGCAAGGGTTATGCGGCCTACGACTTCCAGGGCGTGTTCCAGAAGCTTTTCACTTTTGCAACATCCGACCTGTCAGCTTTTTATTTTGATGTCCGGAAAGATGCACTTTACTGCGATTCTGCCACCAGCCTACGCCACCGCTCGGCGCGCACAGTGCTCGATATCCTGTTCCACCGGCTGACCACCTGGCTTGCGCCGGTGCTCGTCTTCACGATGGAGGATGTCTGGCTCGCGCGCTTCCCCGGTGACGTCTCCTCAGTCCATTTGCAGGACTTCCCCGACACCCCCGCCGACTGGCTGAATGAGCCGCTGGCCCAGAAATGGGCCGCAATCCGCTCTGCACGCCGTGTTGTGACGGCCGCGCTGGAAATCCAGCGCCGTGACAAGGTTATCGGAGCTTCGCTCGAAGCAGCGCCGGTGGTGCATGTGCGCGATGAAACCATGCTTGCCGCGCTGAAATCGGTCGATTTCGCCGATACTTGTATTACGTCAGGCACGTTCCTGACCTCGGACCCGATCCCGGCCGAGGCGTTTCGCCTGCCCGAAGTGCAGGGTGTGGGTGTGGTGTTCGAGCGCGCCGAAGGGCAGAAATGCCAGCGCTGCTGGAAAATCAGCCCCGATGTCGGCACACATGCGCATCCCGGCACCTGCGCGCGCTGCAATGCCGCGCTCGGCTAAGATCGAAGCGGCCCTGCGCAGTCTCGCACTTGCGCGGGGTCCCAACAAAAGCTTTTTCCCGTGCAAAGTTGCGCGGCATCTTTCATCCGACTGGCGCCCGCTCATGCCCGATGTCCGGCGCGTGGCGGCGCGACTGCAGGCCGATGGTCTGTTGCAGGCGACAAAAGCTGGCCAGCCGGTCGAACTCGCACGAGCGCGCGGACCTATCCGACTGTCCTTGCCCACTGGACAGGACGACCCGCCCTGCTAGCTAGCCTCTCAACCAAGGAGGGCAGATGCAACGGGCGTTGGTTATCGGATCATCCGGCGGGATTGGCAGCGCGTTGGTCGCGTCGCTGGCCGCGGAGCGCTGGCAAGTCACTGGCCTGTCACGACGCGATGACGGGCTGGAAGTCACGGATGAGGCCTCGGTGGCCGCACATCTCGGGGAGCTGGAAGGGCCATATCAGCGCGTCCTGATCGTGACGGGATCCTTGGAGATCGACGGTCACGCCCCCGAGAAAGCACTCAAGCATCTGAGCGCAGAAGGCATGGCGACGCAATTCGCAGTCAACACCATCGGCCCGGCGCTGGTAATGAAGCATGCGCTGCCCCTGCTGCCGCGCGATGAGCCCTCGGTTCTGGCGGCGATGTCAGCGCGCGTGGGCTCGATTGGCGACAACAAGGCCGGTGGATGGCATAGTTATCGTGCGTCAAAGGCCGCCTTGAACCAGATTATCCGGGGCGCAGCCATCGAATTGCGCCGCACGCACCGACAGGCCGTCTGCGTCGCGCTGCACCCAGGCACGGTCGCAACGCCCTTTACCGAGAAATACCTTGGCCGACACCCGTCAGTCCCGCCCGGGGAGGCGGTCACCAATCTGCTGCGCGTGATCGACGGGCTTGGACCGGGGGACACCGGCCAATTCTTCGACTGGGCCGGACAGCCCGTTCCATGGTGAAGCTCGTTCTTGTTCTGGGAGACCAGCTTTCGACTGGGCTAAGCGCGCTGGCGCAGGCCGACCGCGACAGCGATGTCATCGTGATGGCAGAGGTCGCGAGCGAGGCCGAATACGTCCCGCATCACCCCAAAAAGATCGCCTTCAGCTTTACCGCGATGCGGAAATTCGCCGCGCAGTTGTGCGAGACAGGCTGGCGTGTCGCTTACACCCGGCTCGATGACCCCGAGAATGCAGGCTCGATCCCGGCGGAATTGCTGCGCCGCGCCGATGAATTCGGCACCAGCACCGTGCTCGCGACCGAACCGGGCGAATGGCGGCTGATTGAAGCGCTGCGGGACATGCCGCTGGACCTGACCCTTTTGCCGGACGACCGGTTTCTCTGTTCGCACGTGGAATTCGAGTGCTGGGCCGAGGGGCGCAAAGTGCTGCGCATGGAGTATTTCTATCGCGAGATGCGCCGCAAGACGGGCCTCTTGATGGATGGCGATCAGCCCGAAGGTGGTAAATGGAACTACGACCATGAAAACCGCAAGCCGGCCTCGGATGACCTGTTCCGCAAGGGGCCGCCCAAGGCGCAGGGTGATCCGGTTCTGGACGAGGTTCTCGATCTGGTTGAGACACGCTTTCCCAGCAATTTTGGTGCCTTGCGACCCTTTCACTTCCAGACCGACCGCGCCGGTGCTTTGCGCGCGCTTAACCATTTCATCGAGCATGCTCTGCCCGAGTTCGGCACCTATCAGGATGCCATGCTGGAGGGTGACCCCTATCTTTACCATGCAGTCATCGGGCTTTACCTGAATGCCGGGCTGCTGGGGCCGATGGAGGTCTGCGAAAAGGCCGCGGCAGCCTATCGTGGTGGCCATGCGCCCTTGAACTCGGTCGAAGGATTCATTCGCCAGATCATCGGCTGGCGTGAGTATATTCGCGGCATCTATTTCCTGGAAGGGCCGGAGTATCCGCGGCGCAATGCGCTCAACCACCAGCGCAAGCTGCCCGCTTTTTACTGGGGGGGTGAAACCCGTATGAATTGTGTTGCGCAAGCCGTTGGCCAGACACGCGATCTGGCCTATGCGCACCACATCCAGCGGCTGATGGTGACCGGGAATTTCGCGCTTCTGGCCGGGATCAACCCGCATGAGGTGCATGAATGGTATCTGGCGGTCTATACTGATGCCTATGAATGGGTCGAGGCGCCCAATACAGTCGGCATGTCGCAATTCGCCGATGGCGGGATCGTCGCCTCGAAACCTTATGTCAGTTCGGGCGCCTATATCGACCGCATGTCGGATTACTGCCGGAACTGCCATTACCGGGTGAAGGACAAGACTGGCGCGCGGGCCTGCCCGTTCAACCTGCTCTACTGGCATTTCCTTATCCGCCATCGGGAGCATTTTGAGAGTAATCCGCGGATGGCGCAGATGTATCGGACCTTTGACCGGATGGAGGAGGGGCGGCGCACGCGTGTGTTGGAGGAGGCCGAGGATTTTCTGGAACGGATGAGCCGGGGCGATCTGGTCTGAGCGAGGGCTCTTGCCCCGGCGCTGGGGGTCGCCTATCCATGCGGGATGAACACACCGCGTTATACCGATCTTGTGCAGAGCCTGCCAGCGACCGTTCCTTTTGTCGGCCCTGAAGCCCTGATGCGCGCCTCGGGCCGGAATTTCGCGGCGCGGCTCGGGGCCAATGAAAGCGGGTTTGGTCCTTCGCCCAAAGCGATTGCGGCCATGCAGCAGGCTGCGGCGGATGTCTGGATGTATGGCGACTCCGAAAGTCATGACCTGCGAGCGGCTCTTGCATTGCATCATGGGGTCGCGCCCGAGAATATCCTGGTTGGTGAGGGCATTGACGGCATTCTTTGCAATCTGGTCCGACTGCTGGTGGCGCCGGGCGATACGGTTGTGACCTCGGACGGGGCCTATCCGACCTTCAACTACCATGTCGCGGGGTTCGGTGGTGCGCTGCACAAGGTGCCCTATCGCGATGATCATGAGGACCCGGCGGCTTTGCTGATCCGCGCGGAAGAGGTCGACGCGAAGCTTCTGTATTTCTGTAACCCTGATAACCCGATGGGCAGCTGGCATCCGGCGCGTATCGTGCAAAGGATGATCGACGCGGTTCCCGAGGGCACGCTTCTGGTGCTGGATGAAGCCTATATTGACGCGGCGCCGGAAGGGACCGCCCCTGCGCTTGACCCTGACGCGCCGCACGTTATCCGGCTGCGGACCTTTTCCAAGCTCTACGGCCTTGCTGGGTTGCGGGTTGGATATGCGATCGGGTCCGCACCGCTGATCGCCGTGTTCGACCGGATCCGCAATCATTTCGGTATTGGTCGCCTGGTGCAGGCCGCAGCCTTGGCTGCCTTGCAGGATCAACCTTGGCTCGGTCATGTGCGGCACGAACTGCGCTTGGCCAAGGATCGGCTGCGAAATATTGCAACCGACCATGGGCTGCACGCGTTGCCATCGGCGACCAATTTCGTCACTATTGATTGCGGGCGCGAAGGCGTTTTCGCGCGTGCGCTAGTGGCTGAAATGGCGAAGCAGGATGTCTTCATTCGCATGCCTTTCGTCGCGCCGCATGATCGCTGCATCCGGGTTTCGGCGGGCCTGCCCGAACAGCTAGACCAGTTTGACGCTGCGCTGGGGGTCGCGCTGCTCCGATCGGGGTGAGGTGGTCCGGCGGCAGTCATTGCCGCATCGAGGTGAGCAATGTCAGCGCCGTGGCCGCGCCGCTCATTACGGTCTGGGTGTCGCGGAGTTGGGACATGACCAGAAACCGGGTCGTCAGTTTTTCCATGATTTCCGGCGTTGCGAGTTCTTCGATTTTTGAGCTGCCAAACTGGCGCTGCATGGCGCTTCGCATCCGCGTCACCTGATCATCGAGATCGAGTGTTCCAAATTCGCGCGGCAGCCCGAGTGCGGTCTCGAGGACAGCGCGTAAGGGCGGGTTCCCGAGGGCTCCGAACCAGCGCGCATCATCACTTGCATATTGGTCGAGCAACTGCGGCAGTTCGCGCTGCAAGGCGAGGCTCATGCGCAATGTCTGGTCTTGCGCGCCCACGGCAATCTCGAACTCGCGGGTCTGAAACTTGCTTATGATCTGATCTGTAAGGTCGGTGGCTGGGGCCGCTCCAGCTTGTGGTGTCAGATGGGAAAATGCTGTGGCGAAGGCGAGATAACGTTTGTCGGTGAGACGATTCGCTAGGGCGCGGCGGTCGGTTGTTCCATCCTCCAGTACTCTGCGGATGAAGGCGCGATTGTCGATCTCATCTTGAAGTCCAAATGCTCCGAGTGCGATGCGCAGCAACCTTCGGTCACTCACCAGCGCTTCGGCCGTTTCAATCTGCGGGAATTTTTCCCGGAAATGCGTCACATCGCGCGCGAGCACCGGGTTGTTTACAAAACTCGCCTCCTGTCGCGCGCGGGTGCGCGTCAGAAAGGCCCAACCGGCCAGGCCGCTGGTCGGGATGACCGGGTTGAAACTCATGACCGGCCTGCCGCGAAGAGTCTTGCCTCACGTGGCAACAGGCTTTTTAGGCATTTCAGTGCCTGGTAATACTCGTCTTCCAGCACCCGCTCGGTCGCTGTCGCAAGCAGGCCGCGACTGTCGGAATCCAGAAATACCTGACTGAGTTGTTCGATTGCGCGCAAGAGAGGTGTGCGAATGTCGTCTGGTGTGGAGTCGCCGGCAAGGACCAACTGCGCGAGGTAACATGTCCGCTTGACCGGAGTGTTGGCCTGATCCGGATGGATCGCATCGCGCAGCCGCAGCACATTCGCGTGCCGCGTCTTGATCGACAGGCTGGTGCGGCGGTCGCCATTTTCAATAACGGCGCCGTTGAGCAGGAAGCGTTCATGCGGCGCCAGACGAATGACGAGCCCGGTCACTTGATATCCTCCTTGCCGGCGAGCCCACGCAGGATGGAGAGATTGATTTCGACCAGAACATCTGGCCGTTCATCTCCGGTGAGAATGGCGGCCGTGTGGCGCAGTGTGAATTGCGCGAGGCTCAGAATCTCGGCCTTCAGCGCGCGTGGCAGAGAATTCTCTGGGTTTGCCACGTCGCTGGCCAGCGCAATCCAGAGCCTGCGGTTTTCATCGAGCGCCTCAACGAGGGCGGGGTAGTTTTTTTCGGCGTTTCGACTTGCCGTGCGTAGGCGGGAAGTGATGCGTGAAATCACGTCATATTCGGCAGATCGGGCGGATTTTTGAGCCATGTTCGGGTTGGCATATGCGGCATGAGCCAGGGCGTGGGCGTTCATTCCGAGAGCCTTTCTGGAAGTGAGGGCGAGGGAGCGCGAGCCCCGGTTTCCCGAGGCTCACGTGGCTTGGATCAGCGGAAGAGCGCGAGGATATTCTGCGGTTGCTGGTTCGCAATCGAGAGCGATTGCGTGGCCAGCTGTTGCTGCACCTGCAAAGCCTGCAGCCGCGCCGAGGCTGCTTCCATATCAGCATCGACAAGGCTGCCGATCCCAGTGGTGAGCGCATCCGACAGCTTGCTAATGAAATCGCTTTGGGTATCGATCCGCGCTTGGACCGACCCGAAGCTTGCAGCAGAGTTGATCGCGGTCTGGATCAAGCTCTCTGCAAGTTGGAGCGAGCGATCGAGGCTCTGAGCAATCACAACACGCTGTTCGGCCTCGGTCAGATCGCTGAAGGCCGTATTGCCATTCGCACCACCTGTCAGTGAGGAAAAGTCGGACACGCTGAGACCGAGAAGGTCTCTCAACCCACCACCAGCTGTGCCACCGGAGGTTTCAGAACCGCTGCCTGCCGCCACAGTCGCGGTTCCCATTGATGTGATCTCTATGTTCTGCCCGTTCTGGCTGACCCGCGCGAAGAAGGCACCGCTATTGTTGATCTCGGAGGCGAGCCCAGCAAGAACATCGGAACGGGTCGAGCGCTCGTTGGCGACGAAATCGAAATTCTGCCCACCATAGGAAACGCGGAAACTGTCACCCGCTTCAATAGAGCCACCACCGACAGTCGCCGTCTCCAGGTTGGCAGCAATCGTGGTCGGCCCTGCCGGGACAGTGATACCGCCCTCGAGACCGCTACCACTGAAGGAAACCCCGTCGGCGCGTGCCTGGCCAACAAGGCGCAACTCGATATTGTCTCCATTCTGGGTGGCCTGAATGCCGAGCTTGGCCATGTCTTCGTTCTGGGTGATGGCATCAGCCAGGCGCCCGGCTACCACGGCTGCGGCTTCGGTATCATTGACCTGAACCGAGACGTTGAAGTTCTTGCCCCCGGAGGAGAAGTTCAACTCAGCCGTGCTGCCGGCGGTGGCGGTCCCTCCAATGGTGATGTCTGCGCCTGCAACGCTGTCGGAGGCTGCGTCCAGTCCACCCGGACCAGTAACAGTCGCCTGCCCTGTGCGCGCGGCGAGTGCGCCCACCGATTGCTCCCGCTGGGTCAAATCCTGACCCAGAACGCTGATCCGATTGGCCGTGACCCCATCGGCAGAGCGATCGAGCGAGGATAGGATGGTCTCGGTGCGGGTATTGTCGACAAAGTTCAGCCCGTTGAATTGCGCGGCACCGACGACAGAACTGATCTGGTCCTTGATTGCGTCGATATCGGTCTGGATCTTCGAGCGGTCGACATTCTCTTCCTGCGCCGAAACAATCAGACCCTTCATCTGGACCATCAGTTCGGTCACGGTCTCGGACGCCTGGCGGGCGACGGAGACTGTCGACTCACCCAATGCAAGGCTGTCTGAAATTGCCTTGAACCCGCGCACATCTGATTCCATGGTTCTGGAAATGGCCCAGACAGCCGCATTGTCGCGGGCATTACCGATGGATTTGCCTGTCGAGATTTCGTTCTGTGTCTGCGCGAGATTCGAGTTGATCCCGCGGAGCGTTTGCAGCGCGACCATGGCGCTGGTGTTGGTCAGAATGCTTGACATGAGGTCACCTATAAAAGTTGTGCATTTTGCACGGAGTTGAGGAACACCTTCTCAGGTGCACGAAGATGCGTTCTGCATGTATGCGTTTGAAGAAAACGCAGTGGCAGCTGTTCTGCTGGCACTGGGAGTCTCAATCAGAGACATTGAAACTGTCTGAATCAAACACGGCATTTCTGTGGCATGCGCCGATAAAACGGCGCCATGGTTAACTCGGCTCATGCTTTCCGTTCCATCCTTTGCCCCGCAGTCTGCACCATGCGGCAGGAGCCATCTGCCTCATAAAGCGCTGTCCCAATCGCCTCAGGTGATGAAAGGCGCTGGATGGTGGCGCGAAACCCGTCACTTGCGGCCTTTAGCAAAGCGGCATTGCGGGTGAGTTGGGCCTGAAGCTCGAGCGCGATGTTTCGCGCCGGGCGCGCTTCTGCGATGCGCATCACCAGACGGCTCTTCGCCTCGGCAAATTCTTCAAGCCGGGCATAGTCGCCAGAGAGGAGCGTTGTCCGTTCTGCGGCGAGCAGCGCGCGAAGGTGTTCGATATCGTTCTTTTCCCCGCTCATGGTTGCGCTTGTGATCCCTGTTCGGCGAGCAACTGGCGCAGGATCATCTCGGCGATTCCGATCCCTCCGCGTTCGGCTATGCGAGTGGCCTGCTCATCAACCAGAAAGGAGGCGAATTGCTGTTCTCCGACCCCGCCGCCAAAACTCCCGACAGGGCGGCCCGCGCCGGCTGCACGCAGCATTTCGGCCAGAAACGCTGCTTCGAATGCCTGCGCCGCTGCGCGGAGGGTCAGTTGGCGGTCGGGATCGTTGGGCAGCGTCGCGATGCCGCGCGCGTCATTGACGGAAACATCTGTCTGCAACGGGGAGTCTCCTGTGTGTGTGACAAGGCGCATTGTGCTGCGTCCCGGTAAAGATTCGGTAAGTAATTGATGCGAAACAGGGAGCGCTCGGTTCTCAAGAGGTGTGCGCTTCAAATGATGACACTGCCGATTCTGCCGCAAGGTCTGGAAAGCCACGGACGCATCTTGCGCACGGATACGACCGCGCGTGATGCAACACGCTTCGCCAAGCTTCTTGGCCAGCCAGAGGGCCGCGGGGAGTCGTCGCGGCCAGAGGCGCGAAGAAAGGAGATACCGGATGACACTATGAATGAGGGCCGTGACGGTCCAGATGGTCACGCTGCGATCGAGCGCCGGGTCAGGCAAGCCAATCTGGCCGCGCAGGTAACCGAGCCGGGCTCTGACATGACCGGCCGCGCGGGGGTCGCGGCCGCCTCGGAAACCGCGGAGTTGCAGGTGAGAAACTCGCGTGAAGAGTTCTCCGCATGTGACGGGTCGAAAACCACCATCGGACGCGTTGGTAGCGGATCGGTGCCCGCTTCCCAGTCCGGTTTATTGTGGCACACTCCCGACCTCGCTCTGCCATCGGACCGAGCCGGGTATGAAGACCCTATGCGCGATCACGGCTTGCCTGCAGGGACGTACGATCTCGAGAAGGCAGGCGGGCAGGAGGAAGTTAATACCAAGCTTGCGCCGGCTAGTGGTTCGGATCTGCTACTCAGCGTACCGATCCCTGTGCCGACGCATCCGGCAATGCATCCGGCTTTCATGGTTACGGCCTCCGAAGCTGTCGCTGTCGAGACGTTATCAGGACAGGCCTCGCTGTTCGGTACCGAGGAGATGGCCGAAACAGAGCTTGTTTCAAAAGGGTTGCGTCGCGGCCAGACAAAACCCGCGATAGCGCCGCAGGCCGGACAGGTCACTGCAATTTCCCTTCATGGCCATCAGACTTTCACCACGCGCCATGACCTTCTCGATGGTAGCCTCCGTATGCCACATGCACCCGCCAATAAGACGGGGATGGAAGCCTCCGCTGGCAAGCACACAGACACGGCGACCGCGCTGATGCAGCAACTGTTCGCGCGTCCTGACGCCACAGCGGCGTCCATCAGGATCACTGCCATGACGCCGCGTGAAGCCGTGGCCCTGCATGAGGCCATGCGGTCTGCGCGCTATACCGGTGCCGCGCCCACCAACAATTCACCGCGCCCTCGCAATTCCGCATTCCACATGCCGTCACAGCCGCCGAGTATAACCAAGGATGTCGCGACTGGCCTGCCGCAGTACCCTGCACTTCGCGAGCTTCATTTCATAGGCGGTGATCAAGAGGATATCGAACGGCCCGCCGCTTTGATGTCAGGGCGTGTCGATCAGGCGGGTGTCGGAGTGATTTCAGCGCGGCAAACCATCATCCCGGCGCAAACGCTGTCCGGCCTTGTGCAGCGAATCGCAGACGTGATCCAAAACCCCGACCAGAAGGTGATCCGTATCCAGCTTTCACCTCTGGAGCTTGGTCGCGTCCGCATCTCCCTCAACCCGACAGAACTCGGCTTGCACATTGTCGTCCAGAGTGAGCGGCCCGAGACACAGGATTTGTTGCGGCGTAACGCGGCAGAGCTTGAACGGGAATTGTGCGATCTCGGCTTTGACGATCTCTCGCTCGATTTTTCCAATCGTCAAGACCGGTCTGATCTTTTCGAGCTGCCGCCCAGCAGTGCTGCTGGTCCGGACATTGCGCAAACTGGCGATGCGGAAACCGCGGCTAGTGCCATGCGAAGGGTAGCGCAGGGTGCCGGCGGGCTGGATGTGCGGTTTTGAGCAGGGGTTCATGCATGCATTTTTCTACTGAAACGCTACAGAGAGTGGGGTCCGGAAGGGGCAGTCCGGCACGTCTCCCGACCCTGGCTTCGTCCCGCATTTTCTCAGAGGAGTCGATTCGCTCATGACCCCTGTTTCCCAGATCGGCGCGGCCACCGCTGTCCGTCCACAAGCTGCTTCGAGCGAACCGACCATCACTTCGGATTTCCAGACATTTCTGAGAATGCTTACGGTTCAGTTGAAAAATCAGAACCCGCTCGAGCCGATGGAGGCATCGGATTTCGCGGTACAGCTCGCGACCTTCTCGGGCGTTGAACAACAGGTCAGAACCAATGAGCTGCTGGCGCTATTCACGGCACGGCAAGGTCTGGTCGAGATGGGTTCCTGGGTCGGCCGTGAGGCACTGACATCGGCGCCAGTCCAGATCGACGATATGCCCAAGCGGCTGGTTCTGCCCGAGATCCCCGGGGCGGACCGCGCCGATTTGGTGCTGAGCGATGGCTCGGGCCGCGTTGTCGGGCGCTTCGCGGTCGACCCCAACGCGCGCGAACTCGTTTTCGAGGCGCCGCTGGAAGGCGAAGGAGCGCTGGCGCCAGACGCCTACAAGATAACGGTGGAAGGGTTTCGAGCCAGCGAGGCGCTGGGCGCGTTTCCGGTCAAGAGCTACGCGCGAGTCGAGGAGGCACGCTATGAGGAGGGACAGGTGATCCTCATTCTGGAGGGGGGGAATCGCATCGCAAGCGATGACGTCTTGGGGCTGCGCGGCTAGACGCTCTTGCACATTAACGGGCGGCCACAAGCATCCACCCAAGAGTAGTTCTCTGCGCGAAGCTCGTAGGAAAACCCTGTGTGATCGCGTGTCTTGGGCAAGGCGGTCAAAAAAAATAGCGGCATAGGGGTTTTATCGCTGCTTTGTTCGATGAGGTCGCATTGGGTTCATTCGCATGTGATCCACGCGAGCTCGTCCTGATAGGAGGGAAATCAGTGGACCTTGGTGCAGATGGCTGATTTTCGATTGGCATTGAGGAATGCGTTGGGGTGTCGCTAGCGCTGAGGGATCAGGTGCCCGCCCGTGATTATCCGCTTTTGATCGAGACTCGCAGGGCCAAGCGTTTCTGCGCGGGCCTGTTCAGCGACTAAATAGCTTTATGACGGCTGTGCACGCGGTGACGGACGTGCAACGCGAGGTCCGTTGGTAATGCGACCGCTTGCGGTTTTCGCTCCCGGGCCTCGGACTTGTCGACTTGCACCTCCCCGAAAAATCAGTCTTTCTGCGCGTCTGCTGATGCAGGGAGAAACAAGACATGGTGCGAGTTGCGATCAACGGGTTCGGGCGGATCGGTCGGACCGTTCTGCGGGCCTGGCTGCAGGGGGGCTGGCCCGATGTGGAGATCGTTGCCATCAACGATATCGCGACCGCCGCCGATTGCGCTTACCTGTTCGAATATGACAGTGTTTTCGGCCCGTTTCAGGGCGAGGTCGCTCTGGGCGCTGCCGCCCTGGAGGTTGCCGGGCGCCGTTTCCGGCTGACCCATGCGGCCGATCTGTCAGAGCTGGACCTGTCGGATATCGATCTGGTGATGGAATGCACCGGTAGGGCCGACCGGACAGAGATGGCCCGTCGCGGTATTCGCGCCGGCGCCGGGCGCGTGCTGATCTCGGGACCTTCGGATGCCGCCGAAATCACAGTCGTTCTGGGGGTTAACGACTCGCTTCTGAACCCCGGGCATGAACTGATCTCCAACGCCTCCTGCACCACCAATGCGCTCGCGCCGCTGGCGGCGCTGCTGCATTGCCACTGGGGGGTGGCGACAGGGTTCATGACCACGATCCATTGCTATACTGGCAGTCAGCCAACAGTCGATGCCCCGCGGGGTGATCCGGCGCGTTCGCGTGCCGCGGCCCTCTCGATGGTGCCGACCACGACCTCGGCGCAGCGTCTGCTCGAGCGTATTCTGCCCGATCTCAAGGGGCGGCTGTTGGGGTCGGCAGTGCGCGTGCCCACGGCCTCGGTTTCGGCGGTCGATCTTAGCGTCATGCTGGAGCGTCCGGCCAGCCTCGCCGATGTGAATGCCGCACTCAAAGAGGCAGGCGGCGTCATCGGCTGGACCGACCGCCCGCTGGTTTCGACCGATCTGCGCGCCCGCCCCGAGAGCATCGTCATGGCCCTGACCGAGACTCAGAGGACCGAGGGCGGGATGCTGCGGCTCTTTGGGTGGTATGACAATGAATGGGGGTTTTCCTGCCGAATGCTGGACATGGCCGAACGCATTTCGCGGCTCTGAGCATCGAATTTCCTTGCGATTCGGTCCTGCGCGGTCCATATGACGGGTGCGACGTTACCACTATCGACCACTGTTCTCCGTCTACGGCCACAGTCCTTTCGATCTTGCACTGACTGAGCCGGGCTGCCGCATAGTGTGGGCAGCATAATGACAGGAGACTTCACAATGGCCACTGGCACCGTGAAATGGTTCAATTCCACCAAAGGCTACGGCTTCATCCAGCCCGATGGTGGCTCCAAGGACGTGTTCGTCCATATTTCGGCAGTCGAGCGTGCTGGTCTGCGCGGTCTGGACGATGGTCAGAAAGTGACTTTCGATCTGGAAAAGAGCCGTGACGGCCGCGAGTCCGCGTCCAACCTTGCTCTGGCATAAGCCTGACGCCTGATTGTCAGGCAGATTTGTTGAAAGCCGCCTGTTTATTGGGCGGCTTTTGCTTTTCCTGATCAATTCGCTGACTAGTTCCGGCCAACGCTGGACGTTTTGGTCCTACCCCCCATTTTGAGGGGTATGGACATTGTCCGACATATCCCTGACCACGACCTTACTCACCGTCTGATCCTCGCCACGGATCTCGATGGCACCTTCCTTGGTGGCACTCCCGCGCATCGTGACCGGCTTTATCGTTGGCTGAACGCTACGCCCGACGCGCTGCTCATCTTCGTGACCGGGCGCGACCCCCACTTTATCGCCGATCTCTGCGCTTCGGGCCATGTTCCGACGCCGACCTATGTGATCGGCGATGTCGGCACGACCATCGCTGAATTCAGGCAAGGTCAGGTCGCGCCGATTGCCGCTCTCGAATCTCATATTCGCATTGGTTGGGAGGGCAAGGCCGAGCTTGTACGCACGCGGCTTTCGGGGGTGCCAGGGCTGTGGTTGCAGCCTGCGTCTTTCCGGCACAGGCTGTCCTATCAATATGACGAGCGGTTCGACCGCAGCGCGCTCTCGGTTCTTGATGGGCTGGAGGTTGATATCCTCATCTCGCATGGCTGTTTCGTCGATATCCTGCCGCGCGGTGTCAGCAAGGGGCCGTCGCTGCAACGGTTGATCGCGCATCTGGGTCTATCGGCCGAGCGCGTGCTGGTCGCGGGCGACACGCTCAATGACCTGTCGATGTTCGAAACTGGCCTGCATGGCGCCGTTGTTGGCGGGGCCGAGGCCGAACTCTTGGCCGCGACCTCGCGTCTGCCGCGTGCGCATCGCTGCCGTCATCATGGCGCGGGCGGGATTATTGAAGCCATCCATGCCCATGGCCTGCACCCCAACCCTCCGGAGGTACCGAAATGAAGTCCGATCTTGTCATCGTCTATCACCGTCAGCCCTATGAGGAGGTCGAGATCAACGGCAAGGTGCAGTTTCGCGAGAATTCCAGCCCCAACGGGATCGTTCCGACGATGAAAGGGTTTCTGGGCAAAGCGGAACACGGTGCCTGGGTGGCTTGGAAAGAGGCCGAGGACACCGCCAATCCCGGTTTTGACCCGGTGATCGAGATCACCGACAGTTTCGGCACCTATACTGTGAGCCGCCTGCCACTGACAGCGGAACAGGTGCGCAGCTTCTATCATGTGACATCGAAAGAGGCGTTCTGGCCGATCCTGCATGGCTTCAAGGAGCGCTACAATTACGACCCGGTCGATTGGCCGACCTTTCGCGCCGTGAACTGGGCCTTTGCCGAGGCGGCGGCGGAACAGGCCACGGATGATGCCGTGATCTGGATTCATGACTACAATCTGTGGCTGGTGCCGGGCTATCTGCGGCAGCTCAAGCCAAAGGCGACGATCTGCTTTTTCCATCACACACCGTTTCCCGGGCCGGACATGTTCAATGTGCTGCCCTGGCGCGAAGAGATCATCAACAGTCTCATGGCCTGCGACTCGGTGGGCTTTCACATCCCGCGCTATGCGCAGAATTTCGCGGCCGTCGTGCGCTCGATCAAAGGCGCGCGGCTGGTGGAGGAGACCGGGACACCCGCCGCGCTCTCAGCGACGGGCGTGGCGCTGAATGACCGGCGGATGCCTCTGCGGCTGGAGCTTGAGGGGGCAACAACCGCGGTGCATACTAACCCGGTGGGCGTGAATTTCGACTATCTCGCAGAGCTTGCCAGGCATCCGAAGGTGCTGGCGCGTGTCGAGGATATCCGTGCCGATCTGGGGGCGTGCAAGCTGATCCTGTCGGTATCCCGGACCGATTATACCAAAGGCAATATCGAGCAACTGGAGGCATTCGAGCGGCTGCTTGTCCGCCGCCCCGAGTTGCGCGGCAAGGTGCGGCTGATGCTGGTCTCGGTCGGGGCGAACCGCAACATGACCGCCTATGCCGAGATTCAGGAGCGGATCGAGGCGCTCGCGGGCCGGATCAATGGCAGCTATGGCAGTTTCGAATGGCAACCGGTGGCGCTGATTTCGACCGCGATCCCGCTGGCGCAGCTTGTAGCTTATTACCGTGCCGCTGATGTCGCCTCGATCACGCCACTGGCGGATGGGCTGAACCTCGTGGCCTCGGAATTCTGCGCCGCGCGTGACCCAAACCATCCCGGGGCGCTGGTGCTTTCGGAATTCGCAGGTTGCGCGGTGATGCTGGAAGGGGCGATCCCGGTCAACCCGTTCTCGAATGCCTCGATGGATGCCGCGCTGGATCAGGCGCTGTCGATGACGCATGAGGAGGCCGCCTCACGCATGCAGGCGCTGCAGCGCTCGGCGAAGAGCCTTGATATCGGGGTCTGGACCGAGACCGAGATGGCGCATTTCCAGCAGTTGCGTGCCGCGCGGCGCGGGACTGTCACGCCCATGCCGGGCGCGCGCCCGGCGGCCTGAGCAGGCGCGCCTTGCCGCAAGGCGCAGAACCGCGCGTCAGTCCTGCAGCTTCTGGTCTTTCTTGCTTTGTATGAGCCGCGCATGGGCACGCCCGATCATATGCGCGGCGATGGGGGCCGTCAGCAGCAGGAACAGGATCGTCGCCACGACCTTGCTGACAACCTCGCCAGAGCCCTCGTGCAGGCCGAGGCCGACAAGGACCAGCAAGGCACCCAAGGTACCCGCCTTGGTCGAGGCATGCATCCGCGTCAGCAGATCGGGCAGGCGCACGATGCCGATGGCGGCGATCAGAACGAAACCGGCACCCGCCAGCAGGAACAGTCCGACCAGAATATCAATCATGGCTGGTCTCCGCGTCCTGATGGGTGTCTGCTTCAGGTGTGTCTGCACCCTCGCCATCGCGTTGCAGCCGATGTTCGGCATAGCGGGCCAGCGCCACTGTGGCCAGAAAACCCACCAGCGCCAGCACGATGGCGACATCGAGGAACGAGGGTTCATCCATGAAGACAGCATAGACGCCGCAGAACGAGATGATGGTGACAGTCATCATGTCGAGCGCCACCACCCGGTCGGCCAGCGACGGCCCCTTGGCCAGCCGGATGAAGGCTACGGCGAGACCCAGCAGGATCAGCAGAAGCGAGACCTGCGCGGCCCCGGTGAGAAAGCCAGCAGTCGTCATTTCTCGAATACCCCCATGATCAGGCGCTCGAACCCGTCCTTGATGTTGTGCTGGATCGCCTCGACATCATCAGCGAACATCGCATGTACGATCAGCGTCTCACGATCCTCGGTCACATCGACGCTCAGCGTGCCTGGCGTCAGCGAGATAAGATTCGTCAGCAGCAGAATCTCGAAATCCGATTTTACGGTCAGCGGAATCTCGATCAATGCGGGCTTGTTCTGCGGCACCGGGCGGATCACGTCCCAGGCGACAGCGATGGATGAGAGCAGCAATTCCCACAGGAAGAACAGCGCCAGATACACCGTCCGGAAAAGCCGCTTGAAATAGAGATTGTCGATCCCGGTCAGCGGCTGCGACAGCCACAGCGCGAAGAAGCCCAGCACGGCCCCGGTGCCCAGCGAGGCAAAGCTGAAATCACCTGTCATCGCGGCCCAGGCGAAGGCCAGCAGCAGATTTATGACCAGTCCGTTCATGGCTGCACCCCCAGAACACTGGTGACATAATCGGTGGGGTCCAGCAATTGCGTTGCGGCTGTTTCAGCGAATTGCACGAAGGGTTCGGGGTAGAAGCCAATGACGATGGTCATCGCGGCAAGCCCCGCGATGGGAATGATCATCGAGCGCGTCACCTGCGGCGGGGCACGGTCCGGTGTCGGGTCGATCCCGTCCGGGTGCGGCTTCCAGAAGGCCATGCCCCAGATCTTGGTCATCGAGTAGATCGTCAGCAAGCCCACCAGCAGCGAGACAAAGGTCACGAACCATGCGTTCAACTCCAGCGCTGCCTTGACGATCAGATATTTCGCCCAGAAGCCCGAAAGTGGCGGGAAGCCTGCAAGCGAGAAGGCCGGGATGATGAAGAGCGCGGCCAGCAGCGGCGCGGATTTGTAGAGGCCCCCGATGCGGTTCAGGTCCGTATCGCCCGCATATTGCTTGGCCAGACCTGCGACGAAGAACAGGTTGGCCTTCACGATGATGTGGTGCACGAGGTAGAACACGCCTCCCATCAGCGCCAGCGGCGTGAAGAGCGCGAGTCCAAGCGTCATGTAGCCGATCTGGCTGATGATGTGGAAGGACAGGATCTTGCGGAAATCGGTCTGCGCAGCCGCCCCAATAACCCCCGTGAACATCGTGAACAGCGACACCCAGATCAGGATTTCATGGGTGAAGCCGACATCGCCCACGAAGACCAGCGTGAACATGCGCATCAGCGCATAGACGCCGACCTTGGTCAGCAGCCCGGCAAACACTGCCGAGATGGCGAAATAGGGCGTGTGGTAGCTGGCAGGTAGCCAGAAGAACAGCGGGAAGACCGCCGCCTTGACCCCGAAGCCGACCATGAACATCATCGCGAGGACGGTCACGAGGCCCTGGTTTTCGGCATTCGCCACAGCATCGCGCATATCGGCCATGTTGAGCGTGCCGGTGATGCCGTAAAGCAGCCCGATCCCCGACAGGAAGATCAGGGTCGAGACGAGGTTGAGCGCGACATATTTGATGCCTGCGTCCAGCCGCTCCTTGCCGCCGCCAATCACCAGCAGCGAGAAAGAGGCAATCAGCATCACTTCGAACCAGACATAGAGGTTGAAGAGGTCACCCGTCAGAAACGCGCCGGTGACGCCTGCGATCAGGGTCTGGAACAGGGCATAGAAACCAAGCGCCTCGGTCTCTTCGGGGATTTCGCCCAGCGCATAGATGGCTGTCGCAAGCCCGGTGATGGCCGTGATCACCACCATCACGGCGCTGAGGTAATCTGCCACCAGCGTAATGCCGAAGGGCGCATCCCAGTTCGACATCTGCGCGGCGATCACGCCTTCGTCGAGGACAGCGGCCATCAATACCGCCGAGGCGATCAGTGTCAGCACCGACCCTGCCAGCGAAATCCAGCGCCCTGCGGGGTAGCTGCGCGCAAGGAAGGCGACCACCGCCGTGAGGAAAGGCACGGCGATGGGCATTACCAGAACCCAACTCATTTCGTGGTATCCTCCTTGGGTTCTGCAAAGCGCATCTCGTCGGTATCGACCGATTTCATGCGGCGATACCCTTCAAAGGCCAGCGCCAGCGTAAAGGCCAGCAGGCCGAAGCCGATGACGATGGCGGTCAGCACCAGCGCCTGTGGCAGGGCGTTGCCGACAACGCCGAGCGGCGCATCCTCGCCATAAGGCACAAGCGCCGGGTGGCCTTTGGTCATACGGCCCGAGGCAAAGATCGTCAGGTTGGCAGCATTTGACAGCAGCACCAGCCCGAAGAGAAAGCGCATGAAATTGCGCGCAAGCATCAGATAGACCGAGGCCGCCGTCAGCCCGCCAATCACGATCGCGGTCAGGGCTTCCATGATCAGGTCTCCTCCTCGAATGCGTAGGTCAGTGAAAGGATGCCGCCAAGCACGACCAGATAGACGCCGACATCAAACACCAGCACCGTGTTGATCGAAAAGGCGGAGGTCTCGTAGCTGTCGCCGCCGACCCAGTACCATTGCCCGGTGAACAGCGGATCGCCCATGAAGAACGAGAACATTCCCGCCAGAAGCGCGACGCCAAGGCCCAGCATGGCAATGACTTCAGGGCTGATGCGCAGTGCCTTGCGAGCCTCGGCCGGACCGCACGCCAGCGAATAGACGATGAAGGATACCGCCCCGATCAGCCCGCCAATGAAGCCTCCACCCGGCAGGTGATGGCCGCGCAGCAGCATGAACAACGAAAACACGAACATCAGCGCGACCAGTAGCCGCGCGGCAGCGCTGAAGATGATGGAATTCATTTATCGCCTCCTCTCGCGTCGCGGGCGCGCGCAAAGCCTTTGAGCAGTGCAAAGGCCCCGAGGGCCGCGACAGCGACCACGGCAATCTCGCCAAAGGTGTCAAGCGTGCGGAAATCCACCAGGATCACGTTGACGATGTTGCGCCCGAATGCCTCGGTCCAGCTTGCCGCCTCGAAGAAATCGGTCAGGCGACGGTCGAAGGGCTGATCGACAACCAGCAGCACCACGATTGTTGTCAGGACACCGACAGTGACCGCCAGCACGGCATTCGGGAAGCTGTGCGTCTGACTGCCCGAAGGGTCGAGATTGGGCATCTTGAGGAAGGCCAGCGCCAGCAGCACAACCACCAGCAATTCCACCAGAAGTTGCGTGATCGCCACATCGGGGGCCGAGAACATGATGAAAATCAGCGCAACGCCGATTCCCACAACCCCCAGCGCCACTAGCCCGACGATCCGCGACGAGGTGAGGACCACCAGCACCGAGCCCGCCAGGATCAGAAGCGCCACACCCCATTCCATGAAGCTGAGCCCGGCAAATTGTAGCGATATCCCGCCGACATTGCGTGCCATGAGCGTGACCAGCACCGTTGCGGCAAAGACCGCGAAGGTCGCGAACATGTATTGGCGCAGCACGCCGGTCTGGATCAGCCGGGTCTGGATTTTGGTATAGGTCACGAAATGCTCGAGCAGCCGGTCCCATCCTGCATCGAGGTCGGCTGCGCGGGCCTCGATATGTGCCAGCCGCTCGCGCAGGGCGAGGTGGCGCTGATAGATCACGAAGCCAAGGGCGAAGGTGATCAGCGACAGCAGAAGCGGCAGGTTGAACCCGGCCCAGAGCTTGACCCGCCCGCCCACATCGGGCGCGCCCATCACTGCGGCCACTGCCGGTTCGATCAGGTAATAGGCGCTGATCCCCGGCAAGAGCCCGAACAACAGTCCCAGAACACCCAGCACAACGGGCCCCAGCAGCATCGGCCAAGGGCCTTCATGCGGCTCATGCGGCAACTCGCCCTGTGGGCCATAGAAGGGTTTGTAGGCCACGATTCCGGCGACTGCGAACATCAGGGCAAAGGCCACGAGCGCCATGGGCACGATGAAGATCATCAATTGCATCTCCAGCGCTCCGGCATAGGCGACTTCCTTGGCGATGAAGCCCAGAAACGGCGGAATCCCCGCCATTGCCAGCCCGGCAGCGGCGGCGGCGGCCGCCGTGATCGGCATCGAGGATTTCAGCCCGCCAAGGACATTCGCATCACGCGTCCCGGTGGAATGATCGACCACACCGATCATCAGGAAGAGCCCGGCCTTGTAGAGCGAATGGACCAACAGGAAGGTCATCGCCGCGGTGATGGCATAGCCACTGGATCCGGCCAGGAACATGGTCAGCGTACCGAGGGCCATCAGCGTGGTATAGGCCAGCGTCTGTTTCAGGTCGGTCTGGCGCAGCGCCATGAAGCTTGCGAAAACCGCAGTGACCGCGCCGAAGATCGACAGTGTCCAGACCCAGACATCGCTGCCCGACAGTGACGGGTGCATCCGCGCCAGCAGATAGACCCCTGCCTTGACCATCGTGGCCGAGTGCAGATAGGCCGAAACCGGCGTGGGCGCAGCCATCGCATTGGGCAACCAGAAATGGAAAGGCACCTGCGCCGATTTGGTAAAGGCGCCTGCCAGAACCAGAATCAGGATAAGCAGGTAAAAGGGCTGATCCGCCAGGGTGCCTGCGGCGTTCAACTCCGACAGCTCGAACGTGCCCTGCGTGATCCCGATCAGGATGAAGCCCGCCAGCATTGCTAGGCCCCCTGTTGCGGTCAGCAGCAGTGCCTGCAGAGCATTGCGGCGCGATTTTTCGTCAGTATGGATGAAGCCGATCAGCAGGTAGGAGGTGAATGTCGTCAACTCCCAGAACACGAACAGCGCGATCAGGTTATCGGCCAGCACCAGCCCCAGCATCGACAGCATGAAGCTGAAGAGATAGATCGCGAAGCGGTCGTAATGCTTGTGTCCGGCCAGATACTTCGCCGCATAAAGCATGACCATCGCGCCGATCCCGGTGATCAGCAGCGCGAACATCAGGCTCAATCCGTCGATATAAAAGGACAGGCTGACATCGAGGCTGGGGATCCAGTCCCAGACGAAGCGCACAGGCTCGCTTGCGGCCACGGGGCCCAGAAATTGCAGGAAATACAGGAACAGGATGGCCGTGAGGCCAGAAGTGCCCAGACCCGACAGGGTCTTCCAGGGCACGTTGGGGTCCGAATGATCCGCCATTGTCGGGATCGGGCTCCTTTGATCTGATAACCAGGTCCAAGGCTGCGCTTTGGAGGCACGCCAGGGCAATAGACGCGGCGCTTTTTCACATCTTGCGGCGCAAGACACAATTGGATTCGGCAGGATTTGGTTCAAAAACCGTGCGAATGGCGCCTCAGAGTTGCACAGTTTGTCAGCGCGGCGCATAACGGGCGCATCGTGGTGTGGTGGTTTCTGGAGGTGCCGTGGCAGGCATCGCCATGGTATCGGGTGTGCAGGTGTCGGATCAGGGCGACGGCAGGGCGGAGAATGCGGGCGGTGCGCCCGCTGCGCGGCTCGACCAGATGATCGCGCATGCAATAGATGTGATCTGCGACCCTGCGCGTCCGCTCGACAGCCTCCCCGATGATCTGGCGCGTATGGCCCCGGACGCGCCTGCGCTGGAGCTTTGCCTCGCGCTTGCCTCGGCGGCTGATGCCACCCAGGAGGTCTTTGGCAAGGGCGGCGAAAGCGCCGAGCGGGCCCAGTGTGTCTGGCAGCAAGCCGCGATGGTGGCCGTGGAGGTGCATTATCGCGCGGTCACCGGAAGGGCGCATGCAACTGCTGGTGATCTGTTGCGCCTGGCGGAATGAGGGGAGAGCAAGCAATGATCCGAACACCCGCCTCCGGGCCTCGGAACCTGATCACTGATATCGCCGGGCTGCGCGTGGGCCATGCCCATGACGCGCATCTGCGCAGTGGTGTGACCGTGCTGTTTGGCGAGCGGAGCTTGCGCGCTGGAGTGCATGTCATGGGCGGGGCGCCCGGCACGCGCGAGACTGAGTCATTGGCGCCGGACCGGCTGGTGCAGGAGGTCGATGCGCTGGTCCTCTCGGGGGGCTCTGCCTTCGGGCTCGATGCGGCCTCGGGGGTGATGGCGGGTTTGCGTGCAATGGGGCGCGGGTTCGAGGTGCGGGGGCTGCGCGTGCCGATCGTGCCTGCGGCGATCCTGTTCGATCTCGCCAATGGCGGCGACAAGGACTGGGAAAAGAACCCCTATTCGGCGCTTGGTGCGCGCGCGCTGGGTGCGGCAGGGGTTGATTGCGCCCTGGGCAGCCATGGCGCGGGCTTTGGCGCGACAACGGCGCGGCTGAAAGGCGGGATCGGCTCGGCCTCTTGGGTGCTGGGCTCGGGGGTGACAGTGGGCGCGCTGGTCGCGGTCAATCCGGTGGGCTGCGTGACCATGGGGCAGGGGCCAGAGTTCTGGGCGGCACCCTTCGAGCAGGGCGACGAATTCGGTGGGCTGGGCATGGGGCAGGCGGGCGCCGTGCCTGTGACCAAGCTTTCCCGTGAGGCGACGACCCTGGCGATTGTGGCAACTGATGCGGCGCTGGATCAGGCGCAACTGACTCGCATGGCGGTCGCCGCGCATGACGGGATCGCGCGGGCCATCGTGCCTGCGCATACGCTCTTCGATGGCGATATCGTGTTTGCGGTCTCGACAGGGGAAGGGCAGCCGGTCGCGGCGTTCGATCTGCTCGAGATAGGACATGCCGCAGCAACCTGTCTTGCGCGAGCTATCGCACGCGCGGTCTATGAGGCCGAGAGCCACCCGGGCGATTTGTTGCCAAGTTGGGTATCTCTATACCGCGGCCGGTAGCCGATGCGGCCTTGCCTGCGCGGACGCGTGCCCACTCGCCCGCCCTTGCAAGCGTCTGCGCAGGCAAGGGCGACGCGCGTGCGGCGGAAAGACAAGGCAAGGGGCTGCCCCGGAACGGGGCAGCCCCTTGCCTTGTCCGATGCGAAGCACTTGGCTTCAGAGCTTCTCGGTCAGTTCCGGAACCAACGTGAACAGATCGCCCACAAGCCCGTAATCCGCGACCTGGAAGATCGGGGCTTCCTCGTCCTTGTTGATCGCGACGATGACCTTGGAGTCCTTCATCCCGGCAAGGTGCTGGATCGCGCCCGAGATGCCGACAGCGATGTAAAGCTCAGGTGCCACGACTTTGCCGGTCTGGCCCACTTGCCAGTCATTGGGCGCATAGCCCGAATCGACTGCCGCCCGCGAAGCACCCACGGCAGCGCCCAGCTTGTCTGCTAGCCCTTCGATGATCTTGAAATCCTCTTCCGATCCGACACCGCGCCCGCCCGAGACGACAAACTTAGCCGAGGTCAGTTCGGGGCGGTCAGTTTCGGCCACCTTGTCTTCGACCCATTCTGACAGGCCGGGATTGTCCGCCGCCGAGATCGACTCGACGGATGCACTGCCGCCATCACCTGCTGCGTCGAAAGTCGAGGTGCGGATCGAGACGACTTTCTTTGCGTCCGAGGATTTCACGGTCTGGATGGCGTTACCGGCGTAGATCGGGCGCTCGAACGTGTCGGCATCGACCACGCCCGAGACATCCGAGATCACCATAACATCCAGCAGCGCTGCCACGCGCGGCAGCACGTTCTTGGAGTCGGTCGTGGCAGGGGCCAGGATATGGCTGTAATCCCCCGCAAGCGAGACGATCAATGCTGCCGTGGGTTCCGCCAGACGGTGGCCGAGCGAAGCGTCTTCGGCGCAAAGCACCTTGGCGACACCGTCGATCTTTGCGGCCTCTGCCGCAGCATCCGAAGCCGAAGCGCCGGCGCAGAGCACGGTCACATCGCCCAGTTGTTTCGCCGCCGTCACCGCCTTGGAGGTCGCATCCATGTTCAGCGTGCCGTCGGTCACTTCGGCCAGAAGAAGAACTGCCATCAGATCACCCCCGCTTCGTCCTTGAGTTTCGTCACCAGCTCATCGACCGAGCCTACCTTGATGCCGGCCGCGCGCGTCGGCGGCTCGGAGGTCTTCACGATCTCCAGCCGCGGGGCGACATCGACGCCGTAATCGGCGGGGGTCTTTTCCTCCAGCGGCTTTTTCTTGGCCTTCATGATATTCGGAAGCGAGGCGTAGCGCGGCTCGTTCAGGCGCAGGTCCACCGAGATGATCGCGGGCAGCTTGACCTTGATTGTCTGCAACCCGCCATCGACCTCGCGCGTGACCAGCGCGGTTTCGCCCTCGACCTTGACTTCGGAGGCGAAGGTCGCCTGCGCCCAGCCGGTCAGCGCGGCCAGCATCTGGCCGGTCGCGTTCATGTCATTGTCGATCGCCTGCTTGCCGCAGAGCACGATCTGGGGCGCTTCCTCGTCGATCACGGCTTTCAGCAGCTTGGCCACGGCCAGCGGCTCGATATCGGTATGCACATCATCGGCCGCCACGATCAGGATGGCGCGGTCGGCCCCCATGGCGAGCGCCGTGCGCAGGGTTTCCTGCGCCTGCTTCACACCGATGGACACAGCAACGATCTCGGAGGCGACACCGGCTTCCTTCAGCCGGATCGCTTCTTCGACGGCAATCTCGTCAAAGGGGTTCATCGACATCTTCACATTCGCCAGATCGACCCCGCTGCCATCCGCCTTGACGCGGACTTTCACGTTATAGTCGATCACGCGCTTGACGGGCACGAGCACCTTCATGGGCGTGGATCTCCTGTTTCAATACTGAAAGCGGTTTTACTGACCTTGGCGCCGCGACAACAGGGAAAAAACGACGCATACCCGCTTGGCGACGCCGCGTTTTCCCGGCTGTGCGCGCTAACGGTTCGCGCCGGGCACCCAGAGAATGTCGTCGGCGCCGTTATTATTGGCGATCCGACCGGCCACAAAGAACCAGTCCGACAGGCGGTTGAGGTATTTCACGGCCGATTCGTTGACTGACTCGGTCGTGGCCAGCGAAACGGCCTCGCGCTCGGCGCGGCGCGCGACAGTCCGGCACAGGTGCAGATGCGCCGAGAGTGCCGAGCCACCGGGCAGGATGAAACTGCGCAAGGGCTCCAACTTGGCATTCATCGCGTCAATCTCGGTCTCCAGCCGATCCACTTGCGCCGGGATAATGCGCAGGGGCGTGTATTCGGCCTTGTGATCGCGCTCCATATCCGGGCGGCAGAGATCGGCACCAAGGTCGAACAGGTCATTCTGGATGCGTGACAGCGCCTCGACCATGTCGCCTGAGGCATGCAGCCGTGCGAGGCCTATGGTGGCGTTCAACTCGTCCACAGTGCCATAGGAGGTCACGCGCTGCGCATGTTTGGCGACGCGTGTGCCATTGCCGAGTGCGGTTTCGCCGGCATCACCGGTACGGGTGTAGATCTTGTTCAGAACGACCATCGCTTACGCTCCCTGACGGAAATAGACAAAGACCATGATCAGCGCCACGGCGGTGAATTGCGCGTAGATCCGCCAGCGCATCATCCGATTGCCATGCTTGCGGTTGAATTCACCACCTTTGGCGAAACCGCCGATCCCGACAGCGAGAATCCCGAGCACGGCCAGCGATGCTATCGCGGCAACAATGAATAACGGGTCCGAGAGCATGGCAAGATCCTTTCATGTCTGGTGGCTCTTACATAACCCCGACCGGGAAGAATGCGACTCCAAATTTTTGTTGTCAGATTTTGCGCAGGATCATGTCGAGAAGGCGTGTCGGCAACAGCCGTCGCGCGGTGCCCAAAAGCAGCGTCGGCGTGGTGACATAATAGCGCGGGCGCGGGCGCCGCGCCTCGATGGCGTGGATCAGGCGGCGGGTTACGGCTTCAGGCGGGAGCTCGAAGAAATCAGGTCCGCGCGGCTCGTAAAGCCGGGCCAGCAATTCATCGCGATACTGATCAGCGCGGGCGCTGGTCTGCCAGTCGATCCAGCGCTCGAAATGCGGGATCGAATTCTCGCGAATGCGCGAGGTGACAGGGCCGGGCTCGATCAGGCTGACATGGATGCCGGTGCCTGCCAGTTCGAGGCGCAGCACATCTGACAGCCCCTCGAGCGCGAATTTGCTCGCTACATAAGCCCCGCGCCAGGGCAGCGCTGCCAGCCCCAGCACCGAAGAGTTCTGCACGATGCGCCCGTAGCGTTGGGCACGCATCACCGGGAGCACCTGCCGCGTCAATTCGTGCCAGCCGAAAAAGTTGGTTTCGAATATCGCCCGCAGCGCATCAGTCGGCAGGTCCTCGGTCGCGCCGGGGATGGCATAGGCGCCATTGTTGAACAGTGCATCGAGGCGGCCCTCGGTCTGACGCAGCACCTCTTGCAGCGCCGCGGTGATGCCTCTCGTGTCGGTCAGATCGAGGGCAAGGCTCTCCAGCCCCTCTTCCTGCAGGCGTGCTGCATCCTCGGGTTTGCGGCAGGTCGCAAAGACACGCCAGCCTCGCGCCGCCAGCGCGTGGGCCGCATGATGCCCGATTCCGCTGGAACAGCCGGTGATGAGGATGCTGCGCTGTGCGCCTTGATCTAACGCGCTGTCGATGACCACGCCTCGCGCTTTCGGTAGATCGTCGAGGGGGCAAGATCGAGCTCGCGCGCGGCCTGCGGTACCGAGCCGCCATGCCGGGCAATTGCCGCCTCGATCACCCGACGTTCGATTTCGGCCATGGTCAACCCCGCAAACCCCGCTTCGGGGGCGGTTTGGACAGGACAAACGGGCTCGGGCATGGGCTCTGCCGGCAGATGCGGCTTGAGCATGCCCAGAGTGAGTTCCGGACCCGCATTGAGAACCACAATCTGTCGCAAGAGATTGGCGAATTCGCGCAGATTGCCAGGCCATTTCTGTGCTGCCAGCGCCGCAAGCGCGTCAGCGGCAAAATGGGTGAAGCTCTTGCCTTCCTGCTGCGCGATACGCCCGAGGAAATGCTGTGCGAGCAGTGGGATGTCTTCGGCGCGCTCGCGGAGTGGTGGCATATGCAGGGTGATGACGAAAAGCCGATAGAACAGCTCTGCGCGCAGCTTGCCCTGTTCATCAGAAACGCGCGGGTCGGCTTCGGAAGAACAGATCAATCGGATGTGGAGAGGCTGCGCTTTGCTCTGGCCCGGCAGGGTCAGACTGCCGCGTTCGAGCACCTGAAGCAGGCGGTCCTGCAGCGACAACGGCATCTCTTGTGGATGGTCCAGCAACAAAGAGCCGCCTTGTGCCTGTGCCAGCGCCCCATCGACCGAAGACACGTCGCTCGCGCTCGCATCACCGAAGAGGATACGCTCTAGCGCCCGCGCCTCGGTGCCGCGACATTTCACGATCACCATCTTGCGCGTCGCACGCGGCGATCGGCCATGGATCAACTCGGCGCAGGCGCATTTTCCGGTCCCGCTCTCTCCCAGCAGAAAAACTGGCGCCTGCGAGGCTGCGACTGCACTTGCCTGACTCTGGACGCCCATGATGGCGGGCGACTGCCCAAGAAAGACGCTGCCCGTCAGACTTATCAGATCCTGTGCAGCATGATCGTCCTCTCGCCAGCGCCGCCGGTTCGCGTTGAGAGCATTGGCGACCGCCGTAAGCATGCGCAAATCGCCCAGTGGTTTGACAAGGAAGTCATGCGCGCCACGCCGGGTCGCCTCGACAGCATTGCTGACCGAGCCATTTGCCGAGATCACGATCACCCGGGTCTCTGGCTGGATGCGCAACATCGCCGCCATGACGCTCAACCCGTCGGTGTCCGGCAGCATCAAATCGAGCAAAACGACCCGTGGCAGATGAGTGGCGAAATGCTCCAGCGCTTCCTGACCGGTCGAGGCGCAAACCGGCGGGTAGCCCGCCTTGCGCAGAACTGTGCGATAGAGCATCTGCAGCGATGGCGTGTCTTCGACCAGCAGCAGGTCGCCCGTGCGCAAAATTTGACCCTGCTCGGTCATGAGGCCGCGCTCCTCCATCCCTGCCAGGCAGAGGCCGCCCGGAGGTTATCTGGCAGAGTTGCGGTCATGTCTGAATTGTCTCCCGGATCATGCGGATCGCGCAGTCACGATCCCCCTCCAGGCAGCTTATGCGAAGGCCTGCGCGATTCACAACTGCTTTGCGCAGGAGTCATGCAGAGGCCTTCGCTTGTGGATAGCCCAGTGTCTTGAGCGCATCCGCGATTTCATCGAGGATCGCCGGGTCATCGATCGTGGCGGGCATCTTGAAGTCCTTGCCATCGGCGATCGAGACCATCGTGCCACGGAGGATCTTGCCCGAGCGGGTCTTGGGCAGGCGTTCCACCACCACGGCAAGCTTGAAGGCTGCGACCGGGCCGATCTTGTCGCGTACCAGCTTCACGCATTCATTGACGATTTCGGCATTGTCACGCTCGGCGCCCTTGTTGAGGCAGAGAAAGCCCAGCGGCAACTGCCCTTTCAACTCGTCTGTTATTCCGATCACGGCGCATTCGGCGACATCGGGGTGGCTGGCGAGTACTTCTTCCATGCCGCCTGTCGAGAGACGGTGCCCGGCGACATTGATCACATCATCGGTGCGCGCCATGATGTAGACATAGCCGTCCTCATCCATATAACCCGCATCGCCCGTGGCGTAGTAGCCGGGGAATTGCTCCAGATAGCTTTTGCGGAACCGCGCTTCGGCGTTCCAGAGGTTGGGCAGGGTGCCGGGGGGTAGGGGCAGCTTGATGGCAATGGCGCCAAGCGTGCCGGGACTGACTGGCCGGCCGCCCTCGTCGAGCACCTGCACATCATAGCCGGGCATGGCAACGGCCGGTGAGCCGAGCTTGACCGGCAGCAATTCGCAGCCGACAGGGTTGGCGGCGATGGCCCAGCCGGTCTCGGTCTGCCACCAATGGTCAATCACCGGCACCTGCAATTGTTCCTGCGCCCAGACGATGGTGTCGGGATCGGCACGTTCGCCAGCGAGATAGACGGTTTTCAGGCTGCTCAGGTCATATTTCTTGACGAATGCGCCCTTGGGGTCCTCGCGTTTGACCGCGCGGAAGGCGGTTGGGGCCGTGAAGAAGCTCTTGACCTTGTGCTCAGAGATAACGCGCCAGAAAGTGCCCGCGTCCGGCGTGCCGACGGGCTTGCCCTCGAAGACAACGGTCGTGTTGCCGGCAATCAGTGGCCCGTAGCATATATAGCTGTGTCCCACGACCCAGCCGACATCCGAGGCGGTCCAGAACACATCGCCCGGATCGAGGTTGTAGATGTTCTTCATGCTCCAGTGCAGGGCGACCAGATAGCCCGCGGTGGCGCGGATAACGCCCTTGGGCTGGCCTGTGGTGCCCGAGGTATAGAGGATATAGGCCGGGTGGTTGCCCTCGACCGGCACACAGTCTGCGGGTGTCACGCCATGCTGGAAGGCGTGCCAGTCGAAATCGCGCCCCTCATTCAGTTTGGCGACTTCCTGCTCGCGCTGGAAGATGACGCAGAATTCGGGCTTGTGGCTGGCAATCTCGATGGCGCCATCCAGCAGCGGCTTGTAATGGATCACCCGCCCCGGCTCGAGCCCGCAAGAGGACGCGATGATGCATTTCGGTTTGGCATCATCGATGCGCACGGCCAACTCGTTGGCCGCAAAGCCACCGAACACGACCGAATGGATCGCGCCAAGCCGCGCGCAGGCCAGCATGGCCTCCAGCGCCTCGGGGACCATCGGCATGTAGATGATGACGCGGTCGCCCTTTTCCACGCCCTTCGCCTGCAACGCGCCTGCCAGAGAGGCAACGCGGTCGCGCATCTCGGTATAGGTCAGTTCGCGCTTGGAATGCGTGATCGGGCTGTCATGGATCACCGCGACCTGATCACCGCGGCCGGCTTCGACATGGCGGTCGAGCGCGTTCCAGCAGGTGTTGAGCATGCCGTCGGAAAACCACTCGTAAAGCGGAGCGTTCTCGTCGAACAGCGCTTTTGAGGGTGGTTTGACCCAGTCAATGGCTTGCGCCTGCTCCATCCAGAACCCGTTCGGGTCCAACAATGATTTCTGGTGCAGATCGGCATAGCGCATCTGAGTCTCTCCCTTCTCCTCAACTCGTGTTCAATGGGATAGTCGAGCAGCGCCCACTCGCGCAATGGCTGTTACCGGCAACAGAGCGTCATGAAGCAGGAAAAATTTGCATATTTTGCTGATAAAGGCAGGAAAATTTTGCAAACTCATGGCTTGGCGTGGCCTGTAGCGCTGTGCGCAGGACTATTTTGCAAAGCATTCAGTGGTGCAGGGAAATCAGCTCACCATGTCTGGGCGCAACAGGGGTTGTGGCCGCAATTCGCTCAGGCTGCGCCATAACCATTCCCATGGGCCAAACAGATACCGGCTGAACCACAGATGCGCAAAGGCCAAGAGCAGAGTGTAGATGCAAAGCGCCACGGCAAGCACGGAGCCCACGCCCAATTGCCCGATCAGCGCCAGTCCCCAGCCATAGAAAACAGCCTGCCCCAGCGCGGCCGACATGAGATAGCCGGTCAGGCTCATCCGTCCCAGCGGCGCGAGAACCTGCCGCAGCCTGACGGCGTGCGGGTGGCCGAGCATGACAGAACCCAGGAGCAGATAGCCAAACGCCATTACCACCATGTCCAAATGCAGCAACAGCATGACACCGTATCGCGGTGGTTCTGTTCCCTGGAAAAGCTGCATGCCCACGCTTGCAAGGATCAGCCCCGCGCCCAGCTTCGCACAAACGCGCGGCGCCGACAGGACTTGCTCCAACATGCCTGATCGACTGGCGGCCAGACCCAGCAGGAACATGCCCGACAGAACGAAAAAGCGCAGCAGGATCAGCCCGGCAGCATTGGCGGGGGCAGTGGTGGCCATGACGACATTATGTTCCAGCACCAACCGGTAACTCTGCGAGGCAAAGACCGGGATGCTCTCCTCTATCCCCATGGGTACGGCGCTGGGCAGCGGGACCCCGCTCAGCATCAGAGCCACAGGACCAGCCATGATCAGCGTACAGCCGAGAGTGGCAATCATGCGCAGCGGCAAGCGCGCGGCCAGCGGCAAGACCAGCCCCAGCAGGGCATAGGTCATAAGAATGTCGGCCCAGAACAGGAATACCGCGTTGAACAGCCCGATCCCCCACAACACTATTAACCGCCGCAAGATCATCGACCCGCGGGAGTCCGGGGTGTTGCCCTGCCTCTGCAGTAACAGGCTGAAGCTGAAGCCGAACAGGAACGAGAAGACCGCCAGCGCATTGTTTTCCAGAAACAGCGATAGCAGCCGCCACAACGCCAGATCCATTGCCCCCAGAGTTTCGGCCCGCGTGTCCGGGGTTATGTAGGCCAAGCCCGACAGGGTCAGCATATTGACGATCACGACGCCGCCCAGAGCCAGCGCCCTCATGCTATCAATCAGCGTATTTCGTCGCCGCCGTGATGCGCGCGTCATGCCCAAGCCTGTTTTTTTTACTGTTTATGGCTCCAGCTTCTGGCTTCTGCAGGGGTTTGACAAGTGTCCGGCACGATAGCCGCGCCGGATTGGCATTTCTTCGCCTGCATTGCGCGGCTCAACCTGCCTTGGCTTGGGCGGAGAGGTCAGCCGTAATGCGCAACCGGTGTTCCTGCCAGCGCCGACATGTTCAGCAAGCCCCGCGCCGTGATCGAGGGTGTCACGATATGCGCCGTGTTGCCCATGCCCATCAGGATCGGCCCCACCTCCAGCGCCCCACCACGTGTCTTGAGGACGTTGCGCACACCGCTGGCCGCATCCGTGTTCGAGAAGATCAGGACATTCGCGGGCTCGCTGAAGCGCGCATGGGGGAACAGCCGCGCGCGCAACTCAGGGTCGAGCGCCGAGTCGATATGCATCTCGCCCTCATAGTCGAAATCGACCCCGGCAGAATCCAGTATTTCCATGGCTGCGCGCATCACCCGCCCCGAAGGCGTGTCGAGGTTGCCGAACTGGCTGTGCGAGCAGAGCGCGACCTTTGGCTCCAGCCCGAAACGGCGCACATGGCGCGCGGCGCCAATCGCGGCCTCGACCACCTGTTCGGGCGTCGGGTTCGGGTGAACCTGCGTGTCAGCGACAAACAGGTTGCCTTCCTGCTGGATCAGAAGCGACAGTGCGCCCACCGGGTGCCGCCCCTCATTGCCGAGGATCTGTGTCACATATTGCAGGTGCCACAGGAACTGCCCGAAAGTGCCGCA
This sequence comes from Paracoccaceae bacterium, assembly GCA_007694945.1. GTDB lineage: Bacteria > Pseudomonadota > Alphaproteobacteria > Rhodobacterales > Rhodobacteraceae > Roseinatronobacter. The sequence continues at coordinate 117,772 of REER01000061.1, read as the reverse complement.
GATCAGGCAGTCTGCATCGCCCCGATGCACCATGATCGCGCCAATGGCGGTGGTATTGGTGCGCAGAATGGCGCGCGCGAGATCAGGCGTGACCCCGCGCCGCTCCATCAGCGCATGATAGCTCTGCCAGTATTCGCGATAGCGCGGGTCGTCCTGCGGGTTGACCAGCTCGAAATCGCGCCCCGGCCGGATCGAAAGCCCGGCGCGCTCCAGCCGCATCTCGATCACATCTGGCCGCCCGATCAGGATCGGCACCTCGACAGTTTCTTCGAGCATGGCCGAGGCCGCGCGCAACACGCGCTCATCCTCACCCTCGGTAAAGACAATTCGACGACTGGTCTGGCGCGCGACCTCAAAGACAGGTCGCATGATCATGGCGGAGCGGAACACCGAGGCATCGAGCCCGGCCTTGTAGGTCGCCAGATCGGGCACCGGGCGCTTGGCCACGCCCGATTCCATGGCCGCCTTGGCCACTGCAGAGGCCACGACCCCCATCAGGCGCGGGTCGAAGGGCTTGGGGATCAGGTAATCGGGGCCGAAGCTGAGCTGTTCGCCCTTGTAGGCCGCTGCCGCCTCGGCGCTGGTTGTGGCGCGGGCCAGCGCCGCGATCCCCTCGACACAGCCGATCTGCATCGCATCATTGATCTCGGTCGCGCCAACATCCAGCGCACCGCGGAAAATGAATGGGAAGCACAAGACATTATTGACCTGATTGGGAAAATCCGACCGCCCGGTGGCAATCAGCGCATCCGGGGCGACAGCGCGGACTGCATCGGGCAAAATCTCTGGGGTCGGGTTGGCGAGCGCGAAGATGATCGGGCGTTTGGTCATCTGCGCGACATGCTCGGGCTTCAGCACCCCCGGCCCAGAGAGGCCCAGGAACATGTCGGCCCCTGCAATCACCTCGTCCAGACTGCGCTTGTCACTGGCCTGCGCGAAAGCGGCCTTCTGCGGGTTCATGTCAATCTCGCGGCCCTCATGGACAAGCCCGTGCAGATCGCACAGCCAGACATTCTCGCGCTTCACCCCCAGTTTCAGCAGCATGTTAAGACAGGCAATCCCCGCCGCCCCACCGCCGGTGCTGACGATCTTTATATCCTCGAGCCGCTTGCCGACCACGCGCAGTGCATTGGTCGCCGCTGCACCGACAACAATCGCGGTCCCGTGCTGGTCATCATGGAAAACCGGAATCCCCATCCGCTCGCGGCAGATCTTCTCGACGATGAAACAGTCGGGCGCCTTGATATCCTCTAGATTGATCGCGCCGAAAGTGGGTTCCAGCGCACAGACGATCTCGGCAAGCTTCTCGGGGTCCGGCTCGTTTACCTCGATATCAAAACAGTCGATATTGGCGAATTTCTTGAACAGGACAGCCTTGCCCTCCATCACCGGTTTCGAGGCCAGCGCGCCGATATTGCCCAGCCCCAGCACCGCAGTTCCGTTCGAGACCACGGCCACCAGATTGCCCCGCGCCGTGTAGCGCGCCGCATTGTCAGGGTTCGCCTTTATCTCGGTGCAGGCTTCGGCCACACCGGGGGAATAGGCACGCGCGAGGTCAGAACCATTCGCGAGGGGCTTGGTCGGACGCACCTCCAGCTTACCGGGGCGGGGGTATTCGTGATAGAGAAGCGCCGGGTGGCGTTTGTCCTCGGATGGCGTCTCTGGCATTGGCTCCCCTCCTACGGCAGTTGGTTTAATGCTAAACAATCTCTGGCATGCCGCAAGGCGGTTTTAGCCTATGGTGTTTCTGCGGGAAATGGAAAATCGTTGCGCCGGCTTGCAAAGCGCGTGGGCGCGACGCAATCTGGCGCAGGTCCGGAGGGTCGGTGATGACATTGTTTGAAGCTGCCTGCGCTGTGCGCAAAAACGCCTATGTGCCCTATTCCGAATTTAAGGTAGGCGCCGCGCTGCGCGCGGCGTCCGGGCGCCTCTATACTGGTTGCAATGTCGAGAATGTCGCCTATCCCGAGGGCACCTGCGCCGAGGCCGGAGCGATTGCGGCCATGTGCGCGGCAGGCGAGCGCGAGATCACCGAGCTGGTCGTCGTCGCCGACAGCCCCTCGCCGGTCCCGCCCTGTGGTGGCTGCCGCCAGAAGATCGCGGAATTCGCAGGGCCCGATGTGAAGGTCACGATGATGGCGCTTGATGGCACGGCGCATACTGTGCGCGTGTCCGATCTGCTGCCCGGTGCCTTCGGGCCCGCGCATATGGAAAAGCGCTGATGCCGCGCGCCTTTCTGGTCGTGCTCGATTCGGTCGGATGCGGGGGCGCACCCGATGCCGCCGATTTCGGCGATGAAGGCGCGAATACGCTCGCGCACATCGCGCAGGCCTGTGCGGCTGGCCAGGCCGATGAGGGGCGCAGCGGCCCGCTGTGCCTGCCTACGCTCGACGGTTTGGGGCTGGGGGCGGCGATCCGGCTGGCCTCGGGGGCCGAGACGCCGGGGCTGGAGGCTGCCCCGCGCGGGCGCTGGGGTGCTGCGACGGAAGTGTCGCGGGGCAAGGATACGCCCTCGGGGCATTGGGAATTGGCGGGCGTGCCGGTACCCTGGGACTGGACCTATTTCCCGCGCGAGATCCCCGCTTTTCCGCCCGAACTGGCCGCACAGGTTTGCGCACTGGCGGGGACCGAGGGGATATTGGGCAACTGCCACGCGGCGGGGATTCCGATTGTCACCGAACTTGGAGCCGAGCATCTGAGCACGGGCTGGCCGATCTGCTACACCTCGGCGGACTCCGTGTTCCAGATCGCGGCGCATGAAGAGGCTTTCGGGCTGGAGCGGCTGTGGCAGTTGTGCGCCGACCTCGCCCCGACCCTGCATGCGATGCGCGTGGGCCGCGTCATCGCGCGCCCCTTTGTCGGCTCGGTCAAGACCGGGTTTCAGCGCACGGGCAACCGGCGCGATTATGCCATGGCCCCGCCCGCGCCGACCCTGTGTGACTGGGTTCAGGCGGCGGGGGGCATGGTGCATGCCGTGGGCAAGATCAGCGATATCCTCTCGGGCCAGGGGGTGGATCAGGTCCATAAGGGCAAGAATGACCATGCACTTTATCAACATTTCTTGGGGCTGATTGGCGATGCAGAGGAGCAGTCCTTGACCTTTTGCAACTTTGTTGAGTTCGACTCGCTTTATGGCCATACCCGTGATGTCGCGGGCTATGCCCGCGCGCTGGAAGCCTTCGACGCTGTTGCAGCGCAGGCGCTTTCGCGCCTGCGCATCGGTGACATGCTGCTGATCACGGCCGATCACGGCAATGACCCGACCGCCCCAGGCACCGATCACACCCGCGAGCGGGTGCCGGTACTGGTGGCGGGGCGGGGAAGAGGGGAGATCGGTCTCTGCGCCTTCAGCGACGTCGCCGCAAGCGTGGCCGCGCATCTGGGCGTGCCCGCGCAGGGGCCGGGGCGGAGTTTCCTGCCATGAGAGACCTGCCCAAGCTGGAATTGCACCTGCACCTCGAAGGGGCTGCGCCGCCCGCTTTCATCCGCGCGCTTGCGCAGCGCAAAACTGTTGATCTGTCGCGGATTTTCGATGAACGCGGCTCTTATGACTATCGCGATTTCCCCGATTTTCTGCGCGTCTACGAGGCCGCATGCACAGTGCTGACAAGCCCGCAGGACTTCCACGACCTGACGCTGGCCGTGCTGGAACAGTCAGCCGAAGAGGGTGTGATCTATACCGAAGCCTTCCTGTCTCCTGATTTCTGTGGTGGCGGTGATCTCGCGGCCTGGCGAGATTATCTCGCGGCAATCGAGGCGGCTGCGTCGCAAGCCGAGGCGCAACGCGATATCGTCATGCGCGGTTGCGTCACCTGCATTCGCCATTTCGGCCCCGAACAGGCGCGCAAGATCGCGCGCTGCGCACAGGAAACAGCGGGCCGGTTCATCACGGGCTTTGGTCTCGCTGGCGACGAATCCATGTTGCAGCCCAAGGATTTCGCTTACGCTTTTGATGCAGCGCGTGAAGCGGGCTTGGGCCTTACGGCCCATGCTGGCGAATGGGGTGGGCCGGACTCGGTGCGCCATGCCTTGCGCGATCTGCGTGTCACCCGCATCGGCCACGGGGTGCGCGCCATCGAGGACCCGGCGCTGGTCGATCATCTGGCCGAGACGGGCGTGGTGCTGGAGGTCTGCCCCGGGTCGAATATCGCGCTCGGCCTCTATCCGACGCTTGCCGCGCACCCGATCGACCGGCTGCGCCGCGCGTGCGTCAGGCTGACGGTCTCGACCGATGACCCCCCTTTTTTCCACACCACCATGACGCGCGAATATCAGGCGCTGGCCGACCATTTCGGCTGGGAGGCGTCCGAATTCGATGCCATCACCCGAACAGCCCTCGACGCCGCCTTTTGCGACCCCGAGACCCGCAGCGCCCTTGCCAAGAGATTGGAGGCCCAATGACCCACCCCAACGTGACCATCGTCGATCACCCGCTGGTGCAGCACAAGCTCTCGCTGATGCGCGATGCCAGCACGCCCGGCCCCGAATTTCGCAGGCTACTGCGCGAGATCAGCTTGCTGCTGACCTATGAGGCCAGCCGCGATCTGCCCGTGGCGATGCGCACTATCACAACGCCTCTGACCGAAATGCAGGCGCCGATGCTGGACGGGCCGGACCCAGTGGTGGTCTCAATCCTGCGGGCAGGGAATGGACTGCTTGACGGGGTGCTGGATGTGATCCCCACGGCCAAGGTGGGTTTTGTCGGCCTCTACCGCGACGAGGAAACCCTGCGCCCGGTGCAGTATTACTGCAAACTGCCGCCCGAGATGGCGGGGAGACTGGTCATTGCCGTGGACCCGATGCTTGCCACCGGCAATTCCTCGGCGGCGGCGGTTGATCTGCTGAAAAAGGCCGGTGCAACGCAGGTCTGCCTGATCTGTCTATTGGCCGCGCCCGAAGGGCTGGCCTGCATGGCCGAGGCACACCCGGATGTGCGGATCGTGACCGCCGCGCTTGACAGCCATCTGAACGAGAAGGGCTATATTGTGCCGGGGCTGGGCGATGCCGGGGACCGCATCTTCGGGACGGTCTAGCGCCGCGGTGAGTTTCCGCTTTACATCCGTGGCTTGGCGCGGGCACAGTTAAATGATCGAAACCGGGGGGTGGCGATGCTGAGACTTACTGCCGCATTGGGCGTGTCCCTGATGATGTCAACGGCTGCATGGGCGCAGATCAACGGCCCGGCGCCTGCCGAATTGCCGCCCGAAGGCTTCGACGAGCGCGAATTTGTTGACAGCCGCGGCTGTGTCTTCATGCGCACCACTTTTGCGGGCGAAGTGACATGGGTGCCGCGCTACGGCCCGGACCGCCAGATTGTCTGCGGAGAGACACCGACGCTGACAGAGGTCGCTGAGGAAACCGCACCTGCCGAGGAGGAGGCCGCCCCGGCGGCAACCACGCAGGTGGAGGTTGTCCCGCAGCCCGCGCAGGCTGCGCCTGCAGCACCACAGCGGACAGCGCGCGCACCGCAGCGCCGGGCTCTGCCGCGGGCCGATGCCTCGGGGCGGCACCCGTCCTGTCCCGCCAAGGCGCCCTATGGCGAGTTGGTGACATCCGTGTCGGGGCGTGTGCTCGTGCGCTGCGTGACCAGCCCGGCGCTGTTCGAAGGCCAGTATTTCGACCATCCGGTGCAGACGGCACGCGCGGCTAAAACCCTTATGCCCCGCCATGGCGCCATGGTGCAGGTCGGCAGTTTTGCAGTGCCGTCGAATGCCACGCGGCTGCGCGCTCGCCTGCAGAATGCTGGTCTGCCCGCGCAGATGCATCACGTAGGTGGGCTGACCGTCGTCTCGGTCGGGCCTTTCCATGATCGCGGGCAGGCGCATTCGGCCCTGTCGCAGGTGCGGCATATGGGGTTTCACGACGCGTTCCTGCGCTGAGGCTGTCATTTGGCCGAGATATCAGCCGACTCTGGCCACAGGCGTAGCGCTCACGCCTTCAACGGCTCGATCAGCTCTGCCCCGTCGGCCCGGTTTGAGTTCACGCGCGGATCCACCCGGTGCCAGCGCAGCCCACCCTCGGGCGCCGGACGCATCAGGCTGGCTGCACCATGACCGGCCTCACCCAGCCAGAGCGCCCAGTCCTCGGGGGCGAGGATCACCGGCATGCGGTGGTGGATATGCTCAATCTCGGTGCTGGCCGCGCAGGTAACGATGGCGCAGGTCACATGGCGGCGCTCGTCGCGCTCCCAGACCTGCCAGACCCCGGCAAAGACCAGCATCTCGCCCTCGGCGGGCTGGATATACCAAGGCAGGCGATTGCCCTCTTCATCCTTGGTCCATTCATAAAACCCCGAGGCCGGGATGAGGCAGCGCCGCGCGCGAGCCGCCGCGCGAAAGGCGGGTTTCTCGGCGATGGTCTCGGCGCGGGCATTGATCAGAAGCGGGCCATCGGTCTCGGTCTTGTACCAATGCGGCAGGAACCCCCAGCGCATGGGGCCCATGTGGCGGTTTCCCTCGCGGCTGATGATGCTGGCCACGGGTTGCGTGGGGCAGACGTTGAACCTTGGCACCGGCGGCAGATCATTGGCCGGGCGCGCGCCGAAGGCGCGCGCCATCGCATCATCGGGCAGGGTAATGGCAAAGCGGCCGCACATGCGCGCGAGTCTATCAGAGCGCAGGCCGTGCGCGAAGGCTTGTCCGGCGCGCCAGCATCAGCCCGCCGATGATGATCGCCAGCGCAATCAGGAAGCGCCCCGGCAATTCCTCGTTCAGCACCAGAACCCCCAGCAGCACCGACCAGACCGGCACATGGTAATTCACCTGTGACAGAAAGCTCGGCCCTGCGCTGCGGATCACACCGACTAGCAGCAGCGTGGCGAAGCCTGTCGGCAGCAGCCCGAGATAGAGGATCGCGGCGAGCGGGCGCGCATCGGGCCATGCGGGCAGGCCATCGGTCATCAACGCCACAGGCAGCATGAAGGCACTGGCCGACCAGAGCGCCACCATGCCGAAGCCCAGCGGGTGCACCTCGGGGCAGCGTCGGGTCAGGATCGCCCCGACCGCATAGCTGAGCGAGGCGCCAAGACAGCCCAGCCGCGCAAGCGCCTCGAGATCCGAGCCCGAGGCCGCCAGTACGCCAGGGCCGATCAGCACGCCCACGCCGACGAGGCCCATCACGAAACCCGCCACTTTGGGCCGCGTCAGCGTCTCGCCCGGCACGAGGAAATGCGCAAAGCCGATCACGAAAAGCGGGATCGCCGCCATGCTGATCCCGGCAAAGCCCGAGGTGACGTGCTGCTGTGACCAGCCTAGCAGGAAGAAGGGCAGCGCATTCGAGAACACGCCCATGCCAAAGGCGAAGCCCAATACCAGCGGCGTGCGGGGCAGGGGCACGCGCAGGGCCAGCGCTATGCCGGTGAGTGTAAGCGCGCCCAACACAATCCGACCTGCTGCGACCCAGACCGGCGCGAAGCCTTCGAGTGCGATGGCGATGCCCAGAAAGGACGCCCCCCAGATCAGGCCGAGGGTGATGAGGGCGATCCAGTTTCCGAATGTGGGGGTGCTGGGCATGGCGGGCGCTTCTGGTTGTGAACGTGTGAACTAACGCGCGTGCTGCCCCTTGTCCAGAGCCTCAGACCCCGATCATCGTCCCCTGCAACAGCGCGACGGATTTGCGCTCGGTCCCAGTGAGCGCAAAGACTTCGGCGCGCACCACAACTAGCCTGCGGCCCGCGCGGACCACCTCGCCCACGGCCTCGAGCGCCTCGCCCGTGGCGGGCCGCAGCAGGTTGATTTTCATCTCGGCGGTCATCACTTCCTGCCCCGCCGGCATTTCGGTCAGCGCTGCATAACCTGCCGCCGAATCGCCAAGCGCGAATGCCACGGCGGCATGCGCGGCGCCATGTTGTTGTTGAAAGGCTGGGAGCAGCGGCGCCGCGATCACGCAGTGCCCCTCGGCGGCCATGATCAGCCGCGCGTTCAGGCTGGTCATCATGCTCTGGCGGTCGAAACTCTCAGCGATGCGCGGGTCGATCATGGTGGGCTCCTCTGGTGCTGATGCTTGCCAAGTGGCGTCTTAAAGGCAAGGGTGACTGGGCAGGAAAGAGGGTGGCAGGGGATGCTTTATCAGGAACTGATCCGGCGCAAGCGTGATGGTGGGGAACTGACGGCAGAAGAGATCAGCGCGATAGTCGCGGGCATCACCTCGGGCGATCTGGGCGATGCGCAGCTTGGCGCCTTTGCCATGGCGGTCGTGATCAAGGGCATGTCGCTGCCCGAGCGCGTGGCGCTGACACAGGCGATGCGCGATTCGGGCGAGGTGCTGTCCTGGGCGCGCGGGCCAGTGGTGGACAAACATTCCACTGGCGGGATCGGCGACAATGTCTCGCTGATGCTCGCACCCGCGCTTGCGGCCTGTGGTGCGGTGGTGCCGATGATCTCGGGGCGCGGGCTGGGGCATACGGGTGGCACGCTCGACAAGCTCGAGGCGATACCCGGCTATGATACCACACCGGAGACCACGCGCCTGCGGCGCGTGGTCGAGGAGTCCGGCTGCGCCATCATTGGCCAGACCTCGGCCCTTGCCCCGGCCGACCGGCGATTCTACGCCGTGCGCGATGTGACGGCGACCGTCGAGTCGCGCGATCTGATCACCGCCTCGATCCTGTCCAAGAAGCTCGCGGCGAGGCTCGATGCGCTGGTGCTGGATGTCAAATGCGGCAATGGCGCCTTCATGGCCACGCTGAAAGAGGCTGAGGCTCTGGCGCAGGCGCTGGTCGAGGTCGCGAATGGCGCGGGCTGCCGCACACGGGCGCTGATCACCGATATGAATGCCCCATTGGCCCCGGCAGCCGGGAACGCACTGGAAGTGACGGTCGCGGTCGATTTCCTGACCGGGCGCGAGGTCGATTCGCGGCTTTGGGAGGTGACCTGCGCGCTGGGGGCCGAGGCGCTGGAGCTGGCGGGGCTTGCTGCGAGTGAGGCGGCGGGCCGGAGGGCGATCGAGACAGCCTTCCGCTCGGGGCGCGCGGCGGAGCGTTTCGGGCAGATGGTGGCCGGGCTGGGTGGCCCTGCGGACTTTATCGAGCGCGCCGAGAGCTATCTGTCGCTCGCGCCAGTGGTGGTCGCGGTGCCTGCGCCCATGGCTGGTGTGATCACAGGCTATGAGACGCGCGCGCTCGGATTGGCTGTGATCGCGCTCGGCGGTGGTCGGCGGCAAGTGACGGACAGCATCGACCCGCGTGTCGGGCTGTCGGGCATTGTGCCCGTGGGCTCGGCTGTCGAGCTGGGCGATCCGATTGCGATGGTTCATGCGACAGACGAGGCGGCTGCTGCAGAGGCCGTGGTGGCGGTGCAAGCCGCCTGCCGGATTGGAGCTACATTCGAGGGGCAGGGGCCGCTGGTGCTGCGCCGCGTGGACTAGGGCTCTTCCGAGAGCTGGCCGCACTCTGCGAAAATGACATTACTGCCGCGGGTTTCGAGCGCGGCCCGCAAGGGCCGCGCTCACGAAAACCACCAGCAAGACCAGCAGCACGGGCCAGTCGCCGAGCCGCGCATAGAGCGTCGGCGGCAAGGCGCCGGGAATCGGCGCATCAATAAACCCGGTCTCGCCCAGCTCCAGCGTCGCGCCCAACCCGCCGCGCGCGTCGATCACCGTTGAAACACCGGTATTGGCCACACGCAGCATCGGCAGCCCCTGCTCGACTGCGCGCAGCCTTGCTTGGGCAAGGTGCTGGAACGGGCCGGTCAACTCGCCGAACCAGGCGTCATTGGTGACCTTCATGATCCAGTCTGGGCGAGTTTCGGTGCGCATATGGCGCGGGAAGATCGCCTCATAGCAGATCAGAGGCAGGGCCTTTCCCAAGGGGCCGAGGTCGATGACCTCGGGCCCCGCGCCGGGAGTGTAGCCCAGCAATTGCTGTGCGGCGAAACCCGAATAGCCTTCGCCCAGCAGCGCGCCGAGCACGGGCACATATTCACCAAAGGGCACAAGATGGTGCTTGTCGTAGATCGCCTGCAGTTCCGCCTGCGTGTCGATCACGGCGAGGCTGTTGAAGAAACGTGCGTCCTCCATACGCTGCACGCCAAAGGCGAGGAGGGTCTCGGGACCATGTTCGACCATGGCATCGGCCATCATCTCGAGCCCGTCGCCGGGATATTCGAGCAGAAAGGGCACGGCCGTCTCGGGCCAGAGGATCAGATCTGGGGGCGTGTCGGCAGGTGCTGCAGAGAGGTCGAGCAAACGGAAAAAGAACAGGTAGATATTCTCTTCAAGCCATTTCTCGGTTTGTGGGACATTCGGCTGCACCAGCCTGACCACGGCGTCACGGTCCGGGGGCAGGTTGGTTTGTGTGCTGCCCCAGAGCCAGCCAGTGCCCAGCACAATGAGGGAGGCAACCGCGCCTGCGGCGCGCTTGCCCGGCGCCTGTCCCAGCACGGGAAAAATCGCGGCGGCTAGCACCAAAAGACTCAGCCCGCCCGCACCGGTCAGTGCGGCGAGTTGCATCAGGGGCGTGCCGATCAGCCCATGGCCGAGCATGGCCCAGGGAAATCCCGTCAGCACCCATTCGCGCGACATCTCGAGCAGCACGAGCAGACTGGCCAATGCGATCAGGCGCGCGCTGCCCCCAGAGGCCGCGCGGGCGGCACCCCAGCCGGCGACGGCCCAGAACAGCGCCATGCCCACGCTCATGCCGACAAGGGCAAAAGGGGCGATCCAGCCATGGATTTCGGACTGCACCATGAAGGGCTCGATAATCCAGAACAACGAGGCCCCGAAATAGCCGGTGCCCGTCAGCCACATGCGTCCGCCCCAGGCGCGGGCGGAGCCAGCGCCCGGCAGAAAATACATCAGCAGCGACAGCGCGACAATCGAGACGGGCCACCAGCCGAGTGGAGCCTGTCCCGCCGCCGTAAGTATGCCCAAGCCGCCATATCCGCCTGCGATCTGCAGGCGGCTGCGCCAAAGGGTTGTGCGCGTGGATGTCAGATCGCGAAGCAAGGCAGAATCATTGCGCAGCTTTGCGCAGCACTTCGGGCAGATGGACGCGCAGGCGGTGGATGCGGCGCGGGTCGGCCTCGACCACCTCGAATTCGAGCCCTGAAGGATGCGCGATCATCTCGCCGCGCACCGGGACCCGGCCCGAAAGCAGGAAGACAAGGCCACCCAGTGAGTCGATCTCCTCTTCCTCCTCCGGGTCGATCAACACGAAGCCAAGCTCGCGCTCGATCTCTTCAAGCGGCGCACGGGCATCGACCAAAAGCGTGGACGGCGTTTCATGCTGGATCTGCGCCTCATCTTCGGTGTCATGCTCATCCTCGATCTCGCCGACCACTTGTTCGAGCAGATCCTCGATCGTCACCAGCCCGTCCACGCCGCCATATTCGTCGATCACCAGCGCGAAATGGGTCCGCTCGGCCTGCATCTTCCGCAAGAGCACAGCGAGGGTCATCGAGGGCGGCACATAGAGGATCGGGCGCAGGAGGGACTGCAGATCAATCGCGTGATGGCCGTTGAAGCCATAACGCAGGGCAAGGTCCTTCAACAGAAGTAGCCCAAGCGGTTGATCCAGCGTCTCATCATAGACCGGGATGCGCGAATAGCCGGAGTCGCGAAAGGCTACGACGATATCGCCCAGCTCGGTGCCTCGCTCGAGCGCGACGATCTCGGCCTTGGGGATGGCGACATCCTCGACACGCATATCCTGCAGCCGCGCGAGGCCCGGCAAGGTTGCGCCCAAAGCACGCGCCTTGGCAGCGCTGTCATCATCGGGGGTCAAGGCATCGAAGAGACGGCCGAACAGGCCGCGTGCTTCACTTTCTCTAGGATCATCCTGCGCGCGCTGCGCTGCACTAGATCCGTCTATACTGTCGCCCATCAGTCCTTTCCAAGGGTTACTCTGGCGCCTGCGCCGTCTCACCATATGGGTCTGCGACCCCGAGGTATGCAAGTATACGTGTTTCGGTTTCTTCCATCAACGCGGCATCTTTGTCACGGATGTGATCATAGCCCAGCAGATGCAGCACCGAATGCACGGTCAGATGAGTCAGATGCGCCTCGAAGGGCTTGCCCTGTTCCTCCGCTTCGCGCAGGCAGGTTTCATAGGCCAGCGCAATATTGCCAAGGGGTTCGGGGTCCTCGGCATCCGGCGCGGGAGGAGGCTCGGGCAGGGCACCGTCCTCATCAGGAGCGAGGTTCCATTCGGGCCAGCTCAGCACATTGGTTGGCTGGGGCTTGTCCCGGAAATCGGCGTTGAGTGCGGCGATGCGGGCATCGTCGCAGGCGAGGAGCACGATTTGGTAGCCTTCGCTTGCATGGCCCAAATAGGCGAGTGTGGCGCGCGCGGCGCGATCAGCCAGCGGGTCGAGCATGGTCTCGCTCCAGCGCGCATCCTCGATCACTAGCGCGACGAGCGGATCACGCACTCGTGCTCTCGTCCTTCTCATAGGCCTTGATGATGCGCGCGACGAGCGCATGGCGGACCACGTCCTCGGCAGTGAAATAGCTGAAGCTGATTCCCTCGACTCCTGCAAGGATACGCTCGGCTGCGCGCAGGCCCGATTGCACACCGCGCGGCAGGTCCACCTGAGAGCGGTCGCCCGTAATGACCATGCGCGACCCCTCGCCCAGCCGGGTGAGGAACATCTTCATCTGCATCTCGGTGGCGTTCTGCGCCTCGTCGAGCACGATGAAGGCGTTGGACAGCGTGCGCCCGCGCATGAAGGCCAGCGGCGCGATTTCGATGCGGCGTTCCTCCATCAGCTTCTGCAATTGCTTGCCGGGAAGGAAGTCGTTCAGCGCGTCATAGAGCGGCTGCATGTAGGGATCGACCTTCTCTTTCATGTCGCCGGGCAGGAAGCCCAGCCGCTCGCCCGCCTCGACCGCCGGACGCGACAGGATGATCTTGTCGACCAGCCCATCGGCGAACATCTGCACGGCCACCGCGACCGCGATATAGGTCTTGCCCGTGCCCGCGGGCCCGATCCCGAAATTCATCTCGGTATTCAGAAGCGCGCGCGTGTAATCCTGCTGCGCCTTGGTTCGCGGCGCGATCATCTTCTTGCGCGTGCGGATCTCGAGTGCGCCCGTGCGGAACATCTCGAGCTGGCCCTCGGGGCCTTCGGGCGAAGAGGGCGCGCCCATGCGGATCAGGGCTGCTATATCACCCTGCTCGATGCTGCGACCTTCCTCAAGCGACTGATAGAGAGTTTCGAGAATGCGCACGGCCTGCGCGCGGGCATCCTCGGTGCCGATGACGTCGAGCAGATTGCCGCGCCGGATGATCTGCACGCCAAGCTGGCTTTCCAGATGGGTCAGGTTGCGATCATATTCGCCACAGAGATCGACCAGAAGGCGGTTGTCTGAAAACTCCAGATGCGCAGGCGCATCGCCGGTGTCAGGGGTCGGGGGGGTCAAGGCGCTGATGCCCAAGCATATCTCCCATTGAGGCTTTGAGGTGAGCCGTTTGTCCGTAAATTGATGCTGCCAAGCGGGCTGTCTTGGTGCAAGGATTCATTTGCGACATGGCCCGGAAAACCGCGATACACAGAAGCATATTGCGTGCGTGTCACAATATCTGGCGCAGCAGGGTGGGCTGATAAGGTTGCCGATGTCGTCACCGCAGCGTGGAAAAGCGCCCGCTCACGGCCCCGCCCACCCGCCCATGGCCATTCGCGGGCGCTGACCTGGCCTGCGGCCCAGTCTTGGGCTGTGGCCTCAGGCGACAAGTACACCACCAAGCGAGTTCGGCGCCGCTTCGGTGATGCGCACGCGCGCGATCTGGCCTGTCTCGACGCGCGGGTCGGTGACATGGACCGCGTGCAGATACTCGGATTTGCCGACCATCTGGCCCGGCAGTCGACCGGGTTTCTCGAACAGCACCGAGACCTCACGCCCGATCATGGTGCGCTGCAAATCGCGTTGCTGTTCGGTCAGCAGCGCCTGCAGGCGCTGGAGCCTGTCGGAGGCCACGTCATCCGGCACGCCCGCGCGCTCGGCAGCGGGGGTGCCGGGGCGGGCGGAGTACTTGAAGCTGAAGGCCTGCCCGTAGCCGACGGCGCGCACGAGCGCGAGCGTCGCCTCGAAATCCTGATCCGTCTCGCCCGGAAAGCCCACGATGAAGTCCCCCGACAAGAGCAGGTCGGGGCGGGCGGCGCGCAGCCGCTCGATCAGGCGCAGATATTGCTCGGCTGTATGCTTGCGGTTCATCGCCTTGAGGATGCGGTCGCTGCCGGACTGCACCGGCAGGTGCAGATAGGGCATAAGCTTGGGCTCATCGCCATGCGCGGCGATGAGGTCATCCTCCATGTCATTGGGGTGCGAGGTGGTGAAGCGGATGCGCTCCAGCCCCTCGATCCGCGCCAATTCGCGGATCAGCCGCGCCAGCCCCCATGTGCCGCCCTCGCCCTCGCCATGATAGGCGTTGACGTTCTGGCCCAAGAGCGTGATCTCGCGCACACCGCGGTCCACCAGATCGCGCGCCTCGCTCAACACGCGCGCGACCGGGCGCGAGACTTCCGCCCCGCGCGTGTAGGGCACGACGCAGAAAGCGCAGAACTTGTCGCAGCCTTCCTGCACGGTGAGAAATGCCGCGGGCGCGCGCCTCAAACGCGGCCCCTTGGGCAGATGCTCGAACTTGTCTTCCTCTGGGAAATCTGTGTCGACCGCGCGTTCGCCTGCGCGCACGGCCTGTTCCATCGCAGGCAGGCGGTGATAGGTCTGCGGCCCAACAACCAGATCGACCAGCGGTTGGCGGCGCATGATCTCCTCGCCCTCGGCTTGGGCCACGCAGCCCGCGACCCCGATCTTGAGATCGGGGTTTGCAGTCTTGAGCGGTTTCAGCCGCCCCAGTTCGGAATAGACCTTCTCGGCGGCCTTCTCGCGGATGTGGCAGGTGTTGAGCAAGATCATGTCGGCCTGCTCGGGCGCATCCGTGACCGTGTAGCCCGAGGCGCCCAGTGCCTCGGCCATCCGCTCGCTGTCATATACATTCATCTGACAGCCATAGGTCTTGATATAGAGCTTCCGGGCCTCGGTCATGGAGCGTGCCTGTGTTGGGTATGTCGCGCTCACATAACTGCGCTTTGGGTCTGGGGCAAGCGCAGCGCCGCCCGGATCGGCAGGTGATCCGAGGCCTTGCGCGCCAGCACGCTGTCATGGGCGCGCAGATCGCCGATTTCGGCCTCGCGGCAGCCGATGATCCGGTCGAGGGGCAGCATGGGCATCTGCGCGGGGAAGCTGGCAATCGTCTGGGCCGAGCGCTTGACCGCGCGCAACTCGCGCCGCAGCGGCATCAGCGAGCAGCCCGCGCCCAAGCGCCATTCGTTGAAATCCCCCATCACCAGAGTGGGGCGCCCATCCCCGGCCTCGATCTCTTTTGACAGGAAGCGCGCCTGCATGAGCCGTGACTGATGCAAAAGCCCAAGATGCGCGGCAATAACCCGCAGCGGTTGGCCCGCCATCCGGATGTCGGCGACGATCGCTCCGCGCGGCTCAAGCCCCGGCAGAGTGACGGCGCGCGCCTCCTCGACCTCGGCCCCGCGCAAGAGCAGCAGATTGCCATGCCACCCATGCGCGCGGGTGCCGAGACGGTCGGTCAGGGCGACGGGTGTCAGCCCGGTGGTGTCGCGCAGCATCTCGGGGTCGAGAACCCCGCGGCGGTCACCGAAGCGACGGTCAACTTCCTGCAGGGCAACGATATCTGCGCCCAACTCGCCGATCACCTGCACCGTGCGCAGCGGATCGCGCCGCATGTCGGTTCCGACAGCCTTGTGAATGTTGTAGGAACTGACGATCAGGTCGGACATGAGCCTTCGGAAACGGATGGATTTCCTCCATATGTAGCAGGGCCTGCGGTTCCACAATACATGGGGCCTCTCAAAGAAATGTTAAGAGTGGATCCGATGCCACAACCCGAGACAATTGACGCGCTTGTGATCGGCGCTGGCCCGGCAGGGCTGATGGCAGCCGAGTCGATGGCCACGGCCGGTCGGCGGGTCGTGATCTGCGAGGCGAAACCCTCGCCCGCCCGCAAATTCCTGATGGCGGGCAAGTCGGGGCTGAATCTGCTCAATGCCGCCCCGCTCTCTGACCAGTTCACCTGCTATGCCGAGGCCGCCGACTGGCTGGCGCCGATGCTGCGGGCCTTCGGGCCAGAGCAGATCCGGGCCTGGGCGGAAGGGCTGGGGCAGCCCTTGTTCACAGGCTCATCGGGGCGAGTTTTTCCACGGGCGATGAAAGCCTCGCCGCTACTGCGTGCCTGGCTCGCGCGCCTTGACAGGCTCGGGGTGCAGATGCGCCGCAACTGGCGCTGGCAGAGCGGCGCCTTCGACTTCGCGACCCCCGACGGTCCACGCGGCCTCGCGCCGCGTGTGAGCGTGCTCGCGCTGGGGGGGGCAAGCTGGGCAAGGCTGGGCTCGGACGGCGGATGGGCCGCGCATCTGGCCGCGCGCGGCATCCCGCTGGCGCCTTTTCAGCCCGCCAATATGGGGTTCCGGGTGGACTGGTCCGCGCATATGACCTCGCATTTCGGTGCCCCGATCAAGGGCGCCCGCCTGTCGGCGGGCGACCACAGCATTCGTGCCGAATTCACCCTCTCCGCCCGCGGGGTCGAGGGCGGCGGGATCTACGCGCTCTCGCGTGCCTTGCGCGAGGGCGCGCCGCTGATGCTGGACCTCTTCCCAGACCTCACTGCCGAAACCCTCGCCGACAGGCTCGCCCGTCAGCCCGCGAAGCTGTCGCAGAAGAACCGCCTGCGCCGTGCGCTCGGCCTCGATGGCGCGCGGCTCGCGCTTTTGCGCGATTGCGCGCATCCGCTGCCGGCGGATCCCTCGGCACTGGCCTGGCTGCTCAAGGCCCTGCCCCTGCCGCTGCAAGGCCCCCGCCCCATGGATGAAGCGATCTCGACGGCCGGTGGCATTCGCCGCGAGGCCCTGACCGATGCCCTGATGCTGCGCGACTGGCCTGGCGTTTTTGCCGCAGGTGAAATGCTCGACTGGGAGGCCCCGACAGGCGGCTATCTGCTGACCGCCTGCCTGTCGACCGGGCATTGGGCCGGGCGGCATGCAGTCCGATTGTGACTTCGTCTTGCCACAAATACTCAAATTCAACCGTGAGCGTCAGGCGACCAGCGTTTCCGCCTGTTTCAGATCCACGCTCACCAACTGGCTGACCCCGCGTTCGGCCATGGTCACGCCGAACAGCCGGTCCATACGTGCCATGGTGATCGCGTTATGCGTGATTATCAGATAACGCGTCTCGGTGCGGCGGACCATCTCGTCAAGCAGATCGCAGAAGCGCGCGACATTGGCGTCATCGAGCGGTGCATCGACCTCGTCGAGCACGCAGATCGGGGCCGGGTTGGCTAGGAACACCGCGAAGATCAGCGCCAGCGCCGTGAGCGTCTGCTCGCCGCCTGACAGCAGCGAGAGCACCGCCAATTTTTTGCCCGGTGGCTGGCAAAGGATCTCCAGCCCGGCATTGAGCGGGTCATCGCTCTCGACCAGCACCAGCCGCGCCTCGCCACCGGAAAAGAGATGCGTGAAGAGCGTCGCGAAATTGGCATTGACCTTGTCGAAGGCCACCAGCAAGCGCTCGCGCCCCTCTCGGTTGAGCGCATTGATTCCGGACCGCAGCTTGGCGATGGCGGCTTCGAGATCGGCCTTTTCCTGTACCAGCATATCATGCTCGCGCCCGGTTTCGCGGGCATCTTCCTCGGCGCGCAGATTGACCGCTCCCAGCGCGTCGCGCGCGCGGCGCAGGCGGTGGAGTTCTTCCTCCAGCGCGGTTGCATCCGGCATGGTCTCGGGGTCGGTCTCAAGCCGCGCGAGCAGGTCCTGTGGCGAGCAGTCCATCTCTTCGACGATCCGTCCGGCGGCGACGGCAACGCTTTCGCACGCTGCATCGCGCAACACTTCGAGCCGCGCTCGTGCCTCGCGGGCATCTGCGGCGGCGCGTTCGGCCTGGCGCTCGTCATCCGAGGCCGCGCGCAGCGCGGCCTCGCCCCCCGAGAGGGCATCACGCGCCGCTGTCAGCCGTGCCTCAGCGCGGGCAAGCTCCCCCGCCAGCGCCTCGCGCCTTGCCTCGAGTTCTTGCGGCGCGGCCTCGGCCTGCGCCAGTTCCCCGGCACTGGCCGCGCGCCGCTCAGTCAGATCAGCCACGCGCTGGTCCGCCGTTTCCAGCCGGTGGCGCCAGCCGCTGAGCGATTTCGTGATCTCCTGCTGGCGGGCCGTACGCGCCGTTGCCTCGCGGCGCAACTCATCGGCCTGCGCGCGATGGCTCAGCATCGCGATACGCGCGGCCTCGACCGCCTCGCGCAAGCGCTCGGCTTCCTGACGCGCCCCCTCGATCGAGGGCAACTTCCCGGCCTGCGCTATCGCTTCACTGCGTTGGGCGGCGATCTCGGCATGTTCCGTATCCAGCCGCTCGACTTGCGCGCGCGCGGTGTCCAGCCGTGCGCGCGCCGTGTCGCGGGCGGTCTCGGTCTTGGCAAGGGCGCGCAGAGCTTCGGTCAGGCGCTGATCGGCGCTGCGGCGGACCTGTCGCGCGTCCTGTTCAGCGCGGCTCAGCGTGTCGAGCCGCGTCTTACGCTCGGCATGCGTGGTCTTGGCTTCAGAGCAGCGGGCCTCCGCGCGCACAAGTTCCTCGCGCTGGGCCTCCAACCGGTTGAGCTGTTGCAGCCTGAGCGCGGCGGTGCCGGGCGCATCTGCAGCGCTCGTGTGGAGCCCATCCCAGCGCCAGGCATCGCCTTTCAGCGACACCAGTCGCTGGCCCGGTTGCAACACAGGCTGTAGCCGGGTGCCCGCATCAGGTGTGACAATGCCGGTTTGTGACAGGCGCCGCGACAAAGGCGCGGCGCCTCCGAGAGTCGTGACATGCGGAGCAAGCGGCTCTGCACCTTCGGGCAAGGCGGGGGACGCCGCATAGGGGTCAAGCGTGACCCAACCCGAGCCATCCTCGGCCAAGGGCGCGCGCAGATCCTCGCCCAAGGCTGCTCCGAGCGCCAACTCGTAGCCGGGCGCAACGCGGATCTGGTCGAGCAAACGCGTGCCATCGCCCTGATCGCGCTCCAGCACGCGCGCGAGGGCTTTGAGTTCCGCGCGCAGTGTCCCGGCTTCGCCCTCGGCCTCGGCCAAGGCGCCGCGCGCCTCGGCCTCGGCGGCCTGCGCTGCGCTGCGGGCGGTTTCGGTGCTGGCAAGCGCTGTTTCTGCGCGTTCCATCAGCGCTTTCGCGGCGTCGCGCTCTGCCTCAGCGCTGGCAATCTCCGCGCCCGCGT
Source organism: Paracoccaceae bacterium (assembly GCA_007694945.1). GTDB lineage: Bacteria > Pseudomonadota > Alphaproteobacteria > Rhodobacterales > Rhodobacteraceae > Roseinatronobacter. The sequence continues at coordinate 98,559 of REER01000061.1, read as the reverse complement.
CATTGAGCGTGCTCTCGGAGGCGCTGCGCAGGCGCAGTGCCTCGGCGTGCGCGGTCTCCACGCGGCCCAGCCGCGCGCCGAGGTCGCTGAGCAAGCGCTCCGCCGATTGATGGCGCGCCGTCAGGCGCGCGACATCTTCGCCTAGCTGGTCCGAGGCGGCCTCGCGTTCCTGCAACAATGCGGCGGAGTCGCTTGCCCGTTGCGCGGCCTCGGTCAGGCGGTCGTCCTGCCCGTCGCTGGCCTTGGCGATCTCGCCCTGTTCCCATTCTAGCTGCGCGATCATCTCCTGTGCGTCGCGGTTGAGCCCGCTTTCGCGGGTAATGTCGCGGTCTAGCTGGGCAATGCGCGCGGTCAGTGTCTGGACTGTCTCGGCGGCGCGTTCTGCTTCGCGGGCAAGCGCATCGCGTTGCACTTCCAGCCGTTGCAGGATCGCTCCGGCAATTGCGTCTTCCTCGCGCAGGGGGGGGAGCCTCTCCTCAGCCTCGCCCCGCGCGCGCGTGGCCGCCTGCGCCGCGCGCTCGGCCTCGGCGCTGGCACGCAGCCCCTCCTGCAGCGCGCGCTCGGCCTCCAGCCGTGTCTGGTCGGCTTCGCGCCAGCGACGGTAGAGCAACAGCCCCTCCGCCTCGCGCAGCCGCTTGCCGATCTGGCGGTAGCGTTCGGCCTGCCGCGCCTGCCGAGCAAGCTGCGCCATCTGCTGGGCCAACTGGTCGATCACGTCGCTAACGCGGCCGAGATTGGTCTCGGTCGCGTGCAGGCGCAGCTCGGCCTCATGGCGGCGCTGATAGAGGCCCGAGATGCCCGCGGCCTCTTCCAGAATCCGGCGCCGCGCCTTGGGCCGGGCGTTGATCAGTTCGGCAATCTGGCCCTGCCGCACCAGCGCGGGGCTATGCGCGCCGGTCGAGGCATCGGCGAAGAGCATCTGCACATCGCGTGCGCGGGCCTCCTTGCCGTTGATCCTGTAAGCGCTGCCAGCATCGCGCGTGATCCGGCGCACGATGTCGAGTTGATCCGCATCATTGAAGGCGGCTGGCGCGAGGCGGGCGGAATTGTCGAGATGCAGGCTGACTTCGGCGAAATGGCGCGCGCCGCGGGTGTCGCTTCCTGCAAAGATCACGTCCTCCATGCCCGAGCCTCGCATGGCGGTGGGGCGATTCTCGCCCATCACCCAGCGCAGTGCCTCCAGGAGGTTCGACTTGCCGCAGCCATTGGGGCCGACCACGCCCGTAAGACCCGTATGGATCAACAGATCCGTCGGGTCAGTGAAGCTCTTGAAGCCGTTGAGGCGAAGTCGGGTGAACTGCACGATGCGCCTGATCTGGTGGATTCCGCTGGCGAGTGTCCTAGAGGGGGGCGGTCATGTCAAGATGTGTGCGCTGCATCTGGGGTCATTGCGCGGGTTATCCACAAGATATTGGATCAACCTGTCGCAAGGCTGCGACAATTTGCCATACTGCAAAGCTGCGAACATATAGTCATATTCGATTTCAAGAATATATAGAGGAGGCCACCATGAGTGCTCAAACAACCCGTCCATCCGATAGCTATTCACCGCTCTACTTCCTTGCCTCGCTTGGGGCCGGGGGGCTGGCGGTCACGTTTTTCATGTGGCTGCTGCACTGGCTGCCACATCCGGGCCAACCGGTGCCCGTGTTCGAAGACATCGCTGCGGCCTTCACGGGCGGCACGCTGCTGGTGCAGGGCGTAATCCTTGTGGCGGCGCTGGGGATTGCCGTCTTCGGCTTTCTCAACCTCAAGCTACTGGTCTGGAACCTGCGTAGGTTTTCCGAGTGGTCGAAGACCGAAGCCTACACCAAATTCATGAAAACCAACGCCCAGACGCAGGTGATGGCCATGCCGCTGGCGCTGGCGATGTCGGTCAATGTGCTGTTCATCTTCGGCATGGTCTTCGTGCCCGGCCTATGGTCGGTTGTGGAATATCTCTTCCCGCTGGCGATGGTTACCTTCATCGGCATCGGAATCTATGCCTTCCGCCTATATGGCGCGTTCCTGAGCCGGGTGCTGGTCGAAGGGGGTTTCAACTGTGCCGCCAACAATAATTTCGGCCAGGTCCTGCCTGCCTTTGCCTTTGCCATGGTCGGCGTCGGCCTCGCCGCTCCCGCGGCGATGAGCACGGTCCCCGCTCTTGCTGCAACCGGTCTGGTGCTGTCCTCCTTCTTCTTCATGACCTCGGCGCTGATCGCCATTGTGGCCGTGATGCTGGGCCTGCGCTCAATGATGGAGAATGGCGCGAACCCCGAGACGGCGCCGACGCTGTCGATCATCGTGCCGTTGCTGGCGGTGCTGGGTATCCTGAGCCTGCGCCAGAGCCATGGGATGGATGCGCATTTCGGTGCCGCTGATCTGGCGGGCGAGCGGATGGTGACGCTGGCGCAATATCTCTCGGTGCAGGTGCTGTTCCTGCTCTTCGCCGGGCTGATCCTTGTCCGTCAGGGCTATGCGAAGCGGTTCCTGTTCGGACGCGAAAACTCACCGGGCTCCTATGCGCTGGTCTGTCCGGGTGTGGGCTTTGCGGTGCTGGTGCATTTCTTCGTCAACAAGGGGCTGGTCGATGCCGGGTTGATCGTGCAATTCGGCGCTGTCTACTGGGTGCTGACAGCGGTGGCGCTGGCCTCGCAGGCACTGATGATCGCGCTGGTGCTGCATCTGAACCGCCGTCATTTCGGAGCGCCAAGCATCCCGGCGAAGGAAGCGGCTGCCTGATCAGGGCGTTTCGTGATGATCGGACGGGCCAGAGGGTGACCTCTGGCCCGTTTCCAATATCCGGGCCAGAAAGCTTTGCATGCTGCTGTGAATGGGGGAAGTGAAGATTTGCTCCGGTGGGCCTTCCTCGATGATGCGCCTGCCCCCTTGGAATGGCAGACTGTTCCGAAAGGGTTAAGTCCCGAGGCAATAGCGCAGGATTGCCTTTTGCGCGTGAAGGCGGTTCTCGGACTCATCGAAAATCACCGATTGCGGGCCATCCATCACGGCGCTCGTAACCTCCTCTTCACGATGCGCAGGCAGGCAATGCATGAACAGCGCATCGGGCTTGGCATGCGCCATCAGCGCGTCATTGACCTGATAGGGGCGCAGCAGGTTGTGGCGGCGCTCGCGGTTGGACTGGCTGTCATGCATGCTCACCCAGGTATCGGCCACCACGAGATCGGCGCCCTCGACTGCGCGGACGGGATCGCGGATGATTTCGACTGCTGATCCCTTCTCGCGAGCCAGTGCCACATATTCCGGCTCGGGGTCGAGGACTTCGGGGCCAGTGAAGGTGAGGTCGAAGCCGAACTGGCCAGCCGCATGCAGGAAGGAGGAACAGACATTGTTGCCATCCCCGCACCAGACCACCTTGCGCCCGGCAATCGGCCCACGATGCTCCTCGAAGGTCATCACATCGGCCATGATCTGGCAGGGATGACTGCGGTTGGTCAGCCCATTGATGACCGGGACTGAGGCATATTCCGCCATCTCCTGAAGTACTGATTCCTCGAATGTGCGGATCATGATAAGATCAACATAGCGCGAGAGCACCCGTGCGGTGTCGGCGATGGTCTCGCCATGGCCGAGCTGCATTTCCGAACCCGAAAGCACCATGGTCTGACCGCCCATCTGGCGCACGCCCAGATCGAAGCTGACGCGGGTGCGGGTCGAGGGTTTCTCGAAGATCAGCGCAACCATGTGGTTCGCGAGTGGCTGCTTGGCATCCGGCGTGCCCTTGGGCAAGCCGTCGCGGGCGGATTTCATCGCGCGCGCGCCGTCGATCATGGAGCGGAGGGCTTGGGGGTCAGTGCTGTGGATGTCGAGGAAATGCGGCATGTGTCGGGCCTTTGCGAGAGGGCGGGAGCGAGGGCTCTGCCCTCGCGCTCCCGGAGTATTTGGGGGAAGAAAATCAGAGGCTCTGTGCAGCCCTGTCGAGGCGGATGAGGGCTTCGGCGATCTCATCCTCGGCGATGGTGAGCGGCGGCAGCAGGCGGACGACATTGTCGGCGGCCGGGACCGTGAGCAGCAATTCTGCCTGCGCCGCCTTGACCAGATCGGTATTGGTCTTGCGGCATTTCAGGCCGAGCATCAGACCCGCGCCGCGCACCTGCTTGAAGACCTCGGGATAAGTGGCGACGAGGCTTTCGAGCCCTTGCCGGAACTGACCGGCCTTGCGGCTGATCGAGTCGAGAAAGCCCGGTTCGGTCATGATCTCGACCACTTTGGCGCCCACAGCGCAGGCGAGTGGGTTGCCGCCATAGGTGGAGCCATGCGTGCCTGCCGTCATGGCGGATGCCGCCTTCGCCGTGGCCAGCACGGCGCCGAGCGGGAAGCCCCCGCCGATGCCCTTGGCGACCAGCATGATATCGGGAGTGACGCCCGCCCATTCATGCGCGAAGAGCCGACCCGTGCGGCCCATGCCGCATTGCACCTCGTCGAGCACCAGCAGAGCGCCGGTCTGGTCGCAGAGATCGCGCAGGCCCTTGAGGCATTGCTCCGGCAACGGGCGGATGCCGCCTTCGCCCTGCACCGGCTCGATCATCACGGCAGCAACGCGGTCATCGAGCACTGCACGGAGCGCGTCGTGATCGCCCCAGGGCAGCGTCTTGAAACCGGGCATGAGCGGGCCGAAGCCCTTGCACATCTTCTCCGAGCCGGCCGCCGCGATGGCCCCGGTGGAGCGGCCATGAAAGGCGCCCTCGAAGGTCAGGATGGTCTCGCGCGGGCTGTTCTGGTCATACCAGTATTTCCGCACCATCTTGATGGCGAGTTCCGCGGCCTCGGTGCCGGAATTGGTGAAGAAGGCCGTGTCGGCAAACGAATGCGCGACGAGCAGGTCGGCGAGGCGTTCCTGTGCCGGGATCTGGTAGAGGTTCGAGACATGCCAGAGTGCCTGCGCCTGTTCGGTGAGCGTGGCGACGAGGGCCGGATGCGCATGGCCCAGCGCATTGACCGCGATCCCGGAGGTCAAGTCGAGGAAACGGCGGCCATCTGCCTCGATCAGCCAGGAGCCTTCGCCGCGCAGGAAGCGCAGGTCGGACCGGTTATAGGTAGGCAGGATCGAAGGGAAGGGCGCGTTCATGGGCGTGTCCTCTGTCGGAAAATACCTGACCTGCCAAAGGCAGGCGGCCAAGTCAATTACGGTTTTCAGATATTGGCCAGGGGCGCGCATCCTGCGGATGCGCGGGAACAAACAGGTCGCTTATCGACGTCGCAGGGCGCGGATATGTGTCAGCGTGTTCATGGGAATCGCGTAGCAGGGGCGCGCGCAGCTGTAAAGCCTCAATCCTCGATCACCCGCAACAGCTTGCGTTCCAGAACCTTGAGCACCTGCACCAGATCATGCCCGCGCTTGAGCACCTGACCGTCGATCCCGATCACCGCATACATGCCCTGACGCTGGCGCAGGGCCGGGTGTTTCTCGATCCGGTAAAGCGGGTTTTCCGCTGTGCGGCGGAAGATGGAAAACACGGCATGGTGGCGCAGACAGGAAATCCCGTAGTCGCGCCATTCGCCCGCCGCGACCATCCTGCCATAGAGTGACAGGATCACGCCGAGTTCGCGCCGGTCGAAACTTGTCTGTCCGTCAATGCCGCGTGGCGGGATGTGCATGTTCATATGTCGAGTTTGGGGCGCGGCGCCAAGAAAATCAAGCATTCGGATGCAGCAGGATGTTTTCGCGCCACGTATGGCTCTTGCTCTTGCGCTTCCCGTGGGCGCTGCGCCACACTGCTGAAATATCAGGCGAGGGAGGAGGAGCCGCATGCGACCTATTGAAGAGCAAGGCGTGGCGCTCAGCGTATGCCGCGTCGTGATGATTGTGTGAGCCATGCCTGCTTCGATAGATTTCTGGTTCTCGATCGGCAGCACCTACACCTGCCTGACCGTTCTGCGGCTCGCGAAGATGGGTCCCGAGGCCCCGGCGCTGCACTGGCGGCCGTTTGATGTGCGCCGGATCATGCTGGCGCAGAACAACATTCCCTTTCGCGACAAGCCGGTCAAGGCCGCCTATATGTGGCGCGATATCGAACGGCGGGCGCAGAAATACGGGCTGGAGGTCCGTGTCCCCGCGCCCTACCCGCTAGCCGAACTGACACTGGCCAACCAGATTGCGCTTGTGGGCTGCGATGAGGGCTGGTGCGAGGCGTATGTCACCGAGACCTATCGGGTCTGGTTCGTTGAAGGGCTGGAGCCGGGGCAGGAGCCCGCGATCTCGCGGGCGCTGGGGAGCATCGGGCAGGACACAGCCCGCGTGATGGCGCTGGCGCAGAGCGCGGAGATTGCGGATCGGCTGAACGCCAAGACTGACGCGGCGATGGCGCTGGGTGTCTTTGGTGCGCCGAGTTTCGTGGTGGCGGGTGAGGTCTTCTGGGGTGATGACCGGCTGGAGGATGCGCTCGACTGGGCAGAACGGGGGCGGCTTGGCTGATGTGAGGTTGCGCGTAGCGACCGAGGATGATCATGCGGCGATTTGGGCCATGCTCGAGCCCATCTTTCGCGCAGGCGAGACCTATGCCATCGACCGGGACATCCCGCGCGATGCCGCGCTGGCCTTCTGGTGTGGCGGCACGCATCGCGCCTATGTCGCAGAGGCCGAGGGTGCGGCGCTGGGGAGTTACTATCTTTGCCCCAATCAGGGCGGTGGCGGGGCGCATGTGGCGAATTGTGGCTTTGTGACCGCGCAGGCGGCGCAGGGGCGCGGCGTCGCGCGGGCGATGCTGGGCCATGCGATTGAGACTGCGCGAATGTTGGGCTATGTCGCGATGCAGTTCAATTTCGTGGTCGAGACCAATGCCCGCGCGATTGATCTCTGGCAGGCACAAGGCTTCGAGATCGTGGGGCGGTTGCCTGGGGCGTTTCGGCATCCGGAACACGGCTATGTGGATGCGCTTGTGCTCTATCGCTGGTTGTGATCCGTGAGACCTGTGCCGGGACGATGCGAAGATTGAGTATTTTTGGCAAGATGAAGAGGAGACGGGCATGGCGCGGGCAGGGATACCGCTTCTGGCAGTGTTGATTGACGCCGACAATTCCTCGCCGCGCTGGGCCGAGGCGATTTTCGAGGAGATCGCGAGCCTCGGCGAGGCCTCGGTGCGGCGCATCTACGGGGATTTCTCGCGCAGTCAGATGTCGGGCTGGCAGGACATGTTGCCCAAGCTGGCGCTGGTGCCGCATCATCAGCCGGCCAATACTGTGGGCAAGAATTCCTCTGATATCGCTCTGGTGATTGATGCGATGGACCTGCTGCATTCGGGTCGCTTCGACGGGTTTGTGCTGATCAGTTCCGACAGCGACTTCACGCGGCTCGCCTCGCGCATCCGCGAGCAAGGGCTGGATGTCTATGGCATCGGCCAGCAGAAGACGCCCGAGGCGTTTCGCAAGGCATGCAAGCGCTTCATCTTTGTCGAGAACCTTATGCCCGAGGCCGCGCCCGATACACCCGCGAAGGAGAGCAAGGCGGCCCCCTCGAAAGCGGTACCGCTGATCAAGGCCGCGATGCAGGCCATCGACAAGGATGCCGAATGGTTCACGCTAGGCCCGCTGGGGCAGTTCATCGTTGCGGCCAACCCGGATTTCGACGCGCGCAATTATGGCTGCGCGAAGCTGAGTGAATTGGTGGCCAAGACCGGGGCCTTCGAGCTGCGCAAATCCTCGGGCAATGCGATGCAGGTGCGGCTCAAGCCCTAGACAGGGCGCGCGCGCCCCCTTATCTGGCGTGGATGGCCAAGACATTAGACCCGAATTACCGCATCATCGCCGAGAACCGCCGGGCGCGGTTCGACTATGCCATCGAGTCCGATCTCGAATGCGGGATCATGCTGACCGGTTCCGAGGTGAAGTCACTGCGTACTGGCAAGGCCAATATTGCCGAGAGCTATGCCGCCATCGAGGATGGCGAGTTGTGGCTGATCAATTCCTATATCGCGCCATATGCGCCTGCGCGCACTTGGGGGCATGAGGAACGGCGCAAGCGCAAGCTGTTGGCTTCAAAGCGCGAATTGGCGCGGCTCTGGGCCGATACGGCGAAAGCGGGCATGACGCTGGTGCCGCTGGTGATGTATTTCAACCATCGTGGGCTCGTGAAGCTGAAGATCGGTGTCGCCAAGGGCAAGAAGCTGGCCGACAAGCGCGCGACCGAGGCCAAGCGCGACTGGGACAAGCAGAAGCGGCGGTTGCTGAAAGAGCACGGCTGAGCGTCAAGTGACGCCGCACCAGTCAAACGCCAGAATCCGCGCCTGCTCCTCCCGCACGCCGTTTTCGTCAAGCCCGGTGTCGCACCATGTGGCACTCAGCGTATCGAAGGATTTGCGCGCGGGGCATGTCGGTGCCGCTGGCAATGACCACGGCGCAGAGATTGGGCAGGCCCCGCGCGTGACATTCGATGCGCAGGAGTGCCAGAGTCGGTTCCAGCTCACGTGCGACCGGGGTCGCGCGCCCCAAAGCTGTCGCCAGATCCGTATAGGTCCGAGGCCGCGCGCCATGCAGGCAGGCGTCAGTTGCATAGCGCGTAATCGCAAACTGCGCTGTCTCGAGCGAGGCGAGCGGTGCGCTTACTGATCGAGAAAACTCCGCAGCTTGCGTGAGCGCGACGGATGCTTGAGCTTGCGCAGCGCCTTGGCCTCGATCTGGCGGATGCGTTCGCGGGTGACGCTGAATTGCTGGCCGACTTCTTCCAGTGTGTGGTCGGTGTTCATCCCGATCCCGAACCGCATGCGCAGCACACGTTCCTCGCGCGGGGTGAGCGAGGAGAGGACGCGCGTGGTGGTCTCGCGCAGGTTGTCCTGAATCGCCGAATCAAGCGGTAGAAGCGCGTTCTTGTCCTCGATGAAATCGCCAAGCTGGCTGTCTTCCTCATCGCCGATGGGCGTCTCGAGGCTGATCGGCTCCTTGGCGATCTTCATCACCTTTCGCACCTTGTCGAGGGGCATCTGCAGCTTCTCGGCCAGTTCCTCCGAGGTCGGCTCGCGGCCGATTTCGTGCAGCATCTGCCGGCCCGTGCGCACCAGCTTGTTGATCGTCTCGATCATATGCACCGGAATGCGGATCGTGCGCGCCTGATCGGCAATCGAGCGAGTAATCGCCTGTCGGATCCACCACGTCGCATAGGTCGAGAATTTGTAGCCCCGCCGATACTCGAACTTGTCCACGGCCTTCATCAGGCCGATATTGCCTTCCTGAATGAGATCAAGGAATTGCAGCCCGCGATTGGTGTATTTCTTGGCGATGGAAATCACCAGGCGCAGGTTCGCCTCGACCATCTCTTTCTTGGCCTGGCGCGCTTCCTTCTCGCCCTTCTGGACCTGACCAACGAAGCGACGGAATTCCTCGATATCGACGCCGATATACTGGCCGACCTGCGCCATCTCGTTGCGCAATTCCTCGACCTTTTCGCGCGAGCGCTCCATCAGAGCCTGCCAGCCGCGTCCGGGCTTCTCGGCCATGCGGTCACACCAGTTCGGGTCAAGCTCCGAGCCGCGGTATTCGTCGATGAATTCGCGCCGATTGATCCGCGCCTGATCGGCGAGTCGCACCATCGCCGAGTCGATCGACATGATGCGCTTGTTGATCCCATAGAGCTGGTCAACCAGCGCCTCGATCCGGTTATTGTGCAGGTGCAGCGAATTCACCATCTCGACGATCTCGCTGCGCAATTTCTGATAGTCGCGCTCCTGCGATTCGGAAAAGCGGCTCTCATCATTGAGCGTGGCGCGCATTCGCGCATCCTGCATCTCTTCGAGATGCTCGAATTCCAGCGCGATCCGGTCCAGCGTCTCGAGCACGCGCGGCTTCAGCGCGGTTTCCATCGCGGCCAGCGACAGGTTGGACTGATCGTCCTCGTCCTCGTCCTCTTCGGTCTTCTGGATCGGGTTCCCGTCCGCGTCCAGTTCTGGCTCGGAGCTCCGCTCGCGGGCGGCGGGTGCCGCAGGTGTCATACCCTCGGTGACCGGCACGCCGTCCTCGTCATCCTCAACCGCGTTGCCGAAGGTCGTTTCAAGATCGATCACGTCACGCAGCAGGACATCCTCGTTCAGAAGTTCGTCGCGCCAGATGGTGATGGCCTGAAAGGTCAGCGGGCTCTCGCAGAGCCCTGAGATCATGGTATTGCGCCCGGCTTCGATGCGCTTGGCAATCGCGATTTCGCCCTCGCGCGACAGGAGTTCGACCGAGCCCATCTCGCGCAGATACATCCGCACCGGGTCATCAGTGCGGTCGAGTTTCTCCTCGCTGCTGCTCGTCGCCACTGCGACCTCGCGCGAGCCGCCGGTCTCGATCAACTCGCCCTTGGTGCTGCTCTCGCCATCCTCGGTCTCGTCATCATCCTCGATGATGTTGATCCCCATCTCCGAGAGCATGGACATGACATCCTCGATCTGCTCGGAAGAGACCTCATTGGGCGGGAGCGCCTTGTTGAGTTGCTCATAGGTGATGAAGCCGCGTTCTTTCGCCTGGGCAATCATTTTCTTGATCGAGGCCTGGCTGACGGTCTGCCCGCTATCGGTATCCTGATCGTCCGGGCGATTTTCGTCGGTATCTTTGGCGGCCATGAAAGCTCCCGCAACTGAGGTGGCACCAGTACAGAGAATCGCATTCGCGAATCAACACCGGGCTATCCGTGATTGTGGGTATTTAGGGAAGCAGGGCGGCTTTTTCCAGTTCCAGAAGAGAGATTCCCGCATAGTTGCGTGCGCACCTGTCGCGATTCGGTCACTTTTTCGGCTTCACCCAGACCTGCGATTCGATCAGCTTGTCGAGTTGGCCTGCGAGGGCTGCGCGATCTTCGCCCAGATCCGTTGAATCCGACAGCCGCGAGCGCTCGGCGAGGTTGCGCATCTCGGCAGCCTGCCGCAGCCGCCAAGTCAGCCCCTCATCGGCCAGATACGCCAGATCCTCGGACGCCTCGCGCAGTTCCAAGGCGGCGCCGCGCCGGGTGAAGAGCTTGGCGAATTCCTCACGCAGGCAATTGCGGGCAAGCTCCGGGTCGGCATCGGGGCGCACGGGTGGCGCTATGCGGATATGGCTGAGATCGAGCAGATGCACTGCCTCGGGGCGGTTGGGTGCCTCGGGGTCCGCTGACAGCAGCGCTTCGCGCAGCACCTCATGCGGGGGACTGGTCATCTCGGCGCGTTCCAGATCGGCCTCGAATTCGGGCAGCAATGCCGGGTGGTTCAGCAAGATGGCAAGGATGATTTCCTCGCGCATGTGCTCGGCAATCCCGGGGTGCTCGGTCGCGGCAAGCCGGGTCGCGCGCGTGGCGGGCAGCGGCTGGGTCGGCGGCGCGAAGCGCGGGCGGAATTTTGCCCCGGTGCGTTGCGCAGGACGGAAGAAGGCGGCCCGCAGATTGCGCAACTCTTCGGCATAATGGCTGCGCAGGCCAGTGTCGGTGATCCGGCCAAGCGCCGTGCGCAAGCGCATGTCGAGCGCTGCGCGCCGCTCGGGGCTGTCAAAGACCTGCCCCTCCGTCTCGCGTTGCCACAGGAGTTGCGCGAGGGGCAGCGCGCCCTCGATCAGCTTGCGCATGGCCCCACTGCCACTGGCGCGCAGCAGATCATCGGGGTCCATCCCGCCGGGCAGCAGGCAGAAGCGCAGCGCCTGTTCGGGGCCCAGATGGGGCAGGGCAAGGTCGATGAGCTTGTAGCCCGCACGCAGCCCGGCGGCATCGCCATCGAGGGCGATCACGGGCTCTCGGCTGAGCCGCCATATCATGCGCAACTGGTCTTCGGTGATGGCTGTGCCCAGTGGCGCCACGGCGGCCTCGAACCCGGCAGCGACAAGGGCGATGACATCCATATAGCCTTCGGCGACGATCAGCGGCTGCTTGCCGGCCGCGCTCCGCGCTGGGCCTGCATTATAGAGCGAGCGGCCCTTGTCGAAGAGCGGTGTTTCGGGCGAGTTTAGATATTTGGCGGGCGCGTTCGGGTCCATCGCCCGCCCGCCGAAAGCGATCAGCCGTCCGCGCGCGTCGCGGATCGGAAACATGATCCGGCCCCGGAAGCGGTCAAACGGCGCGCTGCCATCCTCGGGCGCGATGGCAAGCCCGGCCTCGATGATCTTGTCTGGGCTGACACCCGCGCTGGTCAGATGCTCCCAGAGCGCGCGCCGGGCGGGTGGCGCGAAGCCGATCTCGAAACGCTCCTGCGTCTCGCGCGCAAGCCCGCGCCCGTCGAGGTAATCGCGCGCCTGTCCTGCTGCGCTGGTGGCAAGCTGACCACGGAAGAAGCGGCCCGCAGCCTCCATCACCTGCGCCAACTCGCCTAGCCGGTCTGCCTTTTCGGCGGCACGTGGATCGCGCGCGGGCACGGTCATGCCTGCTTCACGCGCCAGCACCTCGACCGCCTCCATGAAGCTCAAATTCTCGGTCTCGCGAAGGAATTTCAGCGCGTCGCCCTTGGCGTGACAACCGAAGCAGTAGTAAAAGCCCTTACGGTCATCAACATGAAAAGAAGCGGTTTTTTCCTGATGGAACGGGCAGGGCGCCCAGTAATCGCCCTTGGCCTGGTTCGACTTGCGCATGTCCCAGACAACCTTGTGCCCGACCACCGAAGAGATCGAGACACGGTTGCGCAATTCATCAAGGAAACCGAGGGGCAGACTCATGGCGTGATCATGCCAGATCACGCAGGCTTGTTGAAGACAGGATAGAATCCGGTAATTAAACTGAAACCAACTCGGGTGCGAATGCGTATGATGACCAAGGCAACAGGAGGATTCGATGTTCAACCGACGCTCTTTTTTGTTGACGACAGGTCTTGCGCTCATGGGTGCGAAGGCCGCGCAGGCCAGTGACGGGGAGTTTCCGTTTACGCTGTCCGAGGAGGAATGGCGCGCGCGGCTGACACCGGCGCAATTCGCCGTTTTGCGCGAGCACGCGACCGAGCGTGCCTATACCAATGCGCTGATGGGTGAACGCTCGCCGCTGCTGGAGAATGACCGCGCCGGCACCTATAACTGCGCGGGCTGTGGCAATGCGCTCTATCGGTCGGAGACGAAATACGACAGCGGCACGGGCTGGCCGAGTTTCTGGGAGGCAATCGATGGCGCCGTAGGCACGCAGACCGACCGGCGCTTCTTCATGGTGCGCACTGAGGTTCATTGCGCCAATTGCGGCGGCCATCTGGGGCACATCTTCGGTGATGGCCCAGAGCCGACGGGAAAACGGCATTGCATCAACGGCCTGGCCATGACCTTCACCCCTGATGAGACAGGCGAGGTCGAGGGACACCCGGTCGGCGCCTGACGCGCTCCGCGCAAAAGCCCCGCCCGCCCCGCCACGGACCGCGCCCTGTCCGCCCGCCCGCAGCGGGTCGGGCAGGGCTTTTCGTTTACGCGGCACCCGGCTAGATTGCCGCAAAGCACGCAGGCGGGTAGATGTCACCACTGGTCATGGTTCTGGGGCTGCTGGTTGCAGCCATCGTGATGTTCGCCATCGGGCGTCCGCGGATGGATGTGGTGGCGCTGATCATGGTCGCGGCGCTGCCCTTTACGGGCGTCATCACCGTGCCCGAGGCTCTTGCAGGGTTCTCGGACCCCAATGTGATCCTGATTGCGGCGCTTTTCGTCCTAGGCGAGGCGCTGGTGCGCACGGGCGTGACGCAGGCAATGGGCGACTGGATGCAGGCGCGGGCGGGGCTGTCGGAGGGACGGCTGATCGTGCTTCTGATGCTCGCGGCGGCCAGCCTGAGTGCGATCATGTCCTCGACCGGGGTTGTGGCGATCTTCATCCCCATCGTGCTGCGCATCGCGCAGCGCATGGGGGTGGCACCGGGGCGGTTTATGATGCCGCTGGCCATTGCCGCGATGATTGCGGGAATGACCACGCTGATTGCCACGGCGCCCAATCTCGTCGTGCATGGCGAATTGGTGCGCCGTGGGCTGGAGGGGTTCGGCTTCTTCGCCTTCGCGCCTTTCGGGGTGCCGATCCTGATCCTCGGGATTCTCTACATGCTGCTCGCCCGGCGCTGGCTGGGGAATGGGCAGTTCGAGGCGCCGCCCGTCGCGGTCAGCCTGCGCGATCTCGTGCGCGACTATGCGCTGGAAGGGCGCGAAATGCGGCTGCGGGTGCGACCGGACTCCCGGCTGGTCGGGCGCAGGCTGGATGTGCTGGACCTGCGCGCCTCGGAAGGAGTGCATATTGTGGCGATCGAACGTCCGGGCCGGATGGGGCCTGTCATGGTCGTGCCGCGCGCCGAAACGCGGCTGGAGGCGAATGATCTGCTGATGCTCGACCTGCGCGGTGAGCGCGCCGATCTCGAGGCGTTCTGCAAGGCCCAGGCGCTCAGCCCTGTGCCGCTGCCAGCGGGTTATTTCAGCGACCATACCCGCGAGATCGGTCTGGCGCAGGTCATGTTGCCGCCGGGCTCGCATTACCTTGGCAAGACGCTGGAGGCGCTGCGCTTTCGCACCGTCCATGACCTGACCGTGATCGGTCTGCGCCGGGGCACCGCCCCGATCGAGGGGCCGATCACCGACCTGCCATTGCGCGCGGGCGATACGCTGCTGGTCGTCGGGCGCTGGCGCGCGATCCGGCGGCTGTCGGATGCGCGGCGCGACATGGTGCTGCTCGACCTGCCGAGCGAGGCCGCCGATGTGGCCCCGGCCGCATCACGGGCGCCGCTCGCGCTGGGGGTGCTGGCGCTGGTCGTGGGGCTGATGGTCTGGGGGATCATCCCGAATGTGCAGGCCGCGCTGCTGGGCTGTCTGCTGATGGGGTTGTTTCGCTGCATCGACATCGCCGGCGCCTATCGTGCGATCAACTGGCAGACGCTGGTGCTGATAGTCGGCATGCTGCCCTTCTCGCTGGCGCTGCAGCGCACGGGCGGGGTCGATTTGGCCGCCGAGGCGCTTGTGCAACTGACCGGCGAGGCCAGCCCGCGTGTCGCGCTTGCTGCCATCTTCGTGGTGACCACGGCGCTCAGCCTCTTCATCTCGAACACGGCCACGGCAGTGTTGATGGCGCCCGTGGCCTTTGCCATTGCCGACACGCTGGGGCTTTCGCCATATCCGTTCATGATGACAGTGGCGCTCGCGGCCTCGGCGGCCTTCATGACGCCGGTTTCCTCGCCGATCAACACGCTGGTGGTGGGGCCAGGGAATTACCGATTTCTGGATTTCGTGCGCATCGGTACGCCCTTGTGGGTCATCACGCTGGTTGTTCTGGTGGCGCTGGTGCCCGTCATGCTGCCGTTCTGATCTGCGCACTGCGCACTGCGCGAAAGCGTGACCTGCTTTGTTTGGTTTTTGCCCCCGCTTCACCTATATGCAGCCCATGCAGCAAAATGCTTTCGACTGGATGCAATCTCTGTTCGGCCGCCGCCCGCCGGCGGAACAGCCTGAAATCGCGGGACGCGCCGCGCTGACCGCGCTATTGGTGCGCGCGGCGCGCGCCAATAGCGATTACGACCCGCGCCAAGTCGCCGAGATCGACCAAGTGACAGCCCGCCGTTTCGGGCTGAGCGTCTGGGAACAGGTGGCCCTGCGCCGCGAGGCCGAGGTGTTGGACGACAGCACAGGTGACACTGTGCATCTGACGCGTCGTATCAAGGAGGTGGTCGCGCTTGAGGATCGGCCCGCGCTGCTGCGCGATCTGTGGTCCGTCATCCTTGCCGATGGCAAGCGCCATGATGAAGAGGACGGGCTGATGCGGCTGGTGAGCAACCTCCTCGGGCTCTCGGATCGCGACTCGGCGCTCGCGCGTCAAGAGGTGCAGCGGGAGCGCGGCTAACGTCTGGCGTCGGAGAATCGACCGCCTGCAGAGAGGCCGAGGAGCAAGCTTATTGGCCTTTGTTCTACCACTCATGACACCTGCGCAAAAGGCCTCCGTGACAGCGGTGCGCCGCAATTCGTTACATGGATTGCGGACGCATGGCGAGGCGCCAACCATCGACATTTGCTGAGCGCGTGACAGGAACGAGACTGATCGCATCACCTGCCGATCCGCAAGAGCCTTAAACCAGTCACGCATCATGAACAGCACTGACCCCGTCATTCACGAAGCTGAACCTGACATTGACGAAAACGACCTTGAGTCACGCCGGGGTCGCCCGGCAGCCTGCACGAAACCGAAATTCAACTCCATATGCGTTGGCGTCACTCCCGTCAGCCCGCAGATGACTCATGCAAGGAGGCTCACAATGTCCAATGCCGCATCCGACACCGCAGTGTCCGAGGTGACCATCGAGACCCGGTCTTCAACCGGTCCTGTCACCGGGGCTGCACGGATCGACACGCTGGATATTCTGCGCGGCTTCGCGCTGTTCGGTATCCTTGTGATCAACATCCAGCTTTTCGCCATGGTTCAGGCCACCCTGATCAACCCGACAGCCATGGGCCCGATCACCGGGCTGGATTATGCGATCTGGTTGGTCTCGCATGTCGTCTTCTTCGAGAAGTTCATCGCGATCTTTTCCATGCTGTTCGGCGCCGGCATCGTGCTGATGACTACTCGTGCCGAGCAGACTGGCACGGGCGGCGCGCTGGCGCTGCATTTTCATCGCATGTTCTGGCTGCTCGTGATCGGCCTGATCCATGCCTATTTCATATGGGCCGGTGATATCCTTGTGTCCTATGCGCTCATCGGCATGGTGATCGTTTTCGTGCGCCACTGGTCAGCGCGCAGCCTTGTGATCCTGGGGGGCGGCTTCCTGGCGCTGCACCTCGCCATTGCCGCCGCGCTCGGATTTGCCATCCCGTGGCTTCCAGAGGAAGAAATCCGCGCGATCGAGGCTGATGTCTGGGTCCCCGCTGCATCGCAACTTGCGGCGGAAATTTCGGCCTATCGTGGTGGCTTTGCCGCGCAGATGCCGATACGTGCCGCGCAGAGCCTCAACTTCCATCTGTTCGTCTTTCCCACCGAAACGCTGCACTATGTCGTGGCGCTGATGGCCTTTGGGATGGCGGCAATGAAATCGGGGTTTCTGAGCGGCGAGTGGTCGGAGAGAGTCTATTGGCGCGTGGCCATTGCGGGGCTCGCCATTGGTCTGCCGCTGGTCGGCCTGGGCGTGGTGATGAACGAGCGTCACGGTTGGGACATGCTTTTCTCGCTCTATTTCGGGCGGATGTTCAATACCGCTGCCGCACCGCTTGTCGCAGTGTCCTATATCGCGCTGGTTATCCTCGCCACACGCCGGTTCGGCCCTGCGATGAAGGCAGTCTTCACCCCGGTCGGGCGGATGGCGTTCACCAACTATCTGGCCCAGAGCATGATCTGCACCTTCATCTTCTATGGCCACGGGCTGGGGCTGTTCATGGAGGTCGGTCGCCCGGCGCAAGTGCTGGTGGTGCTGGCGGTCTGGGTCGCCATGCCGCTCTGGTCGCGGGCCTGGCTGGCGCGTTTCCGCTTCGGCCCGGCGGAGTGGCTGTGGCGCAGCCTGAGCTATCGCCGCGTGCAGCCAATGCTGCGCTACGGCTAGCGAGGTGTATAAGCCAATGGCATTGCGTGGTTCGGCACGCACCGCCCCCGCCGATTACAACCCCTTCGCCCGGTAACTCGCCGCGACCCGCTCGATGCCCACGATGAAGGCCGCGGTGCGCAGGTCCTTCACATCGTGGCGGCGGTGCCATTCCTCAGAGATCGACTGATACGCGCCGCGCATTGTGTCATCCAGCCCCGAGCGGACAAGCTGCAACTCATCCGCGCCCTGCAGGAAGCGACTCTTGAAATCTGGGGCCAGCTCCCAGCCAAGTTCCTTGTCCGCCGAAAGCCGCTCCAGTTCATTGACCAGCAACATGGCATGAGCTTCCTCATTGCGGCGCTGCATCCGGCCAAAGCGGATATGACTGAGATTCTTGACCCATTCGAAATAGGACACTGTCACACCGCCGGCATTGGCATAGAGATCGGGGATGATGACGATGTCCTTTTCGCGCAGAATCTCGTCAGCGCTTGCCGTGATCGGACCATTCGCCGCCTCGATGATCAGCGGGGCCCTGATGTGGTCGGCATTGTTGATGTTGATCACACCCTCCAGCGCCGCCGGGATCAGGATGTCGCACTCGACCTCGAGCACGCTGGACCCGTTTTCGACAAACTCGGCCCCCTCGAAACCGCGAACGCCGCCAGTCTGCATGATCCACTCGCGCACGGTATCCGGGTCCAGCCCCGTGTCACTGACCAGCGCCCCGTCGCGCTCGATGATACCGGTGATGCGTGCGTCGTCCTCCTCGCGCAGGAACTTGGCGGCATGATACCCCACATTGCCCAGCCCCTGCACCACGATCCGCTTGCCACCCAAGCCTCCTTTCAGCCCGGTCTTGGCCACGTCATCCGGGTGACGGAAGAACTCCCGCAGCGCATATTGTACCCCGCGGCCCGTGGCCTCGACCCGGCCCTTGATGCCCCCTGCATTCAGTGGCTTGCCGGTGACACAGGCGCGGGCATTGATGTCGGTGGTGTTCATGCGCGCGTATTGATCCGCGATCCAGGCCATCTCGCGCTCGCCGGTGCCCATATCGGGGGCGGGGACGTTCTGTGCTGGGTTGATCAGGTCACGCTTGGCCAGTTCATAGGCGAAGCGGCGGGTGATCTGTTCCAGTTCATGTTCTTCATATTTGCGCGGGTCCAGACACAGCCCGCCCTTGGAGCCACCAAAAGGGGTTTCGACCAGCGCGCATTTGTAGGTCATCAGCGCGGCGAGGGCCTCGACCTCGTTCTGATCCACCTCGGGGGCGTAGCGGATGCCGCCCTTGACCGGTTCCATATGTTCGGAATGCACCGAGCGATAGCCTACGAACGTCTCGATCTTGCCGCGAAGGCGCACGCCGAAGCGCACAGTATAGGTCGAGTTGCAGATCTGGATCTTCTCGGCAAGCCCCGGCGGCAGGTCGAGATGCGCAACGGCGCGTTTGAACATCAGATCAACGTTCTCGCGAAATCCGGGTTCTTTCGTGTCGAGCATCTTGTCCCCCCTCTGGTGCTGTTTTCCGGGCGTGTTGTTTTCTTCGGCAAATGCCGGATTAAAAGGCAGTCTGAACACCATGCTTACGCTCAAATGTCCCGCTGCGTCCACTCTTGCGTGAATTTCGACATTCGGAAACACTCCGGAATCCGGCTTTTTTGGGGCAGCGACGGCCAAAATCCTGCCACGAGGATTTGCTAACAAATTTATCGGTAGAGTGCCCAATGGGGAGCAGAAGCCCCTGCTGTGTGCGTGTGTCCGGAGTATGACCATGAAGCAACAGACAATGTTTTCCAACGTCCTGAAGCGTGGACGGCGCGCGGCAGATGCCTATGCGCAACGGGAAGAGGGCAGCATGATCGTGCTGGGCCTGTTCTTCTTTGTCTGCATCATCCTGATTGCGGGCCTTGCCGTCGACTTCATGCGCTACGAATCAAAGCGCATTCGGGTTCAGGCGACCGCAGACCGCGCCGCCCTGGCTGCAGCGACATTGCGCGAAGGTGGCGACCGCGAGGCAATCGTTCGGGACTTCTTCCGTGCTGAAGGCTTGCTTGATTATCTGGTCGAGCCGATCGAGATCGAAAGCGGATTGAACTCGGCCCGGGTGCTGGTGCGGACACGTCCGCAGGTCAATACGATCTTCATGCGCATGGTCGGGCAAGATACCCTGATCAGTCACGAAGTCAGCGGCGCGCTCGAGCAGGTGTCGAATATCGAGATTTCGCTTGTCCTCGACATTTCGGGCTCGATGCGCTGGACCGACAGCATCGGCATTCCGCGCATCACGCGCCTGCGTGGCGCGGCGCGCAACTTCGTGTCGCAGGTTCTGGATGACGAGGTGCCCGACGTCACGACCATCTCGATCATTCCCTATGCCGGGACCGTGAATCCCGGTCAGCAGGTCTTCGAGTTGCTCGGCGGCAACGCATGGCACGACTATTCACACTGCCCGGACTTGCCGCGTTCGGTGTTCGACTCGACCGGCCTGCCGGATCTGTCGACGATCCCGCAGGCGCCGCACTTCATGAACTGGCCGATAGACTGGCCGACGATGGATTGGGGGTGGTGCCCGATCGAGGCGAACTCGATTCTCTACCACTCCAGCAACGAGGATGAACTGCACGACTACCTGACCAACATGCGACTGCATGACGGCACCGGGACCCATTACGGGATGCGGTGGGGACTGGCGTTGCTGGATCCCGACAGCAACTGGCTGACGGGCCAACTGGTCGGATCGAACAGGGTCGACAGTGTCCATCTGGATCGTCCGGTCGCATGGGATGATGATGGCACGAGAAAGGTCGTGGTTCTTATGACTGACGGACTGATTACCGACCAGCATCGCCCACGCAGACCGGGGACCAACACCGTGTTCGGGACCAACGGTGTCTTTCCGACCGAGGACGAGCAGGACACGCTCGACAATACGCATATCCTGGGGTTGTCGAACGATTGGCGCCGCCGGATCACGAGGAGGTCGGAAAACCTGCAAGACTTCTTCAGCGCCTGTGACATGGCCAAGCAAAATGGGGTGGTGATCTACACGATCGCGTTCGAGACCAATACGCAGGGCCAAGACGAAATGCGCAACTGTGCATCGACCCCGAACCATTATTTCAACGCTGTGGGTGGCGAGCTTGATCAAGTATTCGCCGCCATCGCAGCGTCGATCCAAGCCTTGAGGCTGGTCGAATGACGCGGCACAGGTTGATTACCCGCGTCTGGCGGCGCTTCGGGCAGTCCGAGACCGGTTCGGCAACGATCGAGTTCGTCGTCTTGTTCCCGCTGGTCATGTCGATCCTGCTCATGGGAGCCGAATCGGGCTGGGTGATGGTTCAACGCGTTTCCCTGGAGCGCGCGGTGGACCTGTCAGTGCGCGACATCCGGCTTGGGCGTCTGGCCTATGGCACGACCCAGGAAGAGTTTCGGTCGGAGCTTTGCGCGCGCGCCAACCTTCTGTCGCATTGCGACGAGCGGCTGCTGATTGAAATGCGGCGCATCGACATGCAAAGCTGGAACTTCCCGCAAGAGCCTGCGCGTTGCATCGATCTGAGCGAGCCGATCGCGCCGCCGACCATCTTTACGATTGCAGGGAGCGAGGCACTCATGCTCCTGCGTGTCTGTTATCTTGTCCGCCCGATATTTCCCACCACACGGCTTGGCTTGCAACTGCCGCTGGATGGATCGGGGATGTTCTCATTGCGCACCGTCTCTGGGTTTGTGACAGAATGAAACAGATGTCTTTTTCCAGAACCGCCTGGATCCGCCTGCACGAACAGTTGCGCGGCGAAAAAGGGTCCATCAGCGTCGAGACGGTCCTGATCTTGCCGTTCGTATTCTGGGCGCTTATGGCTTCCTTCACGTTCACCGATGCGTTTCGGGCGAAAACGGGGTTGCAGCGGGCAGTGTTCACCACCAGCGATCTGGTGTCGAGGGCCAGTGCCAATGCTGTCACCCCTGAGTTCCTGCGTGGGACCCATGATTTCCTTTCGCTGGCGGCACAGTCTCCGGACCCGGTCTACATGCGCATGTCCCTGATTGGCTGGGACGTCGATGCCGAAGCCCACCGTGTTGTCTGGAGTTTTGGGGAGCGTTCCGGCGGGCGCGGGCGCCTGACGGATGAGTGGTTGGCAGACCATCTTGCGCAAAGGTTGCCGATGATCAGTCTTGGCGAGACGGTTCTGGTAACCGAGGGCTGGTTGGATTATCGGCCGCCGTTCACGGTTGGATTGGGGCCGCGCAGGTTCACGGAGCTTGCCGTCTCGCGGCCGCGGTTCGCTCCGGGCATTCGCTTCGACGATCCCGATGCACCACCGCCGCCGACCGCGTGGTGCGAATTTATCGTCGATGGGTGCGGGATGTAGAAAGCCGCGTGTCGGTGTCCCGTTTCCGTATCGCGCTGCGCGCTGCCCTCAACTCTGCCGCGCGCCCGGCTCAACCGGCGCCTACGGCGCGACGGACCATGTCCCAGTAGATCCCTTCGACCGTGGCCAGACTCAGCCGCCCGCCCTCGCGGTACCAGGTGTTCACGCCGGTCAGCATGGCGATCAGCGCCAGGGTCGCCAGCTTGGTGTCGGGCACATGCAGGCTGCCCTGGGTCAGCCCGTCGCGCAGGATCGCCTCCAGCCGGTCCTCGTAGGTGCGGCGCATGGCTTCGATGGCGGCGAAATTCGCAGGCTCCAGATTGCGCAACTCCATATAGGACACAAACACCGCATCGGCGCGGGCGGCGTGGTGGCGGATGTGAAAGCGGGTGAACTGTTCCAGCCGCGCCACCACGCCGGGGCAGGGAGGGAGCGCGGCATGCGCGTCCAGCAGCTCCTGCATATGCGCTTGCATCAGGTCGAAAAGCAGCGTCTGCTTGTCGGGCGTGTAGAGATAGAGCGTGCCCGCCTGCACGCCGACCTCTTTCGCGATCTGGCGCATCGACACCGCGGCATAGCCATGCCGCGCAAAGAGCCGCAACGCGGCTTCGCGGATACGCGGGCGGGTGGTTTCGGCAGAGGAATTCTTCGTGCGGCCCATGGCGGCTTCTTGCCCTCGTTCACCTGCACAGCGCAACCCTGCTTGCGCAACAGGCGTTTCTGGCGCAGTCTTTGGGCAATACGCCGCGTTGCAGGACGCCCGAATGACCCCTTTTCGCAGATTTGCGCTTTGGCTGGCCCCGGCGGCCCTCGTGGCCTGTCTTGCCCCGCCCGATTTGCCGCCAAGCCAAGCAGGTGTCGAAGCACCTGCGCCGGAGTTGCTCCCATTGACCCAACTGCTGGCCGAGCGTGAAGATGGTCCGCATACCGCGCGGCTCACAGACGCCCCCGATGCCCGCGCCACCGCCCTGCAGGCGCGCGCAGCACAGCTGCGCGTTCCGGTGATTACCGCGCCCGATCGGCAGCAGATGCTTAACTCAGGCCCCGGCCTGCGCTGATCCGGCCTCGATCTCGCGCAGCGCAGCAGCTTGCTCGGGGGTCAGGCAGTCACGGGAGATCACGGCGGTGTGGATCGAGAAGACCACCGCTCCGCAGCGCGGTAGTTTCAACAGGCACTGGCGTTCCGAGCGCAGATAGACACTCTCACGCCTGCGCTGCTTTGGCGCGCGCTCGGAGCGCGGCTGGAACAGCGCGGGGTCCACATAATAGAGCAGATTGGCGCGCCAGAGCGGCTGCTCGGGGCGCATCAGGTCGAACATGCGCTGCACCCGCGCGCCCATCTGCCCGTCATAGCTCTCGACCGGTTTGTGAATGCGCATCAGGGGCTTGCCGAGCTTCTCTGCAAGCGTCCAGCTTGAGGGAAAGCACAGGACCGCGCCGGTTAGCACATGCTCAGCGCCCCGCTTCTGCAACAGACAGAAATCGGACTGCAACAGATGCCCTAGCGTCCAGAGTGGGCGTGTCGGGTCGATCTCCACAGTGAAACCGTCCGGGCAGGTCACGCGCGCGCCCTCGGCAGTGAAGCCATGCTCCGGCAGGTCGCGAAGCACCTCGTCCAGCACTTCCTCGGCCGCCTCTTGCCCTCCGGGCAAGAGGTCCAGCACATCCGCTGGCCGTTCTGCAAGGAGCTTCCGACGCTCTTTCATCTGGGGCGCATAGGCCGCATCCACCATCAGCCAGTCAGCGCGCGCCAGCGGCATCACGCCGGGCAGACGACGCCCGGCGGGCCGGGTCCAGGGGGCATAGGGCAGGGCAGGGTGCAGGACAGGCATGCCACAACTCCTAGGCGGCGCTTTGCGGCGCGTCAATTCTCGCTTGCGGGATGCGAATTCCGCGTTAGGCTTCGCTCATGAAAGAGCTTGCGCCCGATTATACTCTGGGAATCGAGGAAGAATATCTTCTGGTCGACGCCGAAACCTGCGCGCTGGCCGATGTGCCCGACGCTCTGATGGAGGATTGCGCACGCGAATTGGGAGATAAGGTCTCGCCCGAGTTTCTGGCCTGCCAGATCGAGGTTGGAACGGGCGTCTGCGCCGATATAGCCGAGGCGCGCGAAGATCTTGGCCATCTGCGCCGCACCATCTCCGATTGCGCCGCGCAATATGGCATGGCACCGCTGGCCGTCTCTTGCCACCCATTCGCCGACTGGCACACGCGCAAGCATACCGAGAAACAGCGCTACAACGACCTCGCCCGCGACCTGGCGGGCGTGGTGCGGCGGATGCTGATCTGCGGCATGCATGTCCATGTCGGGCTGCCCGATGATGATCTGCGCATCGATATCATGCGCCAGATCACCTATTTCCTGCCGCATCTGCTGGCGCTGTCGACCTCCTCGCCCTATTGGGGCGGGCAGGACACAGGGCTGTCGAGCTACCGGCTGACCATTTTCGACAATCTGCCCCGCACTGGCCTGCCGCCCGATTTCATCAGCCATGGTGAATATCGCCGCTCGGTGGACATGATCATCGAGGCCGGGCTGATCGAGGATACGACCAAGATCTGGTGGGATATCCGCCCGTCGCACCGTTTCCCGACGCTCGAAGCGCGGATCTGCGATGTCATGCCGCTGATGGAGCATGCCCTGACCATCGCGGCGCTGGTGCAATCCATCACCCGGATGCTGGTCGAACTGCGCCGCCGCAATCAGCGCTGGCGGATCTATGACCGCTTCCTGATTGCCGAGAACCGCTGGCGCGCGCAGCGTTACGGCACGCGCGAGGGGTTGTTGGATTTCGGCCAGAGTGCGCTGGTGCCAATGCCGCAACTGGTGGCCGAACTGATCGAGTTGATCGAGGCCGATGCGATGGTGCTGGGCTGTCTGAACGAGGTACGCGCGGCGCAGAATATCCTGAGTGTCGGCACAAGCGCAGAGCGCCAGCGGGCCGTGCATGCCCAAGCCTGCGCCGAGGGTGCCGATGAGAAAGAGGCGCTCTGTGCTGTGGTGCAAGCGCTGATTTCAGAGTTTCGCGAAGGGCTTTGATGCGGGTGTGTCCGCTCTGTTCGGAAAAGTCGCAATGCGCCCCGGGCCGTGCCCACCCACCCGCCCCTGCACGGCCCGGGGCGCATCGCGCAGGCGCGATCGAGGCGCGCAGACGAAAGGGCTCCGGGCGCGCACCTAGAGCAGCCCGGCAAGCCGCTCGGCCTCGACCTTGCAAGGGGTCAATCCGGCCCGATCCTCGCCCGGATGGAATCGCGCGCGTGTGCCGGTTGGCATTGCCGCGACCGGCTCGACCAGTACACGTGGCCCGGTTTTCGCGCTCTCGTCCTGCCACGCGCGGGCGAGCGCCATCTGTGCCGCCTTTGACGCGCCATAGGCGCCCAGGAACTTGCCGCTCGCGGCAGGGTCATGGGCGAAAAGGGCCGTCGCGCGGGACGGGGCTGCGAGCAGTAGCGGGGCCACCATAGGGATCAGGAAACCGGTTGCGCGAATATTGATCGCGACGCATTTCTCCCAATCCTTCAGTGCGACATGGTCGGCCGGGCTCATCGGCGGGGCGTGAATTGCCGTATGCGCCCAGAGATCAAGATGCCCCCAGCGCTCGTGAATGTCGCGACACAGATGCCGCATGGCGTCATCGACCGTGATATCCAGCGCTGCCAGGGTGGCGCTGCCGCCCTTCGCCTTGATCCGGTCATCCAGCTCTTCCAGCGCACCCATGGTCCGCCCCAGCGCCACTACATGCCAGCCGGTCGCGGCCAGATGCTCGGCCAATGCGGCGCCGAGGCCACGTGTCGCGCCCGTGACGAGGGCAATCTTCTTGTCGGTCTCTGTGCTCATGCCGCCTCTTAAGCGGCTTGCCGCGCGAAAGGCAAGAGATGCAGCCATGCAACGCATGGTTTCCGATCCGACAGGTCATCGGCGGAAATCCGCTTGACTCGAATCTCTTTGTGTCGCGCTGTTGAAGACCGTTCGAATTTTTCAACAGCGAAATTAACATTGGGGGACCAGATGCTGCGCAAACTCGCTGCCACGATGCTTGTCGCATTCATGCTGATCTGGCCTGCGCAGCAGGCGTTCGCCGACCGCCTTGTCGCGCGGGTCAGCCTCAGCGGGCAGGTTATGCATGTCTATCATCATGGGCAATTGCTTTATGAATGGCCGGTCTCGACCGCGCGCTCGGGCAAGATCACACCGACAGGACAGTGGCGCCCGCAATGGCTGTCACGCAATCATCGCTCCAGCCGCTACAACAATGCGCCCATGCCCTATTCCGTGTTCTATTCCGGCCATTATGCCATCCACGGGACCAATGAGATCAATCGACTGGGGCGCCCTGCATCTGCGGGTTGTGTCCGCCTCCACCCTGATAATGCACGCAAATTCTTCGATATGGTGCGCGCCGAGGGGATGGAGCAGACCCGTGTGATCGTGGTGCATTAGGCCTCTTTGCTGGATGAGTCCCTGTTGCAACAGCCGCGCCCCATCATATGGGGTGTGGCCTTTCCTACTACCCAACCCCTCGCGGTTTGCCTATATTCGTTGGTAATGAGCAATAAGGCAAACCGAGGGAGAGGGCATGCGCTGTCCGTTTTGTGGCAATACCGACACGCAGGTGAAGGACTCGCGTCCTGCCGAAGACCATGGTGCCATCCGTCGGCGCCGCTTCTGTCCGGCCTGTGGCGGGCGGTTTACAACCTATGAGCGCGTGCAATTACGCGACCTTGTGGTGATCAAGACAAATGGACGGCGCGAGGCGTTTGACCGCGAGAAGTTGGAGCGTTCGATCCGCATCGCGATGCAGAAACGCCCGATTGAGCATGAGCGTATCGACCAGATGATCTCGGGCATCGTGCGGCGGCTGGAGAGTCTTGGCGACACGGATATCCCCTCGAATATGATCGGCGAGATTGTGATGGAAACGCTCGCGCGGATCGACACGGTGGCCTATGTCCGTTTTGCCAGTGTTTACAAGAACTTCCAGGAAGCTGATGATTTCGACAAATTCGTCTCGGAGCTGCGCCCCGAGGCGAAAGCCGCTGACTGAGACTTGAGCGCCGAGGCTGATCGTCGTTTCATGCGCCTTGCCATTGCGCTGGGTGCGCGGGGGCTGGGTCGGGTCTGGCCGAACCCGGCTGTCGGCTGTGTGATCGTCCGCGAGGGCCGCGTTCTGGCCCGTGGCTGGACGCAACCCGGCGGCCGCCCTCATGCCGAGGCCATCGCGCTCGCGCGATGCGATGCGCGCGGCGCGACCGCTTATGTCAGTCTCGAGCCCTGCGCTCATCACGGCAAGACCCCGCCCTGCGCAGAGGCGCTGATCGGTGCGGGCGTGGCGCGCGTGGTCACCGCGCTGACCGACCCGGACCCGCGCGTGGCCGGGCGCGGGCATGACATGCTGCGCGCTGCGGGCATTGAGGTGGCCGAGGGCGTCGAGGCCGAGGCGGCGGCGCGCGTTCAGGCAGGGTTTCTCATGCGTATCCGCGAAGGGCGGCCGATGGTGACGCTCAAGCTCGCACTGACGCTCGATGGCCGGATTGCCACGGCGACTGGCGAAAGCTGCTGGATCACCGGCCCCGAGGCCCGCCGCGCCGTCCATGGTTTGCGTGCCTCGCACGACGCGGTTCTGGTCGGTGCAGGCACCGCCCGCGCCGATGACCCGGACTTGCGGGTGCGCGGCTTGGGCGTTGCGCACCAGCCCGTGCGGGTGGTGGCCAGCGCGCGGCTCAACGTGCCACCCTCGGGGCGGTTGGGCGCCAGCGCGCGCGAGGCCCCTGTCTGGCTGGTGCATGCGCCAGAGGCACCTGCCGAGGCGCAGACGGCATGGGCGGGCACCGGGGCAGAACTGATCGCCTGCCCGGATGCGGGCGAGCGGCTGGACATGGCGGCGATGCTGCGCGCGCTGGCCGCGCGCGGGCTCACGCGGGTGCTCTGTGAAGGGGGCGGGGCTTTGGCCGCCGCTCTTCTGCGGGCCGATCTGACCGATGAGTTGGTCATTTTCGCAGCGGGCAAGATCATCGGTGCCGAAGGCCGCGCGGGTGTCGGACCGCTGGACCTGAGCGCGCTCGCGAGCGCGCCGCGCTTCGAGCTTGCCGCACTCCGCCACGTCGGCGGCGATGTGCTGCAACACTGGCGTCGGCTCTCATCGCCAAAATGATGACTGTCGGCGAGTAAATAGCTGCCTTGTCTGTCACAGCAAAGTTACCCTCCCTTAACTCCGTTTTGCTAGCCAAGGCGTAGCACGCCATTCGGGCGCGCCCGTCTTGAACAGGAGCTTGTAACGCATGGCTGCTATCCCCACCTCGATGCGACAGCCGCCTCCCTCGTGGCCTGACAACCCGCTGCGCGCCCAGTCACAAAGCCTGCAGATCTTGTCGCAGAGCGCTGCAGTGCCGGTTCATGTTGCGAAGGAAAGCCGCCCCGATAAGCGGCGACCGCGGCACTGGGCTCGGCTCTTGTCTGTCGACCAGATAGCACCCGCGTTCCACGCATTTGACGACCAGACCCTTGCCAGTATGGGCGCGTAAGCGATGCGCGTTTTGCATTACAACTGGGTCGATCCTGACGATCCGGCCGAGCGGGGCGGTGGCGTGCGGAGCTATATGCGTGCGCTGATCACCGAACAGCGGCGTATGCCGGGGTACGACGTCACCACACTTGCCTCGGGTCTGCGGCATGACCTTCGCCAGCGCCCGCCACGCTGGCAGCAGATCCGCAACGGGCATTACGAGATCGTGAATGCCCGCCCTCTGGCCCCGTCACAGGCTGATTTCGCCTCTCCGGCCCAGATCCACCACGCCGCGACAGAGGCCGCCTTCACCGATTTCCTGCGCGCTACGGGCCCCTATGATGTGGTGCATTTCCATACGCTCGAAGGGCTGCCTGCGCGGGCGCTGGAACGGGCAGCGCGACTCCCGGGGCAGCGTGGTATCCTCAGCCTGCACAACCATCATCCCTTTTGCCCGCAGGTGAACCTATGGTGGCGCGAGACCGCCCATTGCATCGATAATGCAAAGGGCGCGCGCTGTCGCAATTGCTTGCCATTCACGCCGAACCCCCACTCGGTACGTCGGGCGTATCAACTCGAGACACTCTGCGCGCGCGGGGGCTTCGGGGCAGGCCATTGGCTGCACGATCGGCTGTTGCGACCGGGGTTGCGTCGCGGCTGGCAGCTTGCCAGACGGTTTCTACGCCGTAGTACCACGCCCGCGCCGCCGGGCCCCGAAAACGCGCTGCGCCAGCGCCGGGGGCAGATGGTGACACTCATCAATGCCCACTGCACCCGAGTTCTCGCCGTCTCGGCGCGGACAGAGGCGATGGCGCAGGGCTTCGGCCTCGACCGGGTTGAGACGCTCTATATCGGCACGCCGCATGCCCATCACTGGGCGCGCAGCAAGCCGCGTGTCTGGCCCGATCATTTCAGCCCCGCGCGCCCGCTAAGGCTCTGCTATCAGGGCTATATGCGCGCCGACAAGGGTTTTCCCTTCCTGCTGCAGGCCCTCGCAGCGCTGCCCGCAGCGCAGGCGGCGCGCGTTCACCTGACTGTCGCCGCCAGGCGCGGTCCGGCTGAAATGATGGCGCAGATGGCCGCGCTGCGCGGCCATCTGGCCGGGCTTGAGTGGCTCGATGGCTATGTGACGGCGGAACTCGACGGCATTCTGGCGCAGGTTGACCTCGGTGTTGTGCCCTCGCTATGGGAGGACAATCTGCCCCAGACCGCGCTCGAGATGCATGTGCGCCATATACCGCTGATCACCTCGGACCGGGGCGGGGCGCAGGAATTGGGCGGCATGGCGGCGCTGCGTTTCCGCGCGGGCGATGTGGGTGATTTCGCCGCCTGTCTCGCGCGCGTGCTGGAAGGCGACATCGACCTGCGCGCCTATTGGGCGGGCGTGCTGCCTCCGCAGGACATGGCGCAGCACGCGCAGGCATTACACCGGCATTATGAGGAAATGCATGAAGGCACTGATCCATATCGGGATTCCGAAATCCGGCACCTCGTCGATCCAGGCCTTTCTGGCAATGAACCGGGCCGCGCTGGCAGAGCAGGGGCTGCTCAATGCCCCGTTCAACCCGGCATTCGGCAGTCAGTTTGAATTGCCAGTCACCGCACTGGAAGCCTGCGGGTGCGAGATCGCGCCCGATCTGGAGCGGCGGCGCCTCGGCTTTCGAAACCCCAATGACCAGCGCGCCTATGTTGGAGAATATGCCCGGTTTCTGGAGGCGCGCCTTGCAGCGACTGAACTGCCGAATTTCATCGCGTCGAGCGAGCATATCCATGCCTGGCTCACCACCCTTGAGCGGATCGCGGCGCTGGATGAGTTCCTGTGCGCGCGGTTTTCACAGGTGACCTATCTGCTCTATCTGCGGCCACAGGAAGAACTGGTCACAAGCAGCTATTCCGAGGCCATCCGCCGCGGCGCGCGGCACGACTTTGCCACGCATCTGGATCGACATGGAAAGATCGATCATTGGCGGTCGCTGAAACGCTGGCTCGAGGTTGTCGGCCGAGACCGTTTGGAGCTTCGGTTGATGACGCGCGATGCGCTCGTCGGGGGCGATCTGCTGCAGGATTTCTGTGCAGTCGCCGGGATCAACCTGGCCGGGCTGGAACGCCCGCCGCGCGTGAACACTTCGCTGACGCAGGAAGAGATTGCTTTGCGGCGCAAGCTCAATGCTGTGTTGCCGGTGCAGGCGCGCTCGGGCGGCCCGAACCCGCTTTACACAAGCGCTTTGCGTTTGTTGCGTCCGCTCTTTCCGGGGCAGGGACGGTTGCGACTGACGGGTGCGCAGGTTGCAACCCTGCGAGCGCGTAACCATGAAAGCAATGAGAAAATCCGCAAACGCTTCTTCTATCACCGAGAGGCGTTGTTTTGAGTGATGCGGTTGTCTGGGCCTTGCGGCCGGGCGGATGACGGATGGGGATTACGAATGCGATCAGGGTGTTGACGGGCTCTGCGGGCATGGCAAACTGCCTGATTGGGAGCTTCCCCGGCCAAAGAGTGCCAGTTGCTGCGTCCGGTGGCATAAAAAGGTGTTTGCAGGGTCCGGGGGGTGATCCGCTGGCCAAGTATCAGCCGCAGCGAACGCGCGAGCGCGAGACCAGGCGGGGGCGGGGAGAGCCCGAAGCGTCGCTGTGTGACCCCGGCACCGAGCGCGAGGAGCAGACGCAGGGCGCGGCTGGACGTTTCGGCGAGCCGCGCCTGTGCCAGATGGGCAAAGACCGCGGCGCGGGCAGGCGGTGTCAGGGGTGTCGCTTGCAACGCGCCTGCGAGTGTTTCGAACGCATAGGCCGGGCGCGGGGTCAGCGTCATCAGCTTGTCTGCCAGCGCCGCGACCCCGCCTCCTTCCAGGCAAAGCCGATGAGAGAGCCAGGCCATGGCGACTGGCTCGGGCAGGACGGCGAGCGCTTCGATCTTGGCGGGGCACAAGACGGCCAGTGCCTCGCGGCGGATCAGCATCATGGCCGGATCGCAGGCGACGACGCCGGACTGTGCGGCCAGCCCGGAATCGCGCTCCGGCACGAGGGAGACCAGCAGAGCGCTTTTCTGCCGTGCGTGCAGCACCATGCGCGCGGCCCAGTCGGGCGCGGGGCGGTCGCCCGCGCGAAGCATGGCGACCCATGGTGTCCGCGCCTGAGATGCAGCCGCAAGGCGCGCAGAGAAGTCCGCTGCCGGCACGCGGATGACCTCGGCCAGCGGTAGGGTCTGCGCGGTGAGTGCTGCGCTTGTTTGTTGGGCGTGTGGTGCATCTGCATTGGCGAGGATGATGCTCAGGCGCATCTCGGGGTCGAGAGTGGTGGCGGGCGCAGCGGCGATGTCGGGCGCGCCTGCAGGGTCCCAGCGCAAGCCCTGTTCGGTGAAGAGGTTCGCAGCTTCCTTGAGGAAGCGCGCCCGCTGCGCGGGCGCGGGCACCATGCGCAGCCGCTCCTCCACCGCCCGTGTCGCAAGGCGTGAGAGCGCTGCACGCTGCCGGGTCAGACCCGTGGGCGCTATGATCCGCGCCACCTCGCGCAGCCGGTCGAGATGCTGCAGCATGCGACCATCAGCCTGCGCAGTGATCTGCCCGGCGCGCCCCTGACGGTAGCGATAGAGCGGTTGTGGCAGGTAGCGGATGCGCCGCGCGCGGCTGGCGAGTTCCCAGAAAAACGGGTGGTCCTCATAAAGCACGCCTTCGCGAAAGCGGCTTTGGGCGATGAAATCGCGCCGGTAAAGCTTGTTCCAGGCCGAGGGGAACAGGGCGGCGATGTCGCAGGCATCCATCAGCGGCAGCCAGCGTTCCTGCCCCTGCGGCGCAGGCGCGCCGTGGATGGCAGAATGCCCAACCGCCTGCCCATCAGGCCAGACCAGCGACAACGCCGAGGCCGTCCATGGCGCGCCGCTGCGCATCAAGGCGTCATGATGGTCGCGCAGGAAATCGGGCTCATAGCGGTCATCACCATCGAGAAAAGCGATGGCGGCGCCGCGCGCGCGCTCCAGCCCCAGATTGCGCGCGGCGGAAAGGCCGCGCGGCGCAGATGTGATGAGACGGAACCGCCCGTCGCCCGAAATGGCGCGCAGAGCGGCCTCGCCCGTGCCATCGGTTGAGCCATCATCGATTACCAGCGCCTCGAAATCGGGGAAGCTCTGCGCGCGCAGCGAGGCAATGGCACCGCCGACGAAAGCGGCGAGGTTGTGACAGGGCAGGATGACCGAAATCGCGGGTGGGGTGTGCATCGGGGGTTGTCGGCTGAAGGGGCTGTCTGGCCAGCCTAGCGGCCCGGCGTAAATGCGCCGTAAAGCCGAGCGCCTGTTTTTCGGGCAGTTTTGCTTCCGCTTCTTTACAATCCGGCAGGACCTGTCTTTGATGAGGCAAAGCAAGGGAGTTTCCGCCGCATGTCCGAGGCGTATTTCAACGAGATGTATGATGGCAATGGGTTGCGCCCGCCCTATCGGGGGCTCGAGGGCTGGTATCAGGACATGCCGACCGAGTTCCGCGCCTTCAAGCAGGCCGAGGCCGAGGACCTGTTTCGCCGCTTCGGCATCACTTTCGCGGTCTATGGCGATGGCGGCGACCCTGACCGTCTGATCCCGTTCGACATGTTCCCGCGTGTCTTTGCCGCAGATGAATGGCGCCGGCTGGAGCGCGGCATCAAGCAGCGCGCGCGGGCGCTCAATGCGTTCCTCTCCGATGTCTATGACCGGGGCGAGATTATCCGCGCGGGCCGCATCCCGGCCGATCTGGTCTATCGCAACGAGGCCTACGAGATCGCTGTTGCCGGTTTTCGCCCGCCGCTGGGGATTTTCAGCCATATCGTGGGGATCGATCTGGTGCGCACGGGGGTGGATCAGTTCTATGTGCTCGAGGATAACTGCCGCACACCCTCGGGCGTTTCCTATATGCTGGAGAATCGCGAGGTCATGATGCGGATGTTCCCGCATCTGTTTCAGGAAAACCGTGTGGCGCCACTGGACAATTATGCGCGGCTACTCAAGCGCACGCTGGCCTCGGTCGCACCGGCGAAATGCGACCGCGAACCGAATATCGTGATCCTGACACCGGGGCATTACAACTCGGCCTATTACGAGCATTCCTTCCTTGCCGATCTGATGGGGGTGGAGCTGGTGGAGGGGCAGGATCTGTTCGTCGAGGGTGATTTCTGCTGGATGCGCACCACGCAGGGGCCGCGCAAGGTCGATGTGATCTATCGCCGGATTGACGACGCTTTCCTCGATCCGCTCTGTTTCCGCCCCGACTCAACGCTTGGCGTGCCGGGGCTGATGAATGTTTACCGCTCTGGTGGGGTGACGATCTGCTCGGCCCCCGGTGCGGGTGTGGCCGATGACAAGGCGATCTATACCTTTGTGCCCGAGATGGTGCGCTTTTACCTGGGCGAGGCGCCTATTCTGGAGAACGTGCCGACATGGCAATGCGCCAAGCCCGATGAGTATAAGTATGTGCAGGAGCATCTGGCCGAACTGGTGGTCAAGGAGGTGCATGGCTCGGGCGGCTATGGCATGCTGGTGGGGCCGAAAGCGGACAAGGCGACAATCGAGACCTTCGCTGCCAAACTGGCCGAAAACCCTGGCAACTATATTGCCCAGCCCACGCTCGCGCTCTCGACCTGCCCGACCTTTGTCGAGGAAGGCATCGCCCCGCGCCATGTCGATCTGCGGCCCTATTGCCTTGTCGGGCGCGATGTAGATCTGGTGCCGGGTGGTCTGACGCGTGTGGCGCTGACCGAAGGTTCGCTGGTGGTGAACTCGTCTCAGGGCGGTGGCGTCAAGGATACCTGGGTCATCGCGGAGGAATGAGATGCTGAGCCGCACTGCCGCGAATCTTTACTGGATGACCCGCTATCTGGAACGGTCCGAGACAACGGCCCGTCTGCTGGATCTGGGCTTTCGCAATGCACTTTTGCCCAATACCGGCGGGGGCTTCCGCAATGAATGGAGCGCGATCCTGCAAAGCAAGGGCACGCTGCAGAATTTCACTGAGAAGTATGGCGAGCTGAAGCAGCGCAATGTCGAATCGTTCCTGTTCTTCGACATGGACAATCCGTCCTCTGTGGCCTCCTGCATCACGGCGGCGCGCGAGAATGCGCGCATCGTGCGAACGGCGCTGACGACGCAGGTCTGGGATGCGATCAATACCAGCTTTCAGGATCTCAAGGAGTTGATGCGGCGGGAACGCTCATCGCTGGAAGTGCCTGAGCTGACCGACTGGAGCCTGCGCACGGCAGCGCAGATCCGCGGTGCCATCGAGGCCACGCAATTGCGCAATGACGGCTATCGTTTCATGAACCTCGGCTATGCGGTCGAGCGGGCCGACAACACGGCGCGGCTTTTGGATGTAAAATATTACGTGCTGCTGCCGTCGGTCGCCTATGTCGGCTCGGGGCTGGACAATTATCAATGGACGACGCTGTTGCGCGCGCTCTCGGCGCATCGGGCCTATAACTGGGCCTATGGCGGCGAATTGAGCGCAGCACAGATCGCGCATTTCCTGATCCTGAACCCGAAATTCCCGCGCTCGCTACTGTCCTGCAGCCTCGAGGTGAACGAGCATCTCGACCATCTGGCGCGGATGTATGACCGCGCGACGCCGGCGCAGGAGGCCGCGCGCAAGCTTTTGGGTGAATTGGCCGAGGCGCAGATTGAGGATGTCTTCGACGAAGGGCTGCACGAATTCCTGTCGCGGATGATTTCCGAGAATGCGGGGCTCGGGCAATGCATTCAGGACCAGTATCTGACCGGAGAGGCAAGATGATCCTGACTGTGGTGCACAAGACCCGCTATGAGTTCGCGACCCCGGTTGGTGGTATCATTCAGAGCTTGCGGCTGACTCCGGCGCGCTGCGAGGGGCAGAAGATAGTCAACTGGTCGGTCGATGTACCCGGTGCTGTCATCGGCGGATTGTTCTCCGACGGGGCAGGCGACCACATCCAGACTGTGTCGCTGCGCAACCTGACCAGTACCGTCGAGGTCAACGTCAGTGGCAAGGTCGAAACGCAGGATATGGCCGGCGTTT
This sequence comes from Paracoccaceae bacterium, assembly GCA_007694945.1. GTDB lineage: Bacteria > Pseudomonadota > Alphaproteobacteria > Rhodobacterales > Rhodobacteraceae > Roseinatronobacter. Next base: position 63,307 of record REER01000061.1, on the reverse strand, counting down.
TGCGCGGCCATCGCGAGCGTGTGCCGCCACGCGCTTATATGCGCAACACCCCACGCACCGAACCGAACCGTGCAATCCGTGAACTGGTCGAGGATACGCTTGCCGTTATGGGAACGGCCTCTGCTCTGGACCGCGCCCATGCGCTTGCCTCGGCTGTTCACAAGGCACTGCCCTATACTCCTGGCGCGACCCATGCGCATACCACCGCTGCCGAGGCGATGAATGAAGGTTTGGGGGTCTGCCAGGATCATACCCATGTGATGATCGCCTGCGCGCATCTGGCCGGGCTGCCCGCGCGCTATGTATCGGGTTATTTGAACGCGACAGAGGACGGATCGCCCCATGAGGCCAGCCATGCCTGGGCCGAGATCTACATCGACGGGCTTGGCTGGGTCGGCTTCGATGCCTCAAACGAGTCCTGCCCGAACGATCACTACATCCGCCTTGGCTCAGGGCTGGACGCACAGGATGCCGCCCCCATTCGCGGGCTGGTTCTGGGTGGGGCCGAAGAGTCGCTGGACGTCACTGTCGTGATCGAGGCGCAGCAACAATGAGACTCTCGCAGTTGCATTGCGGCACAAGGAGCCTCGGGTCTGCCTGCATGTGGAAAGGCGCGCAATGACCTATTGCGTGGGCTTGCGGCTCAAGGCCGGGCTGGTTTTGCTGTCCGACACCCGGACCAATGCCGGACTCGATAATATCTCGACCTATCGCAAGATGTTCACTTTCGAGGAACCGGGTGAGCGGGTCATCGTGATGATGACGGCGGGCAATCTCTCGGTGACGCAGACCACGCTCGCGCGCCTGCAGGAAGCGATCGACGATGTCGATGCCACACATGAGAACTCGATCATGAAGGCCGAGACCATGCTCGATGTCGCGACCATTGTGGGTGAGATGCTGTCGCGCGTGACTTCCGAGACGCGTGCAAGGATGGACCGGATGACGCAGGCCGCCAATGCCTCGATGATAGTTGCGGGCCAGCGCTTGGGCGGCGAGATGCGGCTGTTTCTGGTCTATCCAGAGGGCAATTTCATCGAGGCGACCGAGGACACGCCTTATCTGCAGATCGGCGAGCATAAATACGGCAAGCCCATCTTGGACCGGGTGATCACGGTCGACACTCCACTGGCCGATGCCAAGAAGGCGGCGCTCCTGTCCATGGATTCGACCCTGCGCTCGAATCTCAGTGTGGGCATGCCGCTTGATTTAGTGGTGATCGAGACCGATACGATGCGCATTGCCGAGGCGCGGCGGATCAGTGCCAATGACGAGCAATTCGCCGCCATGTCGGCGGCGTGGTCACAGGCATTGCGGGATGCGTTCACGCAGATCGCGTGAATCTAGCATCGGGCGGTGAAAAGCACCCGCTCAGGGCCCCGCCCACCCGCCCCCAAGGCCCTTCGCGGCTGCTGCCTGCGCGTTCCGCGCAGACGGGACTCAGGGTTCGGGGAATTCCTGCGCCAGAAACCGCTCGAACGCCTCAAGATTGACAGGTTCGAACTGCCCGAACGCCTGCATCCAGACCGAGGCCTCGCGCAGCGCGTCGGGTTCCAACTTGCACCATTTCACCCGGCCGCGTTTTTCCTGACTGATCAGCCCAGCATTGGCGAGGATGCCGAGATGCTTGGAGATGGCAGCGAGTGACATCGCGAAGGGCTCGGCAACATCGGTCACGGCCATGTCGTCTTCGAGCAGCATGGCCAGAATGGCGCGCCTTGTTGGGTCGGCGATGGCCATGAAAACGAGGTCGAGCGATGGGGCCGGGTGCGGGGTCATGGCGTCCATCATGGCGCTGCCCGCAAAAAGGTCAACTGATCGGTTGAATATGCTGCGCCAGCGAAATGCCGGGCCGCGCGCCGAAGGTGCGCGGCCTCCCTCGAGATATAATCAATGAAAACAATATTATAAGGGGCTTTCCCGAGTGCTTTTCGCCGCTTGACTCTGAGGCATACCCTGCCTAGCTTGCGCGCAACTTGCAGCCGGGGGTGGCGCATGGGTGAGCGGGAAGAGCTGGAGCGTCTGCGTGAGCTTGATGCGCGGATTGCCAAGGTCAAGGCCACGCTCGATCCGCCCAAGGCAGCGCAGGATCATCACTCGATGGCCCAGACCGGCTGGCGGATGGTGATCGAGCTGGTGACGGGCCTCGTCATCGGTGCGGCATTCGGATACGGGCTTGACGTGCTTTTCGACACCCTGCCCATCTTCCTGGTGCTGCTGACATTGCTGGGCTTTGCGGCTGGCGTGCAGACGATGATTCGTACCGCCCGCGAGTTGAGCCTCAAAGGCGACGACAAGGCCCCGCCGCAAGCGGGTGCGGAACGAAGGGACGAAGAACGTGGCGGATAACAACGGTGGTCTCGCAATCAGGCCGATGGACCAGTTCGAGGTCAAGGCGCTCTTTGGCGGTGATGTCAGCTGGTACACGCCCACGAATGTCACGCTCTGGATGGCGCTGACTGTCCTCGCCGCCTCGGCGCTGATGATCTATGGCGCACGCGGGCGCGCGCTGGTGCCAAGCCGGGCGCAATCGGCGGCCGAGATGACCTATGGGTTCATCTACAAGATGGTTGAGGATGTCGCAGGCAAGGACGCCGTGCGCTTCTTTCCGCATATATTCACGCTGTTCATGTTCGTGTTCTTCGCGAATATTCTTGGGCTCGTCCCCTTCGCTTTCACCACCACATCGCATATCGCCGTGACCGCTGTGTTGGCGCTTACCGTGTTCTTCAGCGTGACAGCGCTGGGTTTCATCCTGCATGGCACCAAGTTTCTGGGCCTGTTCTGGATATCGAGCGCGCCGCTCGCGCTGCGCCCGGTGCTGGCGCTGATCGAGCTGATTTCCTATTGCGTGCGGCCTGTCAGCCATTCCATTCGTCTTGCCGGCGCGATGATGGCCGGGCACGCCGTGGCGAAAGTCTTTGCAGGCTTCACCGCCGCGATGGGTGCGGCCTTTTTCCTGCCGATTCTTGCAGTGACCGCGCTCTACGCGCTGGAGCTGCTCGTGGCCGTCATTCAGGCATATGTGTTCACCATTCTGACCTGCGTCTATCTGAAGGACGCGCTGCACCCGTCGCACTGACGCTCGGGGATTCGGTCAGACCCTTAATCCAGCCAATTCCACTGTAAGGAGAGACAACATGGAAGGCAGTATCGCAGAAATGGGCAAGTTCATTGGTGTCGGTCTTACCGCCATCGGCATGGGTGGCGCAGCCATCGGTGTGGGCAACATTGCCGGTAACTTCCTCTCGGGCGCCCTGCGCAACCCCTCGGCCGCACCTGGCCAGACCGCCATGCTGTTCATCGGCATCGCATTCGCCGAGGCGCTCGGGATCTTCTCGTTCCTCGTCGCGCTTCTGCTGATGTTCGCCGTCTGAGGCCTTCCCGACAGTATCCTTACGACCGGACGGGCCGCATGGCGGCCTGTCCGGTGAAATCAGGGCCAGGGGGACGACATGGCAGAGACTGCCGCAACGGGGCCGGGCATGCCCCAACTGGATATATCCACCTTCCCGAACCAGATCTTCTGGCTCGTGGTCACGTTGGTGGTGCTGTATTTCGTGATGTCCCGCGTGGCACTGCCGCGTGTCGCCGCAGTGCTCGCCGACCGGCGTGGTGTCATTACCAGTGACATCGCTACGGCCGAAGAGTTCAAGCACAAGGCGCAAGCCGCTGAAGAGGCCTATCACAAGGCACTCGCAGAGGCGCGTGCCGAGGCGGGTCGCATCGTTGAGGCCGCCAAGGCCGAGATGCAGGAAGAGCTTGACGCGCAGATGGCGAAAGCCGATGCCGAAATCGCAGCCCGCACTGCCGAATCCGAACGCCGCATTCAGGAGATCCGCGACAGCGCTATGGATATGGTCAGCGAAGTGTCGAAAGATGCGACCAAGGACATCCTGGAGCTGTTCGGCGCCAAGGCAGATGCGCGCAGCGTGAACGCGGCTGTTGCTGCACGGCTGAAAGGGGGCGCATGATGCTGCGTTTGACTGTGATTGCCCTGTTCGTGGCCAGCCCTGCGCTGGCCGCTGGGGACTATCCGTTCTTCTCGTTTCGCAACACCGATATCGTGGTGCTGCTGGCCTTCCTAATCTTTGCGGGTATCCTTATTTATTTCAAGGTGCCGCCGAAAATCTTGGGGTTTCTGGATTCGCGCGCAGAGGGGATCCAGTCGGAGCTCGATGAGGCCCGCAAGCTGCGGGAAGAGGCATTGGAACTGCATGCCTCATTCGAGCGCAAGCAGGCCGAGGTCAAGGACGAAGCTGCACGGATTGTCGAGAAAGCAAAGGCTGATGCCCAGCTTGTCGCCGAACAGACAAAGGCCGATATCGAAGCCTCGATCACGCGCCGCCTGAAGGCGGCTGAGGACCAGATCGCTTCGGCCGAGGCGAGCGCCATCCGCGACGTGCGCAATACCGCTGTTGCAGTTGCCGTGGGAGCGGCAGGCGATGTTCTCGCCAAGCAGATGGATGCGGAGCGCAGTGACGACCTGATCCAGAAAGCGATCAAGACGGCTGACCAGCGCTTGCACTGATCGATAGACGACTGAGTGAAATCAAAGCCCCGGCCTCTGGCCGGGGCTTTTGTCATGTGGGCGCTTATATGTCCTGTGCGTGTTCGAAGCGGAGTTTCGCAATCGCCTCATTATGCGCGCAACGCTTCATATCGGCCATCATCTGTTCGACAAAGTCCAGATGCGCCTCTGCTGCCCTGCGGGCAGCCACCGGGTCACGCTCCTGCAGTGCAGCGTTGATCGCGCCATGCTGGGCCAGCAGGTCACTTCTGGTGGCGCGCTGGCGGAAGATCATCTGCCGGTTGTAGAACACGCCTTGATGCAGCAGGTTGAACATCGCGCGCATCATGTGCAGCATGATGATGTTATGCGAGGCTTCGACAATCGAGAGGTGAAACTCGGCATCGAGCAAGGCTTCTTCGCTCGGGTCGCGTTTGAGATGCGCGACCTCCATCTTGCGATAGATCGTATCGATGATCTTCAGGTCCATGTCCGAGCCATGGCGGGCAGCGCGTTCGGCGGCCATACCTTCGAGGTCGCGGCGAAAACTGATATAGTCGAACAGTGCTTCGTCATGCTGGGCAAAAAGATTCACCAGCGAGTCCGAGAAGGCCGAATCGAGCAATTCCGCCACATAAATCCCGGCGCCTGCGCGTGTAGTCAGCAGGCCACGCGACTGCAAATCGGCAATCGCATCGCGCAGAGACGGGCGCGACACGCCCAGTTTCTCAGCCAATTCGCGCTCTGAGGGCAGTTTTTCGCCTGGACGCAGAATTCCGCGCAGCAGCAGCAGTTCGATCTGGCGCACGACACTGCGCGAGAGTTTCTCGGGTTGGATGCGCTGGAACGGCATGGGGCCTCCGACAGGAAGGGCAAGGCGGGTTTGCCCAAAGTTTATGCAGTAATTGGTCAAAAGATATGACCGCTTTTCTGTCGGCGCAATAAAAAAGGGCCAGCCCGGAAGGGGCTGGCCATTGGAAAACCTCAGAAAAAAATCAGGAGGGTTGGTGAGGGCGGATGAAGATCTCGACGCGCCGGTTCTGCCGCCGTCCCTCGGGCGTCGCATTGCTGGCCACTGGTTGGGTCAGCCCGCGCCCGATGGTCTGAATGCGATTGGCAGCCACACCTTCGCCGCGCAGCACCTGCGCGACCGAGCCTGCGCGCCGCTCGGAAAGCCCCTGATTGTATTCAGCCGACCCGGTATTGTCAGTGTGCCCGACCACGATCACATCGCTGCGCGGATAGTTCACGAGGTTCACCGCAATCGTACGCAGGTCGCGTTGCAGATCGGGGCGCAGGGTCGCGCTGTCGACCGCAAAGAGCAGATCCTGCGGCAGGGTCAGGATCAGTTCCTGCCCGGTATTGCGAATGGTGACATTGTCGCCCAATTCGCGCCGAAGTTCTGCGGCCTGCCGGTCGAGTTGCTGGCCGATCAGCGCACCTGCCGTGCCACCGAGAATAGCACCACCAACAGCGCGACGGGCGGAATTGTCGCCTGTCGCGGCGCCCAGAATGCCGCCCACGGCCGCACCGGCCACTGCACCGCCAACCGTCCGGTCGCGCGTATCAGTCGGGTCGGGGGCGCAGGCCGCGAGCACGAGTGCCGCCGCACCAAGGCCAAGAACAGGTCTGGAGAGTCGCATCAGAGAACCTTTCGAAACTGGAAACCACGCTATACTCTGCCCCGATACATAAGGTCATGTCACGTTCCCTTGAACAGGTTAGCGCTGACACAGCCTGCTTCCTGCGCGTCGTGACGTGCCGCTTCCCATCCGAGCATCGCGCGTTTGCGCTCCAACCCCCAGTGATAGCCGCCCAGGCCGCCGCCAGCGCCGCGCAGACAGCGGTGGCATGGGATCACGAAGCCAAGCGGATTGCGCCCCACGGCGGCCCCCACCGCGCGCGCAGCGCGCGGTGCCTCGATCCGCCGTCCGATCTCGCCATAGCTGGTGACATGCCCCGAAGGCACTTGCAGCAACGCCTCCCAGACCTTGATCTGGAACGGTGTGCCGATCAGATGCAGTGCCGCCTCGCCCGATTGCGCAAAGGCCGCCTCGACATGCGGCGCAGCGCGGCTCGGGTCGGCGACGAAACCTGCCTCGGGCCACCGCGCGCGCATTTCGTCCAGAACAGCGTCTTCCGCGCCGGGCTCGGCGAAGGCCAGCCCGCAAAGCCCGCGCTCGGTGGCCATGCCCAAGGCGCGCCCGAAAGGCGAGTCGAACCAGCCGTAACCGATGGTCAGCCCTGCCCCACGGCGGGCATAGTCGCCCGGTGTCATCGCCTCCCACCGCAGGAACAGATCATGCAGCCGCGCCTGCCCGGAGAGGCCCAGCTCATGCGCGGCCTCCAGCGTGGTGAAGCGCTCGGCCAGAAGTTCGCGCGCCTGACCCAGCATCAGATATTGCTGGTAGCGCTTGGGTGAGACCCCCACCCACTGGCTGAACAGCCGCTGGAAATGCGCGGCACTCATCCCCATCGCGCCTGCAAGCTCCGACAGCCCCAGATGCGTTCCCCCGGGTGCGTCGATCAGCACGATGGCGCGCGCGATCACGCGGTAGTGGTAGCTCGCATCCTGCTCGGCCATATCTCCCATCGCACCTATCCTCATGCCTTGCACCTGTTCTATCGCGCGCGCGCCCCGCTCGCGACACGAAAGCTGCGCAAAGGCGCAGTTGCGCTTGCTTCACAAGTTCAGTAAGGGCAGGGGAAGGTTTGCACATGAATTGGGCAACGCTGCATGAAACTCGGACTCTTCGTCCTCATCATTGGCTATCTGCTCAGCCAGTTCTACCGCGCCTTTCTGGCGGTGCTGGCGGGGCTGTTGCAGGCCGATATAGGGGTTGGCGCGGATGATCTGGCGCTGGCCTCGGGGCTGTGGTTCCTGAGTTTCGCGGCCATGCAACTGCCCGTCGGCGCAGCGCTCGACCGCTATGGCCCCCGCCGCACCACGGCGCTGATGCTGGGCCTGGGCGGCACTGGGGGGGCGCTGCTGATGGCGCTGGCGCAGAATGCGCTGCATCTGCATCTCGCGATGGTGCTGTTGGGCATCGGCTGCGCGCCAGTGTTGATGGCCTCTTACTATATTTTTGCCCGGACCTATTCGCCTGCGATCTTCGCCACGCTGGCGGGCGCCGTCATCGGCATCGGCTCGCTGGGCAATATCCTGAGCGCATTGCCCCTGGCCTGGGCTGCGGAACTCATGGGCTGGCGTGCGGCCCTCATCGCCGTGGGGGCTCTGACCGCGCTGGTGGCGCTGGTAATCTGGGCCACTGTCAATGACCCGCCCCGTGCCGAAAGTGCCGATGGTGCACAGGGCAACCTGCGCGATCTGCTGCGCATCCCGGCGCTGTGGCTGATGGTGCCGCTGTTGGTCGTGAATTACGCACCCGCTGCGGGGTTGCGCGGGCTCTGGGTCGGGCCGTTCTATGCCGATCTTTACGGGCTGGGCGCGACGAGCATCGGACAGGCGACGCTGTTGATGGCCATTGCCATGATCTTGGGCAATTTCGCTTATGGACCGCTCGATCGCTGGCTGGGCACGCGCAAATGGGTGGTGCTGGGCGGCAATCTTGGCGGGGCGGTCAGTCTGGCGCTGCTCTGGCTGCTGCCGCTGAGCGGCGTCTGGCAGACAGCCCTCCTCTTTGCGGCAGTGGGCTTTTTCGGCGCGTCCTTCCCGATGATGATGGCCCATGGCCGCGCCTTCATCCCCGCGCATCTGACCGGGCGTGGGATCACGCTGCTGAACCTCTGCTCCATCGGCGGGGTGGGGCTCTTGCAGACCATTAGCGGCTATGTGCATCGCGCCGCCCCCGACGCGCCGCCCGAGGCCGCCTATCAGACGCTGTTTGCCTTTTTCGGTCTCTGCCTGCTGGTCGGCTGCCTGATTTATGCCTTCTCGCGCGACCGGACCGACTAGCGCCCCTTCACCTTGTTGCGGCTTTGAGATACACCGCGCGCGACACGCGAAAAGGAGGCCGCAATGGGCTACAAGGTCGTCGTCGCAGGTGCCACAGGTAATGTGGGCCGCGAAATGCTGAATATTCTGGCCGAGCGGGAATTCCCGGTCGATGAGATCGCGGTGCTTGCCTCGCGCCGCAGCCTCGGGACCGAGGTCAGCTTTGGCGACACCACCCTGAAATGCAAGGACCTCGACACGTTCGATTTCACCGGCTGGGATATCGCGTTTTTCGCCATCGGGTCGGATGCGACAAAGAAATACGCCCCCATCGCGGCCTCAAAGGGCTGTGTGGTAATCGATAACTCGTCGCTTTACCGTTACGACCCTGACGTCCCACTGGTGGTGCCGGAAGTGAATGCGGCCGCGGTCGAGGGCTATGCGAAGAAGAACATCATCGCCAACCCGAATTGCTCGACTGCGCAGATGGTGGTGGCCCTCAAGCCGCTGCATGACCGCGCCCCGATCCGGCGTGTCGTGGTCAGCACCTACCAATCCGTCAGCGGCACCGGAAAGGACGGCATGGACGAGTTGTGGGAGCAGACCAAATCGATCTACAACCCGACATCAGAGGTGCCGCCCAAGGTCTACCCCAAGCAGATCGCCTTCAATGTGATCCCGCATATCGATGTCTTCCTTGACGATGGCTCGACCAAGGAAGAGTGGAAGATGGTGGCCGAGACCAAAAAGATCATGGATCCCTCGATCAAGCTGACCGCGACCTGCGTGCGCGTGCCGGTCTTTGTAGGTCATGCCGAGGCGATCAACATCGAGTTCGAGGATTTCCTCGATGAGGATGAGGCCCGCGACATCCTGCGCGAGGCGCCGGGACTTCTGGTCGTCGATAAGCGCGAGGATGGCGGCTATATTACCCCTATCGACTGCGTGGGCGAATATGCGACCTATGTCAGCCGCATCCGGCAGGATTCGACCATCGAAAACGGGCTGAATATCTGGGTGGTCAGCGACAATTTGCGCAAGGGCGCGGCGCTCAATGCCGTGCAGATTGCCGAAGTGCTGGGCGCGCGCTGCCTGCAGAAGGGCTGAGCGCCACATTCTCCGGGCGCGGGGGCCTCGCCCCCGCGTTTTCGCCTTCGCGCCGGGAGCGAGGCGATGCGGCATCGTACCACGCCGCAAGTAGAAAATCCAAAGGCGTAACTGAAGCGGAAAATGTCGCAATCGCGGCTTATTGCACCGGCCTGGTCGACTATAGCAGTGGCGTAGCGAGGATTCCGCGCAGGGAGCGAGACATGGCCTTCAAGACCGACATCGAAATCGCCCGTGAGGCACAAAAAAAACCCATCCAGGAGATCGGCGCGAAACTGGGCATCCCGTCCGAACATCTGCTGCCCTTCGGCCATGACAAGGCCAAGGTCAGTCAGGAGTTCGTGGCCGAGACGCGCACGCGCAAGCGCGGCAAGCTGATCCTTGTGACAGCGATCAATCCCACGCCTGCGGGCGAGGGCAAGACAACGACGACGGTGGGATTGGGTGATGGCCTCAATGCGATTGGCAAAAAGGCGGCGATCTGCATCCGCGAGGCCTCGCTGGGGCCGAATTTCGGCATGAAAGGCGGCGCGGCGGGGGGTGGTCACGCCCAAGTCGTCCCCATGGAAGACATGAACCTGCATTTCACAGGGGATTTCCACGCCATCACCTCGGCGCATAACCTGCTCTCGGCGATGATCGACAATCATATCTACTGGGGCAACGAGCTGGAGATCGACGAGCGCCGCATCACCTGGCGGCGCGTGATGGACATGAACGACCGCGCGCTGCGCGATATGGTGGTCAATCTGGGCGGGGTCGCGAACGGGTTCCCGCGCCAGACAGGCTTCGATATCACGGTGGCGTCCGAAGTTATGGCGATTCTCTGTCTGGCGGCTGATCTGGGTGATCTGGAGCGGCGGCTGGGCGATATCGTGGTCGCTTACCGGCGCGACAAGTCGCCGATCCATTGCCGCGATATCGGCGCCGAGGGCGCGATGGCGGTGCTCCTGAAGGATGCGATGCAGCCCAACCTGGTGCAGACGCTGGAAAACAACCCGGCCTTCGTGCATGGCGGGCCCTTCGCCAATATCGCACATGGCTGTAATTCCGTGGTTGCCACGCAGACTGCACTCGGGCTGGCCGATTATGTCGTGACCGAGGCCGGGTTCGGGGCCGATCTGGGGGCCGAAAAATTCTTCAACATCAAATGCCGCAAGGCCGGGCTGGAACCGGCGGTCGCGGTGATCGTGGCGACCGTGCGCGCGATGAAGATGAATGGCGGCGTGGCGAAAGCCGATCTTGGTTCGGAAAATGTCAGCGCGGTTGAGAAAGGCTGCGCGAATCTTGGCCGTCACATCGAGAATGTGAAATCCTTCGGCGTGCCGGTGATCGTAGCGATCAACCATTTTCACTCCGATACTGAGGCCGAAGTGCAGGCGGTGAAGGATTATGTCGCCTCGCTGGGCTCGGAAGCGATCCTGTGTCGGCATTGGGCCGAAGGGTCGAAAGGCATCACCGAACTGGCAACGCGCGTGGCCGAACTGGCGGATGGCGATCATGCGCAATTCGCGCCGCTCTATGGCGATGACATGCCGCTGTTCGAGAAAATCCAGACCATCGCTCGGCGCATCTATCGCGCCGATGATGTCTTGGCTGATGCGAAGATTCGCAACCAGTTGAAGGACTGGGAAACAGCAGGATACGGCAATCTGCCGATCTGCATGGCCAAGACGCAGTATTCCTTTTCGACCGATCCAAACCTGCGCGGCGCACCGGTGAACCATTCGGTGCCGGTGCGAGAGGTTCGGCTCTCGGCGGGTGCGGGGTTCATTGTGGTGATCTGTGGTGAGATCATGACCATGCCGGGGCTGCCGCGCAAACCGGCGGCGCAGAGCATCCGATTCAATGAGGACGGTCTGATCGAGGGGCTGTTCTGAGGCGGGATGATGTGCGGCGCTCGCGCGGCTGGCGCCGCGCCTCGTCCCACCAACCATCCCAACCACCATCCCACAAGGGCGCGTCGTCACGCCGGATTGCAAAGGCACGGTCAGCACGATAGGCACCTGCGCGATCAGAAAAGAGGGCGAGCATGCCACGCGCAGAGAACTGCACCACCATGAGTGAATTGCGGGCCGAAATCGACCGGATCGACCAGGCACTGGTTGCGCTTTTGCGCGAGCGGGTGGGCTGTATCGATCGGGCGGTAACGCTGAAACAGGGCGAAGGGCTACCAGCGCGGATCGAATCGCGCGTGGCGGAGGTGCTGGCGAAGGTGCGCCGGGAGGCGGAGCGGAACGGGGTCGAGCCCGAGCTGGTCGAGCGGCTCTGGTCAGATCTGATCGAATGGTCGATCGCGCGGGAAGAGCGGGTCCTCGGATCCGAGGCAGGGAGAGAAGAAAGATGACAGCGGCATTGATGGACGGGAAGCTTTTCGCTTCGAAGATTCGTACGAAGGTCGCGGATCAGGTGGCACAGCTGAAGCAAGACTACGGCCTGACACCCGGCCTTGCAGTGGTGCTGGTCGGCGAGGATCCGGCCAGCCAGGTCTATGTGCGCTCGAAGGGCAAGCAGACCGTCGAGGTCGGCATGGCCTCTTTCGAACATAAGCTCGCGGCGGAGACTAGCGAAGCCGATCTGCTGGCGTTAATCACGAACCTGAATGCAGATCCCGAAATTCATGGCATTCTCGTGCAGTTACCGCTGCCTTCTCATCTCAATTCCGATCTGGTGATCAACAGTATCGACCCAGCCAAGGATGTGGACGGCTTTCACATTTCCAACGTTGGGTTGCTCGGGACCGGGCAGAAGGCCATGGTGCCCTGTACGCCGCTCGGCTGTCTGATGATGCTGCGCGATCATCACGGGAGCCTCTCTGGCCTCGAGGCCGTGGTGGTGGGCCGCTCCAATATCGTGGGCAAACCCATGGCGCAATTGCTGCTGGGCGAGAGTTGCACGGTTACCATCGCACATTCGCGCACGCGCGATCTGGCCGAGGTCTGCCGCCGCGCCGATATTCTGGTCGCAGCCGTAGGGCGCGCCGAGATGATACCGGGTGACTGGGTCAAACCCGGCGCGACGGTGATCGATGTGGGCATCAACCGAATCGCCGCGGGTGAGAAAACGCGGCTCGTGGGTGATGTGCATTTCGAGAGCGCAACGGGCGTTGCCGGTGCCATAACGCCGGTGCCGGGCGGGGTCGGGCCGATGACGATTGCCTGTCTCCTGGCCAATACGCTGACCGCATGCTGCCGCACGAATGGTCTGCCCGAGCCTGAGGGGCTGACGGTCTGATCCCCCTCAGGGGATCAGCTTGGCGATGATCAGATCGGCGGCCTCTTCGGGACTCATACTGGTCGTGTCGATCCGGATCTGGGGCGCTTCGGGCGGCTCGTAGGGCGAGTCAATTCCGGTGAAATTCTTCAACTCGCCGGCCCGCGCCTTGGCATAGAGCCCCTTGACATCACGCTTTTCCGCCTCGTCCAGTGGGGTGTCGATGAAAATCTCGACGAATTCGCCCGGCTGCATCATGCCGCGCACCATTTCGCGCTCGGAGCGAAAGGGTGAGATGAAAGCCGTGATCACGATCAGTCCGGCATCGCTCATCAGTTTCGCGACTTCGCCCACGCGGCGGATATTCTCCACGCGGTCGGCATCAGTGAAGCCCAGATCCTTGTTCAGCCCATGCCGCACATTGTCACCATCGAGCAGGAAAGTGTGGCGGTTCATCCGCGCCAGCTTCTTCTCGACCAGATTGGCGATGGTGGATTTGCCAGAGCCCGACAGGCCGGTCATCCAGAGCACCATCGGCTGCTGGTTCTTGAGGCTCGCGTGATGATCGCGCGAGATATCGGTCGCCTGCCAGTGGATATTCGAGGCGCGGCGCAGTGCGAAATGTATGAGCCCCGCGCCCACCGTGCGGTTGGTCAGCTTGTCGATCAGGATGAAGCCGCCCAGATCGCGACTGTCCTCATAGGGCGCGAAGGGGATGTCGCGGTCGGTGGTCACCACGGCCACACCAATCGCGTTGAGGTCGAGTGTCTTGGCGGCCAGATGCTCCATCGTGTTGACATTGATCTGATATTTTGGTTGCGCGATTGTCACGCTCACAGTCTGCGGGCCGAGTTTGAGCCAATAGGCGCGGCCCGGCACCATGTCGTCCTCCTCCATCCAGATGACAGTCGCCTCGAACTGGTCGGCCACCTCGACCGGGCTGTTCGCTGCGGTGATGACCTGCCCGCGCGAGCAGTCGATCTCATCGGCAAGGCAGATGGTCACGGCCTGACCGGCGACCGCGCGCTCCAGATCGCCGTCGAGTGTGACGATTTTCGCCACGCTTGAGGTCTTGCCCGAGGGTAGCACACGCACCTCGTCACCGGAGTGAATCTGACCTGAAACAATCGTGCCGGCAAAGCCGCGAAAATCGAGATTGGGGCGATTGACCCACTGCACGGCCATGCGGAAGGGTTTGCGCTGATCCGCGCTCTGATCAAGTTCGACGGTTTCGAGATGGTTCAGCAATGTGGGGCCGTCATACCAGCCCATTGCGGCGCTGGGGCTGGCGATATTGTCGCCCGCAAGGCCCGAGATTGGAACCGCCGTGAACTCGATGATCCCGATGGATTCGGCAAAGGCGCGGTAATCCGCGACAATACGGTCGAACACCTCGCGGTCATAGCCGACAAGGTCCATCTTGTTCACCGCCAGCATGATATGGCGGATGCCCAACAGATGCGCGAGATAGCTGTGCCGCCTTGTCTGGGTCAGCACCCCCTTGCGCGCGTCGATCAGGATCACGGCAAGGTCTGCGGTGGACGCGCCAGTAACCATGTTGCGGGTGTATTGTTCGTGGCCGGGGGTGTCGGCGACGATGAACTTGCGCTTTTCGGTGGCGAAGAAACGATAGGCCACGTCGATGGTGATGCCCTGTTCGCGCTCGGCGGCCAGACCATCGACCAGCAGCGCGAAGTCGATTTTCTCGCCTTGAGTGCCCACGCGCTTCGAATCCGCCTCCAGCGCGGCAAGCTGGTCCTCGAAGATCATCTTGCTGTCATAGAGGAGCCGCCCGATCAGCGTGGATTTGCCATCATCGACCGAGCCGCACGTAATGAAGCGCAGCATGGTCTTGTGCTGGTGGGTCTCCAGATAGGCGTCGATGTTTTCGGTGATCAGGGCGTCGGTTTTGTAAATATCGTCCATCAGAAATAGCCTTCCTGCTTTTTCTTCTCCATCGAGGCCGCCTGGTCATGGTCGATCGCGCGCCCCTGCCGCTCGGATGTGGTCGTCAGCAGCATTTCCTGAATGATCTCGGGCAGGGTGGTCGCGCGGCTTTCGACAGCGCCGGTCAGCGGGTAGCAGCCCAGCGTGCGGAACCGCACCGAGCGCATCACCGGTTTTTCGTCATTGAGCGGGAAGCGGTCGTCATCGACCATCAGGAGAAGCCCGTCGCGGATGACCGTCGGGCGCTCGGCGGCGAAGTAGAGCGGGACAATCTCGACATTCTCCAGATGGATATATTGCCAGATGTCGAGTTCGGTCCAGTTCGACAATGGAAAAACCCGCATCGATTCGCCCTTGGCCTTGCGGGCGTTATAGACCCGCCAGAGTTCGGGGCGTTGCGCCTTCGGGTCCCAGCGATGGGCAGCGGTGCGGAAGCTGAAGATACGTTCCTTGGCGCGGCTCTTTTCCTCGTCGCGGCGCGCGCCGCCGAAGGCCGCGTCGAAGCCATGCAGGTCGAGCGCCTGTTTCAGCCCTTCGGTCTTCCACATATCGGTATGCAACCCGCCATGGTCGAACGGGTTGATGCCGCGCCGCACGGCCTCGGGGTTCTGATAGACGATCAACTGCATCCCTGCCTTGCGTGCGGCGCGGTCGCGCAGTGCATACATCTCACGGAATTTCCATGTCGTATCAACATGCAGGAGCGGGAAGGGCGGGGGCGCAGGGTAGAAGGCCTTGCGCGCCAGATGCAGCATGACGGCGCTGTCCTTGCCCACAGAATAGAGCATTACCGGCTTTTCCGCCTCCGAGACAACTTCCCGCATGATGTGGATCGCCTCGGCTTCGAGCCGTTGCAGGTGGGTCAGCGCTTGCAGGGTCATGCGGGGCAGGGTCCTTTTGGCTTTGGTGCGGCTTGGCAGGCGTGTAACCCTGCGCTAGACTGCGCGCACCTCCCATATGGGATGTTGAGGGTTCATGATCACTGCGCAGGACACGAGAGTGCTGGTTTCCATCACGCGCGCCGGGGCAGCTGGTGGCGATTGGGCGCCCATGTTGCGCGAGTTGGGCGCACAGATGCAGGCGGATGCGGCGCAGTTCTGGCACGCGGGGCAGGTCTGGGACATGGCGGTTGAGACGAGCGGCGCGCGGCCCGCTGGGCTTACCGGGCTGCGTCTTGGGCGCGTCTATACGGGCGAGGAACTTTCGGACCGGGCGCTGGGCTCCGCAGCAGAGGGTGATCAGCGCGCGTTGGGGATCCGTGCACCGGGTGGCGCGGCATGGTTGCTGCTGAACCGTGGGCGGGGGGTATTCCGGGCCGCAGATTCGGCGCTCCTGTCCAGTTTGGCGCCGCATCTGGAGCAGGCGCTTGCGTTGGCGGTGCAGGTCTCGGGTCTGCGGGCAGAGATCGCGCAAGCTGACAGCCTTGCGCGGCGCTTGCAGGTCGGGAGGGTGCGTTTCGGTGCCCGTGGCGAAGTAGTCGCGCGCGATGCCGTTGCGCGCGAATTGCTGGTGCGGGCCGGTGTCACGCTGCCTGTAATTGCGCTGGCCGGGAAGGGGCTGCTGCGCCTCTCTCCGACGCTCGAGATGCTCTGCCTGCCCGATATGGGCTATTTGCGCGCCATCGACGCGCCGCTCCCCGAGCCCGAACGGATTGCGCAGTGCCTCGGGCTCAGCCTGCCCGAGGCAAGGCTGGCCCGTGCGCTGGGGCAGGGTGCCAGCCTTGCCGAGGCAGCGCAGGCACTGGGGCTGACCATCGAGACGGCGCGTTACTACTCCAAACAGATCTTCACCAAGACCGGTTTGCGCGGCCAGCCTGACCTGATGCGCAAGCTCTGGGCCGGGGCGATGGTGCTGGGGTGAATAGCACATCGCGGCGGCGATAATCACCCGCGCGTGAGGCGTGTCTCGCTTCGCGCCAGCTCTCATGTTTCCCAGATACGCAAGAGCAGTTTTGATCCAGACCGCATTGCCCTGCGAATTACCTTATGGCGCGACAATCATGCCGAGCGCTGGGCTGCGCCTGAAATAGACAAAGAGGAGACGACATGAACCGCAGAACACTGATGACAACCGTCGCTGCAACTGGCCTGACAGCCATCGTGGCTGGCTGTGCGCCGATGAGCGGCCAGCCGGATATTGTCGATATCGCCGCGTCCAATGATCAGTTCTCCACATTGGTTACCGCCGTGTCCACTGCCGGACTGGTCGACACGCTGAAAGGCGATGGGCCGTTCACGCTCTTTGCCCCCACGAATGCAGCTTTTGAGGCTCTGCCGCCCGGCACAGTAGAGTCTCTGCTGCAGCCCGAAAATCGCGATCAGCTTGTCGAAGTGCTGACCTATCATGTTGTGCCCGGTGCCGTGACCTCGGACCAACTGGCCGGACAGCGCCTCGATGCCGACACCGTTCAGGGTAGCACTGTGGATATCGACGCGACCGGGACCGGTGTTCGCGTGAACAATGCGAACGTGACACAGGCGGATATCATGGGGTCCAACGGTGTGATCCACCGCATTGACCGGGTGCTTCTGCCGCAGTGATATGCCGCAGACAGTTTTTCTGATGCAAACCCGCCGACACATGTCGGCGGGTTTGTTTAAATATCTTAGAGGGCCGCATCGCGACGGGCTCTTGCTTCACTTGTCAAATCGTGGCTCGGTTCCGGAGATCAGGCGCCGGATATTCTCGCCGTGTTTGTAGATGATCATAGCGGCGAGCACGACAAACAGCGCCACCATGCTGCCATAGCCGAAGCCCCATGCCAGCACCGGGCTGAGTGTGCTTGCGACGAGGGCCGCCAGTGACGAAATCCGCGCCAGCTTGAATACAGCGACCCAGAGGGCACACACGGCCAGCCCCACTGGCCAAGCCATCACAAGCGCGATGCCGATAAAGGTCGCGACTCCTTTACCGCCCCGCAAACCCAGGAAAACCGGAAACAAATGCCCCAGAAAGGCTGCCAAAGCTGCGACCTGCGCGCCATCTTCTCCAAGCGCCCACCATGCCAGCAGCGCGGCGAAGGCCCCCTTGCCTGCGTCGAGCAGAAAGGTCAGTTGCCCTGCGCGTTTGTTACCAGTGCGCATGACATTGGTCGCGCCGATATTGCCCGAGCCGATCTTGCGCAGATCGCCCAAGCCCATCATCCGTGCGACCACGACCCCAAAAGGCACTGACCCAAGAAGGTAGGCCGCCAGTCCCACTAGGCCTAGAAGCCAGAACGGTGTGAGCAGCTCAGGCATCGCCAGGTTCCGGATAGACTTGCACACCGCCGACATAAGTCGCCAGAACCCGGCCTTGCATCCGCGCCTCGTCAAAGGGCGTGTTCTTGGATTTGGAGCGCAAGGTGAAGCGGTTGAGCACGAAGGGAGCGTCAGGGTCAAACAGCACCAGATCCGCCGGGGCGCCAATGCTCAGCCGTCCCGCCTCCAGCCCCAACCTGCGCGCGGGGTTCAGGGCCAGCGCGCGCCAGATCGCGGACAGGCTCAGCCCTTCGGAATGGTGCAGCCGCATCGCGGCAGGCAGCAGCGTTTCCAGACCAACCGCGCCGGGAGCGGCTTCCTCGAAGGGCAGGCGCTTGGATTCCTCGTCCTGCGGCGTGTGCATCGAACAGATGATGTCGATCAGCCCTGTGCGCAGGGCCTCGACCACGGCGCGACGGTCATCCTCGCTGCGCAGGGGCGGCGTCAGTTTGAAGAAGGTCCGGTAATCGCCGACATCGAATTCATTCAGCGTCACGTGATGGATCGAGACGCCGGCGGTCACATCAAACCCGTTATTCTTGGCGCGCTCCAGCGGCGGCAGGGCGCGGGCGCAGGTGATCTGGTCGGCGTGGTAGCGCGCGCCTGTCATCTCGACGAGGCCGATGTCGCGATCCAATCCCATCCGCTCGGCCATTGGCGAGACCGCGGGTAGACCCTTGAGCGAGGCGAATTTCCCAGAGGTTGCGCAGGCCCCGTGCGAGAGACCGGCATCCTGCGGATGGCCCACGATCAGCGCTCCCAGCCCATTGGCATAGGTCATCGCGCGGCCAAGCACCTTAGTGTCGCGCAAGACCCGGGCGCCGTCACCGAAGGCGACGGCGCCTGCGTCCAAGAGCAGCCCGATCTCGGCCATCTCGCGCCCTTCGCGCCCGCGCGTAAGCGCGGCCGTGGCGCGGATATTGACTGGCGTGCGGGCCTTGGCGCGGCGGGTGACGTATTCTAGCACTTCGGGCGTATCGATGGCGGGCGTCGTATCCGGGCGCATGATGATCGTGGTCACGCCCCCTGCGGCTGCGGCCAGCCCGGCTGTGCGCAGGCTTTCCTTGTGCTGTGCGCCCGGCTCGCCCACCTGCACGCCCAGATCGACAATGCCGGGCGCGAGGCATTTGCCCTGCGCGTCGATGGCGTCAGCCCCGCCGGGGCGGGGGCCGTCGCGCTCGGCAATCACACCGTCGCGCAGCAGCAGCGTGCCGATCTTGTCGGTCCCGGCCTCGGGGTCGATCAGGCGGGTATTGTGGAACCACAGCATCAGGCTCTCTCCTGTCGGCCAATGGCGTCACGGATGAGCTGCGCCACTGCAGCGGGGTTGATCATATGTTGAAGACAGCCGCGCTGATCGCTGCCATGGACATACAGCCCGGTCAGCCAGACTTGCAGGCGCGTGATCTCGTCAAGCGGGATGGAGGTGCGTCCATTCACGATCAATCGTCGCTGGGTCAGCACATAGGCCGGGCGCGGCGTCAGGATGCGTTGCGCCAGTATCGGCCCGATCATCAGGATGGCCGCGAAGAGCAAGCCCGATCCCACGCCCCGCAGGGGCCGCTCCTGCATGTAATCCACGCCTATCGTCAGGAGCACGACCCCGATCATTGACAGCACGCCGAGCAGCATCTCGCCCAGGAGCTGGACCTGAAAATCCGGACGGATCAGGGCGAGGACCTGTTCGCCTCGCTGAAATACGACATGCGCGGGCAGTGGGTCCATCTCAGCCGCCCTTGCGCTTGGCGCGCTTCTCACGCGCGCCCTCGATCTCGGCGACGACGGCCTCGGCATCGGCGACATGCTTGATCAGATGCTTGTCGCCGCCTTTAGTGACAAGCTGGATATCGCCGAACAGACGGCGCACAGTCTTGAGCTCCAGCAGATAAGCCTGCCGCCCGCCGGGGCCGATCATGCGCGCATTGGTCAGCACCCATTGGAATTTCATCTGCTCGGAATAGAGCCACAGCCCGCGCGCGGTCAGCGCCAGCACGGCCCCAAATGAGCCGATCAGCACATGATCCGAGCCGATGATCGCCAGAACCATGCCAACCAGCCCCATGCCCAATACTGCCATCACAGCGTGGTCGCGGATATAGGTTGCCCGATCCGTGCGAATGTCGCGCAGGCGCTTCTCGCCATGCTCCAAGTTGACCACGGTGTCGCCAAGGCTGCTTTCGCGGATTGTCTCACCCATTCCCGGCCTCCCTCAGCCGCTTGCGTTCGCGGGCCTTGCGCAGGTTCTGCGCCAGCAGGTCCATGCAGGCCATGCGCACCGCAACACCCATCTCGACCTGTTCCTGAATGACCGAGCGGTTGATGTCATCGGCAATCGCGCCGTCGATCTCGATGCCTCTGTTCATCGGGCCGGGATGCATGACGATGGCATCCTCCTTGGCATAGGCGAGCTTTTCCGCATCCAGCCCGAAGCGCTGGAAATACTCGCGCTCCGAGGGCACGAAGCCACCGTCCATCCGTTCGCGCTGCAGCCGCAGCATCATCACCACATCTGCCCCTTCCAGCCCCGCGCGCATGTCGTCACAGACCTCGACCCCGAACGCACCCACCTGCGCGGGCATCAGTGTCGGCGGCCCCACCAGCCGCACGCGATTTTCCATTTTGCCCAACAGGAGCAGGTTCGAGCGCGCGACCCTGCTATGGGCAATATCGCCACAGATGGCGATCACAAGCCGATGCAGCCGTCCCTTCTTGCGCCGGATGGTCAGCGCATCAAGCAACGCTTGCGTGGGGTGTTCGTGCCGCCCGTCGCCGGCATTGAGCACCGCGCAGTTCACTTTTTCGGCCAGCAGGTTCACTGCACCCGAACTGCCGTGACGCGCCACCAGAAGATCCGGGTGCATCGCATTCAGCGTCAGCGCCGTGTCGATCAGCGTCTCACCCTTCTTCAAGCTCGACTGGCCCATCGCCATGCTCATCACATCCGCACCCAGTCGTTTGCCCGCCAGCTCGAAACTCGCCTGCGTGCGGGTCGAAGCCTCGAAGAACATGTTGATCTGCGTCATGCCTGCGAGCACATCGGCGTGTTTCTCCGCGGAGCGGTTAAGTTCGACATATTCCTCGGCGAGATCGAGAATAGTGGTGATTTCGGCCGGGTGCAGCGGCTCGATCCCCAGAAGGTGCGTCTGCGTGAATGTCATGCTCCCCCCGGTCGCGGCCTTGTCTGCGTTATAGAAACCGCGCGGCGCGACGACAAGGCCGCTTTACGCTGGGGGCGCAGGGCAGTAGCGTGGCGCGCATGACACCATGGTCGGATTGGGAAAGGAATTTCGAGACTGCCCGCGCAGCACTCGCGTGGCAGGTCGAGATGGGTGTGGATGAGGCGATCTGCGACGCACCGCAGAACCGCTATGCGTTGCCCGCCAAACCTGCCAAACCTGCCGCTGCGCTCGCTGCAACCGCGCCAGTTGTTGAGGTAACCGACCCCGTCGTCGATGCCCGCGCGTTGGCTGCCGCAGCGCAGACCCTCTCCGAATTGCGCGAGGTACTGGCCGCCTATCCGCATTGCGACCTGCGCCTTGGCGCGCGCAATCTGGTCTTTTGCGATGGGCAAGAGGGCGCGCGCGTGATGATCGTGGGCGAGGCGCCGGGGCGCGAGGAAGACCTGCAGGGCAAGCCTTTCGTGGGCGAGGCGGGTCAGCTTCTCGACCGGATGTTCGCCGCCATCGCGATGGGCCGCGCGCACCCGGACCCGGCCCGCGCGCTCTATATCACCAATATTCTGCCCTGGCGCCCGCCCCAGAACCGCGACCCCAGCGCCGACGAACGCGCGATGATGCGCCCCTTCGTGCTGCGCCATATTGAACTCGCGAACCCCGATATCGTCGTGCTCATGGGCCGGATTTCGGCCTCGACACTGCTGGAGACCTCTGAGGGCATCACTCGCATTCGCGGTCAGTGGCGCGAGATCTCGGGCCGCCCGGCGCTGCCCATGCTCCACCCGGCCTATCTGTTGCGTACCCCCGCCGCCAAGCGCGAGGCCTGGGCCGACCTGTTGGACCTGCAAGCCAAATTGAGAACCCTGCCATGAGCCGCCTTGATACGTCGAAATCTTTCATGCCCGTTCGTTTCGCGGTGCTCACGGTCTCGGATACGCGTGATTTGAGCACGGATAAATCCGGCGACACACTTGTGGGCCGGATCGAGGGCGCCGGACACGTGCTGGCCGCGCGCGAGATTGTGCGCGACGAGCGCGAGCAGATCGCCGCACAACTGCGTGCATGGTGCGCGGACCCTGGGATCGACGCGATTCTGTCCACTGGCGGCACCGGGCTGACCGGGCGGGATGTGACTGTCGAGGCGCATCGCGATGTCTATGAGAAGGAAATCGACGCCTTTGGCACTGTCTTCACCATCGTCTCGATGCAGAAGATCGGCACTTCTGCGATCCAGTCGCGCGCCTGTGCTGGTGTGGCACAGGGGACCTATCTATTCGCGTTGCCGGGCTCTTCGGGTGCTTGCAAGGATGCTTGGGACGAAATTCTCGTCCATCAATTCGATTATCGCCACGCCCCGTGCAATTTTGTCGAGATTTTTCCGCGTCTGGAGGAGCATTTGCGACGGAAGTAACGCGCTCTTGCGTTCGGAATGATTGAACTGTTCTGCCTTTTTCGGCGTATACTTACGATACACGACCATCCGGACTGGAGATGTAATGCGTTTTCTCACCCGCAGCCTGCTGGCGCTGTTCCTCGCGGCGATCTCCGTGGCGGCGCTCGGATATGCCGGGTACACGATGGTTTCGGCCATTCAGAGCCGCGGCGATGCGCCAGACGGCCCGGGGCAGGGGCGTGAGCGGGTCTTCACAGTGCGCGTCATGACCGTCGCGCAGGATGAGGTCATGCCAGTCCTGTCGGCTTTCGGCGAAGTGCGCACGCGGCGCTCGCTGGAGTTACGCGCCCCCGTCGGCGGGCGCGTGCTGGAGGTGGCCGAAGGATTTGAGGATGGTGCCGAAGTCGCGGAAGGACAGCTTCTGTTCCGCATCGACCCCGCCGATGCCGAGTCAGCGCTGGCCATGGCGCGTTCTGATCTGACCCGGGCCGAGGCCGAGCTGCGCGATGCGATGCGCGCGCTGGAGCTTGCCGCCGAAGATGTGGCTTCGGCCCAGGCGCAATTCGACCTGCGCGAGCGGGCATTGGCCCGGCGCACCGATCTGGCCCAGCGCGGCGTATCGACCGAGGCCGCGCTGGAAGAGGCCGAACTCGCGCTGGCTTCGGCGCGCCAGAGCCTTGTCGGGCGGCGTCAGGCGGAGGCCCAGGCCGAGGCCCGGCTCGATCAGGCCCAGACCGCGCTTGACCGCCAGCAGATCACGCTGGCCGAAGCCGAGCGGCGCTTGGCGGACACCCGCGTTCATGCCTCTTTCGATGGCACGCTGGCCGATATCGACATTGTCGAAGGGCGATTTGTGAACACCAATGAACAGCTTGGCCGCATCATCGACCCGCAGTCGCTGGAAGTCTCGGTGCGCGTCTCGACCGCGCAGTATCTGCGGCTGATTGACGATATCGGGAACATCCGTGATGCCGAGGCCGAGGTCGCCCTCGAAGTGGCGGGTTATGAGATCACCTCGCCCGGGCGGCTGGTTCGGGCGTCCGCAACAGTCGAGCAGGGCCAGAGCGGGCGGCGCCTCTTTGTCGATCTGTTGGCGCCGCGCGGCTTCAGACCGGGTGATTTCGTGACCGTGCGTCTGCAGGAGCCTTCGCTCTCGGACGTGGCCCTGCTGCCCGCAACTGCTGTCAACGCGGCCGGCAATGTTCTGGCTGTGGGCGATGACGAGCGGCTGGAGGCGATTCCGGTCACCATCCTGCGCCGTCAGGGCGAGAATGTGATTGTCGAGGCACAGGCGCTGGCCGGGCGCGAAATCGTGCGCGAGATCGGCCCGATGCTGGGTAGCGGCATCCGCGTGCGCCCGCAGCGCGAGACTGCCACGGGCGAGGTCATCACCGACGAGCCCGAGATGGTCAAACTCGATTCTGAACGCCGCGCGCGGCTTATCGCTCAGGTCGAGGGGAATACCCGGATGCCCGAGCCCGTGCGCGCGCGGATGCTGGCGCAACTGGCAGAGGACGAGGTGCCTGCCTCGATGGTCGAGCGGTTGGAGGGCGGTGGCGGTGGCGGGCGCCCGCAGAGCGGGGGCTGAGCCATGAGCGAGACCCCTCTCCCCCGCAGCACGCGTGACCGGCTGGCCGTTCAGGCGCTTGGCGTTTTCCGTTATTTCACCCGCCACAAGACCGCCGCGAATCTGCTGTTGGTGGTGATGCTGGTCGCCGGTCTGGCGGCCATTCCGCAGATGCGCACGCAGTTTTTTCCTGATGTCGTGGTTGATAACATTACCGTCGATATCCGCTGGCCCGGTGCCGGCGCGGAAGATGTGGACCGCGGTATTGTCCAGCTTGCAGGGCCAGCCCTGCAGGCCGTCGAGGGAGTGACGCAGGTCACGGCGCAATCGCGCGAGGGTCGCGCGAGTTTCACGCTGGAGTTTGAGACCGGCTGGGACATGCAGCGCGCCAATTCCGACGCGCAGGATGCGATTTCAGCGCTCGCGAATTTGCCCGAAGATGCCGAGGATCCGGTGACGCGGCGCTCGAATTGGGCGGATCGCGTGACCAATGTGGTCATAACGGGCCCGGTCGCGGTGGAACAATTGGCCCGCTTTGCCGATGAGCTTGGCGCGCGGCTTTATGATGCAGGCATCACTCGGACCACCATTCGTGGGGTTGCCAGCGCCGAAGTGACCGTCGAGGTGCCGACCCGCAACCTGATCGAACACGATCTGACCATGGCCGAGATCGCGGATGCCATCCGCGCGACCGTTACAACGGACCCGACGGGCGAAGTGTCGTCAGGTACCTCCCGTGTGCGCACCGGGACCGAGCGACGCTCGGCAGATGAGGTTGCCGAGATCGCGCTTCGCACGCGCTCTGACGGCACAACGCTCAGACTCGGCGATGTGGCGCTGATCGGCGAAGGCGGTGTTGACCGTGATCGCGCCTTTTTCGTCGGCGATGACCCGGCCATCACACTGCGCGTCGACCGCTCCGAGCGGGGCGACGCGATTGCCATACAGGCCACGGTCGAGCGCATCGCCGCGGAAATGAATCGCTCTCTGCCCGAGGGCACGCGGATCGAGCTGGTCTCGACACGGGCCGAGTTCATCTCGGGCCGGATCTGGCTGCTGGTCAAGAACGGCTTGCTCGGGTTGGGACTGGTGGTGATCCTGCTGTTCCTGTTCCTCAACGCGCGCACGGCGTTTTGGGTTTCGGCAGGTATTCCGGCGGCGATGATGGCGGCCATCGCGGTGATGTATCTGTTGGGGCTGAGCTTCAACATGATCTCGCTTTTCGCGCTGATCATCACGCTGGGGATCGTGGTCGATGACGCCATCGTGGTGGGCGAACACGCCGATTACCGCGCGCGAGAACTCGGGGAATCACCGGCCCAGGCCGCCGAGAACGCGGCCACCCGTATGGCGCAGCCGGTCTTTGCCGCGACGATTACCACGATTCTGGCTTTTGGCGCGCTGATCCTTGTCGGCGGGCGTTTCGGCACGCTTATTGCCGATATTCCGCTGACCGTGATCGCTGTGCTGATTGCCTCGCTGGTCGAATGCTTCCTGATCCTGCCCAACCACATGTATCACGCCATCGCCAGTGGCCTGAAAGAGCGCTGGTATGACTGGCCGTCGCGGCAGGTCAATCGCATCTTCCGCTGGGTGCGTGAAAACGCCTTCCGGCCCTTCATCGGGTTTGTCATTGCCGCGCGCTATCCGGTTGTCGCCGGGCTGATTGCGCTGCTGACCTTTCAGGCGACGCATCTGGTCAGTGGCAACCTGCCCTTCCGCTTCTTTGCCCCGCCCGAACAGGGCTCGATCACCGGCAATATCGTAATGGCCGATGGTGCCACGCGTGCCGATACGTTCGAGATGCTGCGCGAGTTGCAACGCGCAACCGATGCGGTCGCTGCTCGGATGGAAGAGCAGAGCGGCACCAACCCGGTCGCCTTCGCCATGGTCGAACTGGGCGGCAATGCCGGGCGCGCGCTCGCCTCGGCCGAGAACAAGGATGCAGACCTGCTCGGCGGGATTTCCATCGACCTTGTCGATGCCGATTTCCGCCCGGTGTCGAGCTTTGCCTTTGCCGCCATGGTTCAGGAGGAAGCGGCGCAGCATCCTCGTCTCGAGGAGCTCAGCTTCCGCTCATGGGGTGGCGGTCCGGGCGGTGACACACTGTCGGTTGACCTCAGCGGGGCCGGTGCAGAGACGCTGAAAGAAGCTTCCGAAGCGCTGCGCGCGGCGCTGGTGCCCTTCCCGGAAGTGTCGGGGCTGGAAGACAACATGCCCTATGACAAGCAGGAACTCATTCTGCAACTGACCCCGCAGGGGCAGGCGCTGGGCTTCACCATCGACGGGCTGTCACGCGATCTGCGCAATCGTCTCTCGGGCATCGAAGCCGCGACCTTCCCCGACGGGTTGCGCACCGGCCGCATCCGGGTCGAGGTCCCGCAGGCTGAGCGCGCCGCCGATTTCCTCGACAGCATGCAGATGCGCGCGCCGTCGGGTGCGCAGGTGCTTCTGGGTGATATCGTCTCTGTCACCGAGCGGCAGGGCTTCTCGAGCGTTCGGCGCGAGAATGGCATCCGCGTGGTCACGGTTTCGGGAGATCTCTCTGAGGATGACCCTGCCCGCGCGCGTGAAGTGACCCGCGCGCTGACCGAGCGTATCCTGCCCGATCTGGAGGCTGATTTCGGGATCACCACACGGCTTTCCGGTCAGGCCGAGCAGGAGCGCGAGTTCCTCTCCGATGCCGTCATCGGCCTCGCGCTCTGCCTGGTGCTGATCTACCTCACTCTGGCCTGGGTGTTCTCGAGCTGGTTGCGCCCGATGGTGGTGATGGCGGTGATTCCCTTCGGTCTGATCGGGGTGATCTATGGCCATATGAGTTGGGATATGGCGATGACCATGTTCTCCATCGTAGGCATGATGGGCATGGTCGGGATCATCATCAACGACTCCATCGTGCTGGTGACGACGGTTGACCAATATGCCCGCGACCGAGGACTGATTCCCTCGATCATCGATGCCACCTGCGACCGATTGCGCCCGGTGCTGCTGACGACATTGACAACAGTTCTGGGCCTCACACCGCTGATGTTCGAGGAGTCCACGCAAGCGGCCTTCCTAAAGCCCACGGTGATCACGCTGGTCTATGGTCTGGGCTTCGGCATGTTCTTGGTGCTGCTGCTGGTGCCGGCGGTGCTGGCCATTGGCCATGACATGCGCCGTCAGATGATATCGCTGCGCCGCGCGCTGGCACAGCCAGCGCGCGGGGTGCTCGCCGTGCCGACGGTTGCGGCGCTGGCGCTGGCAGCGTTATTTGCAGCGACCTTTGGCAGCGTGTTTGTGCAGGGCAGCCTGCCCGGCCTGCTCGCGGATATAGGCCCTGTTGCGGATGACCCACTGCGCACGGCGCTGGTGCTGTTCATCGGCGGCTCCACAGCCGCGCTGGCCATCGCTTGGGTAGTCGGAGCGATTGCGGTCTGGCTTGGTGGGGCAGCGGCGCGGGCCGAGGACGCATCGTCCTGAGTCAGTCGGTGAATGCGCAGCCCTGATGCACCACTGTGCCCCGCTCTGTAACCACGCTCACCCGCACGGCCGAGCGGTCGATGGCAGTCGTGGTCCCGGGCAGCAGCATATGGCCCATCAGCGCATCGCCATTGCGCTCGGAGCCCAGCGTGCGGCCCGTCCCCTGCGCACCGGTCATTTCGACCAGCGCGAATTCATTCGCACCATTTTGGGGCATGTCCAGCGCAGCGCTGAGTTGCAGGCCGCGCTGATGCGGTGCGATCTCGCAGGACACTGCGCGCAGGCCAGCGGCTTTCGCCGTACCCGGGCGGCTTGAGAGCGCTGCAGCAATGGCGCGATCTGGCTGACCCGCGCCTTGCATGGTCGCGTTCAGGTCCAGATCAACCGGAATGCAGATGTCATCGCACACGCCCAGCAGCATGGTCGCATCCAACTCGATGGGCTGGCCGGATGTCACCGGGGTGAGTTCGATGGGCAGCACCAGTTCACCCGCATAGCCGATGCTCTGGAAGCCGGACTTTATGAACAGGCGCGGCTCGGGCCAGTGGACCCGCGCATGCGCCAGATTGCGCGACCGCGACCAATCGAATTGCGGAACGATTCCGCTCTCACCCGGATGGCGCCAATAGGTGATCCAGTCCGGTGCGAGTTGCAGGTGTAGCGCCGCCATATGCGTTCCCTGCTCGGTCTTCCAGCCCGTGCGCATCTGGGCGTCGAGTATCTCGGACAGGCGCGGTGACTGGGCAAGGGCCGCCTGAGGCAGGCTGAGACCAAGGCAAAAGGTGAGCGTACGGAAAACATTGTTCATGCTTCAGCTATTTATCGCCAGACCGGGTAACGGAAGTCAAATCCGCGCGACTTGGCCGCTCTGTGATCTTTTCGTCCGTCGGGCAGGTGTTGCAGCCCTTGGCAAGCCTGTGCGGGCACGGCATGGTGAAAAAATGCGCCTTACTTGCGCGTTGGAGTAACGGATTTTCTGCCATGGACTCACTCGTCGGCAAGCTGCTGATTGCCATGCCCACCATGCCCGACCCCCGATTCGCGCATGCGGTGGTGCTGCTCTGCGCCCATTCGGACGAGGGCGCGATGGGCGTGATCATCAACAAACCGCTGCCGGATCTGACGCTCTCACGGCTACTGGAGCATCTCGACCTGCCGCTTGCTGGCGAAGCCACCGGGCTGGGGGACACGCCCGAGGGGAGTGTGCATTTCGGCGGCCCGGTCGAGACCTCGCGCGGCTTCGTGCTGCACTCGCCCGATGTGATGACAGAGGAAGGCAGCATGGAAGTGACGAGCGGCATCATGCTCAGCACCTCGGTCGAGATTCTGGCCGAGATGGCGCGCGGGCAGGGGCCGGCGCAGGTGATCACGGCTCTGGGCTATGCAGGCTGGGGGCCGAATCAGCTCGAGGACGAAATCCAGGCCGGTGGCTGGCTGCTGACCGAGGCCACGCGCGCGATGGTCTTCGAGCTGGATGACAGTGGCAAATGGGATGGCGCGCTAAAGGCCATAGGCGTGGACCCGCGCCTTCTGTCAGGGGCAACCGGTCACGCCTGAGCGTCGGTGCCCACCAGCGCGGCGGCGAATTCCTCGGGATCGAATGCCTGCAGATCGTCGATCTGCTCGCCCACACCGATGGCATGGATCGGCAGGCCGAAGCGGTCGGCAAGTGCCACCAGCACGCCGCCCCGCGCCGTGCCGTCAAGCTTGGTCATCACCAGCCCCGAGACATCGGCCAGCTTGCGGAAAATCTCGACCTGGTTCAGCGCGTTCTGCCCAGTGGTGGCATCGAGCACCAGAAGCGTGTTATGCGGTGCCTCCGGGTCGATCTTGCGCAGCACGCGCAGAATCTTGGCGAGTTCCTCCATCAGGTCGGTGCGGTTCTGCAACCGCCCGGCTGTGTCGATCATCAAGAGATCCACCCCCTCGGCGCGCGCGCGCGTCAGCGCGTCATGGGCAAGGCTTGCCGGGTCCGAGCCTTCGGGCGCGGTCATCACCGGCACGCCCGCGCGCTCGCCCCAGACCTGCAACTGTTCGACCGCTGCGGCACGGAACGTGTCGCCCGCTGCAATCATCACCGATTTGCCTGCCGCGCGGAACTGGCTGGCCAGCTTGCCGATGGTCGTGGTCTTGCCCGCACCATTCACGCCCACCACCAGCACCACCTGCGGCCGCGCCGGATAGAGCGGCAGCGGGCGGGCGACAGGCTCCATGATCTGCGCGATCTCCTCGGCCAGTGCGGATTTGATCTCGGGCACGGAAAGCCTGCGCCCGAAGCGCCCCTCGGCAAGATTGGCAGCGACCCTCGCCGCTGTCTCGACCCCCATATCGGCCTGGATGAGCAGGTCTTCGAGGCTTTCGAGCATCTCGTCATCCAGCACCCGGCGCGGGGCAGAATCGCGTCCGAGCAGGCGCCCGAAAAGGCCGGGTTTTTCGCCTTCGCTGGCCTGTTCGGGTTTTATGGGTTCAGGGCTGGCTGGAGCGGTTGTCTCGGGCGCGGGAGGGGCCTCCTCCTGCGGCATCGGGTCGACGTGATCATCTCTCGCCGGTGCCTCCCCGGCCTCTGTCAGGTCGTCCTGTTCTCTGCCTTCATCCACCAGCGCCTCGAGCCCTTCGTCGAGTTTCGACGAGGACTTGAACATGCGTTGTTTGAGCTTCTGGAAAAACGACATGGATGCGGCTTTCTGTGACAGGGTCTCTCACAGCTACCGCAAGGCCCGGCCAAAGAAAAGCGCAGGATAGCCGGGTCCCTTCCGGGCGGGCGGGCGCGAACCGCCGCTTTGTGCCGGCCTCTCGTGGGTGTGATTGCGAATGTCGGGGTCATGTGGTTCAACAGTTATGAAGCGGCGCCCCCCCCCGAGCCCGCGGCGCCCCGGAGAAATTTTTTTCACGGGGCGCGGGGGGCTTCGGGGGCGGCGCCCGAGAGAAAGGATACAGGATGCGCCATACCACGGCACTGGCCGCCGTGCTGCTTTGCGCCTTCGCGCAAGGTGCCGCAAGTCAGACCCCGATGAGTGCCGAAGAGTTCGAGAGCTATGTCACGGGCCGCACGCTGACTTTCGGCTTTGAAGGCATGCCCTACGGTATCGAGGAATTCCGCCCCGGTCGCCGCACCACCTGGGCCTTCATCGGCGAGGAATGCCGCGAAGGGCGCTGGTTCGACCGCGATGAGCAGATCTGCTTCATCTATGACGACCGCCCCGACGAAGAGCATTGCTGGATCTTCTGGCGCGAGGCTGAGGGGCTGCGCGCCCGGTTCATGGGCGAGGGGTCGAGCACCGAGCTTTATGAAGTCCAGCGCTCACCGCGTCCGCTGGTCTGTCCGGGGCCTGAGGTGGGCGTCTGAGCCGGCGCCTCGCCTGGGGCAGGCGTGGCATTTGAGTATTTATGGCAAGAAAATGTCAGAACAGGCTGCCTTGGTCGGGTGGGGAGTCTGGTAGTGTGCTGCGTTTGCTGCGCGAGGGTTTCGCAGGCAGGACGGTGATGCGGGCATCGCTGAATTCGATCTCGAGCTCGGACGCGCGACCCGCACTGGCGGCGCTGGTCAGAACTGTGCCTTTGCCATCGCGCACCACAGCATAGCCGCGTCGCAGGGTGGCCGGGTAGCCAAGGGATTGGTGTAGCCGGTCGAGCGCGGCGAGATCGCTTTGCAGCCTTGTGAGGCGGGTGTCGCTGGCGCGTGTTGCACGGGCGGCGCGGTCGGCGAGGCGTTCGCGGGCCTTGTCGATCTGCATCCTAAGCGTCGTCGGGCGCAGCCCGGCGGCAGTGCTGCGCAATTCCTGGCGCTTGGCCAGAAGCAAGGCGCGCAGGCTGCCGGGGAAACGTTCGCCCCATTGGTCGAACCGTTGCAGTGCCGGAGCGATCAGCGCCTCGGGGCGCGGAAGCGCGCGGGAGAGGTCGCTCAGCCGCTGGCGGCGGGTCTGGACAGCCTGCGCGCCCGCGCGCAGAAGGCGCGCCTCCAGCGTAGCGAGATGCGCGCTCAGATCAGAATGGACCGGCACGGCCATTTCGGCAGCGGCCGTGGGGGTGGGGGCGCGGCGGTCGGCGGCGTGGTCGATCAGCGTGGTATCAGTCTCGTGGCCGACAGCCGAGATGAGGGGGATAGCGCTAGAAGCTGCGGCGCGCACCACGATTTCCTCGTTGAAGCCCCAGAGATCCTCGATCGAGCCCCCGCCGCGCGCGACGATCAGCAGATCGGGGCGCGGGATCACACCGGCCTTCTCCAGCGCGTTTAAGCCTGCGATGGCGCGGGCCACTTCGGGCGCGCAGCTTTGGCCCTGCACCGCCACTGGCCAGATCAGGACATAGGTGCCAAAGCGGTCCTGCAGCCGGTGCAGGATGTCGCGGATCACCGCCCCTTGCGGTGAGGTGATGACACCGATCACGCGCGGCAGATTGGGCAGGGCGCGCTTGCGTTCGGGCGCGAACAGCCCCTCGGCGGCCAGCGCGGCCTTGCGCTTTTCCAGCATTGCCATCAGCGCGCCTGCGCCTGCGGGCTCGATGCTCTCGACCTGCAACTGATATTTCGACTGCGGCGCGAAGGTGGTCAGCCGCCCGGTGGCGATGACCTCCATCCCTTCCTCGGGGCGTACCGTCATCCGCGCGACCTGGCCTTTCCAGCTCACGCCCGCGATCACGGCGCGATCATCCTTGAGGTCGAAATACATATGCCCGGTGCGCGCCACCACCACGCGACCCACTTCGCCGCGCACGCGCACGCGACCAAACTCGCCCTCGATCACCCGCTTCACCGCGCCCGAGATCTCGGAGACCGAGAATTCGGGCGTGTTGCTTGTGGGCTCGTCGATCAGGTCCATGCGGGCTCCCGCGCTTGTCATGGCTCGCGGCTCACCCTAGAACGCGCGCGAGCGAAGGCCAAGAGAGGGCGGGCGATGAATATTCTGGTGCTGGGCAGCGGCGGGCGGGAGCATGCGCTGGCCTGGGCGATCATGCAGAACCCCAAATGCGACCGGCTGATCTGCGCGCCGGGCAATGCCGGCATGGCGGCGATCGCCGAATGCGCAGCGCTCGATATCAATAATGGCAGTGCCGTGATCGCTTTTTGCGAGGAAGTGGCAATTGATTTTGTTGTCATCGGGCCGGAGGCCCCGCTGGCGGCCGGGGTGGCGGATCGGCTGCGGGCTGCGGGGATTGCCTGTTTCGGGCCATCAGCGGCGGCAGCACGGCTGGAGGCGTCCAAGGCCTTCACCAAGGAGATTTGCGCCGCCACGGGCGCGCCGACCGCCGCCTATGCGCACTTCACCGATGCCGAGGCTGCCCGTGCCTATATCCACGCGCAGGGTGCGCCCATCGTGATCAAGGCCGATGGGCTGGCGGCGGGCAAGGGTGTCGTCGTGGCCATTAATGAGGCCGAGGCGCTGGAGGCAGTCGATGCAATGTTCGCGGGGGCCTTGGGCGAGGCCGGGGCCGAGGTGGTGATCGAGGAGTTCATGCAGGGCGAAGAGGCCTCGTTCTTCGTGCTGGTCGATGGCGAGACCTGTCTGCCCATCGGCACGGCGCAGGACCACAAGCGCGTGGGTGAGGGTGATACCGGGCCGAACACGGGCGGCATGGGGGCCTATTCACCCACACCGGTGCTGACCGATTCTGTGGCCGAGGCCGCACTTAACCAGATCATCCGCCCGACAATGGCCGAGATGGCGCGGCGGGGGATGCCCTATAAGGGCGTGCTCTATGCCGGGTTGATGATCGCGGATGGCGCGGCGCGGCTGGTGGAATACAATGTGCGCTTTGGCGATCCGGAATGTCAGGTGTTGATGATGCGGCTGGGCGCGCAGGCGCTTGACCTGATGCTGGCCTGCGCCGAGGGGCGGTTGGGAGAGATGGCGGTCAATTGGGCGGATGACCATGCGCTGACGGTCGTGATGGCGGCGCAGGGCTATCCGGGCAGCTATGAGAAGGGCAGCTTGATTGAGGGTGTCGAGGACTGCCCCGAGGACAGCGCGCATATGGTTTTCCACGCCGGAACCTCCCAGCAGGGGGGGCAGTTGGTTGCAACCGGCGGGCGGGTGCTGAATGTGACGGCGCGCGGTAGCACGTTGCAGGAGGCGCGCGACCGGGCCTATGGGATGGTGGATCAGATCGACTGGCCAAAGGGGTTCTGCCGACGCGATATCGGTTGGCGCGCGCTTTGACCTGCAGATGACCGGGGCAGAGCACCCAGTCCGAGAACATCGGCGACCGGATCAGGGTTAATTCTCTTTCAACATCTTTGCGCTAGACCAAACCCGCGCTGCGGCGCGGCGTTTCGTCACCAGACGCGAGGGTGTTTCATGGCCGAGCCAAGGACCGTTCTGGTCGTCGGGGCCGGGTTTACCGGCGCGGTCATCGCGCGGAATCTGGCCGAGCAGGGGCACCGGGCTATCGTCGTCGACGAGCGTGACCATGTCGCGGGCAATTGCCACACGGCGCGCGACCCGGCGACCGGGGTGATGGTCCATGTCTATGGCCCGCATATCTTCCATACCGATGATGACGAGGTCTGGCAGTTCCTGAACGCGCATTGCGCGATGATGCCCTATCGCCATCAAGTCAAGGCGCGGGTGGGCGATCAGGTCTATGCGATGCCGATCAACCTGCACACGATCAACCAGTTTTTCGGCACAGCCATGTCACCGCAAGAGGCGCAAAGTTTTGTCGCCGCGCAGGCGGAGGCGGGCGAAGACCCGCCACAATCCTTCGAGGCGCAAGGGCTGCGCTTTGTCGGGCGGGCACTCTATCGGGCGTTTTTCGAGGGCTATACGCGCAAGCAATGGGGGGTGGAGGCCTCGCGCCTGCCGGCCTCGATCCTCAAGCGCCTGCCGCTGCGCTTTACCTATGATGACAATTACTTCTTCCACCGGCATCAGGGTATCCCGCGCGAGGGCTATACGGCTGCCGTTGCCTCGATCCTCGATCATCCGGCGATCACGCTGCACCTCTCGACCTGTGCGGAGGAGGCGAGAGACATCACACATGATCACATGGTCTATACCGGGCCGCTCGATCGGTATTTCGACCATGGGCTGGGGCGGCTGGGCTATCGCACCCTGCGTTTCGAGCATGAGGAGGTCGCAGCCCCCTATCAGGGAACGGCGGTGATGAATTATTGCGACGCCGAGGTGCCCTTCACACGGATCACCGAGCATCTGTATTTCGCGCCATGGGAGATGGCGCAATTCGACCGCTCGGTGATCTATCGCGAATACAGCGCCAGTGCCGGGCCGGGGGATATTCCCTATTACCCCTTGCGCCTGATCGACGACAAGGCGCTGCTGGAGCGCTATGTCGCCCGTGCCCGAGCGACCGAGGGCGTCACCTTTGCCGGAAGGCTGGGCAGCTATGCCTATCTCGACATGGACGTCGCCATCCGCCGCGCGGTGGATGTCGCGAAGCATCTGGCCGGGGCCTTTGCCCGCGACCAGCGCCCCGCGGCCTTCGTGCATCCGGTCTGATTCGCGCAAGCGATTGGTTGCGCAGGCGCGAAGCCTGTGCGATTTGTCCTGCTGCGTTTCCCCTTGGCCCCTGATACTCTGCCGCTCATGTCGATCTGGACCCGCATTGCCGATGCCCTGAAAGCCCTGCGTCAGGGCGAGCCGCTCAATGTGGTATTCGAGCGGTTGCGCACCCCGCCCGAACGCACGGTGGCCTTCACCATCGCCGTGATCGCACTCGGGGCGAAACTGGCCAAGGCGGACGGGCAGGTGACGCGCAACGAGGTCAGCGCCTTTCGCCGCGTCTTTGTCATCGCGCCCGAAGATGAGGCCGAGGCCGCCAAGGTGTTCAACCTCGCCCGGCAGGATGTGGCGGGCTTCGACCTCTATGCGGCCAAGATCGCGCGCATGTTCCCGCCGCGCGACCCGGTCCTGATCGACCTGATGGAAGGGCTGTTCGAGATCGCCATGGCGGATGACGAGTTTCACCCGCAGGAAGAGGCATTTCTGAAGCGGGTGGCTGAGATTTTCGGGCTGACCGAGCGCTGCTTCCGCTGTCTGCGCGGGCGCTATGTCGGGGATGTTGCGCCCGACCCCTATGACGTGCTCGAAGTGCCCCATGACGCCCCGCTGGAGGAGATCCGCAATGTCTATCGCGCCGCAGTGCGCGAGACCCATCCTGATCGGCTGGCGGCGCGCGGTGTGCCCTCCGAGGCCGTGCAGATCGCCGAGCACCGGTTGCGCGACCTCAACCGCGCCTGGGAAGAAATCCGCGAGAATCGCGCGGCCTGATCCGGGCGCGCACAATCGCGCGACGGTGCCAAGGCTGCATTGGCAAGAGGGGCAGAGGACGCCTATACTGCGCTCATGCGCGTTTTACAGACAATTCTGCTCTGCTTCGCCCTGACCATGCCCGCCGCGGCGCATGTCGAGGAAGACCGGCTACCGCCGGAAAACAGCACGCCGCTGGTCGATCTGTTCGAGCGGATGCTACGCGGCTTCATGGACGAGGCCGAGCCGCATATGCGCGAACTGGAACGCGGGCTTGAGGCGCTGGAGCCCGAGCTAGACCGTTTCCTTCGCCAGTTCCAGGGCATGGTGGACTATCACCCGCCCGAAATCCTGCCCAATGGCGATATCATCATCCGCCGTCGTCAACCCGAGGACGAGGACGCGGACCCATCCGAATCGCCCCCGGTGACCGACCCGTTCGAGCTCTGAACCCGGCGCACGCGGACTTTCGCGCTGGCCTGCATCTGATCCGCTAGTGAGGAAAATCGCTGTTCGGCCACTTCGGTGAAAAGATACTTGGTTTCCCGCTCGAGGATCAGTTCCAGCACCTGCTTCTTCGGGAAATAGCGCAACTCACCTGCGGTCTCCGGCCCGTCCATCGAGAACATGGCCCCGAAGCGCAGCGCACGACCCAGAATCTTGGCCTCGGCGAAATCCTTCTCCGACAGCAGTTCCGCTATCTCTTTCATGCGCGGGCGCATGCCATTGGTCTTGTAGCGATGCATCAGCGCGATGCCGAGATAGACCCGCCCCTGATGATCGAGCCCGCCCAGATTTGCCCGCGTCGTCGTGTCGAAACAGGCATCGGCGCGGTAATCGGGATGCGTGCGCCAGTTCACATCATGCAAGAGGCAAGCCGTGCGGACCAGACGCAACCGCTCGGGCGACCGGTTGCGGTAGAGCGGCAGCAGGAAGTTATAGAGCTTCTTGCCGAATCCGGGCAGGCGTGCTGACGTGTGCTCCATGAAATGGCAGGCTTCGATCAGCGGGTCGCGGGCGCGCAGGTCATCTGGCATCTGCTCGTAAAGAATGCCCTCGCGGATCCCGTAGCTCGAGACATAGACCCGTTTCGGGCTGAACACATGCACCAGTTGCCGCAGCACCTTGCAGGCCAGTGGCACAAGGCTCATCCGTTCGGCTGAAATGCCGGTCAGCTTGCGCAAGTCATCCGGGTCCTGCGCGTCGATCCAGTCATGGGTCTTGCGAATGGCCTTGGGCGTCATGGCATATTCATGTAGCACCTTGAGCGGATAGCCGCGCCGCTCCATGTCCAGCCGGGCGATTGCCCGCCATGAGCCGCCCACCAGATAGAGCGCGTCGTGATGGTCGCCGACCTGATCGCGCAAACCCTTCAGCACGTCGCCGACATGGTTGCGCAAACCCTTTTTACCGCCGGCGATCTGTTGCAGCCGGAATGGCCCTAGTGGCGAGCTGACCGCCTGATGCACGCACCCACCACCGATGACGGCCAGTTCCATACTGTTGCCGCCAATGTCGCAGACCAGCCCCTCGGCCTCGGGCCAGCCGGTCAGCACGCCCTGTGCCGATAGCCGCGCTTCCTCATACCCGTCAATGACGCGCATCCGCAGTTCTGTCTCGCGCTCGATCTCGGCCCTGAACTCGGGGCCATCCTCGGCCTCGCGCATGGCGGCGGTGGCAACCATGGTCAGATTGCTGAGCCGCATGCCGTGTGCCAGTAGAGCAAAGCGCTTGAGCGTGGCCAGCGCCCTCTTGCGGCCCTCGGGGTTCAGGCGACCCGTTTCGGCCAGCCCGCGCCCCAGCCCGCAGAGCACCTTTTCATTGAAGAAATAGGCTGGGCTTCGGGCAGCCCCGTCAAACACGACCATGCGTACCGAGTTCGAGCCGACATCGATAACGCCGACATGCGACAGCGCGCGGGCAGAGGGGTCCGTGAAAATGGGTTTGTCGAACAGGCCCGTTTTATCGGGCTCACCAGCGCTCGCGACCTCGGCGAGCGAATTGCCATCCATGGGGCAGCTCCTGTCTGGCAGTGACCGAATATAGGATACCGGGAAGTGTGGGCCTCGGTCAATCGTTGCGCTGCTTTCCCCTGCGTCACTCGGGTTTTCTGTGCAGCCCCTTCCGCCTTGCCGTGTGATGCGGCATAAGAGCGCCGATCTGTAGCGACGAGATGATGAGAGACCCCCATGCACGATATCCGCGCCATCCGCGAGAACCCCGCAGCCTTTGACGCAGGTCTTGCGCGTCGTGGTCGTGACCCGCAGGCCGAAGAGATCCTCTCGCTTGACGCGCGTCGCCGTCAGGCGATTGCCGAGGCTGAAGCGGCCAAGGCCGCGCAGAACGCGGCCTCGAAAGAGGTGGGTGCGGCCAAGGCGCGCGGGGATGAGGCCGAGTTCGAGCGGTTGCGCGCGCTGGTGGCCGAGAAGAAGGCTGAGGTGGCACGGTTGGAGGAAGAAGCGCGGCAGGGGGACGCGGCGCTGCACGCGCTGCTGGCAACGCTCGACAACCTGCCGCTGGCCGACGTGCCTGATGGCGCGGATGAAGAGGACAATGTCGAGTTGCACCGCTGGGGCACGCCGCGCGTGTTCGATTTCAAGCCAGTCGAGCATTTCGAGATCGGCGGCGTCGCCCCGCACATGGATTTCGCCACGGCGGCCAAGCTTTCCGGCTCGCGCTTTGTCGTGTTGCGCGGGGCGGTCGCGCGGGTGCATCGCGCGCTGGCGCAATTCATGATCGATCTGCATGTCGAGGAACACGCGCTCACCGAGGTCAACAGCCCTGTGCTGGTGCGCGATGAGGCCATGTTCGGCACAAACCAACTGCCCAAGTTCGCCGAGGACAGCTATCAGACCACCAATGGCTGGTGGCTTATCCCAACCTCGGAGGTCACCATGACCAATTTCGCCGCAGGCGAGATACTGGAGGCGAGCGCCTTACCACTGCGCTTTACCGCGCATACGCTCTGCTTCCGTTCAGAGGCGGGCAGCGCGGGCAAGGATACCACCGGCATGTTGCGCCAGCATCAGTTCGAAAAGGTCGAGATGGTCTCGATCACCCACCCGGACGAAAGCCTGAGCGAACACGCCCGCATGACCCGCTGCGCCGAGACGGTACTGGAACGGTTGGGCCTGCCTTACCGGACCATGGTGCTCTGCACGGGTGACATGGGATTCGGCGCGCAAAAGACCCATGATATCGAAGTCTGGCTGCCGGGGCAGGGGCGCTATCGCGAGATCTCCTCGGTCTCGACCTGCGGCGATTTTCAGGCCCGGCGCATGAATGCGCGATTCCGCCCCGAAGGTGGCGGCAAGCCCGAATTCGTGCACACGCTGAACGGTTCGGGGCTGGCGGTGGGGCGCTGTCTGATCGCCGTGCTGGAGAATGGGCAGAAGGCTGATGGCAGTGTCGACCTGCCCGAAGCGCTCCACCCCTATCTGCGCGGGCGCAGCTGCATTTCGTCCGAGGGCAACTTGGTCTGACTGGCAAACCCGCAGCATGATGCAGGTGCGGCGCCAGAATCTTGGCGAATGATTTCTTGACCTGGCCCGCTTCTGGCCATGTTTTGCTGGTCTCATGGTTGGATGACGCATTTGACAGGAGATTGTCCCATGCAACCCGACCCCGTTTACAACACCGACCCCCGTTTCCTGCCCAAGCGCCCGGGAGTGATGCCACGGTTGACCGCGGATTCGCGTCCCGGCCATCCGCGCAATGTCGCGCCACGCAAGCCTGTGGTCAGATACGCCGACTGGGCGCTGATCTAAGGTCAGCCCCGTGGCCCGATGGGCTGGAATCTGCCGATAGGCCCGCGACTGCGCATCGCGGCGCAAGAAAAGGCTGGGCGCAAATGGCGTCTGCCGGTAGCACAATTGAAACGGCTCCGGATACAGACCAGCCATGACCACACCGATCAGCGCGATACGGAATCTCGGCCCGGCGATGGAACAGGCCTTCGCGCAGGCGGGCATCTCCAGCGCCGAGGAGTTGCGCGCGCTGGGCGCGGACAAGGCCTATGCCGCACTGCTGCGCGCTGGCCAGCGCCCGCATTTCATTGCCTATTACGTTCTGGAAATGGGTCTGCAGGGGCGACCCTGGAACGATTGCAAGGGCGAAGAGAAAACGCGCCTCCGTGCACGTTTCGACCGACTCAAAACCGAAAACATGCCCCAGACAAGCGCCCTCGACTCGTTTCTTGACGAGATCGGCGTGCGCCCTGCCTCAGTTCGAAAGGATAGCGTATGATACGCCTCATCGCGGCCCCGCTCCTCTGTCTTGGCCTTCTGGCCTGCACGCAGCCCGCGCTCGAGGTCAAGCGCGCTGCGGCGCCAAGTGTGGCGCTCTATCCCGGTGAGACGCCCGAGATGCGCCTTCTGGTGCAGCGCTATGCGGCGAAACACGACATCCCCGAGAAACTCTTGCATCGCGTCATCCAGCGCGAGAGCGACTATCGACCGCATGCGCGCAATGGCCCTTACTGGGGCCTGATGCAGATCCTGCCACAGACCGCGCGGCAGATGGGCTTTCGTGGCAGCCCCGAAGACTTGCTCGATGCCGAAACCAACCTGACATATGCAGGCCGCTATCTGCGCGGGGCCTGGCTCCTGTCGGATGGTGACATCAACCGCGCCGTCATGTGGTATGCGCGCGGCTATTACTACGAGGCCCGCGACCGCTGCATGCTGGTCAAAACGGGGCTGCGCAATCGCGAAGTGCGCCGGGATTGTCCGCAACGGGAAATCAAATCAGAGAGTTAGGGCAGGGGGTCGATCTGCGCATTGCCGAGCCCCGACGGGGCTGGGCCCCCTCGAGGATCATCTTTCAAAATACCCGGCGCCCTCAGAAGGACCAGACGCGGGCGTCACTATCCATCATGGCAGCACCCATTGCCGGGGGCTGGGCCACGCCGACACCTTCGATTAGCACCGACTCATCAGCGCCAAGGCCGGGCAGGTAGATCGCGCAGACCTCGACGGTCACGCCACGGCCCATGAGCATCTGCATCATGCCTTGCGGGCTGGCATCGCGGGGTGGTTGCGGGGCGGTGGCGCTTTCGGGGGCTTCGCTCAGCGCGATATCACCGCCGGGACCGCACAGCAGGATCCGGGCTTCCGCTCCCTGTTCGAGGGCCTGCGTGGTCAGAACCATCGCCATGAGTTGCGTCTGCGGGTTTTCGGATGTGACAACAGTCACCAGCTTCTCCGCACCTTCGGCTGCGGCCCCGCTGGCCAGTGAAAGGCCCAGAAGCGCTCCAAGAGCAGTATTGCGGATGGTCGAATTCATGACGGATATCTCCTTGTTTCCGGTAGAGCGGGAAGACTCGCAAACGGATGCGGAAATTCAAACATGACGATATGTCGCGGGCGCGGAATTCGCTTGGCATGCGGAGTTGGCGGAATGCGCAGGGTGGCAGACGGTCAGCGCGGTGGCCGCAAGGCTGCGCATAACTCGGTAGTGCCCAGAACGGTGGAGATGCGGTCCTGCAAGGCGGCCTCCAGCCGCGCGAAATCCTCGAGCGAATCTACCTGCACCTCGGCGATCAGATCAACGACATGGCGCTCGGGCAGGCGACGTATGCGCAGCGTCGGCACCCGGGCGATCTCGGGTTGACATTCGATGGCCGCCAGCACCTCCAGCGCAGTTGCGGGGTCGATCCGGTCGAGCAACATGCCAAGTGCGCGCCGCCCGACATTGAATGCTGTGAAGCTCAGCAGCCCCGCAACCCCCAGTGCTGCAAAAGTATCTGCCACGGGGAAGCCATACCACGCCCCCAGCAGGCCCAACGTGACAAGAACCGTTCCCAAGGCATCGGTCAGGAAATGCGCGGCATTGGCCTCAAGCGCCATCGAGCCCGTCGCGCGGGCGGCGCGTTTGACGATGATATGGCGGACGAAATCCGCACCGGCAGCGGTGAGGGCCGCAATCAGATACCAGCTCTCGATCTCGATCGGTCCGGTGCCATGGAGCAGTTTCATCCCGGCGAGATGCCAGATGAAAGCGGCAATGATCCCCAGCAGCACGGCTTCGGCAAGAGCCGCAAAGGCTTCGAGCTTTTCGCGCCCGCAAGTCCAGGCTGGGTCCGTTCCGCGATCCGACTGGCCAACGATCAGAACGGTCACACTGGTCACGAGAATGTCGATCAGCCCCTGCAGCGCATCGGCGATCAGCGCGAGCGAGCCCGAGAGCAGCCCGAGGATCAGCTTGCCCAGCGTGAGCACGATGGTCGTGATCAGCGAGCCGATGGCGACCATCAGCTTGTAGGCCCGATTGCCCATCCCCAACCATGTGCCCAGGCCGCGCGGCAGCCCGGAATCAGCACTGAAATCGCTCATGCGTCCTCCAAATCGGAGGTCGTGTTAACAGGGGAATCGGGCGGAAATTGGGAACGGGCCGGTCAGGTATATTCGGTTTCGCGAATGCTCCAGCGCGCGGCCGTGACCGCCGGTTCAAGGCTCAGCCGCCCGACGATCTGTTCCAGCGCGGTGTCCGAGGTACTCTCGGCATTGACCTCGGCGGTGACTTCGACGCGGTCGGTATCCTCGATCTTCTCGGATTCCAGCCCGGTCAGATGCAGCCCGCGGACATTGAACCCTTCGCGAAAGATGATCCCCGCGCCAAGAAACCCGATCCCCGAGACGATCTGCGCCGCGACGCGCGTCGGGCTGATCTCTTCGGGAAAGACCGCCGCGAACAGCACGAAACTCGCTGCGCCCAGCGAGACGGGCGTATTCGTGCTCAGACCGGCAAGGCGCTGGCGCCACTGGCGCTCCATGCCAATGACAGCGCCGAAGAACAAAGCCGCGCTCAGGTTCAGAATGGGCTGGATATCAATCAATTCGAGCATGAAACCTCATTTCTCATCCGCGCAGGGATGGCAGGCCGATATGATAGGGTCACGACGCTGGTGCCCATAGCAAGCGGATTTCCGACAGGTCGCTCTTCGCCTGTTGCAGCCGGAAGGCAACGCGTGTCTGCGCCCCCTCGGTCGGCGCGCTGCGCAATTCGACCACGGCGATGACGCCCTCGTCACGGTAATCGAGGCTCAGATGGCGAATGGCGGAGGCCGGAACGATGCCATCCAGACAGTCGCGCACCACGCGCGCGAGTTCGGGGCGTAGCGCCGTGTCATGTGCGGCGGGCCCGTCGGCGTGACCGTCTGGTTCGGGGTGGATGATGATCTCGGTCACATCGGGCACTGCCTCAAGGACCTGCGACCGCGCCGCCTCGGAGAGGCGGTGCGCCTCGGAAAGGGTCATCGCAGGGTCGAGCGTGATATGTACATCTGCCTGAATGCTACCGCCCGATTGGCGCAGGCGCAGTTCGTGGGCATCGCGCACACCGGGGGTGGCCATCAGCGCATCGGTGATCTGCGCGGCCATCTCTTCGGGCGGTGCGGTGTCGACCAGTTCGCTGATCGCGGGCCGCCCATAGACCCAGGCCACGCGCCCCAGCATCAGGGCGATAATCGCCGCCCCCAGCGCATCGGCCGAAGGCGCGCCCAAGATCGCTGCCCCAATCCCCGCCAGCGCCACCACCGAGGTGACAGCATCCGAACGATGGTGCCACGCATTGGCCGCCATCATGGACGAGTCCGTGCGCTTGGCGACCGCCTTGGTATAGTGATAGAGTCCCTCTTTCAGCGTGATCGAGAGGGCCGCCACCCAGAGCGCAAGCGCGCCGGGGGCTGTCTCGGGCGGATCGCTCAGCCGCGCGACGGCATCCAGCAGGATGCCGGCCGCTGCGAGCATCAACATGGCCGCGATGGCCAGCGTGGCCAGCGTCTCGAACCGCCCATGGCCGAAAGGGTGCTCGGTATCGGGGGGGCGGTGCGAATGGCCAAGCGCCCAGAGCACGGCGGCATCGGACACAAGGTCCGAGAGCGAATGTACCCCATCTGCGACCAGCGCCTGGCTTTGCGCCGCCAGCCCGGCAATGATCTTCGCCGCCGATAACGGCCCGTTCAGGACCACCCCGGCCCAGGCGGCCCTGCGCTTTTCGCGCAGGGCCTCGGGGTCGGTCATTGCGGGGGATGCTGTCATGGCGCAATGCCCTTCAAATCCGGCCTACAGGCGTCATCTGCCCCACCATGCCATGTTGCGCAACGGAAACCTGCTGCGCGCACAGGATCGGGACCACGCAGTCCCAGCCCCAAGCCGCGCGGGTTGCGAGGTCAAGCCACGTGACAATCGCGATCTGAGCGCCGGCAGGCAAGAGCGCGAGACAGCGCGCGACCTCCCCGGAGGACAGGGGTGCACGCGTGATGGCGTCCAGTGGATGCCTTGGCAGAGCAGGCCACCCCGGCTTCATGCTGTCACCATCGACGAAAGCGCATAGTAGTGTGCGTGTGAGCTTCTGGGGCGCGCGCTACGTGCAAGACTAGATTTATTAGGACATCAGGAGGCTCCTGACTTCGCTTATGCCCTGCGCTAACCAATGCGCAGGGCAGCGCCCGGTCAGGGTATCAGACGGCTGATCAATTCTCGTCGG
Source organism: Paracoccaceae bacterium (assembly GCA_007694945.1). Lineage (GTDB taxonomy): Bacteria > Pseudomonadota > Alphaproteobacteria > Rhodobacterales > Rhodobacteraceae > Roseinatronobacter. The sequence goes on along the minus strand of REER01000061.1, from coordinate 19,107 downwards.
GAAGGGTACATCGGATTGTGTCGTCTCAGACCGGATGCTCGGTTTCTGGGAGGAGATGACAGGCGCAACCAAACCCGTGCCCGCAGCCGAAATCACTCGTCATCGGGCTGCACTCGCCAAGGCCATTGGGCGCCAGTGCCGTTTCCGGTAATGCCTGCGCCAGAGCGGCCATGGCATAGGCCGAAAGGCTCAACGTTGTCAGACTCATGACGGGTAGCAGCATATTTGTGCGGTGCAGACTTACAATGGCGCGTTTCATACGCAAAAATGTAGGTTCGGTCATCGTTTGACCTCCTTTTTACATCCATACGAGTTAGGTAGCCTTACCGGGCGACGCGCCAAGACGCCGCCCAGTTGTGGGAACACTCAGATCTCTACCCCGATCAGCCAGGATGCCATCAGGAAATAAACCAGCAGGCCCGTGAAATCCTTGATCGTGGTGATAAACGGGTCGGCACCTGGCGCGTGGTCGATGCCCATCTTGACCATGACATAAGGCATGAGAAAGCCCAGACAGGCAGCGGTGAAGACAGACGTGAACAAAGCCACACCCACGACCACGCCAAGCTGTGGAATGTCATTCGGCACGCCTTGCCAGAAATAGGCGACAGTGCCCGCAACCAGCGCGATCCCCACGGCCATTGTCATGCCGACCAACGCTTCACGGAAAAAGCTCTTGCGCCAGAAATCCTGCATGGTGACATGCCCCAGCGCAAAACCCCGCGCAAAGATCGTCGAGGATTGCGTGCCCACATTGCCGCCCATATCCATCACCAGCGGAATGAAGATCGCCAGCGCAATCACCGCGCCCAGCACGTCCTCGAACTGGTCGATCAGCCCGCCGACGATCAGCCCGCCTGCGAGTGTGACCATCAGGAACAGGATGCGCACCCGCACTGTGTACCAGATCGGCCCCTGGGTCAGTTTCTCCGAGCGGATATGGTCATCGGTGTTGAACACATCGCCCACACCGGCCTTGAACATGATGTCATCGGTGGTTTCCTGTTCCAGAATATCCATCGCATCATCAAAGGTCAGCACGCCGATCATCTCGGATTTCGCATTGACCACGGGCAGCAGTGGCACGTCTTTCAGTTGCAGACGGCGCGCGGCGGCTTCCTGTTCCATGTCATGCGCTACGGCGAGGTCTGCCCCGTCGATATAGCCATTGACTGTGCTGTCGCCATCTGCGCGCAGCAGGGCCGACAGGCGCGCAAAGCCTTTGTAGCGGCCCTTGTCGTCAATCACGAAGACGCAGGCGGCTTGTCCGGTGGGCACGCGCGAGCGGCGCACGGCCTCGATGGCTTCGCTGACCTTTGCGCCTTCGGTCACGTAGACGAACGCATCGCGGATGCGCTCGGAAATCGGGTCGCGGGTGGGGCGGTTGGGTGCGACGGTCGCCCCTTTCGGGTCGAGAGTTGTCGTTGCCATTGGAGTTTTCCTTGCTTCAGAGTGTTTTCGGATCAGACGGTGCAGACCACGGCCGGGTCGGGCTCTGGGTCATCTTGCGCATCGGGTCTGACGGGAGTGCCTTCAGAGTTGATAACGGACACGCGCGCGCGAACGGCTCGGGCAGTCAGATCCGCCGTATCGGTCCCGCCTGGCAGGACCATGACCATGTCGGGGCGCGAATCCTCCAGCATGAAGGCATTGCGGATGGCTTCGGCGCGCTTGCCGAATTCCCGCCAGTTGGCAGGATACCGCACCACATGCAGGCGTTGTTCGCGGGCCCAGTCCTCGGCGGAGATGCCCAGAAACCCGCTACCACCATGGATCAGGACCGTGATGGGCTGGTTGGCATGAGCGCGCGCCAAGGCGCCGCGGATCAGGGTGACATCATCCAGATGTCGCCCACCGGCGATGATCAGACGCATGAGACGTACTCCCGTCGCTCGTGGCTGGCGTGGCGCGGGCGTCAGCCCGCGCTGCGCAGCTCGGCGTGACGCGACAGGAGCGCGCGTAGCCGCGCGTCGCTTATTTGCGCGACCTGCGGCGCAGGCTGTTTCAGCCAGTACCGGACTAGCTTGCCGGTCTGCGCATCACGCAGCCAGCGGGCAGCAAGGGAATGACGGCGCAGGCCTGCGCCGGGTGGAGCCATGTTCTGGAAGTGAAAGGTCATATGTTTGCCTCCGTCCAGCCGCGCCGGTCAGGAGGCAAGGGGCCACGTTACAGGTGGGCGCCCCAAAGCCGCAGACAGGCCGGGTGGTCTGATTTTTTCCGGAAGGTCTGGCGGCTGCGCAGGTATGAACCGAACACAGATGCCAGACCGCTACTAGAGCAACTGTCCATTGGTCTCTCTGGTTGATGCACGAAAAGGACCGCTTTATCGCGGCACCGCGTCAATTAGCGCCACGCCTCCCGAGTGTCAACCCGCGTTGCGGCTCATCACTGTCGGCCGGATCGGCGCTGCCCGGAGAATGACCAGCCCCGACTTGGCATCCGCGCTCAGCAATTCTCCTTCAGGGCCATCGACAGCGCGGCAGCAAGGTCTTCGCGCCGGAAGGGTTTGCCGAGATACCCCGCAAATCCGGCCTTGTGGTACTCCGCAACCTGATGCGACATGACATTGGCCGTGATCGCGAGCGCCGGGGCAGGGGGCTGCCCGGTGTCCGCTTCTCGCTGGCGCAGACAGCTCAAGGTGCTGATCCCGTCAAGTTCGGGCATCGAGATGTCCAACAGATAGAGGTCGAACCGCCCAGCCTCCCAGGCGTCGAGTGCTGCGCGGCCATCGGCGACCGAGACAACACCGACCCCCATCCGCGCCAGCATGGACCCGAGGACCGTGCGGTTGGTCAGGTTGTCATCGGCTGCCAGCACTCGCAGGCCTGACATCGCGCTGACGGGTTCCGCGCGCGGGGCCTCCTGCACGGCCTCAGCCAGTGGCAGTGGCAGGCTCACCTGCACCTCGGTGCCGATGCCTTCTGTGCTCTCCACGGCAGTCTCACCCTGCATGAGGGTCACGAGGCGCCGCACAATCGACATGCCAAGACCGGTGCCTCCGAAGCGGCGCGTCACTGTGCCATCAGCCTGCTCGAAATCCTCGAACACCCGCGCAAGCTGCTCTTCCGACATCCCGATGCCGGTATCGCGCACAGAGAAGGTCAGGGCGCCGTCTTCAGCGCAGGCGAGTGCAAGGGTCACACTGCCGCTCTCGGTGAACTTGATGGCATTGCCGACGAGATTGTGCAGGACCTGCGCAAGCCGCGCCGGGTCGCCTAGCCGCGCTGTCCGAGCTTCTGGTGAGATCGATATGTCGAAAGACAAGCTCTTTTCAGCAGCTCTAAGGCGGTGCATGGCCTCGATCTGACCCAACAGATCCTCAGGCAGGAACGGCGTCTGCTCCAGCGAAAGCTTGCCCGCTTCGATCTTTGACATGTCCAGAACATCATTGAGCACCCCGAGCAGCATTTCCCCAGATGCCCGAATGGTTTTCAGCATCTCGAGGTGCTGCGGGTCCGTCAGATCGCCTTCCAGCAATTGCGCCATCCCCAGAATGCCATTCAGGGGTGTGCGGATTTCATGGCTCATATTCGCGAGAAAGCGCGATTTTGAACGGTTGGCGGCTTCGGCCCGGTCGGCCGCATTGCGCAGTGCATCTTCGGCCGCCACCTGTTCGGTGATATCCGCGATGGAACACACGACGCGTACCGCAAGCCCTTCGGCCTTGATCGGGGCAGCGTTGATCGAGAGTATGCGCCGTGTGCCGTCGGGCCAGGCAATCACATGCCGCACATCGCGCACTGTCTTTCCCTCGGCCATCACGCGGGAAAAGGGCAGGTCGGCCGAGTCGAGCGGGCTGCCATCGAGCGCCGTGATCTGCCATTCCGGCGCGTCATAGGTCATGCCGTCCATACGCACCGGCGAGAGCCCAAGGATGCGCTCGGCCTCTCGATTGGCGAAGATGATCCGGCCATCGCGATCCAGCGCCGTGATCCCACTCGCCGATGTCTCCATCAGCCGCGAGAGGTAGTCGCGCTCTGCGGTCAATTGTGCTTCCAACCGCATCCGCTCGGTGATGTCGAGATGGATCCCCGCGACCTTGAGCGGCTTGCCAGAGGCGTCGCGGGACACCACCCGTCCCCGCGACAGGATCCAGACCCAGTGGCCGGTTTTGTGCCGCATGCGAATCTCATTCGCGAAACGGTTGTTTCCGCGCACCTTCAGCGTATCATGCTGCGCTTCGAGCACGGCCATATCATCCGGGTGTATCAACTCGCGGAAGCCATGATGCGGTCGTTTCGCCAATTCGGCGCGCGTGTAGCCCAGCATCTCGGCCCAGCGTTCATTGACGCGCTTGATGCCGCTCACAAGATCGAGCTCCCATGTCCCTGCGGCAGCTGCATTAATGATCTCTTCCAGACGTTCCTCGGCCCCTTTCAGCGCCGTGATGTCGAGATGCACCCCTGCCATCAGGTCCGGTTTGCCCTCTGCTGTCCGGCGTGAAACCCGCCCGCGCGATTGGACCCAGACCCAGTGCCCCTCCTTGTGGCGCATTCGCAGGACATATTCGAACTGGTCCGTCGCGCCCTCGAAAACCCTCTCCAGTTCGATGTCTGCAGCAGCAAGGTCGTCGGGATGCACCAACCTGCGCCAGACATCTATCGTCACAGGTGCAAGCTCTGCCAATGTGTAGCCCACCATCTCCGCCCAACGCGCATTGATCGTGTTGGTGCCATCCGGAACAGTCCACTCCCAGGTCCCGGCTTCCGCCCCGTTGATGATATCGGCGAGCCGCTGTTCGGCCATCTTAAGTTCGGTGATGTCGATGGCCATAGCCACGCGCCCGCCATCTACTGTGGCAAAGTCGATAACGCGCTGCCAACTGCCATTGCTCAATTGTCGTTCGACCGCATTGCCCGGCGCATGATGCGCAGCCAGCCGGGCGCGCAACAGCGCCTCGACATCGCCATCGGTGGCCACGATGTCGCCTGATGCGATGGCTGCCCTCGATAAGGTCTCGAATTGCACCCCTGGCACCATCATCCGGGCAACGCCGGGATAAAGTTCCTGGTGTCGACGATTGCACAGCACCAGCCGGTCTTCGGCATCCCAGAAAGCGAAGGCATCGGGCAGCGCCTCTACCGCCGTGGTCAGCCGGTCTCGCGCTTCAGTGGCCTCACGCGCGAGCCGCTCAAACGCAGCGGCCTGGGCCTTGCGCTCGGTAATATCGGTCTCGATCGAGACAAAGCCAGTCAGAGTGCCGTCAGCATCATGGAGCGGCTGGATGTCGATTTCGGTCCAGAATTCCTCACCGTCGCGTGTGCGGTTGAGAAGTTGCCCGCGCACGGCCTCGCCTACCTCCATGGCGGAGCAAAGACGCGCGACCTCACCCTTGTCCGTGCCGGGAGCATGCAGCAGATCGTCCGGACGCTGGCCCCGCACCTCCTCCAATCGCCAGCCAGTGCGGGCCTCGAACGCAGGGTTCACCCATTCGATGCGATCATCCAGCCCGATCACCATCACCAGATCGGTCATGCGCCGCGCAATAAGCCCCAGCCGCTCGGCTTCGCGCGAAAGCCGCCATTCCTCGGTGATGTCGCGAGACACGAACACATATCCCGGCGCATCTCCGGACCTGTGCGGCGGGCGGGGTGAGACGCTCACAGCATAGCGGCGTCGCCCGCGCGGGGTATCGGCCCAGAACGGATGCGGCCCCGACCGGCCCGTGGCATCCACCTCGGCCATGGCACGACGGTTCAGGGCTGAGATTTCGGGCGGCATGACCTCGGCATCCGTCTTGCCGATCAGATGCTCGGGCGGCACTATCATCTGCCCCGGATCGGATGTATGCACACCCAGATACCGCCCCTCGGCATCCACCTCCAGCACCAGTTCCGGCAGGGCGGCGAGAGTGGTCTTGAGCCGGTCATGCGCCTCGGCCATGGAAGCCTGCGCTGCAGCAATTTCGGCAGTGGTATCGGCGCGGGTGAGTGCAGCGCCAATCGCATCGGCCACCGATTTCAGCAACTGCACTTCGGCCGGGCTGAATTCGCGGCGTCGGCGCACAGTGTCGAAGCCGACGAAACCGGACAGTTGTCCACCTGCCCGCATCGGGACTGCCAGCAACGACCGGATGCCTTGGCTCAGCAGGAGCGCCTTTTCGGGCGAGGTATCGGGGAGCGCCGCGACATCCTCGATGACGATGTGCATGTTCGCACTGAGGCTGGGCCGCCATGGGCTGATGATGTTGCCGGGCAGGTCGCGATTGAGGTGGATCGTCGGTGCAGTATTCTCGGCGCACCATTCATGCGTATTGTCTATCTTCTCGCAAACCGCGTCAGATGTCAGGCGAAATACATAAGTGCGATCCACGCCGCAGAATCGGCCCAGTTGCTCCAGCGCCTGATCGATCGCGGCATCGATCCCGTCGGAAGGGGCGCGCAGGAGCCCTCCCAGCAGGTCCACGGCCAGTTCAAGTATCCGCTCACGGCCTGCATCCGTTGACAGCTTCGGGGCCGTCCTTCCAGCGCTCAGCGAACCATCTCCCTCCATCGCGTGGATACTCACACCAACCAATTCCATCGACCCGCCTCTCCGAAAAGAGCGGGGCTGTCGGGGCATGAGTAAACTAGAGCCTCTTGGGTTAAGCAACCAATAATGCGCAGGGAATAGTGATCAGAACAACCATGAGTTGCTCAAAGGCTTGCTGCGCGACGTGCAATGCGTTTGAGGCAGTTCGATTTCTGGCAATCTCATCAACAACAGCGACGGGGGATCAGGTAACGTTGTCCTCGACGGAATGGGCCAAAGCCCCGGCATTGCGCAATTTGGAGGAAATGGTGCCAAAGTGCGGCCTTCTGCGTCAGACGCCGCCTGTACCAACCCGCTTTCCGAACCGTTTGGGCTCGAGGTGGCCTCCAATCTGCATCGAAACAGCGCGCGTCAGCGCAAGCGGGGTGGCGGTCCCGGGAGCGACGTGAACAAACCCTCTGTGAGCTCGCGCAGAAGCTTGCGGCGAAAGACTGGTGGGAAGTCGCGCCAGTCTTCCGCGGATTCGACGAAGGCGCCGGAGCCGCTGATGACTTCGTTGCGGTAATACTCCAAAATCCCGATCTCCAGCCCACCAATGGCCAGACCGTTCACGGTGATATCGCCGAAGTCGAAGCGTTCGTATATATCGGCAGCGTCGGGGCCGTCATTATTACGCCCGTCACCCGAGATATCGAGCGTGCGCGCCACACAATCGGGCGCACCCAGCAACAGCCGCGCGCCGAAAAACAGCGCCCGTCCGACTGCCGTCACACCGCGAAAGCTGCGCTCCGTGCGGTCGAGGGCGGTGATCACCGCATCGATATCAGCCTCGGTTTCGAGCATTGTCCAGCCGACAACAACCTGTTGCTGCCAGCGCCCGCTCCATTCATAAAGCGCCAGCGCTACCGGGGCGTCGGGGACAAGGATGGCAGCGCGCACCTCCGCATCAGAGAGCGCGGCCTGCACGCCGCGCAACTGCAGCTCATAGGCAGGATCACTCACCGAGCGCGAAACGTCGAGCCCCAGTGCGAGCGCCAGACGGCAGGACGCATGCCCGCTGTCAGGCAATAGCGCTGCGGCCAGCAGAATGGCAAGCATGGGCAAGATGACGACGCGGCGGAACATGCCGGCAGAGGATAATGTGCGCAACCGGCTTTGTCTGTAGCATGTGGCGACACTGGTGGACGGCTAGGTTTCCTGTGCAGACTTTTTGGCGATTGCTACGGATAATTGGCCGTCACGATGCGGCACCCGCTGCTTGCCTGACTGCGTCACCTTCTGCTATTCACAGCCCAATCGCGACCCGGCTCCATCTATCCCTTGGATGACCCGTCAAGGGGTGTCCGCTTCTTGTTCGAGGAGCGCACTGATACGTGCGCGCAGCGCCGCACTTTCCGAAAGCGCGTCCCGGCTCTGGCTCAGCAGGCCTTGTGGCGGGAATCTCGCTTCGGTTACCATATCGGGCTCGGTTGCCCCCGCCGACGTGCTCGCCTGACTTGGCTCTCGGTCGGGGAGGGGTCGCGCAAGACCAGAGCCGTTCAATGGCGTACCAGTAATTTCCGGGGCAATGTCAGCATTTTGCAATGTCGAGGATGGGGCGTCGTCTGGCGCGGCTTGTGCATTTTCGATTTGTCTTGCGCCATCCTCCGAGGCATCGTCGCTGACCCCGCTCTGTTCTGGTGCGGATGCACCGCTGTTCGGCAGCATATCGACAGTGGACAAAGCCGCTTGGGTGCGATCGACATCAGAAGTTGCTTCACGTCCAGAAGCGCGTATTTCATCCCCGCCGTTTTGGGCGAGAATGGACTGCGCGCGCTCATCACCGGGTTGCTGCATCGCTGCGGTTTGCGCCGTTCGCAAGAGTTCTGCCTGTGGCTCGAAGCCAAGGGCTTGCAAGCGCTTGGCGAGGGTCTCCGTTGTGCCGACTGCAAGCCCCTCATCTTGCCAGGGCGCAAGCCGGAAGACCGATGTCACAAAGCTCGTGTCATCAGCCAGTTCGGCCAGCCCTTCAAGCAGATCGGTCTTGGTCGCAGTTGTTTCCGATGCCAGATGCGGTTTTTGCTGCTCGAAGAGATCGACCGCGTTGGAAAACTCTTCTGCGCGCAGCAGCGCGTTGATCAGAAGCCTTGCGATCCTGCGCCCCTCTGGAGTGTTGCGCAGCGCGAGCAGGCGGTCTTGGGCATATGTGCGCAGATCGTCCTCGAGCAGCGCGCCCTGCTGCGCACGCTTCACCAGCAGAAACAGGAGCGTTTCGTCCGAGCGTTCGGGCGAAAGCCGTCCTTCGATCCTTGCAGCCTGCGTTGATGTGCTCTGCGGCAGATCGAGTTTCACCCGCGCAAGCTCAAGTGCCGGCGTCGCGTCGAAAGCGATTCGGTCGAGGAGGGCCCGGATGGTTTGCGCCGCGTCGCGTTCCCCCTGCAGTAGCAGCCGCTGGCTGATCTCGGGCCCGATGTGGAGCCGCAATTGGCGCGGCATCATTGAGAGCGCCTGATACAGCAGGTCGGATTGCGTGTCCTGTGCGGGCGTATCACGCGGCCAGTCGAGAAAGGCCCACAGATGTGCAAATGCATTACAGTCTTGCAAAAGCTTTAACTCCGGGAGTGGCGGGCGCCCCTCCAGATCGACCAGATGACCCAGGTGGGTCAGCAGGCGCGTTTCCTCCGTCTGGACTGCCAGCATGCCCAGAAACATCCTTGCTTCGGCGCCGAAGCCTCTTGTCAGGTAATGCTTTGCAAGTGCGATCGCGGCGTTCTGATCAAGGCGGTCGAATTCTCCCAGAAGCGCATTCCAGAGTTCCGTTTCGGATGCACCGGATTTGTCCAGATTCCAAAGGTTCATGTCGATAGTTTCGGCCAGGCGACATCGCGCATCATCCCTGCGGGTCGCGCCGAGCCCCGTGGGCTCGGGCACGCCTGAAGGTGTCGAGAAGCGGATATGCGCCCCAAGGTCTGCAGTCGGGTTTGCGGCCTCCGGCACTGGCGGGCCCGATCCCGGGTCGAAGGCTTCGGCGCCATGCAGGATGCCTTCGGCCACGGATCCGGCCAGCGCACGTGACAGCTCGTCTCTGATAGCGGCGCGCTCTGACGATCCGATGCCGGCAGGGTTCACCGAAGGCAGGACGGCGCGTTCGGCATTCGGGTCGAAAAGCGTGGTGAGCGTCAGCGATCTCTCGCTTGCTGATCCTGCCGCGCCCTCCCGCACCAGGCGGGCCAGATCACGACCCGCCTGTGCGGCTGCCAAAGCGCTGACCGCGGAAGATGCCCGGATGCTCTCCGGTCGTTCTCGTGGTCTGACAGTTGCACGGGAGGCGGGTTGCGCCAGCGACGGGCGACCGACCAGATCGATCACGAGAAATCCGCGTATCTCCTCAGAAGCGCGAATCTCGCAATCGCAGGCCAGATCAAGCTCCAGCCATTCGGGACCTGCGCGTGCGTCGCGCAAACGCGTGCGTGGGATTTTCGAGAATGTTTGTCGCAGATCGAAGCGCAGGGGAGGGCCAGTGACATCGACTCTTGCCCAGCCATCGTCCGATGTCACGCGCCAGTGGTTCGCCTCGGGGATCTGGACAACGATCCGCGTGAAATCGGCATGCTCGCCGCCCCGAACCGGAATAGTCGTGACCTGCGCGAGCGCAGCATGCGCCATGAGGGTGATCAGTGAACAAAAGACCCAGAGCAGTTTGCGCATCGGTCAGGCTGCATTCTTCTTGAGGTCACGCAAGGCTTCCTCAAGGTCACTGAAATCAGGGCGGTGACTGTGCGGTGTGTTCTGTCGCCCGACCTCGATGCAGATATTGGCCGGATGCGCATGCAGGTTCGCGATCAGTACCTCGCGGATGAGTTGGAAGAAATGATCATCCTCCTCGACGATGGCCTGCATGCGTCCGGCCAGCGGGCCGACGAAGCAATAGGCGAGGAAGACGCCCAGAAAGGTGCCGGTCAGCGCGCTGCCAATCATCTTTCCCAGAATATCGGGGGGCTCGTCGATGGCGCCCATGGTCTTGATGATTCCGAGCACGGCAGCGACAATTCCCAGCGCCGGCAAGGAATCTGCCACGACCTGTACCGCATGCGAGGGATGGAGGGCGTGCCGTTTCTGAGCTTCGAGCCGCTTGTCGATGACCTCTTCGACCTGATGCGGGTCGTCATAATTCATGGAAGCGGCGCGCATCGTGTCGCAGATCAGCTCGATTGCATCGTGATCGCCCTGGATTTTCGGGTAGCGCGCAAAGATGGTCGATTCGGCAGGGTTCTCGAAATGCTCCTCGACCGCGACCGGGTTCTGCCGGGCCAGCCAGATAAGCTCAAACAGCAGACACAGCAGGTCGCGATAATCCTCGGGCGTCCATTTTGGCCCCTTGAAGGCACGGCTGATGCCGCGCCCTGTGTCCTTAATCACTCCGAGTTGATTGGCGATAACAAAAGCCCCGAAAGCGGCCCCGCCGATCATGACCATTTCGAAAGGGAGCGCTTTGAGGATTATGCCCATGGTGCCGCCAGACCCAAGATAGCCCCCGAAAACCATCACCAGAACAATTGCAATGCCGATAAGAATGAACACGTTCCGAACCCTTCACCTTCCAACAGCCCCGGCAGAGCCATGCTGGGGCAGACTCTGTCAAAGCAGTGTTAAGAAATTCCTTTCGGGCGCTGCGCAGCTTCGGTCAGTTGCGCGGCGTACGCGCGTGACGTCCTGCGATGACAGCGGTGATCGCATAGGCGGCCAGCGGGTCGAGCCCGGCCATGATCTCGCCGGCGAAATCGGGGCGCAGGCGTGCGATGAAACCTGCAGCGAATTCCGTGTCCATCTGTGCGAAGAGGTCTGCCGCCTGTTGCGGTTTCATGTTCTCGAACACCGATGTCAGGCGCTGCAGATCGTCTTCGGCGGCTGTTTCGGTCATTCGGAGGGTCGCGGCGAGTCGTGCCTCGGATGCCTCGAGTTCGGATAGCTGACGCGCAAGCGCTGCTTCCGCCGCACGCAACTGCGCGGTGCGCGCGGCAAGCGCTTCTTCTGCGGCGAGAATTTCTGCCTCGCGCGCGAGCAGAGCCGCCAACAGGTCGCCCGGATCGCGTGGCTCTGCAGGGGACGCCGGTTGTCCGGAGTTGCCCTCCGACATGGGTTCGGCAGCAAACACGTCGGCCACACCAAGGCCGAGCCGCGACATGCCTGCCACCAGCAGCAGCCCTGCGAGGAGCAGAAGCACTGACGAGGTGCCGGCGCGCCCTGCTTGACGCGCGCTCATCGCATTGCCCCGGCCGTTTCACGGTGGCGTTGCGGGTCGGCGCGGGTATCCGGGCCCGCGTGCGAGACGACGCGGTCGAATGGCGCCGAACCCGTGTCACCTGAGCCGGGTTCCGGATCACAACGCGGCGCCACAGCCGAGAAATGGGGCGTCGGCTCTGCGCTGGCCTGACCGGCGGCCATGAGCAACTCAAGCTTGCGTGCCGCCGCATCGGCCCGCGCAATCTGCTCGCGCAGCGCCGAACCAGCCTGCCCGCTAGACGCTTCGGCCTCGCGCAGCACATGTGTCAGGGTATCGACCTGGCTGGAGAGCACGGCAATGGCCTTGCCCACATCTCCGTCCAGCCGAGTCAATGCGCGCAAGCGGCGCGAGAGCACCATGCAATAGGCGGCTGCGCATATCGCCCCCAGCCCGATAATGAGGTCAAGCATGACGGCCATAGGGTTCTCCTAATTGATGACGAATTCGGTGATCAGAAAGTCACGCACATGCCCCTCGCCCGCGACGACCTGCAACCGTCGTAGGATCTGCGCGCGCAAACGGATGATGGCGGCGGGGTCGGTCAGATCACGGACCTCGAGCGCGCGCAGATAGGTGTTCATCAGGTCGAGAAACCTCGGCTGCAGGCGTTCCATATCTGCGAGTGACGATTCGGCGACCTCGATTTGCCCGGAAAAGCGCAGGAACCGCGCGCCACTGTCGGGTGCGAGTGTGATCGTGATGTTCTCGATTGGGACATAGGCGAAATCCGCGGCCACCGGGGCGGGCCGTACGGAAGGGTCGGAGGGCCCGAGAATCAGCCCTGAATAGACGGCGTAGAACGCGCCGCCACCAAGGAGGGTGGCGGCGGCGAGGCCCAGAAAAACCCCGCGTTTCCCTGCCTTTGCAGGTGGTGCGTCAGCATTGGGGTCCGCAGTGTTCGCAGCTTGTGCCATGTGTCCTCGCAACAAATCGCCTGCTGCTGTTTTTGGCACAATGTCACTAACCCAATGTTAAACGATCTGCGCGAAAACACTCCCTCAGGCAGAAGCCCGATGGATGGAGAGTCGATGTGCAGCAGCTGCAGTCTGTGTGGAACGCGCTGGATACCAAGCGCCAGATCATGCTTGTGGGCGCAACTGGGGCTGTGTTCGCAGCCGTGCTGATGCTGGCGCGGCTGGCCGCGGCGCCGGGCATGGCGCTCCTATATGCGGGGCTGGAGGACAGCGCTGCGGGAGAAGTCATCCAGTCGCTCGAGGTGCGGGGAATCACCTATGACGTGCGCGGCGACGCCATTTTCGTACCCGCACGCCTGCGGGATGAGGTGCGTCTGATGCTGGCCGCCACCGGGCTGCCCAGCAATGCCCATTCCGGCTATGAGTTGCTCGAATCACTGACCGGATTCGGCACCACATCGCAGATGTTCGACGCCGCCTATTGGCGCGCCAAGGAAGGGGAACTGGCCCGCACCATTGTCGCCAGCCCGCATATCCGCTCGGCGCGGGTGCATATCTCGCAAGGCAGCAGCACCCCCTTTCGCCGCGATATCGTGCCCACCGCATCGGTCACGGTCACGACGACGGGCGGTGCGCTCAACGCCTCTCAGGCGCGCTCGCTGCGGTTTCTAGTCGCCTCGGCGGTGGCTGGGATGACCCCTGACGACGTATCGGTGATCGATGGCGCGGGCGGTCTGGTCTATGGTCCGGAAACCGAGGCCAGCGCCGCCACCCAGACAGCAGACCGCGTCACAGAATTGCGGCGCAATGTCGAGCGGCTGCTCGAGGCGCATGTCGGGCATGGGCGCGCGGTGGTCGAATTGAGCATCGAAACCATGACCGAGCGCGAAGTGATCCATGAACGGCGGATCGACCCGGAGTCGCGTGTCGCGATCAGCAGCGAGGTCGAGGAGAGCAGCACCGACAGCCGCGACACGCGCAGCCAGGGTGTGACTGTCGCCAGCAACCTGCCAGATGGTGATGCGGCTGCCGATGCGGGCAACGCGACCACGCGCGAGACACAAAACCGCCAGCGTAACAATTTTGAGGTCTCCGAGACACGGCGCGAGTTGGAACGTCAGCCCGGTGCGATCCGACGCATGACCGTGGCAGTGCTGATCGACGGGGTGGAGGAGGCTGATGAAACCGGGGCGATGCAATGGCGGCCACGGACTGCGGAAGAGCTTGAGTCACTGCGCGAACTGGTCGCCTCCGCGGTTGGGTTCGACACGGAGCGGGGCGACATGATCACCATCCGCTCCTTGCCATTCGAGCCTGTCGCGGCGATCGGTACCGAGGCAAGCTCGGGTGTCTTTGCGCGCAGCCAGCTTGATATCATGACGCTGATCAACTGGGCGCTGACACTCGTGGCGCTCTTGCTGGTGGCGCTTTTCGTGCTGCGCCCGATCCTCGCCACGATCTCGCGTCGCGACGGGCCCGAAGTGCTGGACGGCCCGGCGGGTCGGTTCTCCGGGGCCATGCTGACCAGCGAGGGGGGGCAAGACGATCAGACCGGTGATGACGGCAGCGTCGCGCGTATGGATGACGCGCCTGAAGACCCGGTCGAACGCCTGCGCCGCCTGATTGAGGCGCGCGGCGAAGACTCGGTCCATGTGCTGCGTCACTGGATGGATGATCGCAAGGAGGCACCATGACACGGGCTCTGCTCAAGCTGGAGGTCTTCGAGACGACGCCGCTCGAGGATGAGGATACGCGGCTCGATGCGCATCAGGTCACCAAGCTGCGCGAGGAGTCGTTCGAGGCAGGCTATGCGGCTGGCTGGCAGGATGCGCTCGAGCAGATGCGCAATGAGGACTCGCTGCGCCGGATTGCGGCCGAGGAGGCGTTGCAGGCGGTCAGTTTCAGCTTTGCCGAGGCGCATCAGGTGCTCTCGGATGCTTTTCTGGCACTGACCGAAGCACTCTTGGTCAAGCTTCTGCCCGAGGTGCTCCCACAGGCCTTGCCTTCGCACCTGGTCCGCGAGCTCGAGGCGCTGGTGGAGCGCAACACGAATGCGCCCGTGCAGATCGCCTGCGCCCCCTCGGTGCGTGATGTGCTGGCGCCCTATGCCGCGGCCTTCCCCGATTTGCAGATCGAATTCATCGCAGAGCCGAGCTTTACCGAAGCGCAGGTCGCCTTGCGGCTTGGCGTACAGGAGCGCGTGATTGACCTCGACGGTCTGCTTGCCGCGCTCCGCGCTGCCTTCGAGGCGCAGAAACAGAGACTGCAGCAGCAGGAGAGCACCCATGGATGACAGCGACCTCGCCGGAGGGATCCTCAAGCAGGTGCCGATTGAGATCGCGGTCTCGGTCGGACGGGCGCGACCGCTGGTGCGCGACCTTTTGAAACTGCGCCGCGACTCGGTGTTGACGCTGGACCGGCGCGTGGATGACCCGGTTGAACTCTTCATCGGTGACAAGCTGGTCGCGCGGGGCGAGTTGCGGGAGTTGGAGGGCGAGCAGGCCGGATATCTGGGCGTGCGCCTGACCGAGATCATCGACCTGCGCGAGGCGCTCTGAGCCGATGGCGCGACTGAGACCCGCCTTCCTGCTCGGCGCCATCGGTCTGCTGATGTTCAGCACCGGGCTGCAGGCGCAGGAGATCAGCATCAGTTTCGAAAATGATGGTCAGCTTGCCACGCGAACCGTGCAACTGCTGATCGTGCTCACGCTGCTAAGCCTCGTGCCCGGTATTCTGGTGATGGTCACCTGCTTTCCCTTCATCGTCACGGTGCTGGCCATCCTGCGTCAGGCGCTCGGGCTGATGCAGTCGCCGCCCAACATGCTGATCGTCTCGCTGGCGCTGTTCCTGACCTATTTCGTGATGGAACCGGTCTTTATAGCGGCCTGGCAGAACGGAATCGTGCCGCTCAACGACGGGGCCTTGGGGCTCGATGAGGCTTTTGTCGCCGTCGCGGACCCGTTCCGCCAGTTCATGGCCGCGCGCGTGGATCCTGCCACGTTCGAGAGTCTCGCCAGCCTGCGCCCCGGCATCGAGACCGACCTCGCGCCCGAGGCGCCACTTTCGCTGCTGGTGCCATCCTTCATGCTCAGCGAGATCGCGCGGGCCTTTCAGATTGGGTTTCTGATTTTTCTGCCGTTTCTGATCATCGATCTGGTGGTCGCGGCGGTCCTGATGTCGATGGGTATGATGATGGTGCCGCCCGCCATCGTTTCACTGCCCTTCAAGCTCTCGTTCTTCGTCATCGCCGATGGCTGGCGGCTGATCTCCGAGGCGCTTGTGCGCAGTTATCTCTGAATATTTCCGGCTGAGCCGCGGCAGCGTCAAGACAGGGGGCTCGATGCCCCCGGTCTTGGCACCCGTCTCACGCCTCGAATTCGACCAGCAGGTCCTTCGCCTCGATCTGCGTACCCGCCGCGACATGCACCGCCTTGACCACGGCCTCCCGGTCGGCATGCAGCCCGGTCTCCATCTTCATCGCCTCGATGGTCAGCAACAGATCGCCGGGCTTCACCTTTGCCCCGGCGCTCACAGTGACCGAAGCCACCGAGCCCGGCATCGGCGCGCCGACATGCGCCGGGTTGCCGGCATCCGCCTTGGCGCGCTGCGCCGTCTTGGCCTTGACCTCGCGATTGGGCACGCGAATCGTGCGGGGCTGGCCGTTGAGTTCAAAGAACACCTTCACATCGCCATCATCGGCGGTCTCGCCCACCGTGATCAGCCGGATCTCCAGTGTCTTGCCGGGGTCGATCTCGGCCGAAATCTCCTCGCCCGACTCCATCCCGTAGAAAAAGGTGCGCGTGGGCAGCGCGCGGACGGGGCCATAGATCCGATGTCGGCCCATGTAATCGAGATAGACTTTCGGATACATCAGATAGCCATTCAGGTCCTCGTCGTCGACCTTGAAACCCTCCAGATCGGCGCTGAGCTGGGCGCGTACCGCCTCCAGATCGACCGGTTCCAGATGCTTGCCGGGCCGGTCCGTGATAGGTTTGTCGTCCTTCAGCACCTTGCGCAGGATCCCCTCGGGCCACCCCCCCGGTGGTTGGCCCAGATTGCCGCGCATCATGTCGAGCACGGAATCCGGAAAACTCACGTCCTTCTCAAGGTTTTCGACATCGGCGCGGGTCAATCCCTGGCTGATCATCATCAGCGCCATGTCCCCCACCACCTTGGACGAGGGCGTCACCTTGACGATATCGCCGAACATCATGTTCACGTCGGCATAGGTGCGGGCAATCTCGGGCCAGCGGTCTTCCAGCCCAAGACTGCGCGCCTGCGCCTTGAGATTCGTGAACTGTCCGCCCGGCATTTCGTGCAGATAGACCTCTGAGGATGGGGCCTGCTGCGCCGATTCAAACGCCGCATACTGTGCGCGCACCGATTCCCAGTAATCCGAGATCTGACGGATGGCCCCCATCTCAAGGCCGGTATCGCGCTCGGTAAAGCGCAGCGCCTCGACAATCGAGCCCAAGGTCGGCTGCGAGGTATTCCCAGAAAGCGCATCCATCGCGGCATCGGCCGCATCCACGCCGGCCTCGGCGGCGGCGAGAATCGTGGCCCCGGCAATCCCGCCCGTGTCATGCGTGTGGAAATGGATCGGCATGCCGACCTCTTCCTTCAAGGTCTTGATCAGCACCCGCGCGCTCGCGGGTTTCAACAGCCCCGCCATATCCTTCAGCCCCAGTACATGCGCGCCTGCATCGCGCAGCGCCTTGCCCATGGTGACATAATATTTCAGGTCATATTTCGCGCGATCCGGGTTCAGGATATCGCCGGTGTAGCAGATCGTGCCCTCGCAGACCTTCTCCGCCTCGATCACCGCATCCATGGCAACGCGCATATTCTCGACCCAGTTGAGACTGTCGAAAACGCGGAACACGTCCACGCCCGTCTCGGCGGCCTGCTTGACGAAAAACTGCACCACATTGTCAGGATAATTGGTGTAGCCCACGCCGTTCGAGGCCCGGAGCAGCATCTGCGTCATCAGATTCGGCATGGCCGCGCGCAGGTCGCGCAGGCGCTGCCATGGGCATTCCTGCAAGAAGCGATAGGCCACATCGAAGGTGGCCCCGCCCCAGCATTCCATGCTGAAGAGCTGTGGCAGCCTATGGGCATAAACCGGGGCCACGCGAATCATGTCGATCGAGCGCATCCGGGTGGCCAGCAGCGACTGATGCGCATCGCGCATCGTGGTGTCGGTCAGCAAAAGCTGCTTTTGCGCAGCCATCCAGTCGGCCACGGCCTGCGGCCCTTCTTCATCAAGGATCTGCTTGACCCCGCGCGGCGGGGTTCCCGACACCTTCGGGGCGACGGGTGTGCGCGCACCGGTCAGCGGCAGTGGTCGGCCCGCTGTCTCGGGGTGCCCGTTCACGGTGATGTCGGCAATATAGGTCAGGATCTTGGTCGCCCGGTCGCGCCGCTTG
Source organism: Paracoccaceae bacterium (assembly GCA_007694945.1). GTDB lineage: Bacteria > Pseudomonadota > Alphaproteobacteria > Rhodobacterales > Rhodobacteraceae > Roseinatronobacter. The sequence goes on along the minus strand of REER01000061.1, from coordinate 1,033 downwards.
CGGAACTGGAACAGGTCTTCGGTCGTGTCGATAAAGGTCGTTGTATAAGTGTTGTCGAGAAAGGTCGGGTGTTTCAGCAGGTTCTCGACAAAGGCGATATTGGTGCTGACCCCACGGATGCGGAATTCGCGCAAGGCGCGGTCCATCCGCGCGATGGCTTCCTCGGGCGTGGGAGCCCAGGCCGTCACCTTGACCAGAAGCGAGTCGTAATAGCGCGTGATCACGCCGCCCGCATAGGCGGTGCCACCATCAAGCCGGATCCCCATGCCCGTGGCCGAGCGATAGGCCGTCAACCGCCCGTAATCGGGGATGAAATTGTTCAGCGGGTCCTCGGTCGTCACGCGGCATTGCAGCGCGTGGCCGGAAAGCGTCACATCGCCCTGACTGGGCGTGCCGGTTGCGTCTGACAGCGTCGCGCCCTCGGCGATGCGGATCTGCGCCTTGACGATGTCGATGCCCGTCACTTCCTCGGTGACTGTATGCTCGACCTGGATGCGCGGGTTGACCTCAATGAAAAAGAAGGCGCCCGTGTCCATATCCATCAGGAATTCGACGGTACCCGCGTTCTGATACCCCACCGCGCGCCCGATCTTCAGGCCCAACTCGCAGATCTCGGCGCGTTGTTCCCCGCTCAGATACGGGGCAGGGGCGCGTTCGACGACTTTCTGGTTACGCCGCTGAACAGTGCAGTCACGCTCATAGAGATGATAGAGATTGCCATGCAGATCGCCCAGAAGCTGGACCTCGACATGGCGCGCGCGGGTGATCATCTTTTCCAGATAGCCTTCACCATTGCCGAAGGCGGCCTCGGCCTCGCGGCGGCCTTCGCGCACTTTCGCCTCGACCTCGTCGGCGGAGTGGATCGGACGCATCCCCCGACCGCCGCCGCCATGGCTGGCCTTGAGCATCAGCGGATAGCCGATCTCCTCGGCCATGGCGCGGATCGCGTCCGTGTCATGGCCCAGCACTTCCGTCGCAGGGATGACCGGCACACCGGCTTCGATGGCCACGCGCCGCGCGCTGGCCTTGTCGC
>REER01000036.1 GCA_007694945.1 Paracoccaceae bacterium | reverse complement strand
ATGCGCCGGGTGGTGCGGCAGGTGGTGATGGAAGAGATCGGCAAGAAGCCGGAAGTCACGATCGTTGTGAGCCGTCTGGTCGGAGAATGACCTTCGGGGTTGGCCCGGGACGCGATCTGCGTGGCGGCTGCCGCCCCCACACCCCCGCGAGTATTTCTGGCAAGAAAATGAGACGATCAGCGCCAGAGCCAGTTGTAGCTGGTGAACGCGCCCTGGAGTTTTGCCAGCAGGCGCAATGACGGCTTGCGCGGGAGCGGGCCGGAGGCGAGCCGCTCGAGCGCGACTTCGGGCGGGCAGGGCAGGCCGGAGATCGGGTCGTGATAGCGCGGATAGGCGATGAGGGCGGCATGGGCGAGGGCCTCGAGGCTCGGGCGGGCCGTGCGACGCTTTAGGATCGGGCCAAGGTCGCGCGTGAGGCCCCAGCCCGCGTAGAAAGGCGCGCCAAGCGTGGTGACGGGCAGTCCGCGCAGCAACGCCTCAAACCCCATGGTGGAGGTGATGGTCCAGAGCTCATCGACCTCTGACAGCAGCCGTGCGGGATCGGCTTGGGGCAGGATCAGGTCTGCGTATTGTTTTGCCCCGCCCTCGGGGATGGCGCCGGTGCGCAGGCCTGCTTCGACATCGGGGTGGGGTTTGTAGAGGATCACGGCGTCCGGGTTCTGGCGGCGGGTCTCTTGCAGCAGGGCGAGATTGGTGCGGATCGGGCCTGCGCCGAGGCGGATGGAGGCGTCATCCTCGACCTGACCGGGAACGAGGATGCGGTGGCCCTCTGGCAGAGGTGGCAGGGTGCCTGCGAGGTTGTATTTGCTGAGGTCATGGTTCGTGATTGCCTTGATCAGTGCGTGGGCGCGGTCCTCGGCACCAGGGGGCAGGGGGGCGGCGATGAGCGCCTCGAGCCGTGAGGCCTGGCCGGGGTCATAGTAGATGCCCAGATCATCGGCCACGAGCGAGAGCGGTGGCGTGAGGTCGGCGCCCAGCCCGCGCGATCGCAGGAAGCCGTCTTCGATGCGGATGGTGCGGCCCGTGGCCGGAGCAGGGGCCGCGCCCCAGACGAGGTTGGGGCGGTCGGGGCTGGGGGTTTTCGAAAATCGCAAGCGCTGCCACTGACCGAAAAAGGCCTGCAGATGCGGGCGTTTCCAGAGCCGCATGTCAAGCGCGGTGTAGCCGTGGCGGTCCTCGGCCCACGCTCGGGTAAGCGCCTCCAGATGGTCGAGCGTGTCCTCGAAGGCGCAGAGCCGGTCACGGCAGGGGTCGTACCATTTGGGGTAAAGCAGCATTGCAGCGGCGAAGAGTTGCGCGCGCGTCAGGCGACGGCGACGACGGGGGTGAGCCGTAAGATCTTCGGTCAGCCCCCATCCGGCGTAGAAGGGTAGGCCGAAGACGCGGGGGCGGTGGCCTGCAAAGATCGCCTCGAAGCCGAGTTGCGACGAGACCGTATAGACCGCGATGGCACCTTCGAGCAGCTCCCACGGGTTTGTGGGCACCTCATGCAGGGTGATGTGGTCGGGCTGCGCGTCCTCGGGCAGGAAATGGCCGGGGCGGTGGCCGCCGCGCGCCTCTGGGTGGGTGCGGATGACGATGCGCGCGCCGGGGAAGTCGAGCTGCGCCTGCACCAGCATTTCGCGAAAGAGATGTGGGGGCAGGGGGCCATCGAGGCCGCCATGGGTGAGCGAGGCATCGCCCTTGACCTGATCAATAACCAGCAGGTAGCCCGGGGGCGGGGGAGCAAGACCGGGGTCATGGGCGCTATATTTGCTGAGCCCTGAGGCCTTGAGCCGTGCCATGGCGCGGCGGGCGCGCTCGAGCAGCGCGTGATCGTCAAGCGGGTGGGTTGCGAGCAGCGTTTCGAGATCGGACGGGCGGGAGGGGTCGTAATGAATGCCCTGTAAGTCGATCAGCAGCCCCAGTGTCGGCTCGCCTGCGCGCCCGGGGAAGAGCGAACGCAGGAAGGCATCTTCGATCCGCAGAAGGGTGGCACCTGTGTGGCGCGCGACCGCCTCGCCACGATGGGCGCGCGGTGCGTGGCCCCAGACAGCGACGCGACCCTCGGGCGAGGGCCAGCCGAAGCACAGCGGATATCCCGCCAGCCCCATGATGCGGCGGATGCGGCGCGCCTGCGCGCCCGGCCCCAGAAACCCGCCCGAATAGGCGTGAGTGGGGCCGGACATCAGATCACTCGGGGCGACCCGCGCGGCGCACGGCACCCGCGGCCGTGATGGTGCCGGTCAGCGAGGCGATCTGGCGCGCCCAGAGCACAGCGGGAGCCTCGGTCACGAAGATCGTGTCACCGTCGCGCACCTTGAAGTCGCGGGCGTTGAACATGCCAGTGGGAGCGGTCAGGTCGAGCACATAGACGAAGCGTACATCAGTGGCAAACTGCCCGATGCCGAGGATTTCGGTCGCCACTTCGGGCACCTCGTCGCGGAAAATGAACACGCCGGTCGGGTCGGCGCGCAGCGGGTCAAGCCCGCCGACCATCGCCAGCGCATCGATGGCGGAGAGTTCGCGCGTATCAAAGGTCATGCGGTTGGTGCTGCCTGTCGCACCCAGCACGCTGAAGGCGCGTTGGTCCTGCCGCACGAGAATACGGTCACCTCCGCGCAGCGCGATGTCGAGCCCGGGGTGGGAGTAGATATCCTGCAGCCAGGCGCTGTCCTGCCGTCCGCTGCGTGTGACCAGCACCTGCGCAGTCTCAAGCGGGATGCCGATGCCGCCTGCCGTCGCGATCATCGCGCTGAGGCGGTTGGACGCGCGGGTGATCGGATAGACACCCTGCGCATTGACCCCGCCCGAGACCGAGACGGTCGCGCCATCGCCCTGCGCGCGCGAGACTACGACCTGCGGGTCAGGGGTCTGCTCATCGAGCGAGCGGGTCAGGATGCGGCGCAGCGCGTCCGGGGTCTGGCCCGCAGCGCGGATACGCCCGGCATAGGGGACAAAGATGAAGCCCGCATCATCGACCTGCAGCTCTTCTACAATGGCGTTGTTCGCGCCTGCAGGCGCCAGCAGCCCCTCCGGGACATTCTCGTAGACATTGAGCCGGATCGTGTCGCCCGGACGGATCGTGTCGCCGCCCAGCAGCGCGCCGGAGCGCAGCGCGTGCGAGAAGCCGAGGGCCTCGGGTCGGTTGGCGGCACGGCTCACGCGCTTCGTGACAAGAATGATATGTGCATCGCCTGCGCGCTGCACCGAACCCTCGAAGATCTCGGCCTTGCTTGGGCCGTCGCGCGAGACGGCACAGGAAGCGAGCGCTGAAAAAGCGCCCAGCAGGGCCATACGACGGCCCATCACTATTGTTTTCGCGGTCACTGCTCGGGCTCCTGTTGAAGGATCAGCCTCTGATTTTTGTATCAGCATACAGGCAAGAGCGGAAAACGCCAAGTGATGAAATGGCTTAGGCGTTATCGGACCATACGCAACTGTTGCCGATGCGCCGCTTCGCCACAGATCAGCGCGGCGTAAGGATCATGCTTGGCGAGCATCATATCCACCAGATGTCGCATGAGTTGGCGTCGACCGCCCAAGGAATAGTAGCCGCCGGGCACTTGCGAGGTCTCCAGCAGGAAATGACGGTAGTCGCGATAGGCGCGGGCATCGGGGCGTTTGGGCTTGGCAAAAAACGCCTCGATGGGCTGATCTGAGACGAACTCCGGCTTGTCATAGACCGCGCGTCCGAAAATTTTCAGCGGCATGCCGCGCCAGAGCACCTGTTGCGCGGCGGTGGAATTCACCGTGACCGCCGAGCGCGCGTGGTTGAGTAGCTGCGCAAGTTTGCCGCCGCGCAGGAAATGCACCCGACCCTTCAGGCCACGCGCTTCGGTCAGTTGGCGGATGGTCTTGCGGATGGGTGCGCGCCCGTCCTCAAGCGGGTGCGCCTTGATGACAAGGTGATGGTGGCGCGGCGCACCTTTCGCGAAGCCTTCAAAGACCTTCTCCAGAAACTCGGTCTGGCTGGAAAACGGGCTATGCGCACGAAAGCTCGAGTCATGTTCGAGTTGCATCAGCACGAGGTGATAGGGGAAGCCACCATTTCGCACGCGCCACGTCTCGATCCGCCGTTCGAGCGAGTGCAGCGGCATCAGCCAAAGCCGCTTGAGGTAGAGTTTGAACTCAAGCGCGACGCTCAGGTCGCGATGGGGCTGGAAACTGCGGTACCGCCCGTTCAGCGCCATGACGCAGAAATGATAGACTGCGCCGTAGAAGATATGCTGGCGCATGTCGCCCCAATGCGCGGGCGGGTCGGGCAATTCGAGGTCGCATTTCTTCAGCGCCTTGCGCATGTCGCGCAGGCTGAGATCCATGAGGGCCGAGTGCCCATTGGCCCCGTCGCGCTCATAAGTGACCCAATAGGGGCGCAGATAGCCTTCCTCGAAGACATGGAGGGTGAGCCCGATATCACGCGCAATTGCGATTGCCTCTGCATGGATGGGGCGCACGTCACCATAGAGGGCGAGGTCAGTGATCTGGTGACGCGCCACACAATTGCGGAAGAAGCCGTCCCAGGTCTCGCGAGGCTGAGTGAAGGGGATATAACGCGCCTTGTCGCGCCAGAATACGGAATCGCCTTTGTTGAAGCCGATCCGCCAGCATTCAGCGCCACTGGCGCGCAGCATGCGGGCCAGTCGGTTGAAAAACCACCCGTGCGGGCCCTGCAGGAACAGGAAACGCCTGTTGTCACCATTTACCGGCATGAAAGGACGTCCTTCATATGCAGTCTGCAAAATAGCAGAGTGTTTTTCCGCCTCTCTTAACATCTCACACCCTCCAGATTGGAAATATGGTAAATAATTGCGGTAAAACTATGGCCTGCTTGCCAAATCCGGGTGCTGACGCTACCTCTGGCGCCGGGGCGAGGCAGGGGTGAGCTATGTTCACAGGGATCATCACGGATATAGGCGAAGTCCGCGCGCTGGAGCAGGCGGGTGATCTGCGGGCGCGGATTGGCACTGGCTATGACACTGCAGGGATCGAGATCGGCGCCTCAATCGCCTCGGATGGGGTGTGTCTGACGGTCGTGGCGCTCGGGCCGGACTGGTATGAGGTGCAGGTCTCTGCCGAGACGGTGGCCAAGACCAACCTTGGTGACTGGTGCGTGGGGCGGCGGGTCAATCTGGAGCGCGCGCTGAAAGTGGGCGACGAGTTGGGCGGGCATATCGTCTCGGGCCATGTTGATGGCGTGGCCGAGGTGGTGGGTCTGCACCCCGAAGGCGACAGCCTGCGCGTCATGTTCCGCGCACCCGAGGCGCTTGCGGGGTTCATCGCGCCGAAGGGTTCGGTGGCGCTGAATGGCACCTCGCTGACAGTGAACGAGGTCGAGGGCGCCGAGTTCGGCATCAATCTTATCCCGCACACGCAGGCCGTCACGAACTGGGGCGATGTGGCGCTGGGCGACCGGATCAACCTCGAGATCGACACGCTGGCGCGTTATGTGGCGCGGCTGCGCGAATGGGAGCGTTCTTCGCGCGCACCATGATGGACAGGGTGCCGCCTGCTGCCCTAGACTGCGCCGCAAAGGGGGCAGGTCATGCCGGATGACTGGGACAAGCACGATGATGTCAGTGCCCGCCGAGCGGCAGAGGCGCTGATCGTCGATGTGGATGGCTATGAGGGGCCGCTTGACCTGCTGCTGACGCTGTCGCGCACGCAGAAGGTCGATTTGCGGCGCATTTCGGTTCTGCAACTGGCCGAACAGTATCTAGGTTTCGTCGAACAGGCCCGCGCGTTGCGGATCGAGCTGGCGGCGGATTATCTGGTGATGGCGGCCTGGCTCGCCTATCTGAAATCGCGCCTGCTGCTGCCGCCGGAACCGGGCGAAGAGGGGCCTTCGGGCGAGGAACTGGCGGCGCATCTGGCCTGGCAGCTGGAGCGGTTGCAGGCAATGCGCGAAGCGGCTGCGCGGCTGATGGGGCGCGACCAGAAAGGGCGTGATTTCTTCGCGCGCGGCCAGCCCGAGGTGCTGGCGGTCTCGCGCAAGACGCGCTTCGAGGTCGCGCTGATCGACCTGATGCGCGCCTATGCGCGGCTGCGCACGCGCGACGAATTCCGGCCCTTTGCCTTTGATCGCTCCGACATCTACCCCTATGAGGCCGCGCTGGAGCGGCTGTCGACGCTGGTGCCGGTGGCGTCCGACTGGACGGCGTTGCAGGCGTATCTGCCCGAGGGCTGGCGCGGGGCGGCCAAGCGCAAGCGCTCGGCGATTGCCTCGACTTTCGCGGCTTCGCTGGAATTGGCCAAACAGGGGTCCATCGAGCTGCGCCAGACCGAGAGTTTCGCGCCGCTACAATTGCGGCGGCGTCAGGGGCGACCAGATGAGTGATGACAGCGGGCAGATGACGGACGCGACGACCGAGCGCGGAGAACCGGGTCTGTTTGCGGCCCCGCCCATGGCCGAGCAGGAACGCATGGTCGAGGCGATCCTCTTCGCCAGCGCCGAGCCGCTGAGCGCTGCACAGCTTGCCGAGCGTTTGCCACCGGGCTGCGACGCGACCGAGGCGCTCGCGCATTTGCGCTCGCGCTATTCCGGGCGCGGGGTCAATCTGGTGCGCGTGGGTGATGCCTATGCCATGCGCACCGCGCCCGATCTGGGCTGGCTGATGCAGACCGAACGGGTCGAGACGCGCAAGCTCTCACGCGCGGCAATCGAGACGCTGGCGATTGTCGCCTACCACCAGCCCGTCACCCGCGCCGAGATCGAAGAGATCCGCGGCGTGGCGGTCTCGCGCGGCACCATCGATCAGTTGCTGGAACTGGACTGGATCCGCCTCGGGCGACGGCGGATGACCCCGGGCCGGCCAGTGACCTTTGTCGTCACCGAAGAATTCCTCGATCATTTCGGGCTTGAGAGCGCGCGCGATCTGCCGGGGCTGAAGGAATTGCGCGAGGCGGGGCTTCTCGACAGCCGCCCGATGCCGGGGCAGCCGGGTGATGATCAAGAAGAGGGCGCGACCACAGGGCAGAGCGAGCTTTTCGAGGATTGAGCCCGCGCCCCCTTGAGGTCTGCGCGGCAGGGGTCTAGGTATCTGTGCATCACTACACATGTTCAGGGACCCCATGCCGATCCGCAACCGCTTCGCCGAAATGCTGCCCGAAATCGCCGCCTGGCGGCAGGATTTCCACGCCCATCCCGAATTGCGCTTCGAGTGCCATCGCACGGCGCATATCGTTGCCGAGAAGCTGCGTGAATTCGGCTGTGACGAGGTGGTCGAGGGGATCGGCGTGACCGGTGTCGTCGGTCTGATCCATGGCCGCACGCGCGCGGCGGGGCGTGTGGTGGGGCTGCGCGCCGATATGGATGCGCTGCCGATCCATGAGGCGACCGGCAAGCCCTATGCCTCGATCCACCATGGCAAGATGCATGCCTGCGGCCATGACGGGCA
>REER01000142.1 GCA_007694945.1 Paracoccaceae bacterium | reverse complement strand
GCGACGGTCTGGACCTGCGATCTGACCAACCGCTATATCGAGATCAACGCGGATTATCGCTCGTGAAGACTGTTCTTGTCTCGGCCGTTGCGCTGATCGATCCGGACGGGCGGGTGCTGCTGGCACAGCGCCCCGAAGGCAAGTCGATGGCGGGGCTCTGGGAGTTTCCGGGCGGCAAGGTCGAGCCGGGCGAGACGCCCGAGGCGGCGCTGATCCGCGAGTTGCATGAGGAACTCGGAATCGACACATGGTCAAGCTGCCTTGCGCCCTTGACCTTCGCCAGCCATTCCTACCCTCAGTTTCATCTGCTGATGCCGCTCTTTGCCTGCCGAAAATGGCAGGGTCAGCCGCAGGGTCGCGAAGGGCAAGCGCTGAAATGGGTGCGCCCGGCCGAGTTGCGCGATTATCCCATGCCAGCCGCCGATCTGCCGCTGATCCCGATCCTGCGCGACTGGCTCTGAGCTCAGCCCGGCGCAGCAGGGCAGCGCCCGTGAAGGGCGAGGGTCGGGTGGGTGGGCGCCCCGAACGGGCGCTGTTCCACCGCTGTCAGGCCGGGCGCGTCTCCTCCTGCAGCATCGACAGCCCAAGCTGCGCACGCCGCCGCAACCATGGATCGGGCCGGTAGCGCGGATCACCTGTCGCGCGTGTGATCCCTTCCAGTATCTCCAGAACGCGGCGCGCCCCCAGCGCATCAGCCCAAGAGAGCGGCCCCTGCGGATAATTCAGCCCCATGGTCACAGCGCGGTCAATATCGGCGGGTACGGCCACGCGCCGCGTGGCGACCTGTGCGGCTATGTTGATGATGGTTGCAAGGATGCGCTGCGCCACGAAACCAGGGCTGTCACCAATAACGCTAACAGGCGTGCCATCCGCGGCCAGCATCGCTTGCGTGGTGGTCAGGATGTCGGGGCGGGTTACGGGTGTGCCCATCAGGCAGCGTCGGCGCTTGAAACCGAATAGCGGATCAACTGCGACGACGCGTGTCGGCTCCAGCCCTCGGGTAAAAGCTACACTGCTGGCATCCTCGCCCAGCGGCACGATCAGCAGGATAGAGTCTGTCGCGGGCGTCTGGTCACGGTCAAGCGTGCCGCCCGCCTGTTCCACGATAGCGGCCAGTTTGGCAGCTTCAGACCCGGACGGATCAACCCAGAACCGCCCACCGGAAAAGACCGGGGCATGGAGCTCTTCCGGCACCACCTGCTTGCCGCCTTCATAGCGATAATGCCCCTCCCCTGTCTTGCGCCCCAAGAGCCCCGCCTGCATCCGCTGGCCCATCAGCACCGAAGGGCGGTAGCGCGGCTCGTGATAGCTCTCACCATAGATCGCGAGCGAGGCCGGGTGCGTCACATCGAGCGCTGTCAGGTCGATCAACTCGAACGGCCCCATGCGAAACCCAGCCGCCTCTCGCATGATCCGGTCCACTGTCACGAAATCGGCCACGCCTTCGCTGACCAGATGCGCGGCCTCCAGCGTCAGGCCCCGCCCGACCTGATTGACCAGAAAGCCCGGCGCATCGGCCACCCGCACCGGGCTGCGCCCCATGCGCTGCCCCAGCGCCATCAGCGTCTCGATCACCTCCGGCTCGGTGCGCACGCCGGCGATCACCTCGACCAGCGGCATCAGCGGCACCGGGTTGAAGAAGTGAAACCCGGCCATGCGCTCGGGCCGCGCGCAGGTGCCCGCAATGCGTGTGATCGAGAGTGACGAGGTGTTCGAGGTCAGGATGCACTCGGGCGCGACTAGTGCCTCGAGTTCGGCAAAGAGCGCGGCCTTGACCTCTATATCCTCGACAATCGCCTCGACCACCACATTCGAAGGCGCGAGCGCGGCCACACTCTCGACCGGCGTGATGCGCGCTGTCGCGGCTTCGGCGTCAAGCGCAGTCATGCGACCCTTTTCGACCGCGCGTTTCAGCATGCCCGCAACGAAATCGCGCGCCTCTTGGGCAGCACCCGGTCGCGCGTCATGGATCAGCACGCGAATGCCGCCCGTGGCCGCGACCTGCGCAATGCCGCGCCCCATAGCGCCAGCGCCGACAATGCCGAGGGTCAGGTCCGGTGCGTCTGCTGCTTTGCGGGCCATGACTTATTCTCCTTTGAACCGGGCCGGGCGCTTCTCAAGGAAGGCGGCCATGCCTTCGGCCTTGTCGGCAGTGTCGAACAAGGTCTCGAACGCGCGGCGCTCCAGCATGATCGCGGTGTCCATCGGCGCATCCGCCCCGGCCAGAACGACCTCCTTGATGCGCCTTGCGGACAAGGGCGGCAGGGAAGCGATCCGCGTGGCCATCTCGATGGCGCGGGGCAGAACCTCGGCATCCTCTACCACTTCCGAGACAAGCCCCATTTCGAATGCCTCGCGCCCCGAGACGGGCTGGCCGGTCAGCAGCATCTTCATTGCCTTGAACTTGCCCAGGGCGCGCACCAGCCGCTGCGTGCCGCCACCGCCGGGCATGATGCCGACATTGATCTCGGGTTGACCCAGCTTCGCGCCCTCGCCCGCGATGATGATATCGGCATGCATGGCAAGCTCCAGCCCGCCCCCCAGCGCAAATCCCCGGATGGCGGCGATGATCGGCAAGGGACAGGCTGCGATCACGCCCCAGGTCTCGCGCATGTCGATGCGCGCCACTTCGGCCGTGGACATGGTCGCGAATTCGCGCAGGTCAGCCCCGGCGACAAAGGCGTGCTCGTCGCCGGTCAGCACGACGGCCCGCAAATCCGGCTCCTGCGATGCCTTGGCGAAAGCCTCGGCCAGCGACTTGCGCAAGGGAGTGTTGAGCGCGTTGCGGGCCTCGGGCCGATTGATGCGCAGCAGGCGCACTCCGGGCGCCGGATCTTCCTGCAGGACAAGATCGCTCATATGTTCCCCCTCTGCCTTGTGACCTCAATCGGCCTTATGGCAAGCCGCGTCAGGATTGGACAGACCCGAAAGCGGTTTTTCGTCTGCGGCCTGTCCCGGCTTTATCAGCGCTGAAAGCGGGCCGGATCGAACGCAGCCATCGGCAGATTGACCTTTTGCCCCGAGATCATCTGCGCCAGAAGCTGCCCGGTTCGCGCGCCTGCTGTCAGCCCGATATGCTGATGCCCCAAGGCCGCATAGGCGCCAGCCAGCCTCGGCACGGCCCCGATCAGGGGCAGCGAATCGGCGGTGACGGGACGATGACCCATCCAGACACTCTCTTCGCGCCATTTCAGGTTGGGGAAGGCGTGCCGGACGTGGTGGCGCAGCAAATCTGGCGGGGCCTTGCTTTCCGGAGCAGCCAAGCCGCCATACTCGACAATTCCGGCAAGGCGGATGCGGCCCTCCATCGGAGTGGCCACGAATTTGCCAGCGGCGACCATCACCGGCGCCCGCAGCTGCTGCGATGGTTCCCAGAGGTCGATGTGATAGCCCCGCTCGCTTTCCAGTGGGATGCGCAGGCCGAGTTTCGTGGCCAGCGGGCCGGACCAGGCGCCTGTGGCGATAACGGCTGCATCGCAGGCGAGCGTGTCTGCCTGACCGTTCCTCGCCCTGAGTCGAACACCTGTGATGCCGCCCGTGTCGCGCTCCAGATCCGTGACCTCTGCCTGCACCATGCGCCCACCCTGTGCGACCAGATGCTCTGCCAGCTTGGTCACATAACGCTCCGGGTCCGAGATGCGCCCGTGATCGCCCATGCGTGCCGCGAAACCGATTTCGGGACCGATGAGCGGGTCAAACCGGCGCGCCTCATCGCCTGTCATCTCGTCCCAGTGAAACCCGAAACGGCGGCGCAGCCCCCAGCCGAAAGCATCGGCCTCGTAGTCTTTTCGATTGGCGTAGAGATAGACATAATCCGATGGAACGACATAGCGTTCCGCGCCAGTGCCTTCGGCGAGGGCCTGATGGTCAGCGAGCGACGTGCCGAGCAGCCCGGACAGGGCTTCTGCGATGCGGGTTGCATCCGCAGCGTTCGCATGGCGCAGGTAGCGCAGGAGCCATGGGATGAGGCGCGGCAGATAGCGCCAGCGCAGAAACAGCGGCTGGCGCGGGTCAAGCAACATGCGCGGCGCCTTGGCGAACAGCCCCGGCACGGTTACAGGCACCACAGCGCAGGCGGCCAGAACACCCCCATTGCCGAAACTGGCCCCTGCCGCCGGGCCTTCGCGGTCGGTCAGGGTGACCTTATGGCCCAGCCGCTGGAGCCAGATCGCTGTCGCAACCCCGACGATACCGGCACCAATGACCACGACATGCCGTCTTGCCTGGTGTCCGCTGTTTTGCGGCACTCTCTCCTCCGCGTCTTCCAAGGGTCCGATTACAGGCTCGACGCGGAACCGGCAAGTTTACCGTTGCACGCTGGCAGCAGGTGGTCCGCCCGATTTGCGGTTTGGCGAGGAGGTGTAACTATTTACTGCGATCAGATGTGTGGCGTCCGACGTTGTTTTGCTCCAGCGAGCGAGGCAAGGTGGCATGGCTTGTAGCAGTGCCTGAACTCCAGGTGAGCCCAGAAGTTTTGTGAAACCTCTCACAGCCTCGGGCGTTTAGCGTTTAAAGCGATTCAGGTGCTCAGATGTATCGCGGCCAACAATGCAGTGAATAATGGTGAGCCCGGAAGGATTCGAACCTTCGACCAATTGATTAAAAGTCAACTGCTCTACCACTGAGCTACGGGCCCTAACTGACGCGCTACTTAGAAAAGGCATCAAGGTGGGTCAAGGGCTAATCTGGTCGCACCAACCTCTTTCCTGAGTGATCGGATCAAGGATAACTGGTTTTGTCGCGCGGAAACCCCTATATCGCCGCCATGATATCGCAAGCCGACTCTCTCGCCTTCGTCAAGATGCATGGTGCAGGCAATGATTTCGTCATCATCGACTCGCGGGCGCGGCCAGGCGGGGTAATGACACCTGAGCTGGCGCAAGCCATCGGCGACCGTCATCGTGGCATAGGCTATGACCAGTTGGCCGAGCTGCGTGCGTCAGATGAAGCTGATCTGGATCTGTATTTCTGGAATGCAGATGGCTCGCAGGCCGGTGCCTGCGGCAATGCCACGCGCTGCGTTGCCGCGCGCGTGATGGATGAACGGCAAGCTGCCCGGTTGAGCATCCGCACGGCGCGCGGGCTGCTGCAGGCCGAACGGCGCGATGCACAGATCTGGGTGAATATGGGGCCACCAATTCTCGATTGGCGCGGAATCCCTTTGGCGCAGGCCTGTGACATCGACCATCTGCCCTTGCCCGGCGACCCCGCTGCGGTAGGAATGGGCAATCCGCATTGCGTGCATTTTGTTGATGATGCCGAGGCTGCGCCGGTTGCCACCCGTGGCCCGGATGTCGAGCGTGATCCGCTGTTTCCCGAGGCGACGAATGTAGAGTTCGCCTCGCTCATCGGGCCCGATCATCTCCGCCTGCGCGTTTGGGAGCGCGGCACAGGGGTCACGCTTGCCTGCGGCTCGGGTGCCTGTGCCACGGCTGTCGCTGGACATCGGCGCGGGCTGACCGGGAGGCGCGTCAGCATCAAGGCAGATGGTGGGCGGCTCGAGGTGGATTGGCGCGAGGACGGCGTCTGGCTGAGTGGCCCGGTCGCCCATGTCTTCGATGGGGTGATCTCGGCTGCGTTTCTGGCAGGTGCCCGATGACCGCGCCACGGTTCACCACGCTCGGCTGCCGGTTGAACGCCTATGAAACCGAGGCGATGAAAGCCCTCGCCGACTCTGCAGGTGTGCGCGATGCGCTGGTGGTCAATACCTGCGCGGTAACCGCCGAAGCTGTACGTAAGGCCCGACAGGAAATCCGCCGATTGCGCCGCGAGAATCCCGAGGTGCCGATCATTGTCACCGGCTGCGCGGCCCAGACCGAGCCCGCGACCTTCGCCGCCATGCCGGAAGTCACACGGGTGATCGGCAATTCCGAGAAGATGAGACGCGAGACCTGGGAGGCTCTGGTTCCGGACATGATCGGCCAGACCGAGCGGGTACAGGTCGATGACATCATGTCGGTGCGCGAGACGGCGAGCCATCTGATCGACGGCTTCGGCACGCGGGCGCGGGCGTATGTCCAGGTACAGAATGGCTGCGATCATCGCTGCACCTTCTGCATCATCCCCTATGGCCGGGGCAATTCGCGCTCGGTGCCGGCCGGTGTGGTGGTCGAGCAGATTAACCGGCTGGTCGCGCAGGGCTATCGCGAAGTGGTTCTGACCGGGGTTGATCTGACCTCATGGGGCACCGATCTGCCGGGACAGCCGAAGCTCGGCGATCTGGTGCGCCGCATCCTGCGGCTGACGGATGTTCAGCGCTTGCGCATCTCGTCGATCGATTCGATCGAGGTGGATGAGGCCTTGATGGAGATGATTGCAATCGAGCGGCGGCTGATGCCGCATCTCCACCTGTCGCTGCAGGCGGGGGATGATCTGATCCTGAAGCGGATGAAGCGGCGGCATCTGCGCGGGGATGCGATAAGCTTTTGCGATGAGGCGCGACGGTTGCGGCCGGACATGGTTTTCGGGGCGGATATTATAGCCGGGTTTCCGACCGAGACTGAGGAAATGTTCGACAATTCCTTGCGGCTTGTGGAGGAGTGCGGGCTGACCTTCCTGCATGTCTTCCCGTTCAGTCCGCGCGAGGGCACGCCAGCAGCACGGATGCCGAAACTGCCGGGAGATGTGATCAGGATGCGCGCAGCAAAGCTGCGCGCGCTTGGAAAACAGTCGCTTGCAAGACACTTGGATGCGCAGAAAGGCGTCATCCACGAGGTGCTGACCGAGTCGCCGGATATGGGCCGGACAGAACAGTTCACAGAGGTGCGCTTTGCTGATCCGCAACCAGTTGGGGCGATCCTGCGCAGACGTATATCAGGGCATGACGGGGCGCAGTTGCTAGCCTGAGCCCCAAACGTGAGGTGCCCCATTGCAGAGCGTGCCCCCCCCCGCACGCTCTGCGCGGGGACATAGGAATTGATTTATGCGGCGGGTTTCAGCTCAAGTCCTCCCTCGCGTTCCAGAAAGGCGACGATCTCGGTAACGCCTGCACTCTCGCGCAGACGCGCGAGGACATAGGGGCGCGTTTCGCGTGCGTTGCGCGTATCCCTCTCAAGCTGGCTGAGATCGACGCCAACATATGGCGCAAGGTCGATCTTGTTCACTACCAGAAGGTCGGATTTTGTCAGCCCCGGCCCACGCTTGCGCGGAATGTCCTGTCCGGCGGCGGTGTCGATCACATAGATCGTCAGATCGGCCAGTTCGGGAGAGAAGGTCGCGGCCAGATTGTCACCGCCCGATTCAATCAGGACCAAGTCCAGCCCCGGAATCTGTCGGTTCAGGTCGGCTACGGCCGCGAGGTTGATGCTCGCATCCTCGCGAATGGCCGTATGCGGGCAGCCCCCGGTCTCAACACCCCGGATGCGTTGGGCAGGCAAGACCTGCGCGCGCATCAGCGCCTCGGCATCTTCGCGGGTGTAGATGTCATTGGTGATGACGGCCATCGAGCAGCGCGGCGCGAGTGCGCGTGCCAGTTTCTCGGTCAGTGTCGTCTTGCCTGCACCAACCGGGCCGCCGATACCCACCCGCAGGGGTCCATGTCTGTTCATGTCCGAAAGAGCCTCACATCTTTGGTTTCATGCAGGAATGCTGCCATATCGGCAGCGAAACAGGAACTTCCCAGATCCTCGAGAGTCGCGCGCGAAGCGCGCGCCCCCAGGTCGGGCAACGTCGGCAGCAGGCGCGCCAGCACCCCGTGCCCGTCACTCTGGCCCAAGGGCACATGACGGATGGCAATTGTCACGAGGTTGGTTGCAAATGCCTGAAGATATACTGGGATGATTTCATCGCACGGCAGCCCCAGAGGGGCTGCCGCTTCGGCTATCGCTACTGGCAGGCTGCGCTCAGGCAGGTTCCGGCCCGTGATCGCCGCGACCGTACGGGCGAAAGCCGCGCCCTGCTCGCGGCTCTCCTGCAAGCGTTCGGCGCAGGGCTGCAGCGCCGTTGCGATTACGTCTAGCGCCTCAAAATCCGCCCCCGAAGCCAGTCCCTGTGCGATCAGCACGCTGTCCTGCCAGCCCGTCCCGAAGCGCAACAGTTCGGCAAGCCAAAGCTCCAGCGTTGCGGCATCCTGGACCACGCCGTCCGCGACCAACTGCTCCAATCCGTGGCTATAGGCGAAAGCCCCGGTCGGGAAGGCGGGCGAGAGCCAGTGCTGGAGCGTCAGAGCTTCAGGCGTGAGCATGGGCGTGAGCGTGGCCATGATCGTGCCCCATTGTGCGGCCATGCCCATAAGCGCCGCCCTCGGGCGTGAAGGGCCCCCGGATCGGGCGTAAAACGGCGCCCAACTGGGCCAGCATGGCTTCGATCACATGGTCATGGCGGATCAGCAGGCGGTTCTCCTCGATCTGGCAGGGGGTGTGGCGATTGCCGATATGCCAGGCGAGGCGCGGCAACTCTCCTGTGACCTCGACCAGAGCCTCATCAGCGGGGACGATTTCGAGCGCGCTGCCATCTTCCAGTTCGAATCCCCACCACGCATCGAGATTGGTGACTTCGGCCAAATCGACCAGAAAGCCGCGACCTTCGGCCGTTTCCAGCCGTTTGCGTCGGATAAGACGTGCGTCGTAATCGAGGATCACGGCACCATCGCAGCGGTCGGGACGACTCTTGAGCAAGCGGCGCACGGGGGGCAGATCAGTCATGAGACACCTTTCGGGAAAAGATCACGATAGACATGAGCAGGCAGGCTCGGACGCGAGAGGCCCATCGAGCGCAATGCACCATCGGGCAGGGCGCTGAGCCGGGCGAATTCGGCCTCACGCGCCCTGCGTTCGAGTGAGGGGTTGCAGCCGAGCCCGGTCTCGGCAAGGAACCAGTCTAGCTGCATGGATTGTGTGGGGCTGAGGGTGGAATTGGCGGGACGAAGCATTGCACTCTCCATCAGGCAGTCATGTTCCTCCCTTGTGGCAGCATAACATGAATATGCTGTCGACTGACCTCGCGCACTGTTCACGTTTTGCTGCGCCGCAGAAATATCTGGATAAGTCATGAAATTTGCCTGATAGTTGCGCACCGTTCGTTGTTCAGTACAAGAAGTAGCGTTGCGCCAGTGGCAATTCTGCCGCAGGTTCGCAGGTCAAAAGCTCGCCATCCGCACGCACTTCATAGGTTTCGGGGTCGACTTCGATCTCAGGTGTGGCGCTGTTGAGATTCATGTCGGCTTTGCGAATGCCCCGGCAGCCCTCGACCGGCAGCGTGTTCTTTGCAAGTCCAAGTGCGGCGCGCACGCCACCCTCCTGCGCAGCTTGAGAAACGAAGGTAACGGCGTTCTGCTCGACTGCGCGGCCATAAGCGCCGAACATGGGGCGCGAATGCACGGGCTGCGGGGTCGGAATTGAGGCGTTCGGGTCGCCCATCTGTGCCACGACAATCGCGCCGCCAATCAGCACCATCTCGGGCTTGGCACCGAAAAACGCAGGTGCCCAGAGGCACAGGTCCGCGCGTTTGCCTTCCTCGATACTGCCGATATGGCGGCTGAGGCCATGCACGATGGCAGGGTTGATCGTGTATTTCGCCACGTATCGACGCACGCGCATGTTGTCATTCGTGCCCTGTTCCTCGGCCAGCCGCCCGCGTTGCAGCTTCATCTTGTGCGCGGTCTGCCACGTCCGGGTGATCACCTCGCCAACGCGCCCCATCGCCTGACTGTCGGACGCCATGACCGAAAACGCGCCCATGTCGTGCAGGATATCCTCGGCGGCGATCGTCTCGCGCCGGATGCGCGATTCGGCAAAAGCCACATCCTCGGGCACCTTGCGGTCCAGATGGTGGCAAACCATCAACATATCGAGGTGTTCCTCGATCGTGTTGACCGTGTAGGGCATGGTCGGGTTGGTGGAGCTGGGCAAGATGTTCTGGCTGCTGACCACCTTGATGATGTCGGGCGCATGGCCGCCGCCCGCGCCCTCGGTATGAAAGGCGTGGATGGTGCGCCCGCCGATGGCGTTGATCGTGTTTTCCACAAAGCCCGATTCGTTCAGCGTGTCCGTGTGGATCATCACCTGCACATCGGTCGCCTCGGCCACGGACAGGCAGTTGTCGATGGCGGCAGGGGTCGTGCCCCAATCCTCGTGCAGTTTCAGCGCGCAGGCGCCTGCGCGGACCTGCTCATGCAGCGCGTCGGGCAGCGACGCATTGCCCTTGCCTGCGAAGGCGAGGTTCATGGCAAACGCATCCGCTGCCTGCAACATCCGCCCGATATGCCAGGGCCCGGGGGTGCAGGTGGTCGCCAGCGTGCCATGAGCGGGGCCAGTGCCGCCGCCGAGCATTGTCGTGAGGCCCGAATGCAGCGCGTCGTCAATCTGTTGCGGGCAGATGAAATGGATATGCGCGTCGAAACCCCCGGCGGTGAGTATCTTGCCCTCGGCGGCGATGATTTCGGTGCCCGGTCCGATGATCACATCTGTGCCGAACTGCGTGTCAGGGTTTCCCGCTTTGCCGATCTTGACGATCTGTCCGTCGCGCAAGCCCACATCGGCCTTGTAGATGCCCGTATAGTCCACGATCAGCGCACTGGTGATGACCGTGTCCATCGCGCCATCCGAGCGGGTGACCTGGCTCTGGCCCATGCCGTCGCGGATGACCTTGCCGCCGCCGAACTTGACCTCTTCGCCATAGCCGCCGCGCTCGGCGATCAGGTCGCGCTCGACCTCAATGATCAGGTCGGTGTCGCCCAAGCGGACTTTATCACCCACAGTCGGGCCATACATGTCAGCATAGGCGGCGCGGGAAATTGTGTAGGCCATCAGAGCGCCCCCATAACCTTGGCATTGAACCCGTAGACCATGCGCCCGCCCGAATATGGCACCAGCGCGACCTCACGACTCTGGCCCGGCTCGAAGCGCACGGCCGTTCCGGCGGGAATATCAAGTCGCATTCCTCGAGCGGCCTCGCGGTCAAACGACAGCCCCGGATTGGTCTCGGCAAAATGGTAATGGCTGCCGACCTGCACGGGCCTGTCGCCGGTGTTGGCAACCATCAGGACAGTCACCGGCGCGTCGGGGTTCAGGGTGATCTCGCCTTCGGCGGTGATGATCTGCCCGGGCACAAAGCCACCTGAGGGAGTTGTGGCCATGTGACTCACTCCAGCCTTTCGAGGGTGAACAGATCCGCCATCCCGGCCACGATCTGCCATCGTTCCTGCGGGCTGGTGTCATTATTGGCCTCTGCCAGTTCGGGCCAGGCGGATATCGGGATGATCGCTTGCCAGACAGCGCCGGTCGCGCGATTGGTAAAGGTAGCAACGCCGAAGGCATCCTCCGGCGCGGGGTCAGGTTCAAGGACAAGCGTGCCCTGCCCGAGCGATGCCCCTGTTGCGACCTGCAGCCCGTCGATCACACAGGGGCAGGGCGCGTTCGGATGACTGCGATAGCTGACCAGAAGATCGAAGCGGCCCTCGGGCGCGACGGCCTCTAGTCCGGCCTCGCCCAAGATGATCCCTGCGGCGATGAGCGAGCCGAAGCCACCATGCACAGCACTGCCGAGGCGGATCCAGTGCTCGACCTGCGGGTCGTTGGCCTCAGCGTGGTCATGCGTGTGTGCAAGATCGTGACTGTGGCTATGGCCGCGATCATGGTCATGGCTGTGCCCGTGATCATGACTGTGCGCATGATCCGCTCCTCCGTCTGGCAAGCTTGGGGCTACCGAATGTGACGCCTCGGGCGTGACCATCAGCCAGATCCCTGCGGCGACCGCCGCTGCGCCCAGCGGGCGCACCGCCGGTGCCAACCGGCCGGAGCCGAGCCAGTGCCCCAGCGCCAGCCCAGCGCCATGCAGCGCCGCCGTGGCCAGAAGGAATCCCAGCAGATAACCGCCATCCCCGGCGGCCCCGGTCCCATGGGCATAGCCATGCGCAGCGCCGAAGATCGCGGCAACGGCAACGACAACCACCAGCGGCGGGCGCAGCGCCAGCGCCAGCACCCCGCCGAGGACGACTATCGAGGCGATGACCAGATGCTGCACGAGCGCGCTTTCCGCGCCGCCGAAACCCAGCAGGCCGAGCGCCAGCACCCCACCCAGAAAACTGCCCGGCAACGCCCAGCGCGCATGCCCACCCAGCCGCGCAGCCAGCACGCCAACGGCCAGCATCGCCACCAGATGATCCAGCCCCAGCAGCGGATGCGCCAGCCCCGCGGCAAAGCCGTCGCCATGGTCATGCCCCGGATGGGCCATCAGCGCCGTCGGCGCGAGCAGCAAAATCGGCAACAGAAAACGCATGGTCTGGACCTCTCAGCGGATAGGGTGGTGGACAGTGACGAGTTTGGTGCCGTCGGGAAATGTCGCCTCGACTTGCACGGACTGGATTATCTCGGGCACGCCCTTCATGCACTGATCGGCTGTAATGACGTGCGCACCCGCTTCCATCAGATCGGCCACCGAGCGCCCGTCGCGCGCGCCCTCGACCACGAAATCGGTGATCAGCGCGATCGCCTCGGGATGGTTGAGCTTGACGTCGCGCGCCAACCGGTTGCGCGCGACCATCGCGGCCAGAGAGACCAGCAGCTTGTCCTTTTCGCGGGGGGTCAGGTTCATGGAGCCTCCGTCAGATTTGCCAGACACGCGGGAGTGGCGCGCGGCGTAGAAGGGTGAGGATCTGTGCCAACTGCCGGCGCAGCGGGAAACCGTCGCGCGCCATCAGGCGGATGGTCAGCCTCTCGCCCATGGCCGAGGCCGCTGAGCGGCAACCCTGCTCTGTTAGCGCGGCGCGCACCGGACCAAGCGCGTCTGCGGCATCCGGCGCCACCATCACGACCGAGGCAACTGCACGAGCATCCGCCAAACCGCCTGCACTCTGGCGCAAGCGGTCATTATCCAGACGCAGCACTTCGAGATGAACGGGGGCGCCATCACGCTGAATTTCGCGCCAGTCATGGAACGCCAATTCCGTCACGGTCTCGCCCATGGCAGCTCGCCCGAGCACGAGCGCCTCAGCCATAAGACAGGTCGCCGCGCGACCCAGCGTGATAATGCTCCGCCGCCGGGCCGAGCCGCGCTGGAACAGGATTGTTTCCTGTGGGAGCCAGTCGAGATGGCCACCTTCGCTCACGTCCATCTGAACAGTCATCCGCGCCTCACCGTCCGAGGCCCTGTAGACCCGCTCGGCGGTCTGGGTTGTGGCAGTAACTCGACAGCCATCACCCACTGTGAGCGCGTAGTCGAGCCGGTCGCCGCCGGTCAGTCCGCCAGAGGTGTTGAGGAAAACAAGCTCGCCGCCATCCAAGGCTATGGCCTTGGCTGATCCCTGCTGGCGGAGGGTAGCGAGACGAGCCTGTCCGCTATGCAATGCAAAGCCGGCCCGGGCTGCTCCGGCGCTCCGCTGATGGCTTAGGGTCGTGGGGCTGGCGTGCATTACGGTTCCTCTCCCTTGGTGGATCGCGTTAGCATGCCCGCAGATCAATTGGCTGAGGGTTCAAGGTGTCTGCGCGTGCTGAATGCACAGTCAGAGCGCCTAAATAATAAACTAGGCGCCTAAAATTGGCGCAGAAAAGAACTGCATGTACGGCCAATCAATTCACTTTAAGCATAAAACTTCAAGCTTGAAATGAATGGCGACTCAGCCTAGAGTTTTAGTGTGAAACAGGGAGGCGGTCATGCGTGTTCTTTGCCTTGGAGGTGGCCCTGCGGGTCTTTACTTCGCCATCTCGATGAAGCTTCGAGACCCCTCGCATCAGGTTACCGTGCTGGAACGAAACCGCGCCAATGACACCTTCGGCTGGGGTGTGGTGCTCTCGGATGATGCGCTGGAGCGGATGCAGAAGAACGATCCAAAATCGACCGATGCAATTCGCAGCCATTTTGCCTATTGGGACGATATCGCCGTGGTGCATGCGGGCCATCGCACAGTCTCGGGCGGGCATGGCTTTGCGGGCATCGGCCGCAAGCAGATGCTGATCCTGCTGCAGGAGCGCGCGCGTGAGCTAGGTGTAGAACTGCGCTTCGAGACCGAATTCGACACTGCGGAAAACTACCAGCGCGACTATGATCTGGTGGTCGCCTGTGATGGGATCAATTCGCGCGTCCGGGGCGAGTATGAAGACGTGTTCCGTCCCGATATCGACACGCGTAAGTGCAAGTTCGTCTGGCTGGGCACGCATCAGAAATTCGACGACGCCTTCACCTTTATCTTCGAGAAGACCGAGCGTGGCTGGGTCTGGGCGCATGTCTACCAGTTTGACGACAACACCGCGACCTTCATCGTGGAGTGCCTGCCCGAGACCTGGGAGCGCTGGGGGTTCGAAGGCATGTCGAAAGAGGAAACCGTCGAGACCTGCCGCCGGATTTTCGCCGATCATCTGGACGGGCATGATCTGATGTCGAATGCCGCGCATCTGCGCGGTTCGGCGGTCTGGATGCAGTTTCCCCGCGTGATCTGCGAGCGCTGGTATCACGAGAATGTCGTACTGATGGGCGACGCGGCGGCGACAGGGCATTTCTCTATCGGTTCGGGCACCCGGTTGGCCTTCGACTCAGCCATCGCGCTGGCGGAATACCTGCATTCCGAGCTTGACATGCAGACGGCTTTCAAGCGCTATCAGGAGGAGCGGCGGCTGGAAGTGCTGCGCCTCCAATCGGCAGCGCGCAACTCGCTGGAATGGTTCGAGGAGGTCGAGCGCTATCTCGACATGCCGCCAATCCAGTTCGCCTATTCCCTGCTGACCCGCAGCCAGCGGATCAGCCACGAAAACCTGCGCCTGCGCGACCCGGACTGGCTGCGCGAGGCCGAGGACTGGTTTGCTGCGCAAACCGGGGGGCAGCCGGGCCGCGCGCCCATGTTCCAGCCTTTTCGGCTGCGTGAGATGGAGGTGCAGAACCGCGTCGTCGTCTCTCCCATGGCGCAATACAAGGCCGTCGATGGCTGCCCTACCGACTGGCACCTTGTTCATTACGCCGAACGTGCCAAGGGTGGCGCGGGGCTGGTCTATACTGAGATGAGTTGTGTCTCGCCAGAGGGGCGGATCACTCCCGGTTGCCCCGGTCTCTATGCGCCCGAGCATGAGGCCGCGTGGCGGCGGCTGGTCGAGTTCGTCCATTCGGAATCCAAGGCGAAAATCTGCTGCCAGATCGGCCATTCCGGGCGCAAGGGCTCGACGCAACTCGGGTGGGAGGAAATGGATGCTCCATTGGCTGAGGGTAACTGGCCGATCATGAGCGCCAGCCCGATCCCATGGTCCGACCGCAATGCCGTCCCGAAGGAAATGGACCGCGCCGATATGGACACGGTGCGCGATCAGTTCGTTGCCGCAACGGAAATGGCCGAGCGCGCGAGATTTGACATGGTGGAGTTGCACGCCGCGCACGGCTACCTGATCTCGAGCTTTATCAGCCCGGTGTCGAACAAGCGCTGCGATGAATACGGCGGCTCATTGGAAAATCGTCTGCGCTACCCGCTGGAGGTCTTTGCAGCGATGCGCGCAGTGTGGCCCGAGGACAAGCCCATGTCGGTGCGCATCTCGGCCCATGACTGGCGCGGCGATGACTGCATCACGCCAGAGGATGCGGTAACGATCGCGCGGGCCTTCCGCGCTGCCGGTGCGGATATCATCGATGTCTCGGCGGGTCAGACAAGCAACGAGGCCAAGCCTGTCTATGGCCGCATGTTCCAGACCCCGTTCTCGGACCGCATCCGCAACGAGGCAGGCATTCCGACCATGGCAGTGGGCAATATTTACGAAACCGATCACATCAATTCGATCCTTATGGCGGGTCGGGCTGATCTGGTCTGCCTCGCCCGTCCGCATCTGGCCGACCCCTACTGGACGCTGCACGCAGCCATCGCGATGGGTGACAATGGCACCGACTGGCCACTTCCCTATCTGGCAGGCCGCGATCAGGCGCGCAGGCTGGCGGAACGCGAGGCCGAGATGGTGGGCAAGGTATGAGTCGGCGGGTTCTGGTCACCGGCGGCGGCTCGGGGATTGGCCGCGCGCTTGCGCGCGGATTCGCCGAGATGGGCGATGCCGTGACCATCACTGGGCGGCGGATAGAGGCGTTGCGGGAGACCGATGGCGGGCGCGGGATGGATTGGCGCTTAGCAGATGCGACCGATGAGGCGCAAGTCTCGGCGTTGTTTGAGGCACCTTTCGACGTGGTGATCACCAATGCAGGTGGCGGCAGCGCAGGCAAGCTGCGCTCGGTGACGCTGGCCGAGTGGAACGCTACGCTGGCCGTGAACCTGACCGGCACCTTCCTGACCTTCCGCGAGGCGTTGCGCGAGATGGGCGCGGGCGGACGGTTGATTGCCATCGCCTCGACGGCGAGCCTCAAGGGCGGGGCTGCGATCCCGGCCTATGCAGCGGCGAAACACGGGGTGCTGGGACTGGTGCGCTCGGTGGCGCTTGATGTCGCAAAAAAGGGGATCACCTGCAACGCGGTCTGCCCCGGTTTTGTCGATACGCCGCTGGCTGCACAGGCAGTTGCCTCGGTGCAGGGTCGCTTTGGGCTGAGTGAGGCCGAAGCGCTGGCGCAGGTGGTTGCGGATAACCCCATGCAACGACTGGTCGCGCCCGAGGAAGTGGTTGCCGCTGTCGTGTTCCTCGCCTCACCGGGGGCGTCGATGGTAAACGGTCATGCGCTGAGCGTCTCGGGGGGTGAGATATGAACGCGGCGCAACAGAACCCGGCACCGGAGGCGCTGTCTAAGGCGCGACTGCGCCTGTGGCTGCGGTTGCTGAAAGCTTCGGGTGAGGTAGAGGGAGAACTGCGCCGCCGCTTGCGCGCCGAGTTCGAAACGACCTTGCCACGTTTCGACGTGATGGCGGCGCTGGCCCGAACGCCTGAAGGTTTGCGCATGTCCGAGATCTCGGAGCGGCTTCGGGTTTCGAATGGCAATATTACCGGCATAGTGGATCGGCTGGTGCAGGAGGGGCTTGCGCTGCGCGTGGCCGTGCCCGGCGACAGGCGTGCCATGGTCGCGCGGCTGACACCGCGCGGGCAAGAGGTATTTGCCGAGCAGGCCCACGCGCATGAGGGCTGGATCGATGCATTGCTGGGCGGGCTCGATGCAGAGGCGCTGGCTGAAATGACCCGTCATCTGGAACAGATGAGTACCCATATCGAGAAGGAGCGCGGCTGATGCGCAGTGACGTGACCCATTTCCGCTGTGAGATTGACGGCCCAGTGGTAACCGTCGCGCTGGACCGGCCCGAGCGCAAGAACCCGCTGAGTTTCGAGAGCTATGCCGAATTGCGCGACTGGTTTCGCGAGTTGCATTACGATGACGCGGTGCGCGCGGTGATCTTCGCGCCCAATGGCGGCAATTTTTCTTCGGGCGGGGACGTGCATGACATCATTGGTCCGCTGACACGGATGAGCATGAAAGAGCTTCTCGGCTTCACGCGGATGACCGGTGATCTGGTCAAGGCGATGATCGGTTGCGGCAAGCCGGTGATTGCGGCGGTGGACGGGGTCTGTGCCGGGGCCGGGGCGATCATCGCCATGGCCTCGGACCTGCGGATTGCCACCCCTGAAGCGAAAACGGCGTTTCTGTTCAATCGCGTGGGGCTTGCAGGTTGTGACATGGGGGCCTGCGCAATGCTGCCGCGGATCATCGGACAGGGGCGGGCGGCGGAGTTGCTTTATTTCGGCCGGTCGATGAGCGCGGAGGAGGGGCTGGCCTGGGGTTTCTTCAACCGCGTGGTGGCACAAAATGAGCTGATGGAGGAGGCGCGCGCGATGGCGCGACGGATTGCCGAAGGGCCAGCCTTTGCCAATATGATGACCAAGACGATGCTGGCGCAGGAATGGTCCATGAGCCTGGATCAGGCGATCGAGGCTGAAGCGCAGGCGCAAGCGATCTGCATGCAGGGCAATGACTTCCGCCGCGCCTATGAAGCGTTCGTTGCGCGTGAAAATCCGGTGTTTCGCGGAGGTTGAGGTGTCTTTTGAGTATTTTGGGCAAGATGAAGCAGGGGACGTTGGGTGAGTGATCGCAGCTATCTTGGCTGGCCGTTCTTTGAGGACCGACATCGGGAATTGGCCGAGGCTGTCGAGGGCTGGGCCGCTACACATCTCGGCGCGGTCGATCATCACAATGTCGATGCGGCCTGTCGAGGTCTGGTGGCGGGTCTGGGCGAGGCCGGTTTTCTGGACCTGACCGGGGCCGAGGATGGGCGGCTCGATTTGCGCAGCCTGTGCCTGATGCGCGAAATGCTGGCGCGGCATGACGGGCTGGCGGATTTCGCCTTTGCCATGCAGGGGCTGGGAACGGGGGCGATTTCACTGTTCGGCTCCGACGCGCAGAAGGCACGCTGGCTCCCTGAGACGCGGGCGGGGCGCGCGATTGCGGCTTTTGCGCTGACGGAACCGCAATCGGGCTCGGATGTGGCGAATTCGACCATGACGGCGGTGGAGGACGGCGGCGGCTACGTTCTCAATGGTGAGAAGACCTGGATTTCAAACGGTGGCATTGCCGATCTCTACTCGGTCTTTGCACGCACTGGTGAGGGGCCGGGGGCGAAAGGGCTCTCTTGCTTTCTGGTGACGCCCGACATGGCCGGGTTAGAGGTCGTCGAGCGGCTGGAGGTGATGGCGCCGCATCCGCTGGCGCGGCTGCGGTTCTCGGATGTCCGGGTTCCGAAAGCGGCGATGGTGGGCGCGCCGGGGGCTGGGTTCCGGATCGCGATGTCCGTGCTCGATGTGTTCCGCTCGACTGTGGCGGCTGCGGCGCTTGGCTTTGCGCGCCGGGCGCTGGATGAGGCGCTGGCGCGCGTCACTGCGCGTCAGATCGGGGGCGCGGCGCTGTTCGAGTTGCAGATGGTTCAGGGACATATCGCGGATATGGCGCTTGATGTGGATGCGGCGGCGCTGCTGGTCTATCGCGCGGCATGGGCAAAGGATTCCGGCGCCCCGCGCATCACGCGCGAAGCGGCGATGGCCAAGCTTTTTGCCACCGATCAGGCGCAGCAGGTGATCGACCGCGCGGTGCAGCTTCATGGTGGTGACGGGGTGCGCTCGGGAGAGGTTGTGGAGCGGCTCTATCGCGATATCCGCGCGCTGCGCATCTATGAGGGGGCCTCGGACGTGCAGCGCGTGGTCATCGCGCGCCAGACCATGGCCGCGCATCTGGGAGGATAGGACATGTTTGCCTCGAGCCATATCGATACTTTCACCCGCGACAATCTGCCGGACCCTGCGCTCTGGCCAGATCTTTTGCTTGGCGGGTTCGACTATCCCGAGCGGCTGAATGCGGGGGTGGAGCTGACCGATGCGATGGTTGCACGGGGCTATGGCGACCATACGGCATTGATCGGCAACGGGCGGCGGCGCACCTACAAGGAACTGGCTGACTGGACCAATCGCCTTGCCCATGTCCTGGTCGAGGATCTGGGCGTGAAACCCGGCAACCGCGTGCTGATCCGCTCGGCCAACAATCCGGCGATGGTGGCCTGCTGGCTGGCGGCGACCAAGGCGGGGGCAGTGGTGGTCAATACCATGCCGATGCTGCGCGCCGGTGAGCTCTCGAAATATGTCGATGCCGCCGAGATTACCCATGCCCTCTGCGACACTCGGCTGATGGACGAGATGGCGTTGTGCGCCAAGGGCAGCCGGTTCCTGAAAACCGTGGTGGGCTTTGACGGCACTGCCAATCACGATGCCGAGCTTGACCGGCTGGCGCTGCAGAAACCTGTACAGTTTCAGGCGGCCGAGACGGCGCAGGATGATGTAGCGCTGATCGGTTTTACCTCAGGCTCGACCGGTGTGCCCAAGGGGACGATGCACTTTCACCGCGACCTGCTGCTCATCGCAGACGGCTATGCGTCTGAAGTCCTGGGGGTAACATCTGAGGATGTGTTCGTGGGCTCACCGCCGCTAGCCTTCACGTTTGGCCTTGGAGGACTGGCGATCTTCCCGCTGCGCTTTGGCGCGTCGGCGACCTTGTTGGAGCAGGCCACCCCACCCAACATGATCGAGATTATCGAGACCTATCGCGCGACAGTTTGTTTTACGGCGCCCACAGCTTACCGCGCCATGCTGGCTGCGATGGAGGAGGGCGCGGATCTCTCGTCGCTGCGCGCCGCCGTGTCAGCAGGCGAGACGCTGCCTGCGCCTGTCTACGAGCAGTGGATCGCCAAGACCGGCAAACCGATGCTGGATGGGATCGGGGCGACGGAACTCTTGCATATCTTCATTACCAACCGGTTTGACGACCACCACCCCGCCTGCACCGGCAAGCCCGTTACAGGCTATGAGGCCCGTGTGATCGGGGAGGACGGGCAGGAGGTCCCGCGCGGTGAGGTGGGGCGGTTGGCAGTGCGTGGGCCTACCGGGTGCCGCTATCTGCGCGGGGACCGGCAGTCGGACTATGTGCAGGATGGCTGGAACATTACGGGCGATGCTTTCATGCAGGATGCAGACGGCTATTTCCACTTCGCCGCGCGCAATGACGACATGATCCTGTCTTCGGGCTACAATATTGCCGGACCAGAGGTTGAGGCAGCGCTTCTTGCACATGAAGCGGTCGCGGAATGTGCCGTGATCGGGGTGCCGGACCAGGCGCGCGGGGCCATCGTGCAGGCGCATGTGGTGCTGAGCGGCGGTTTTACGGCAGCAGACGAACTGGCGGGACAGTTGCAGGAGCATGTCAAGGCGACCATAGCGCCCTACAAATACCCGCGCTCGATCGTATTTGCCGAGAGCCTGCCCAAGACCGCTACCGGCAAGATCCAGCGCTTCCGGCTGCGTGAATCATGAGCGGGGCGTTTGATCCGCGCGAGGATGGCGCGAAGACCGATTTCCGCGATGCCATGTCCTATGGTGATTATCTGCGACTTGATGCGATGCTCGATCAGCAGCATCCGCTCTCGGATGCGCATGACGAGATGCTGTTCATCATCCAGCACCAGACCTCGGAACTCTGGATGAAACTGGCTCTGCACGAGTTGCAGGCCGCCCGAGAGGCCCTGATGGCCGGCGAGATGCCGCAGATGTTCAAGATGCTGGCGCGCGTATCGCGCATCTTCGAGCAACTCAATTCCGCCTGGGATGTGTTGCGCACCATGACGCCCGCCGATTACACCCGCTTCCGCGAAGCGCTGGGGCCATCCTCGGGGTTTCAGTCCTGGCAATACCGGATGATCGAATATGTTCTGGGCAACCGCAATCCGCACCTGCTGCGCCCGCATGCCCATCTGCCGGGTGCCATTGCCGCACTTGAGGCCGAGCTTGCCCGCCCGAGTTTCTACGACGAGGTGATCCGACACCTGTTTGATCGCCTCGATGCTGGAGCACCGCCAGCATCGCAGCTCGACAGCCCACATACGCCGGTGCCGCAAGTTCAGGCGCTGTGGAAACAGGTCTATGCGGATACGACCACGCATTGGGAGCTTTATGAGCTGGCCGAAAAGCTGGTCGATCTGGAAGACTATTTCCGCCGCTGGCGCTTCAACCATGTCACCACCGTCGAGCGGGTGATCGGGTTCAAGCGCGGCACCGGGGGGACATCGGGCGTGGCTTATCTGAAGCGGATGTTGTCGGTGGAACTCTTTCCCGAACTCTGGCATCTGCGCAGCGAGCTGTGAGGGACGCATGAAATACGAGCAAGATGTAAAGGTTCTTTTCCGCCACTGCGATCCGGCGGGGATCATCTTTTACCCGCGATACTTCGAGATGGTGAATGATCTGGTCGAAGCGTTTTTCGCGGAGGCTCTGGGCTGGCCATTCGAAGAAATGCTGAAAACCGCCGGGGTGCCCACCGCCGAGATCCGGCTGCGCTTTACCGCCCCCTCGCGGCATGGAGACCGGCTCCGACTGCGGCTGGAGGTGACGCGTCTGGGGCGGGCAAGCATCGCGATGGCATTCACGGCGTATTCGGGGGTTGAACAGCGTTTCGAGGGGGAGTCAACGCTGGTGCATGTCGACAACACAGGCTGCCCTGCGCCTTGGCCGCCGGCACTCCGCGACAGGATCATGGCAGAGAAGGACGAGGCGAGATGAGTCTGAAAATCATTCACCCCGAAGGCTGGGCGCCTGCGCTGGGCTATGCCAATGGCATGCTGGCCGAGGATGGCACGCTGCATATCGGTGGGCAGATCGGCTGGAATGGCGAGAAGCGTTTCGAGGCGCAGGATTTCATCGGCCAGATGGAACAGGCCCTGCGCAACGTCGTGGCTGTGGTCGAGGCCGCGGGCGGGCAGCCCAGCGACATCGCCCGCATGACATGGTTCGTGACCGACAAGGCCGAATACCTCGCCCATCAGCGCGAGGTTGGGCAGGCCTATCGGCGGGTGATGGGCAAGCATTTTCCGGCCATGTCGATGATAGTGGTCGCCGGGCTGATCGAGGATGAGGCCCGAATCGAGATCGAGGCGACCGCGCATATCCGCTGCTGAGGTGCGCTTGCGGCGGGGCGCACAAGCTGGCAGTGTCGCGCCACGTTAGGCAAAGGTGTGCGCATGAAGATCGCGAGTTTCAATATCAACGGGATCAAGGCGCGAAGTGCGGCGCTCGGGGCTTGGCTTGACGAGGCGCAGCCGGATCTGGCGGTGCTGCAGGAGATCAAATCCACCGATGAGGCCTTTCCGCGCGAGGTGATCGAAGAGCGGGGCTACAATCTGGAAACCCATGGACAGAAGGGCTTCAACGGAGTCGCAATCCTGTCGAAACATCCGCTTGAGGATGTGACGCGCGGCCTGCCGGGGGATGAGAGCGACACGCAGGCACGCTGGATCGAGGCAATCGTAACCGGGCCGCAACACGCGCTGCGGGTCTGCGGCCTTTATCTGCCGAATGGCAACCCTGTGGAACTTGACAGCAACGGACAGCCGAAAGCCGGAGGGAAATACGCGTACAAGCTCGACTGGATGGCGCGGATGAAAGAGCGGCTGCGCGAATTGATGGCGCTCGAGATGCCACTTGCGCTTATGGGTGATTACAACATCATTCCACAGGACGAGGATGCGACCCGTCCCGATGCATGGCGCGAAGATGCGCTGTTCCTCCTGCCCTCGCGCGCAGCATTCCGACGCATGATCAACCTCGGGCTGACCGATGCCTTTCGCGCCTGCACGTCAGGACCGGGGCATTATACCTTCTGGGATTATCAGGCAGGCGCCTTTGAGCGCAATGACGGCATCCGGATCGACCATATTCTGCTCAATGCCTATGCCGCCGATCTACTGATCGATTGCCGGATCGACACCGAGGTGCGGGCGGGTGAAAAACCGTCGGACCATGTGCCCATCTGGGCGGAGCTCGCGCTCTGACTCTGCCCACCGACGTGATCAGAAATTGCGTGTCGCGCCCAGTGAAAACTTGAGATTGCTGAACGCGTTCATCGGGACATTGCTGCTCTGGTGGGTAAAGCCGACCATCGCGACCGGTGCGAACCCCCGGATATTCACGGCGCGGTGCATGACTTGCGCCGTCAGGTCAATCCGTTCACTGCGCTCGGGGCCGAATTGTGCCTGAAGCGGGTTTGCCTCCTTCACCCGAGAGTGGCTCAGCTTTGCTTCGAGCCCCGCGACTGTCCCACCCGAAAAGGCGAACTGCCCGCCCAATGTCACGCTGCCAGTGCTTCTGCGGTGAAACGCCGCTTCGGTCCGGGCTTGGTAGAGGCTTACACCCCCATGCAGTCGCAGGCGCGGTGAGTAGAGGTAAGAGCCCTCCAATGCGGTCGAGAGGCGCAGGCCGTGGAGTTGCGGTATATCCTTGTATTGCAACTTGTCGGCATTCAGCCGCAACCCGAGGTTCAGCCGGTTTGCGAAACGCCGCTGGAATCCGCCATATACGCCAACGCCGTGCATGATCCGCCCCTGCATGCCAAAGGCGCCCTGCAGCGTGACCCCGCCCGAGACCTGTTGACTGTAATCGCCCAAAGATAGCAGTCCGAATTCTCCGCGTGCATGCCACCGGTTGAGATTGCGGTCCTCGAAAATCTGCCCCGTGACCATCACATGCGCACGGCCGTGCAGGTCCGGTCGAAGTTGCGGCAGAAAGGTGCCACCCAGACCCAGTTCCAGCCCGACCGAGCGTTCGACTTCGGGCAAGGGCAGCATCAGGCTGCCGCCGATATCGACGAATTCCTCTCGCGAGCGATACCAGGGGTTCGACTGGCTGACCACGGCAACACGCGCGTGACCTCGCCATGGTTTGCGCTGCTCCATGGCGCGAAGATATTCATTCACTGTCGTGATCTCGGCGAGGCTAAGGCGCCCGCCAAGCGCCTGCTCAAAGTGATAATAGGAGCGGGTGTCGTCTTCGATCAAAAACAAGGCGCGGGCCAGTTCAAGCCGAAACCGCGCTGTTTCGGGCGAGATCGAGACCAGTCGCTCCAGATGCGGCAGTGCAGCGCGTGGTGCATTGTTTTGCATATGATCGAGCGCGGTGAGCCACTCGCGATCAATCTCATCGACTGGCTCGGGGGCGGATGTCAATGTCGTGCCCTGGTCAGACTCGGAAGACTCCGGGTTCGACAAAAGCTCTTCCGCCTGCGCCAGTGCAGGTGTCTGCACCGATGCGCCAGATATCCCGAACCCCAACGCCAGGGCCAATGCCATCGCGAAGCGCGTCATACTGCTCGATCCTGCGGGCTTTTTACCACGTTCTGCAAGAAAACATGCCCCGCCGACACCGTGAAAGTCAATGACGCGGCCAAGTCCTTCGCCAGTTAATCGCTTGGAAACTTCGCATCGGCATACTTGAGGCAGGTTGATAACAACCCGGCTCAAGGCAAGACATGAAACTCCGGCCCAAACGCATTCGTTGCACGACCTCTGTCGGCCTCATACAGGGCGCGCGGCGCGACATCGCCTTTGTCGAGGATGTCTCACAAGGCGGGATGAAGTTACGAGGCGTTCCCGCTCCTAAGAAAGGCGATATCCTGCGTCTGCATGCCAAGGGGTGCGTCTTCTCAGCGCAGGTGCGCTGGGTACGCGGCGCGCTTTGTGGGGTACAGTTTCTGGCAGACAAGGACATGGGCGAGATCCGGCGCTTCCTTGCGGTCTGTGTGGGTGCGCGGCGCGGGCGCAGTGGTGCACCACCCATGCTCGAGATCGTGCCGAGCAATCTGCGTGCAGCAGAAGCCTACAGCCGATGACATAAGGTCGCGTCCACCAGTCCCTCAAGACGCTGCACCTCTCGTCGCAGATGGCGGCTCAGCAGGCCAGAAAACTGGTTCAGCCTCGGAACCCTGCGGTCATCCAGATGGCGGATCAGGTAGAAACTGCGCGTCAGGTTGAATTTCTCGGGCAGGATACGCCGCACCCTTTTTGCCGAAGGTATCGCGAAATCATGCACAACGCCGACGCCGGCCCCGAGCCGGATCGCGTTGAATTGCACAGCGACCGAATTCGATGCGAAGGCCACGCGCTCGAGGCCCAAGTCAGATAGGTAATCTAACTCACTGTCAAAGATCATGTCGGTGATATAGCCGATGATCCGGTGTGACTTGAGATCGCTCAAGTCCCTGATCGGGTCATGCTGGTCAAGATAACTTTGCGCGGCGGCCAGATGCAGCCGGTAGTCGGTGATCTTTTTCACGCTCAGCCGTCCCGCCTGTGGGGCGGACACGCCGATAGCCATATCCGCCTCACGCCGTGAAAGATTGAAGACCCGCGGCAAAGCGATGATCTGAACATCCAGCGCTGGGTTCTCGGCGCAGATTGCGGCGACCACCTGCGGCAAAAGGTAATTTGCGCAGCCATCGGGCGCACCGATGCGAATCTGGCCCGCCAGCCCGGTCTCGGCTGTTGCTTCGCGTGTAGCTTCGGTCATGGCAGTTTCCGCCGCCAGTGCATGAGGCAGAAGCCATGCGCCTTCCTCGGTCAGCGCATAGCCTTGATGCGAGCGGTTGAAGAGACGCCGACCGAGAGAGTCCTCCAGCCGTGCGATACGCCGCCCGACAGTGGCCGGGTCAAGGCGCAGCTGTTGCCCCGCCCGACCGAGGCTCTCGGTGCGCGCCAGCGCCAGAAAGATGCGCATGTCATCCCAGTCCCGCATTTGACCACTTTGCCGAGGTCTTGCAAAAATGCAAGGCTTGTTTGAGAAATTCCCGCTTCCCAAGGCGAAATCGCAAGACTATTCTTGCGTCCAAATCGTGAGAGGAGGATGCGATGGAAGAGCTTTCCCATTGGATTGATGGCGCGCGCGTGGCGGGCAAGTCGGGCCGATTCGCTGATGTCTACAACCCTGCAATTGGCGAGG
Organism: Paracoccaceae bacterium; assembly: GCA_007694945.1. Lineage (GTDB taxonomy): Bacteria > Pseudomonadota > Alphaproteobacteria > Rhodobacterales > Rhodobacteraceae > Roseinatronobacter. The sequence continues at coordinate 6,364 of REER01000142.1, read as the reverse complement.
TGCAGGCGCGTGTCCCGCTGGCCTCGAAGGATGAGATGGACGACGCGGTGGCACGCGCCGCCAAGGCGCAGCGCGCTTGGGGCGCGACCAATCCGCAGAAGCGCGCGCGGGTGATGATGGAGGCTGTTCGCCTGATCAACCGCGACATGGACAAGCTGGCCGAGAAACTCTCATCCGAGCATGGCAAGACCTTCGTCGATGCCAAGGGTGATGTGCAGCGCGGCCTCGAAGTGATCGAATTCTGCATCGGCGCGCCGCATCTGCTGAAAGGTGAGTTCACGGATAGCGCTGGCCCGGGCATCGACATGTATTCCATGCGTCAGCCGCTGGGCGTGGTGGCGGGGATCACGCCCTTCAACTTCCCGGCCATGATCCCGCTGTGGAAAATGGGCCCGGCGCTGGCCGGTGGCAATGCGATGATCCTGAAGCCTTCGGAGCGTGACCCCTCGGTGCCGCTGATGCTGGCCGAGATTTTCCAGGAAGCCGGTCTGCCCGATGGTGTGCTGCAGGTCGTCAATGGCGACAAGGACGCGGTAGACGCGATCCTCGACTCCCCGGTGATCCAGGCGGTGGGCTTTGTCGGCTCCACCCCTATTGCTCATTACATCTACCACCGCGCTGCTGAGACCGGCAAGCGCGCGCAATGCTTTGGCGGCGCCAAGAACCACATGATCATCATGCCTGATGCTGATATGGATCAGGCCGCCGACGCGCTTGTGGGTGCAGGTTACGGCGCGGCGGGCGAACGCTGCATGGCGATCTCGGTCGCGGTGCCAGTGGGAGAGGGAACGGCGGAGGCTCTGCGCGAGCGGTTGGTGCCGAAGATTGAGGCGCTGAAAGTCGGCCCCTATACCGCGGGTGATGACGTGGATTACGGACCGGTTGTGACCCAGGCCGCGAAGGAGAACATTCTGCGGCTGGTCGAGTCCGGTGTCGCGCAGGGCGCCGAGCTCGTCGTTGATGGGCGCGGTTTCAAGCTACAGGGCTATGAGAACGGCTTTTTCGTCGGCCCGCATCTCTTTGACCATGTGAAGCCCGAGATGGACATCTACCGCACCGAGATTTTCGGGCCCGTCCTGTCGATGGTCCGCGCGGCCAGCTATGAAGAGGCGATTGGGTTGGCCATGGACCATGAATACGGCAATGGCACTGCGATCTTTACCCGCGACGGAGATGCCGCGCGCGATTTCGCGCATCGGATCAATATCGGCATGGTCGGAATCAATGTGCCGATCCCTGTCCCGCTGGCCTATCACACTTTCGGCGGGTGGAAGAAATCGGGCTTTGGTGATCTCAACCAGCACGGGCCGGATGCATTCAAGTTCTATACGCGCACCAAGACTGTGACCTCGCGCTGGCCGTCGGGGATCAAGGAGGGCGCGGCCTTCAACTTCAAGGCGATGGATTGAGCTGAAGTGCGGGGACCGGGGGGGGACCCCCCCGTCCCCCCCCGTGGAGTATTTCCGGCAAGAAGAAAGTCGTGATCAGTCGCGGAGGCCAGACGCGATATCATCCGCATATTCGTGGTTCTTGTCGCGATGCCCGGCCTCATCTGCACGCACGGCGATGATCAATTCGCGCAGGCGCGCATCGGACGGCAGGTTCCAATAGTCGATCGCCATCTGTGGGGCAGGGACATTCTCGACATGACCGCTTTCGACCATCTCGAGGTATTGCGTGTAGCTTATGACGGCCTCTTCCTCGAGATAGCCGACGATGCGATGCGCGGTCTTGGGGGCGACGAGATAGAGGATGAAGTAGAGGTTGAAGAACAGCCCCTGCGCGAAGAGGATCAGAGCGCGTTCCAGCAGGCTCGGTTGCGCGATCTTGATGAAGGCCATCAGGTGCATCCGTTCATTTTCAGCTTCGTCAAGCAACTCGCGGATCCAGCCTTGGTCATCGCGGATGCGCCGCAGCGCCTTGAGGTGCTGAAGCATGCCACCCACCATGCCGGGGACGGCCGCGACGGTTTCGAGCACCACTGCACGGTGCCCGTAGCGCTTGGCGAAAAATGCGTCGGCAAAGACGCGCATGAGTTTGACGACCCGCAACGCGACCCGGTCCGACAGGCTGTTGGGCATGTGGTGGCGGGTCAGGGTGTCGCGGGTCCGGTCCTGAAGATCAAACATGACACCCTCCATTGTTGTATGGGGTTGAGGTGGAGTGGGGCTTTGGGCCGACAAGACAGATGCGGCAACAGGTCCCGCGTGAGGCTTGAAAAACTTCTGCAACAGTTGCGGCCTAGGGCAGCCGCGCAACCACTTGGGAGGAGCGCATGGATTTCAACTTGAGCGAGGAGGCACAGGCGATTTTCGACATGGCGCGCGAATTCGGTGCTGAGCATGTCGCACCCAATGCCCGCGCCTGGGAGGCCGAAGGCACGATCCCGAAAGAGCTCTGGGGCAAGTTTGCCGAACTGGGCTTCGGCGGGCTTTATGTGCGCGAAGAATCGGGTGGCGCAGGGCTGTCGCGGCTGGAGGCCACGCTGATCTTCGAGGCGCTGTCGATGGCCTGCCCCTCGGTCGCAGCCTTTCTGTCGATCCACAACATGTGCGCGGCGATGATCGACAAGTTCGGCTCGGACGCGATGCGGGCCGAGTTGCTGCCGCGGGTTGTGTCGCTGGACTGCTTCATGTCCTATTGCCTGACCGAACCGGGCTCGGGGTCGGACGCGGCCGCGCTCAAGACGCGGGCCGCGCGCGACAATGAGGGCTATGTGCTGAACGGGACCAAGGCTTTCATCTCGGGGGGCGGCTATTCGGACGGCTACATCGTCATGACGCGGACCGGGGATGCAGGACCCAAAGGCATCTCGGCTGTGGTGGTGATGGACGGCGCTGAAGGGCTCAGTTTCGGTGGGCTCGAGGACAAGATGGGCTGGCGCTCGCAACCCACCCGGCAGGTGCAGTTCGACGATTGCCGAGTGGGCGCCGAGGCACTTCTGGGTGAAGAAGGCCACGGTTTTCGCTATGCCATGGCGGGGCTCGATGGCGGGCGGTTGAACATTGCGGCTTGTTCGCTTGGTGGTGCGCAGGCGGCACTGGATGCAACGCTGGCCTATATGGGCGAGCGCAACGCCTTCGGCCAGACGCTTGATCAGTTTCAGGCGCTGCAATTCCGGCTGGCCGAGATGGAGATCGAGCTGCAGGCTGCGCGCGTGTTCCTGCGCCAGGCGGCCTGGAAACTTGATCACGGTGCGCCCGATGCGACCAAATTCTGCGCCATGGCCAAAAAATTCGTGACCGAGGCTGGCAGCCGCGTGGCTGATCAATGTCTGCAACTGCATGGCGGTTACGGCTATCTGGGCGATTACGGGATCGAGAAGCTTGTGCGCGATCTGCGCGTGCATCAGATCCTCGAGGGCACCAACGAGATCATGCGGCTGATCGTGGCGCGGCAGATGCTGGCGGCGCGCTGATGGGCGATATCCATATCCGGATCGAGGGGCGCGCGGGGCGGATCACATTGACGCGGCCCAAGGCGCTGAATGCGCTGAGCTATGAGATGTGCGTTGCGATCGATGCGGCGTTGAAAGCCTGGGCCAAGGATGAGCGTGTCGCGCTGGTGTTGATCGATGCCGAGGGGGAGAAGGCCTTTTGCGCGGGCGGCGACATTGCCGAGATGTACGCCACCGGGACCAAGGGTGATTACAGCTACGGTCGCCGCTTCTGGGCGGATGAGTATCGCATGAATGCGCGGCTAGCCGAATATGCCAAACCCGTGGTGGCCTTCCTTCAGGGCTTTGTCATGGGCGGGGGTGTCGGTGTGGGCTGTCACGCCAGCCATCGCGTTGTGTGCGAGACCAGCCAGATTGCCATGCCCGAATGTGGCATCGGGCTGGTGCCGGATGTGGGGGGCTCTTGGATACTTGCGCGGGGACCGGGCGCGCTAGGCGCTTACCTGGGCTTGACCGGGGCGCGGATAGGTCCGGGGGATTCGATCCGCGCAGGCTTCGCCGATCTTTACCTGCCCGAGGCGGAATGGGGGCAGGTCAAGTCTGCGCTTGTGGCTTCTGGTGATTTGAGTGCGCTGACGGGGCACGATACGCCCGAGGCCGCCTTGGCCATTCATGCAGCGCTGATTGATGCCGCGTTCGGGCAAGAGACAGCCATCGAGGTGATTGCAGCGCTCGAGAAGGACGGCTCGGACTTTGCCTCCAAGGCCCTTTCAATTCTGCGCCGAAATTCACCGCTCTCGGTTGCCTGCACGCATGCGATGCTGCGGAGCCTCGGGCCTGAGGCGACAATCCGGGACGCGCTTGCGCAGGAGTATCGCTATACATTCCGCTCTATGGAGCATGGCGACTTTCTGGAAGGGATCCGCGCGGCGATCATCGACAAGGACCGAAACCCGCGCTGGCGTCATGCACGGCTGGAGGATGTGACGAGCGAGGAGGTCGGCGCGCTGCTGGCCTCGCTGGGAGATGAGGATCTGTCATTCGAGGAGGAGAGGCTATGAGAATCGGGTTTATCGGGCTGGGCAATATGGGTGGGCCGATGGCGGCCAATCTCGCCAAGGCCGGGCATGAGGTGCAGGGCTTCGATCTGGCGGCGCCCTGCCCTGAAGGCGTGCACTCGGCAACCAGCGCCTCCGAGGTGGCCTGCGGTGCCGAGGTTGTCATTACCATGTTGCCCAATGGTGCGATCCTGCGCGCAGTGGCCGATAAGGTGATCCCGGCCATGAAGGCGGGTGCCGTGCTCTGCGATTGCTCCACCGTTGATGTAGAAAGCGCGCGCGCTGTCGCGGACCAAGCGGTGGCGGCTGGGCTCGGCGGGCTTGATGCGCCGGTCTCGGGCGGTGTTGGCGGTGCGGGTGCAGGCACGCTGACTTTCATGGTGGGGGGCTCCGAGGAGGCTTTCGCCAAAGTGCTGCCTTTGTTCGAGGTTATGGGGCAGAAGGCTGTCCATTGTGGTGCAGCGGGGGCCGGGCAGGCCGCGAAGATCTGCAACAACATGATCCTCGGCGCGACCATGGCCGTGACCTGTGAAGCTTTCGCGCTGGCGGACAAGCTCGGGCTTGACCGCGCGCGCATGTTCGATGTGGTCTCGACCTCTTCGGGCTATAGCTGGAGCATGAACGTCTATTGCCCGGCACCCGGGGTTGGTCCGCAAAGCCCTGCCGACAATGACTACAAGCCCGGTTTTGCAGCCGATTTGATGCTCAAGGATCTGCGACTCTCGCAACAGGCCGCAGAGGCTGTCGATGCCGATACGCCCATGGGCGCACGGGTGACTGCGCTCTACGCCGCGTTTGTCGAGCAAGAGGATGGCGCGGGCCGCGATTTCTCAGCACTCCTCCCACGTTTCGCCGAACGTGGGCGCGACAAGGGTAACTGAGACAAGTGCGGCAACCTGTCCAAGTGAGTTGCGGCGGGAGGGCTTGCCCTGACACCGTCGAGGACGCATACTGGTTGCGCTATGTCTAATCAGCGCGGTATCAAGAGGTGAGACAGATGCTTGCAAGGAATGTTGGCGGTATCGACCGAATTGCGCGAATCGTAATCGGGCTTGCGCTGATTGCAGGGTTTTTCCTCAATGCTGATGCCGGCCTGCGCTGGCTGTATCTGATCGGAATTGTGCCACTGGCGACTGGCTTGATGCAGACTTGTCCCCTTTATTCGCTGATCGGCGTGTCAACCTGCTCGACCGCAAAGAAGTGAGTTCTAGCGCGGTGTTGCGTGCGAGGTGTTTCTTGCCTGCCCGGCCCAAGATTTGGCTTGCAGCCCTTTCAGCGCTCGACTAAAACGCGCGGCAGAGTTGGGGAGTGGCGCAATGGTAGCGCAACGGTTTTTGGTACCGCAGGTTGCAGGTTCGAATCCTGCCTCCCCAGCCAAATCAATCCGTTAGAACAGATCAAGGCATGCAGCCAAGAGCTTCGGTTGCAAGTGCCCCTACGGTCGGTCGACGCCAGCGGACCGGTTCTGGAGGTCATGCTATCTCGCCAACCTTCAGAGGCGCTGTAATAGGCTTGTCCGGTTCGCGTTATCCGAGCAATGAATGACGTTTTCTTCGCGCTGCTGGTTGTTGCCCGGCGCAACGGCATATAGACTATTAACCGAAGCAAATGCGCCTGGTGGTTGAAAGTGCGGCGGCTGGTTCGGCGGCTGACTTGGCCCTAGTGTTTCACGCCTGACATAGGATGCCCAAGGGCGCTTTGCTGTGCGATATTCGGGGTATGAGACGTGATGACATCTGCCTCTACCTTGGCCCCGCCGACCGTGCCGAACTTCAAGCCCTGATCGCGAACCGCAATACGTCGCGCAAGCTGGTCTGGCGGGCCGGGATCGTGCTGGCGACAGCTGACGGTCATGGCACCTTCGAGATCATGCGGCGGACGGGCATGTCGAAGCCGACGGTCTGGCGCT
>REER01000130.1 GCA_007694945.1 Paracoccaceae bacterium | reverse complement strand
GTGGCAACCGGCATCGGCTGGCGCATCTGCCCGTTCCAGTCGCGATAGGTGATGGCCGCGCCCTTGAAGGCCGCCAGTTCGAACGCATCACCGAGAACATAGTCCCGGATTGCGCCTGCATCATTGCTGTTCAGCCGGGTCACGGCTTCACCGACTGACCGCACGGCGGCCCATGCGGCATAATCCAATGCCCCCATTGGCCTGTCGGCCAGACGCTTGAAGCGCAGTTGCAACTGCGCGGCACCATAGGCTTCGACCCGGTCCGACCAGGCATCCGGGCGCGCACCCGCTGATCCGGCCACAGGGCGCGGCTCCCATGCGTTGAATTCAAGGAAGGGGCCGAAATCCCCGGCCTCATCAGCCACAAGCATGACATGATGGCTGGGGAAATCCTGTGTGAAAAGCGGAAATTCCTGCCCGATATTGCGGCGCATGTCCGAGGACATGTCCCATTCCTTTTCCGCCCGGATACGCGCGCCGAATTTGGTGGCGGAATTGCGAAGCGCTTCGGCAAATTCCATATCCGCCGGGCGCTGGCCCGTGATCATCACCAGATCGCTCCAGCGTTTCGTGACCAGAAACTGCATCAGCGCATCGGCGCGCATGGCGTAGCTGGGCATCGTGTGCAGCACATTGGCGCGGCAGTCATCCTCACGCAGCGCTTCCGCTTCGGCACTGGCGTTGAAGATCAGCGCGCCCTCGGCCTCGGGCAGATCGGCGAGCGCCAGTAGGGCATCGGCAGGCGCATTCACCACCAAAATCCGATGCTCGGCAAGGGTGGTGCGCGCAGCCTCCAGCCAGTCATCGCCCAGCGGCACGATGACATCGCTGACACTGTAATTGTGGCCCATGAAACCGCCCGTGGTGGCATTATCCGCCAGCCCCAGCGCGGCTCCCATGCGGCCCAGATCATCGGGGATCGGGTCGAGGTTGGTCAGTACCGGCGGGCGTTCGACCTCCATTTCCAGATAGGCGATCGGCACATCGATATTGGCCAGCGCCGTGCTGGCGGTCAGACTGGCAAGGGCAGTCGGAATGATCAGGGATCGGTATGTCATGCGGCCTCCTCCCAAAGGTTGTGGGAACGTTAGCCCGGTATCGCTCGGCTCCGAAATAAGACCTTGGTTGCATGTACCATGGTCGTATTCCCAAGCCCGCGACGCGCTCACTAGGCTATGGTCCATCATGCTTATGGAGGAGACAGTCATGACACGCGCAATCACACTCGCCACTGCGGCACTGCTGGGCCTGAGCGGCGCGGCCCATGCCGCCGGCGGAGATCTGGCCTCGCTGCCCATACCGCTGGAGCTGCAAGTCGGCACCGGCGACAATGGCTTTGGCATGGAGCCGAATGAATTCCAGATGCAGACTGGGCAGGCCTATCGTCTAACGGTTCAGGCGGTTGGCTGGCATGAATGCAATTGGGAAGCCCCGTCATTTTTCAAGAACACATGGATTCGCAAGATCGAGGCGGGCAACATGGAAATCAAGGTTGCCTATCTCTATGAGCTGGAAATGGACATGGATGGCGAGGTCGAAGTGTTCTTCGTGCCGATCCGTCCGGGCACCTACAGCTTTGGTTGCCGGGGGCTGGAAGATCGCGGCATGACCGGCAGTTTCGTTGTTGAATGATGCGGATGAGTGGCGACATCATCATGGCCTTGACAAGACCCCGCCGCGCTGCTCTGGCCGTCGTGTTGGCCTGCGCACTCGCCAGCTTGACGCCTGCACAGGCTGAAAACCATGCCGCGCTTGATCATGCCGATTTCGACCCTGTGTTCGCAATCACCACATTCGAGCATCGCATCTATCGCAGCGCCGACCGCACCGCCTATCCTGACACTTTGGAGCGATTCGAGGAGCTTTTCGCGCTCGGCGGTTACCGGATGGAGCCGCCGAATGACGACAATGAATGGTATGCCCGCACGTATCTTTGGGCACCTTCGATGGATGTGATGTCGCTGGGTGAAACTGTGCTGCTGGAATTTTTCGGCATCAACGAAGAGCAACACCCCAGTGAATTGCGTGACCCATCGGGCGAGGTCATAGCCGAGTTCGAGGTCGCGCGCGGTGAGATCACGCAACTGCCTTTCACGCCTGACAGCACCGGGATTTTCGAGTTCGTCTCGACCCAGCGCCTGCCGGGGATGGTGGGTCAGATCCTTGTGATCGAGTAACCGACCGGCCCCGCCAATGTGCGGGGCCGTCCTTATCCCTTGGTCGCATAGCCGATGGTCGAATAGCGCCGTGTCCGTGATCCCGGTAGAACCAGATAAACCCGCATTTAGGAGAGATGACATGACACAGCCCCGCACACCCCTGTCACTGGCCGCAATCGCGCTGACACTTTCTGCGGGCATGGCCATGGCGCATGGCGATGTCGCACCGCAGCCCGTCAATACGGATGGACTGCCCGAACTGGCTGGCGGCTGGGAGTTCGAGAACCCGTTTCGTGACCCGTCAGACCCGGTCTGGGAACGCGCACTGCGCATCGGGGACAGTGCCTATAACCAGAACTGCGCACGCTGCCACGGGCTTGAGGTCGTCTCGGGCGGCCTGGCCCCGGACCTTCGCTTCCTGATGGCCGAGGAAATGGATGACGAGTGGTACATGGAGCGTGTCCGGCGCGGTTCCGGCGACCGGATGCCCGCCTATGAGGATCTGATGAACCAACAGGCCATGTGGGCGATCCGCACCTATATCGAAACGCGGCCCGATCCTGATGGTATTGCTGAGTTCATGCCGCGCCTGCGCGATATTCGTGACGGACTGCGCGCAAAGCAGGAAGCGATTGCAGCAGGCACGGCGACCGAGGCAGACTATGCCGAGGAAATCGCCGCCCTGCATGTCGAGCTGATGGAAATCGCCGTGGCAGTTCCTACCATGTCGGGCGCCCCCAAGGCTGACAGTATCGCACGCCGTGCTGCCGTCATACTGGAACGCGGTGGCGACCGGTCCCTGCGCGAGGCGGATGAGACCCTGACCATCGGGCTGTCCGTGGCGCGCTGAGACGCAACCCGACGGAGAATAGAATGACACTGAGAACCTCCCTGTCAGCACTGGTGCTGATGACTGTCCTGACCCTTGCCGGGTCAGGACTTTTTGCGCGTGAATTCCCCTCGGATGATACAGGTCGGGACCGCGTCGGCATTGATTATGACGAAATCATGGAACGCGGTTTCATCGAGATCGGTGTCTATGAGGATTTCGCCCCCTATTCCTGGCGCGACAGCTCCGGGCAGCTTGTGGGTGTCGACGTGGCGCTCGCGCAGCTCATCGCCGATGAACTGGGTGTCTCGCTGCGCGTGACGGACCTGCCTGCAGACGAGGATGTCGACACCGACCTGCGCAACTATGTCTGGCGCGGGCATTACATGGGGCGGCGCGTGGTCAATGTCCTGATGCGCGTGCCCTATAACCGCGAGCTCGATTACCGCAACGAGCTGGCTGCGCTGACCGGGCGCTATGCGCAGGAGCGCCTGGCGATCGCCTATCGCGTTTCGGAGTTTCCCGATGAGCCGCCCTTTCCCGGCAGCTTTCAGACCCGTCCGGTTGGTGTGGAAACCTACCAGCTGGCGGATTTCTATCTGACGGGTTTGCCGGGCGTCCTGCCAAATATCCAGCGCCGCCGACATCTGCCGGATGTGATCGAGTTGCTGCGCACGGGAGAGGTGACAGCCGTGATGGGCATTCGCGCGCGGCTGGAACACTATTTGCAGGATGATCCGGAATTTGCTGTCGAAAGCGGCCCATTGCCGGGCCTGTCCATCGGATCATGGCCCGTGGGTATTGCCACGGCCTTCTATACCGCGCGGATGCTGAGCTACGAGGTCGATGACATCATCACCGCCGCAGTGCGTGACGGGCGGGTCGAGGCGATTTACCGCGATCATGGTCTGACCTGGGAAGAGCCGGGGCGCTGAGATATCCGGCACAAGCAGGGTGCGTGCTTTCGCACGCACCCTCACAGGCAGGTTTTATGGCGCAATCAGGCTGATGCCTGCGCCGTCAACATCATCTGCCGTGTGGCCAGGCGGTCGGCTTCTGCTCTGGCATGAGTGACAAAGACAGTCGCGGGCCGCTGTTCTGCAATCACGCTTTCCGTAAGCGCCAGCATGTCCTCGACCAGCGTCTGATCAAGCGATACGAAAGGCTCATCCAGCAGCAGAATATCGGGTTTCGCCGCATAGGCGCGCGCCAGTGACAGGCGACGCTGTTGGCCCAGCGACAATTGCCCTGGATAAAGCGCACCCTTGCCCGTCAGTCCGACGCGGGACAGCGCGGCTTCGGCCTGTTGCGCATTGACGCCTGTCGTCAGTCGCAGATTGTCCAGCGCCGAGCGCCAGGGCATCAGGGTCGGTTCCTGAAACACCATCGCCAAACGCCCCTCGCGCCGGACCTGTCCGTCAAAGGCCGTATCCAGCCCGGCAAGGATCCGCAGAAGCGTCGATTTGCCGACACCCGACGGGCCGAGGACGGCCAGAACCTCGCCGCGCGCGACCTGAAAGGCTAGATCGCGCAGCACGTCTGTCGCGCCGAAACGCTTGGTTCTTATGGCGACTTGTAGACTCATGCCTCTCTCCAGCGACGCGCGCGCCGCTCCAGCGGCTGCAGGATCAGGGTCTCGATGGCCAGCATCACGGCGATGAAGCTCAGCGCATAGACCATCACCATGGTCACATCGAACATCTGGAAATGCAGGTGGATCTTGAAGCCCACCCCTTGCCCGCGCCCCAGAAATTCCACCACCAGCACGATTTTCCAGATCAGGCTGAGGCCAGAGCGCGCGGTCGAGGCCAGATGCGGCGCAAGCTGTGGCAACAGGATATGGCGCAGGCGCGCCATCCGCGACATGCCGAACACCTGCGCCATATCGGCAAGCGGACCGTTCAGCGCCCGCGCGCCTTCGCGCATCATCGCTGTGACCAGCGGGATCTTGTTGATCGCTACGGCCACAATCGCAGCGGTCTCATTCAGCCCGATCCACAGAAAGCACAACACAATCACCACCAGCGCGGGCAGGTTGAGAAAAAACACCAGCCACGGATCAAGCCAGCGGTTCAGCCGAGGCATCAGCCCCATCAGAATCCCCAAGACCAGCCCCAGCGACATTGCGGTCACGAAAGCCTGCGCGACACGCCACAGCGTTGCGCCAAGATGCGTCCAGAGCGCGCCCGACATGGCCTCGACCCCAAGACGGGGCAGCACGATCTGCGGGCCAGGTAACACCATCGGGTCTGCTTTGAGCCAGGCCAGCGCCCACCAAAAGATCAGCAGACCTGAAAGCGATAGCACGCGCACCATCCCGTCGGGCAGCGGGCGGGGTGCTGTCACAGCATCCCGCCCGCCCACAATACTGACCTTGTCGCTCAGCGCCACGTCGCTCACGACCCCGGCAGCACGAACACGCCTTCGGGCAGATCAGTGGCCGCGCCGACAAGGTCTTCGCCACCAAGTTCGACCATCAGCCGGAACATCGCACGCGCCGATCCTTCGTCAACCGGACCGGTCGCTGGAATGCCGGCACGCCACCCTGCGACAAGGCTTTGAAATTCCGCATCATCGGCCGCATTCATCATCGGGCGGAGCCGGTCCCAGTCAGCCTCCGCGCTGTCCAGATGTGTCTTTGCCGCGCGCGAGGCTTTGGCGAAGGCCTCCACCAGCTCAGGCTGTTCGGCCACCAATGCCGATTTTACCACATAACCCAGCAGCGGCATGGCCGGGTCCATGCCAAGGGCTTCGGCAGCATCTGCGACCGAGATCAGGTGACGCATGCCTGCGGCTTCCTGCTTGGCCATGAAATGCCAGAAGTTGATTGCGCCACCCATCTCGCCTGAGCGTGCGGTCTGAAAGATCAGCGGAGGCGCGCCATAGACCTGTTCGGTCTCGGCCAGCAGATCAAAGCCCTGTTGTGCTGCATAGGCGCGCAGGATGATCCAGCTCTTGTCATTCGGACCGCCTGCAATACCGATCTTCGTGCCGGACAGATCGCGCAAGGATTGCGCGGTGCTGCCCTGCGGGACCATCACACCGCCGACCGCACGGCTATAGGGAATGAAGGCGATATCCTGACCCGCCACGCGCTGCCGGGCCACCCAGATCCAGTCATCGACGATCACATCAACCTCGCCGCCCTGGAAAGCAATCTGGCCTGCCGCCTTGCCCGCAACCTCCTGAATCTCCAGCCGGAAACCATGCGCTTCGTCGAAGCCGTGGTGCTGGATGGTGTCAAGTTCCCACGCCACCGTACCACCTGCCTGGCTTGCGATGGTCAGCACAGGCAATTCTGCCAATGCCGGGGTCACGGCTAAGGCCAGCATAAGGGTCGCGTGTTTCAGGCTTCTGAATAGCGTCATGGTCTTTCCTCCCGATCCGATGCAAGCAGCCTATGCGCAGATGAGCCGGCGGACTATTCGACCAAAGGCCAAGTAAGGCGGCCCGGTGCAGCACAAAGGTCGTAAGACCAAAGGCCAATTTCGCGATCCTCACGGTTTCGCGATACTCCTTGACACTGAATTGCCGCGCTTTGCCGATTTCCGGCCATGCCCGGCCTGTTGGGAGGAAGACAGATGAACAGATTTCTGCTGGCCGTTTGCGCCGGGGTCATGGCAGCGCCGATGGGCATGGCTCAAGTCACGGATGCCGATCTTGCGCAAGACGATGTGGTGACAACCAGTGTGCTGACCAATGGCATGGGCCGTCATATGCAGCGTTACAGCCCGCTTGACCAGATCAACAAGGAAACTGTGCAAAATCTGTTTCCCGCATGGTCCTTCAGCTTCGGCGGCGAGCGCCAGCGCGGACAGGAAAGCCAGCCGCTGATTTATGATGGCGTGATGTATGTGACCGGCTCCTACAGCCGCGTATTCGCGCTGGATGTGAAAACCGGCCGCAAGCTGTGGCAATATGATGCGCGTCTGCCCGAAGGGATTCTGCCCTGCTGTGACGTGATCAACCGTGGCGCTGCGATCTATGGTGACAATATCTATTTCGGGACGCTCGATGCACGTATCGTGGCGCTTGATCGGCACACAGGCGCTGTGGTCTGGAATCGCAGGATTGCCGATTACCGCGAGGGCTACAGCTACACAGCCGCGCCGCTGATCGTGAACGGGCTCGTCATCACTGGAAATTCCGGCGGTGAATTCGGCATTGTCGGCGCCGTCGAGGCGCGCGACGCCGAAAACGGTGAACTGGTCTGGCGCCGCCCGGTGATCGAAGGGCACATGGGCGAGCTGCACGGCGAAGAAAGCACCATGACAGGCGAGGTGAACGCCACCTGGCCGGGCGACATGTGGAAAACGGGTGGCGGCGCGCCCTGGCTCGGCGGCACCTATGACGCCGAAACCGACACGCTGATCTTTGGCACCGGCAACCCGGCACCCTGGAACAGCCACCTGCGCGAAGGCGATAACCTTTATGCAGCCGCGCGTGTAGGGCTGGACCCGGCGACGGGTGAAATCAAATGGTACTACCAGACAACCCCATGGGAGGGTTGGGATTATGACGGTGTAAACGAGGTGATCCCCTTTACGGATGCTGAAGGTAACGGGCGTCTGGCGACCGCTGACCGCAATGGGTTCTTCTATCTCTTGAACCGTGAGGATGGCAGTTTTGTCGACGCGATGCCCTTCGTCGAGGAAATCAGCTGGGCCAGCGGCATTGACGAAACCGGCCGCCCGATCTTCA
>REER01000138.1 GCA_007694945.1 Paracoccaceae bacterium | reverse complement strand
GCGCAAGGCTCGCGGTCAGTGTGGATTTCCCGTGGCCGGATTGACCGATCAGCGCAAGTGCACATGCCACGCGAACGGTAGCCCCGGCGTGCAAAACCAAATGTCCGTCATGTGACAGGAGGCGTGGCAAAAGCTGGTCGACAAGAAAATGTTCCCAGTCTATCTCACGCAAGCTTTCACCCGCTTCAACCAGGCTGATACTTCGCGCAGAAAGATTTACTCGAACCCAACTATCCTTATGAAATTCAAGCAAATAAGCGCCAGTCTCATGCGACAAAGAGAGACAGCCACTTGGGTCTGACCATATTAATATGCGTGGGCCAGATGTCACTGGGAGATCACTAGAAAAGGTCCAACGCGCAGTTTGAAATTGGACAAAAATTTTGCCTGAAGTCAGTGCCAAATTCTCAACCGTAAGCACTGCTGGTAAGATCAAGACATCTGTTTATTGGGATTGTTTTGAGTATCATTATCGTCCTCAGACTTATCTCCTGTCCCTCCAGCCGTCAGCTCTGCCATCCCGCCATAAACCTTCAGGCTAGGCGCCCGGTATCCACTGCGCTTGTCATCTTGCATAGCCATGAGTCTAATACTCCAAAAACGTGCTTACTGCGATTGTCACAGAGGATATCAACCACCGGTCCAGATATGTCAAGTCAAGCCAAGTTTCAGCCGTCGCCGCTGATGCTTCCCGCAGCTGCAAGGATGCATACCCGCCGATCCGGTCTTCCCGGGGCAGGACATTCCAGCCGCTCCAACGACGTGTCATGGTCTGCGAGAATGTCCAGACCAGATGTTCCCTGCATCCGCGCCACGGAAAGGGAACTGGAAGGATCCACCCATATTGGGGGTGCGAAAGGCTTCGAGGCGATCCCGTCAGTCTTAACCTCAAAGCCCCATCGAGCATGCTCAAAGAGCAAAAGAATATCCTCGAAGGTCAGTGTGGCCCTCCCAAACAAAAAAGACAACCCTGGGCGATCACGACCTCTCCTTACCCGTTTGACCCATTGAGCCAGGATCAGGATTCCCCGCTTCCGCCTCCCAACCTGTCCCACCAGCTGTCAACTCCGTCATTCCGCCATACACTTTCAGCGTGGGAGCGCGATATTTTTTCTGCGTGCAATCTGGTGATGCCATCATTCGAGGTCCCTGATCGGCTCTATCGCATATCTAGTCTCTCCCTCTCAACCATTCTACAAGATGTGTCAAGTTCAATCCTTCTTCAGGCAGCGCTGCCAGTGCGTCGCGCCGTGGCAAGGCTGCATACCTGCCGACCCGGTCTTCCTGAGGCAGGGCGTTCCAACCCTCCCAGTGACGTGTCAAGGCCTGCGAGAAGGCCCAGCCCAAATGCTCCTTGCCACTGCGCCACCGCACGGCGTCAGGCATCAGGGTTGCCATGGAGCGCCGCAGCAGGATCTTGGGCCAGCCATCCTGCGTCAACTGTCGCAAGGGCAGCGCCACGCAGAACTGCATCACGCGGGCATCCATGAACGGAGCGCGCATCTCGATGGCACGCGCAGCAGCGGTCCTGTCATAGCGTTCGCGCGCTGCTGTCTCGAAGCCTTGCTGGAGGACATGGGCGATATAGGCGCCATGCGACAGCCGGCCGGTGGGCCACTGCCGCCGCTCCTGCGCCTTGCGCGCAGCCAGGTTCACACGCGCGGCGAAGTCCGGGTTACAAAGCCCAAGGTTCACCTTGCGGTGGCGGTCCAAAAGCTGCCGCTTTGCCCGTGACACCCATAGCGGCATCCAGGCCCGGCGCTGATAGGTCAGCCAGGTCCGCAAGGTGCTGGCCTCGCCCCCCCAGAAGTGGTTTTCTGCCGCGGTCTCGTGCCAGGCCTCGATCCAGTGCAACTGCCGGATCAATCGGGGCACATGCGCGCTGTTGGAAAAACAAAGGTCCCCTCCCGCACCATCCAGCAGCACCTTGATCCCGTCCTGATGCGCATGCAGGCAGATCGCGCGCATCATGGTCATATGCCCATCGAACGGATCAGAAATCTCGCGGGTCAGGGCGATGAGGTCTTCGGCATACCCCTCCATCTCGGCCCAGTTCACGAGGGTGGGCGCGAGGTTGGGCATGGTGAGCGCGGCGTGGATGGCGCGGGTTTCCGCGCAGGTCTCGGGATCGGGGCCTATGCCGGAGAAGGTGGGCAGCGGCCCGCGCCCCTCTTTGGCGAAGAGACGGCAGGCGATGGCGACAATGGAGCCTGAATCCATCCCCCCCGAGAGCATCGAGCCCACTGTGCCCGCCGGCGCGCGCAGCCGGGCGCGAACCGCCTTGGTGAAGACCTCGAGAAAGGCCTCGGCATAGTCGCGGTCGGAACCGAGCTTCAGCTCGGGGCCAGCCTCCAGCCGCCAGTAGCGACGCTGTGTCATACCATCGCGCCCCACCGTCATGATATGGGCGGGCGGCATGCGGTAGACCTGCTCGAAAAAGGTCGAGGTGGCGTCCACAGCCTCCAGCCCTCCGGCAAGGTAATCCGCAATGCGCAGCTCGTTGATCCGGCGCGGCACACCCTCGGCCTCGAGCACGGCGTGCGGTTCGCTTGCAAAAGCAAAAAGGCGGCCGGGGAGGTGGCAGTGGATAAGCTGCTTCATGCCCATCGGGTCGCGCGCACAAAATAGACGCCCGGCGCAGGGATCCCAGATGGCGAAGGCGAAATCGCCGAGCAAGTGGCGCGGGCAGTCCTCGCCCCATTTCAGGTAGGCATGCAGCGCAAGCTCGGCATCGCCAATGACGCGTTTCTGTGCCGCGAGCCCCAGTGCTGTGCGCAGTTCGTCACGGTTATCGAGCCGCAGATCGGCCGTGATGGTGCAGCCGGTCTCTGGATGGGTGAAGGGCTGACCTTCGAGCAGCGCCTCGGGCGTGGTGGCGAGCAAGGTGTGGCCGAGGGCAACCGGGCCTTCTCGCCAGACATGGGTACCATCGGGCCCACGACGTTCCAGAACGTTGGTCATGCGGCGAAGCGCAGTAGGGTCAAGTGCTGCGCCGGTCAGATCGATGATACCACAGATACCACTCATCCTGCCGGCTGCTCGGATGCTTCGGTCACCTCGCCTTCATGCACGCGCAAGATTCGGTCGGCCAGCGCAAGGCTGGCAGGGCGGTGGGTGACAAGGATCACAGTGCGGTCGCGAAAAGCATCGGCACAGGCCGAGATGAAAGCACGCTCGCCTTCAAGGTCGAACATCGAGGTGGCCTCATCGAGTACGAGTATCGGTGGGTCCTTCAGCAATGCGCGGGCGAGGGAAATGCGTTGGCGCTGCCCACCCGAAAGCCGCACACCATGGTCGCCGATCTCTGTGTCGTATCCCTGCGGCAGTCTGGTGACGAAGTCGTGCGCCTGCCCCAGCCGGGCAGCAGCATGGATTTGAGCCTCGGTTGCGCCTTCCAGCCCGAAACCGATATTGTCGCGTACCGTGCCATTGAACAGCAACGCGCGCTGCGGGACCACCCCGATCTGGCGGCGCAAGTCGCGCAGGGCGAGAGTGGCGATATCACGGCCATCGAGGAAAATTGCCCCTGTCTGGGGCGCGTGCAACTGCTGCAGCAGGGCGATGAGGGTGCTCTTTCCTGCCCCATTCTCCCCGACGAAGGCGATCGTCTCACCCGCCGGGATCGTCAGATTGACCGCGCGCAACGCTGCAGCACGCCCGGGATAGGCGAAGCTGACATTGCGGAATTCGATGCTACCACGGACCCTGCCAATCTGACTTTTCGCTGCGCGGTCGGGCTCTGGCTGCTCTGAGAGCACGCTGCTCAATCGTGCCAGTGTCCCGCGAGCTTTCTGCACCTGACCATAGAGGTTGGACAAAGCTGCCACAGGGCGCGTCAGGACCGCCGCGTAGAGCAAGAAGCTGATGAGTTCAGCAGGCGTCATTTCTCCGGCCTGCACCATGCGACCAGCCAGCCACAGAAATGTCACAATAGCGGCGCCGATTATGAACTGCACAAGCGGTTGCAACGCAGCGTCGATCCGCGCCTGTCTGAGGCTTAGCGCCATGACCTGCGCGATCTTTGCGCCGTAGCGTCGGGACTCAAACGCTTCGCGCGTGAAACTCTTAATGGCGGGGAGCATTGACAGGTTCTCCTCGGCAATTCCAACCGCCTCGGCTTCGGCCTGCTGCAACTCTGTGGCCAGACCACGCAGACGCCGCCCCACGATCTTGAGCGCAAGGTAAAAAGCTGGAACCAGCAGCGGCGCCATGAGTGCCAGCATCGGATCTATCAGGAACATCAGCACAATGGCGCCACACGCAGTCAGCAGCAGAGGAGGCACTGCCACAAGTGTGCGCGTGACAAACTCGTTCAAACGAGCAATTTCCCAAGTCATCAGAGCGAGAGTTTCACCCTGCCTTCTGGCCTCGTGAAACGCGAGGGGAAGGCTCTGCAGATGATCGTGCAGCCCCCTGCGTAGATCGGCGAGTACGGTGTACGAGGTGCGTGCGGAGAGCCAGCTGCTGCCAAAGCTCAGAAGCGCCTGAATCGCGAAAAGTCCGAGCAAACCCGCTAGCAAGATATTGCTGTCAGTGGTCAAACTGTCGGTTAGGACCGCGCCTCCAAGTTGACCCGCAAGCCAGGGCATGGCCAGCGTCGCTACAGATCCCAACATCATCATTGCTGCTACAGCCATGAGGCGTGCACGATGTTGCCGAGCATGTCTCCAGAACCAAGCGAGCATGCTTATCTTCCACGAAGCCGCCGGAAAACACCCATAATTATCCGGCGAAGATAGAGAATGCATGTAGGCCAAGCTGCGTCTGGGTACTTTTCGCGCAGATAACGCCTTGAGGGAAACAGGGCACGCCAGAATAACCCTGCCCGTTCCCCTAAGGTGGGAAGTGCGCTTATTTCTACCCACAGACTCTTGAAAGGCCCACCGAAATATTTGTCATGTAGTGGGCTTCTTTGATCGGAACGCATCAATCGCTGCCGTGCATGGTCAGGAACTACTGTTTCAAAACGCCCTGTTGCAGCTTCCAGCCCGTACACGCAGAGCGCTGCAAGTCCTTTTTGCTCGGCCCGACAGCAGAAGGCGTCCCATTCTGATGTCGACAAGGCACTTGCAAGCAAATGGATATCCATGAGCCAGATCAGTCGATTGCCCCCCTTATAGGGCTGTCCGTCAACCCAGTAGGGCGAATTGAAGTGCTGCGCACGATGGATACAGGCATGCAGCAAGGCAGACACATGGCTTGGGGCGCGCGCATGGGGCGATAAATTCGGCAATTCGCGCGCGCCCGACTGCATTTCAGTGATCGAGAAAACATCAGTTGCCAAGCGAGTATTCAAGACCTGCGTGTGTAGATCCAAAACGTGCGAATGACCGTCAGGAGCGGTGTACACCCAGAGTTGTTCGAGGCAGAATGGATTGGTGTTTTCAGCGCTGTTCCTGTCCTGGACAAAACCGCTCGCTTTCAAAGCCGCATGGACCAGTTCCATCTCACCTTTTTCTACCAGGAGATCCGTGTCACCGCGCGACCGTTGCGCAGGATAATCATAAATATCGTAGGCTAACGCAGTTCCTTTCAGCAACAATGGGTGGATGTCGTTGGCCAAAAACTGGACCAGCAAATTCCGCAACACTGACAGATGCCTTGCCTCCCACATCGCCTGTCCGAGAGCTTGACGATGCATGGCTCTATATACTGGCTCGGGCCAATCAAGTAGCGCATTTGCACGACTGGTCAGAAGCCCTGCAATCCCATGATAAAGGGCGCGTGCAATGACTCCGTGCTGCCGTTCGAGATCTCTTATCCACGCTTCGGGCCATGGAGCGCTTGCTATGATTGATCGCGCAAGGAATGCGTCGATCTCATCTATCTGTTCTAAAGGGACGACACTGGAAGTTGCGATGCTCATCTCGCTCTATTTGCTCATAGCATGAGATCATACCGATCAGGTCCATGCCCTATCTCTGGCAGCCACATTCCATTATTGGGTTCTGTAGGCAAGAGGTGAAGCGGAGAATAGTTCAATGACCGTGACCTGCGAGCCCCTGCAGTAATATGGTCGGCGCTTGCAGATTGCTGTCTTATAGTGAGCACGAATCTGTGGATGCCGCGTGGCCGCCTACTCTCGCTTTGAATGGAGAGGCGAATACCAAGACAAGACGACCACTCCGGAACCACCGTCCGTTTGTTCAGTTTTCCAGAACCATCTATGTGTCGCTCCCCAGAGGCTATCACTTCTGACCGGATGCCGAATTGTTGCCTTGCCTTGTGCAGAAGACAATGCAAGTCATGCGCCATGTCGACTTTCATAATCATCAAACGCACGCTCGTCATCTCGATCGTTCTGATCCTCGCCTTCTTTGTTCATTATACCCTGCCTCGCAACGAGGTGGTGCGTATCGTCGGAGCTACCGAGCGACTCGAGACCTTCGGATTCAATCGCTTCTTCTACGCTGGCATCCCTGGGGGCATGGAGGCCGGCGAAAGTCGTGATGTGCGCTACATCGACGCGGCCTACCCGTCAGGCGACCCGCGCGTATACCGCAATGAGGACACGGGCTTCTGGCCGCCCTTCCTGAAATTCGACGCTGCCGATCTGCAGGCCCGCTCGCGTGACATGATCTCGGGCGAAGGCGACCCGAACTGGGTGCGCGTGCGATACTACGGGATTCGTAGCCAACTTTTCACGATTTTCCCTAACGCTCTTAATATCCAACCCGTCGATGGTCCCGACGATACAGCCGTGCCGTGGACGCGAATTATCTCGTTCATCGCCATTTTCGGCTTCGGCGCGTGGCTCTGGCTACGGCTGCGGCTCTATGGGACGGAACGGGTGGAGCCGTTCCTGAACCGCATGAGCGAGCGCGCCAGCGCTGTGCGCGCGTTCTTTGGCCGCATCCGGCGCATGTTCAGTCGGCGCTGACGGCGTCGCGGCATGACCGCTGACCCGCCCCCGTTTGCCTTCATTCATAACGAGGGTCATTTGGGTTGATAGTCTTCGTTTTGGGCTTGGGAAAGCGCGCCGAGCGCTTGAGCAATCTGAGGGCTCCACGCTTGGCGCGCTTCCGCGGGCGCCTTATAGCCCAATGATGAGTGCGGCCCTGGCGTTATCGGCACCGGCGCATTTTCTTGAACTGCGCCGGGTTTCGCGCTTTCACTTGTCAAGGCGCGGGCGTTCTCTGCCATGATCAAGGCGCTGGCCGAGGCGCAGGCAGCAGGAATCGATCCGGGGCCGGTGCTGCACATGCTGGATCACGAATAGAGCGTTATGCCTTATGCGCTATTGTTTGCTTTTGCGCCGGGCACTCTCGCTGTGTCCGGGCGGGGCAAGAACAATAATGTTGAAATCCAAGAAACCGCTATCGCTCTCATAGATCGAGTGCAGCTCTGCCGCGATCTGAATATTCTTTGAGATAAGATCACTTACCAGTTCTGCCGCAAGTTCGCTTTCAAGATAGCCAATGTGCCATTCTGCTACACTCTTGGAAAATAGCCCTTTCTTTTCCGAAATGCCGTAAACCGCTATCGCATTGGGATCATGCGGATTGTTTGGCTGATGCTCAAGCTGAACGCCGTATTGAAGGCCTTTCTTCTCGGCTTTGCGTGCTGCATCCGCGAAGGCTTGGGCCTCAGGCTTGCGATGCTGAACACTGACTACGTTCTGCATTGTGGTCGCCTGCACCCACTTGCCGTCGGGCCTATGCCTATCTTTTGCGAATCGTTTGTCACCAGCCATGACACCCCCCTCTGTTGATCCATCTACACATTCTTCAAATGCTACAAGGGAACGTGAAGCGCGTCACCATCGCGCAATTGCGCCGTTACCCCAATCGTTACCCCTGCGCAAAAACGACGAAGCCCGCCTGCGCGGGCTTCCTGTATTGTCTTGCTTTTATTGGAATTTTTGGCTCCGGCGGTAGGGATCGAACCTACGACCAATTGATTAACAGTCAACTGCTCTACCGCTGAGCTACGCCGGAACACG
>REER01000132.1 GCA_007694945.1 Paracoccaceae bacterium | reverse complement strand
CCGGTCATGATCGGAGACCCGGTCAAGTGCCGCATGATCTCGGACATCCTGATGCACGACTGGGGAATCTATGTTCAGCCCATCAACTATCCGACCGTGCCCAAGGGCACCGAGCGGTTGCGCATCACACCCGGACCGCTGCATAAGGATGCCGATATCGACCACTTGGTCGAGGCTCTGACGGCTCTCTGGCAGCAATGTGCGATAGCGCATGCAGTTGCCTGAGAAAGTGACTTGACTTGAGCGCGTTGAGCAACACCTACTCGGTACCCACATCCGGGAGGAATAGAGAATGAAAAAACAGACTATGACCATACTGAGCGCGGCGGCATTGTCGGCGGGTACTTTCGCAGTACAGGCCGCTGATATCGAAGCAGGCGCTTCTGCTTTCCAGAGCCAGTGTCAGAACTGCCACAATGTCATCAATGAAGAGGGCGATGTGCTGGCGGGTCGGCCTAATGTCCGCACCGGGCCGAACCTCTACGCCATTCTCGGTCGCCAGGCCGGAGTTGTGGACGGGTTCCGCTACGGCGCGTCTCTTGTCGAAGCTGGCGAGGAAGGGCTTGTCTGGGACGAAGAACTGATGACTGCCTATCTGCAAGACCCACAGGGGTTCCTGCGCGAAACGCTTGATAACAACCGTGCGCGCAGCCAAATGTCGTTCCGCGTCCGTGATGAAGAGACGGCAGTGAATATTATTGCTTTTCTCGACAGTCTGGCACCTGCTGACGAAGACGAAGAGGAAGCTGTCTCGAACTGAGACAATTTTCGGACTCTGGCAAGGCCCGGTGACCTTTTGGTCGTCGGGTCTTTCCATTCTTACTCAAGAATTGCGATTGCCCCCGCCGGGTCATCGGTAATCACCCCATCAACGCCCATCGCGGCCATGGCTTCAATACGTCTCGGGTGAATCACGGCCCAGACAAGCACCGCCAGCCCGAGTTCGCGCGCAATGGCTACACGATCAGCAGTCAGATCGCCTTCATAGGCGCACCAGCAGGCCGCCCCCTGGGTAGCAATCAGATGCGGCAGCGAGTGATCATGCGCGGCAAGCGACAGTCCGTCCATCCAGGGCGAGCCCTCATATATCGTGCAGGCCTCGCCCGGCTGCTCATGACTGAGATACCCGCGCGCCAGCGACGGGGCTTCGTCACGCAACACGCGTAGAACGCGCCAGTCGAAAGAGGAAATCACACAGCGTGACCCGATGTCATGGCGCGCCAATGCCGCCAGCAGCGAGGCCACCAGCGCCTCGGGCGGGTCGCCCAAATCGGCGCGATGGGCGAAAGACTTGATTTCGAGATTGATCTTGAGGCTCGGTTTGATCGCAGCCCACTCCAGAAACTGGGCCAGCGTCGGGATCCGTGCCCCATCGAGCGGTCGCTGGGCTGGGTAACGCGCGCCATAGGGATGCGTCGGGTTCAGGCGCCCGACGTCATACCGCTGCAACTCGTCCAACCCCAGACTACAGATCAGCGGCCCCGGCGTGCTTGACCAGTTGCCCGTCTCATCGCGGGCAATCTGCATCGGGATACGCGGGTCGTGGATGACGACTGGAACCTCACCCCGCGCGTTCTGGATATCCAGTTCCACCCCCCCAGCCCCGATCTCGCAGAGGTAGTCGAACCCGGCTATCGTGTTCTCGGGCAGCACCGCGCGTGCCCCGCGATGACCATAAACCAGCGGGCGCGCTGAAGGGCGGCGGAACGGGTTTGTCATGCTCCTGCCGCGTCCTTCGTGGTGAACTGGTTGCCGTAACGCGCGCGCAACTCGGCCTTTTGCACCTTGCCCATGGTGTTGCGCGGCAATTCGGGCAACAGCACATAATCCTTGGGCTGCTTGTAGCGCGCCAGTCGGTCCTGCATCACAGCCTTGATCGCGTCGATATGCGGCCCACGGCCCGTGCTCGCCAGAACCGCCAGCACGCCCTCGCCGAAATCGGGATGCGGCACGCCGATCACTGCGCTTTCCAGAACCCCCGGCATCTCATCGAGCACCAGTTCGACCTCCTTCGGGTAGACATTGAACCCGCCCGAGATGATCAAATCCTTCGCCCGCCCGACGATCTGCACGTAGCCATCGGCGTCAACCAGCCCCAGATCACCCGTGATGAAGAACCCGTCAGCGCGGAACTCGGCGGCGGTCTTCTCGGGCATCTGCCAATAGCCCTTGAACACATTTGGCCCGCGCACTTCGATCATGCCGGTTTCGCCCGGGGCAAGCGGCGTGCCAGTGTCGGGCTCGGTAATGCGCAGCGTCACATCCGGCAGCGGTGGACCGACAGTGCCGGGCTTGCGCGGCCCGTCGTAGGGGTTGGAGGTGAGCATATTGGTCTCGGTCATTCCGTATCGCTCGAGGATCGCTTGCCCGGTGCGGTCCTGCCATGCCTTGTGGGTTTCGGCCAGAAGCGGCGCTGAGCCGGAAATGAAAAGCCGCATGTGCCCCACCAGATCCTTCGTCAGACCGGGATCATCCAGCAGCCGTGTGTAGAAGGTCGGCACCCCCATCATCGTTGTCGCGCGCGGCAACGCCTCGATCACCGCGTCAAGATCGAACCTGGGCTGGAAGATCATCTGCGCGCCCGAGAGGAAGACCACATTGCAGGCCACGAACAGTCCATGCGTGTGGAAGATGGGCAGCGCGTGCAACAGGACGTCTTGATCGTTGAAGCGCCACGAGTCCACCAGCGTGCGCGCGTTTGAAAGCAGATTGTCATGGCTCATCATCGCGCCCTTGGAGCGCCCGGTAGTGCCCGAAGTGTAAAGCAGCGCTGCAAGGTCATCAGGCGCGCGCGAGACGGGGGTGAAACGTTCCGCTGGGCCATCGGCCAGTGCGTCAAAACTGCTCCCATGCCCCAGCGTTTCCAGCCGGATGCCGTGCTGTGCGGCCAAAGGCTCCATCCTCTGCATCTGGTCAGGGTCCACGAACATCAGGCAAGCGCCAGAGTCCTCGACGAAATAGGCAACCTCTTCGGCGGTATAGCCTGTGTTCAGCGGCAGGAAGACTGCGCCCGTGGCGACGCTGGCGCCAAAAAGTGCGAGCATCTGCGGTGTCTTGGCCGCCTGCACCACCACGCGCGCGCCCTCAGTTACGCCAACCGCCTGCAGGGCCAGGGCGAAACGCGCGACCATTGCGTGGAAATCACCCGCGCTCAGGGTCGTTCCATCTGGCAAATGTATCAGCGGGCGGTCCTGCCCCTCCATCGGGGCGAAGAGCGCATCGAAGAGCGGATTTCGCATGGGCAGTCCTCCTTGACCGCCCTGCTTACAGCAATCCACTCGGCACGCAAACGCCGTCTCATCGCTGCAACAAATCGCGATGATACTGTCGCAGCAACAAGAGGCCGAGCACCATCGGCACCAAGGCGCAAACCCCAACATAGGCCAGCGAGACATAGCCCGGCGCATAGCCCGGATAGAATCCGTCACGCATCAGCCCGGTCAGATGCAGCACGGGATTGAACCAGAGTACCTGCTGCGCGAGCAGTGGCATTTCCTCATAAAGAAAGATCACACCCGAGACGAGAAACAACGGCGCCGTGATCATGCCCCAGAGGTTTTGCCAGATCGGAACACGCTGAAACAGGAAGCAGTTGAGGCAACCAAGCCCCATCCCGAGCAGCGTGGCCATGCTCATGGCGAGCGCGATGCGGCCCCAGTCGAGCATTGGTGTGATCTGCTCGTAGAGGATGATCCCGGAGAGGATCAGCGCCGTCACCACCCAGAGCACCAGCATGTTAAGCAAGAAGCGCGCAATCACGGCGTCAATCCATGCCACGCGGGGGTAAAAAAGCAGCGCACGCGAATAGCCCATCGCATGCCCGACAGTGTGGCTGAGTGCGGTCACAAGCTGGACAATCAGAAGCCCTGTGCCCTTGAAGAGTAGAAAGCTTGTGCCCAGCGAGGGGCTGCGCGCCAGCAGGGAGAAGGCAAATGCCAAAACCACGATGATCCCCAGAGGCTGCAACAGCGCCCAGACATAGCCGCCGGGACGTCGCCCGTAGCGCGTGCCCATTTCTCGCAGGACCAATGCAGCGATCGAGCGCATCGCGGCAAGCGTCGCGCGCTCCGATCCCACCGGGTAGCGCTCGCGAACAGTTGACGTAGTTTCTGCCATGGGCGTCTGCCTCCTGATCACCTGCGTTCACGATTCATTATCGAAGAGAAGATAAGAACTGCTTAAGCGTGATGAGGAGTGCGGCGTGGCGCAGCAGAAGAATGACCTGAAGGTAACGCATCTCCCGCCGGTTGAAGCCCGCCTACCCGAACGCGCGGCGATGAAGGCGCGGATGAGACGCAGGCATTGGCGGCTGGTTTTCGGGCTGTTTCTGATCGTCGGGCTGCCAGTGCTGGTGGTGGCGCTGTATCTGACTCAGATCGCGCGACCCCAATATGCGTCTGAGACCGGCTTTGTCATTAGGCAGGAAGAGGCCGGGAGTGCCAGCCAGATGCTGGGCGGTCTGTCAGCAATGCTGGGGCAGAATGTCTCGGGCAATTCCGATTTACTCTTCGAATTCCTGCAAAGTCAGGAAATCGTAGCGCTGGTTCAAGGCGAGATCGACCTGCGCGCGCACTACGCCGATGGGTGGCCGGAGGACCCTCTGTTCACGCTGCCACCTGATGCGCTCATTGAAGATCTGGTAACGTTCTGGCAGAGGATGGTGCGATTGACCTATGACCGCTCCACAGGAGTTATCACTGTGCAGGTCCGCGCCCGCGATGCACAGACAGCACAGGCGATTGCAGCGGCTATCCTGCGCCACAGCGAAAATGTCATCAACGACCTGAACGCGACGGCGCGACGTGACAGCATGGCCAATGCGCAGGCTGATCTGGAAGATGCGGTAGCCACGCTCAGGCGCGCACGCGAGGCGCTGCTCGCTTTCCAGGCCCGCACCAAGATCGTTGATCCCATGGCCGATATGCAGGGGCGGATGGGTATCCTCGGAAATTTGCAAGCTCAACTGGCGGAGGCCTTTGTCGATTACGACCTGCTTTCACAAACCGCTGCTGAATCGGACCCACGTTTGCGCCACCTTGACCGCCGGATCACCGCCATCGAGGACCGCATCGCACATGAGCGCAGCAGTTTCTCTGCGCAAAATGTCACAGTCGACAATACTGACTACCCGACATTGCTGGCCGAATATGAATCGCTTCGTGCGGATGTCGATTTCGCCGCCGAGACTTATCGCGCCGCCCTGGCAGCGCTCGCCCATGCGCGCACGCGGGCGGCTCGCCAGCAACTCTATCTCGCAACCTTCCTGCGCCCGACCTTGCCACAACGGGCGCTTTATCCGCAGGCAGGTTTGCTGACCGCCCTTACCGGATTCTTTGCCTTCATGGTCTGGTCGGTTCTCGCGCTGGTCTATTACTCCCTGCGCGACCGGGGCTAGGCAGGCATGATTCGGCTGGAAAATCTCGGCAAGGACTTCGCGCTGGACACCGGGCGACACACTGTATTCGAGAACCTGTCGATAACCTTGCCGACAGGACGGTCGCTCGGGCTGCTCGGGCGCAACGGCGCTGGCAAATCGACACTCTTGCAGATCATCGCTGGCACTATGCGACCCAGTAAAGGCCGGGTCATCCGACAGTGCCGCATCTCTTGGCCCATCGGTCATGCCAATAGCTTCCATCCCGACATGACCGGTCTGCAAAACACCCGGTTTCTGGCCCGGGTTTATGGTGTAGATTGCGACTCGCTGTCCGATTTCGTGGAGGAATTCGCTGGTATCGGCGCGCATTTCTACATGCCTCTGCGAACCTATTCTAACGGGATGCGGTCGCGCCTCTCCTTCGGTGTCGCCATGGGCATCCCCTTCGACACATATCTCATCGATGAGGTGACCGCAGCAGGCGACAAGGCGTTTCGATCACGCAGCAGAAAAGTGTTTCGCGCCCGTATGAAGCAGGCAGATGCAATCATGATCTCGCATTCGATGGCCGACATGCGCAAGTTTTGTGATGCCGGGCTTGTTCTGCACAAAGGCAGACTGGAGATGTTCGACGACATCGAGGAAGCAATTGCCCGACATGAGACGCTTCTGAATCCTGTATGAAGCTTTGCCGCGAGAATCTCGGGCGCTCGGGCGTCTTGGAAAGCTACGAAGAGCCAGCGCAACTGGTAGAGCGAATCTATGACGAGAAACACGCCCTGTGAAAAAAGCCGTCAGGCACGAAAGGCCCGCAGCGTGATAACACCGGCTCTCGGCGGCATGGAAGAGCGGAAAGCCTTCGTTCACATCTGAAGAGCCGAAGAGAAGAGTTTGGCTGTACCACTTGGTCAAAACGTCTCTTCCGAACCGCGCCTACGCAAGCGGCTTCAATCTGCGTCTACACAATTAGTGGTCCACGCACAAAAAGGCCGCTTGTTCCATGGCCAAACGCAAGAATTCTCTAGCAGGTCGCGTAATTTCAGAACCAACGACCCGTTGCGGTCAACTGCACCTCAATCGTGTTTGAGAGCGCTGAGCGATGGCGCGTGCGCCATTCGACCGCCTCGGCCCAAGCAGTGCCGCCATTCTGCCCCCACGCCTCAAGCGCTGCTGCTGAAGTGCCGATCACCGCGAAACTCGCAACCGGGGTTGAAGCGAAGCTGGCGGGAAACGCCCATGCCTGCGCCTCCAGATCGTCGAGATCATGCGTGACACTCCTTGTGCAGATCTGCGTACCATCTGCGAAACGCACATAGTGGCCATTGCTGTTGCTACCGTTTTCGATCAATGCGCCGGTCGGGACTCCCCCTGTCTGCGCGACTGTGCCGAGCACATTATGTGTGTTGTAGAACACCTGCCAAGCGCCATCGGTGCCGTCATTGCGAAACGCCCGCATGGCAAGCCCAGCATCCGAACCCGAAGCCGCCGCGCCCAGTCCATGAAGCACCTGTACACCGCGATTGTCAGATGCCGCCCGCAGTACCGCCAGCGCAGACGCATTACTCGCAAATCCCGCCGGATAGCCGCCAGTGGCATCGGTGACAGTCTGTAATCCGAAACTGACGGCATTGCGAAAGTCGACGTCGAGATTGGCACTTGCAGAAAAGTCACTCTCCGCCCGGCCCAGACCAAAATCACCTACCTTGAGCAGACGCCCCGGCGTGCTGTCATCTGGCGCCTGGGTGATGGCTGTACCAGTTACGCTGCCCGCGATCTCGACACCATTCGGCATGCTGACTGCGCCACTTGTGCCGGCAACCTGCAGAGCATCATACCATGTGCCACCATCGGGCGAGACCTTGACCGTGAAATCTTCATTTCCCGCCGTCCCAATTTCGGCACGCCCGGAAAATCCAGTCTGGAAAAGGAGGCTCGCTGTGTCAGAACCCCCCTGTTTGTTGATCTTGAGCTGGTGGCCCGCACCGTCATGCGAAAACAGGCTCGCCTCCGATGCCACCGACAGCCGGTTGATCATATCAAAGCCTGTATTCACCCCAATTCCGGTGACGTCGGTGAGCGCTGCCGCAGGCTGTGACACCCAGGCGTTGCCATCCCAGATTCGTATCTCGGACCCCAACGTCGCTTGCCAGCCTTGATCGGGTGTAATGAAAAGCCAGCCATTATTCACCCATACCGCCAACCGGTCAGGTTGCCCGACCCAAGCCCCACTTGGTGCGCCGCCCGTAGCCCATATCTGCCCATCCTGCGGGAGACTTGGCGGCGTGTTGACCTCGATATCCTGCAGGACGAGCTGCACGACGAGGTCGAGGCGCTCAATGGCTTCATTGTGTGTGACGTGTTTTTGCGCTTGTGCAGCTTGAATGTAGGGCAGGCTGAGACGGGCAGAAAACTCGGGCATAGGCGAACTCCTGACATGCTTCGCTT
Source organism: Paracoccaceae bacterium (assembly GCA_007694945.1). GTDB lineage: Bacteria > Pseudomonadota > Alphaproteobacteria > Rhodobacterales > Rhodobacteraceae > Roseinatronobacter. Next base: position 198 of record REER01000132.1, on the reverse strand, counting down.
TGGCTACAACTTACGGCTTGGGCTTAAACATCAGGTGAGTCGAGCGCGCGCTGACGGGCGCGCGGGCTGGGCCAGAGTGAAAACTGTGAAAAAGAGGTCACAATCGCTCTGGACGAGCGCGTTTGGGCTTGTTAAACGACGCACGTGTTCCGGCGTAGCTCAGCGGTAGAGCAGTTGACTGTTAATCAATTGGTCGTA
>REER01000049.1 GCA_007694945.1 Paracoccaceae bacterium | reverse complement strand
TGGTAGCGGAGGAGGGACTTGAACCCCCGACACGCGGATTATGATTCCGCTGCTCTAACCAACTGAGCTACTCCGCCAACGCCTCGCGGTCTTTAGTTTAGGGTCTGTCATGCGTCAAGACCCGACCGTACGCAAGACGTGAGTGAAATTGCTCTTGCACGCTTCTGTGCACAGTCGTGCCACTTGTTCCGCTCCGTCCTCTCGCCTATAGCCCGGTTATGCTGCAAACACATTCGAACCGCCCCGACCTGCCACCCGAGATTGCGCGGAGGCGCACTTTTGCAATCATCTCGCACCCGGATGCCGGCAAGACGACCTTGACCGAGAAATTCCTCCTCTTCGGGGGGGCTATTCAGATGGCCGGGCAAGTGCGGGCGAAGGGCGAGGCACGGCGGACCCGGTCGGATTTCATGCAGATGGAGAAGGACCGCGGCATCTCGGTATCGGCCTCGGCGATGTCCTTCGATTTCGGGACTTATCGCTTCAATCTGGTCGATACGCCCGGCCACTCGGACTTCTCCGAGGATACTTACCGCACGCTAACCGCTGTTGACGCTGCCATCATGGTGATTGACGGCGCCAAGGGGGTTGAGAGCCAGACACGCAAGCTGTTCGAGGTCTGCCGTTTGCGTGACCTTCCCATTCTGACCTTCTGCAACAAGATGGACCGCGAAAGCCGTGAGACCTTCGACATCATCGATGAGATTCAGCAAAACCTTGCAATCGATGTGACACCGGCAAGCTGGCCCATCGGGCAGGGCGCGGAGTTTCTGGGCTGCTACGACCTGCTCCATGACCGGCTGGAACTGATGGACCGCGCAGACCGCAACAAGGTGGGCGAAACCGTGGTGGTAAACGGGCTGGATGACCCGGCCATGGCCGATCACATCCCAGCCGACCAACTTTCCCAACTGCGCGAAGAAGTCGAGATGGCGCGCGAACTACTGCCGCCGCTGGACCCAAAATCGGTGCTGGAAGGGCATCTGACCCCGATATGGTTCGGCTCGGCGATCAACTCCTTCGGGGTGAAGGAATTGATGCAGGGAATCGCCACCTATGCGCCCGAGCCCCAACCACAGCGCAGCGAAAGCCGCGAGATTGCACCTGAAGAGGACAAAGTCACCGGCTTCGTCTTCAAGGTGCAAGCGAATATGGACCCCAAGCACCGTGACCGTGTGGCTTTCGTCAGGCTGGCATCGGGGCACTTCGAGCGTGGCATGAAGCTCACGCATGTGCGGTCGAAAAAGCAGATGACGGTCGCTTCGCCAGTGTTGTTCCTCGCGGCTGACCGCGAATTGGCCGAGGAGGCTTGGGCGGGTGATATCATCGGCATTCCGAACCACGGACAATTACGCATCGGTGACGCGCTGACCGAGGGCGAGGGGCTGCGCTTTACTGGCATCCCATCCTTCGCGCCGGAACTGTTGCAGGCTTGCCGTGCTGGCGATCCGATGAAGGCCAAGCATCTGGACAAGGCGCTGACGCAATTCGCGGAGGAAGGCGCTGCCAAGGTTTTCAAGCCGCAGTTCGGTTCGGGGTTCATCGTGGGTGTGGTAGGACAGTTGCAGTTCGAGGTCCTGGCCAGCAGGATAGAGCTTGAATACGGTCTGCCGGTCCGGTTCGAGCCGACGCAATTCACCTCGGCGCGCTGGGTCTCGGGTGAGAAGGCAGCGGTCGAAGCCTTCGCCGCAGCCAACAAACAGCATATGGCGCTCGACAGCGATGGTGACCCGGTGTTCATGACGCGCCTGCAATGGGATATCGACCGGGTGGCGCGGGATTATCCGGATGTGCGCTTAACCGCGACCAAGGAGATGATGGTGTGAGCACGATCATCCCAAGGGCAATGATCCGCAATGCGGTTCCATAGGCCGAAGTGCAAAGGCTCCCGGATGACGACATCTGCACGGCGAACCTTGCGGAATTATATCTGATCTGTTTTTCGGAGGAGACCGAGTTCGCACTTGTAGACTCCTTGGACTCGACATTTGACGTAGTGGACGACCTTGTCAGGCTTCACCCGATGCTGGCGTCGGCGGTTGTCCTGACATCTATTTCGCCCGCCGAAACAGCCCGATGCATTGCTCTTGTCGCCGCCGGGCCGCTGGAGGATCTCATTGCCTCGCATGGCGACCAGGTAATTGACCGTATTGGACAATAAGCGAAGGCGAGCAAAAGCATGCGCTATGCGCTGTCACGCGTATGGCCACTAGGGCGTGAAAATGCGCCGGTTTGGGCTCGCATCATGACCGCACGCGCTCCGGGACCCGATATGCACCGAGGCGAGTCCTCTTTCTGCATTCAGCCTCGTTGACATTTTGGCAGTGCGAGTGCGCCGAATTCCCGAAGGAACTGCAGAGCGCGCGTGAATGGCGCATTCTCCCGCCTCTGGCAAAGCGCATCAATAGCTGCGGATCAGGCCGACCAGACGCCCCTGCACCTCCACCTGATCATCACGCAGTAGACGGGTTTCATAGGCCGGGTTCGCAGCTTCGAGCGCAATCATCCCGCCCTGGCGGCGGAAACGCTTCAAGGTGGCCTCATGCCCGTCCACAAGAGCGACGACGATATCGCCGTTATCGGCGGTGTCCTGTTCGCGGATCACCACGATATCACCATCATTGATGCCCAGATCGATCATCGAGTCGCCCTGCACTTCAAGCGCATAATGGCTGGCCCGACCGCGCAGCATGCTGCCCGGCACTGCGATATCGCTGACTACTTCGCTGATCGCTTCGATGGGTGTCCCAGCGGCGATGCGACCCATCACGGGCAGGCTCAGGGAAGCAGCTTCTACTGCCATTGCGTTGCGCGGTGGCGCTGCCTTCTCGGCGGCGCCCCCTTCGATGATGCGCGCTTCGTGGCGGTTGAGCGCATCGGGCAGTTTCAGTACTTCGATGGCGCGCGCCTTATGCGGCAGGCGGCGGATAAAGCCGCGCTCTTCCAAAGCCGTGATCAGGCGGTGAATGCCGGATTTGGACCGCAGGTCGAGCGCATCCTTCATTTCGTCAAATGATGGCGCGACGCCTTCGCGTTCCATCCGCTCATGAATAAGCTTCAACAGATCGATCTGTTTGCGCGTCAGCATAGCTTTGCCCTTGTCCAGCCTCAAATGTTCTGCCTTCAGACACAGGTATTCGCACTATGTTCTAACTATGTTCGCGGCTTGTGTCAACAGCGCTCAGAGCGCGATGAAACGGACCTCCTCGCCCGCGCTGCGCGGCGGATCGTTGACTGGGCGCACTAGAAGCGCATCTGCTGCGCAGAGCACGCCAAGAAGCGCGCTGTCCTGATCGGGCAGGGGGGTTATCATGCGATCAGGGCCGAGCGTGGCGCGGACGAAATGCATGCGCGGGCCATTCGCGGCAAGGTCGGTGGCGAGTGTAGCGCTCTTGCTGGGCAGCGGATAGGCCCCAAGGCCCTGCATGGCGCGCAAGACAGGGCGCAGGAAAAGATGCCCGCAGACGATGCTCGAGACCGGGTTGCCGGGCAGGCCGAGCAACATCGCCTTGCCCATCCGACCCGCCATCAGCGGTTTGCCGGGGCGGAGCGCGACCTTGTAGAAGGCGCGGTTTGCACCAAGCGTCTCGGAGACAGGGCCGACAAGGTCATGATCCCCGACTGAGGCACCGCCAATGGTGACAATGATATCGGCACCCTCGGCCAGCCCGAAGACCGCGCGCAGGCTTTCCTCGCTGTCCATCGCGATGGGCAGCATGCGCGCCGTCGCGCCCTCTGCTTCGGCCATCGCCTTGAGGGCAAAGGCATTGGATGCGATGATCTGGTCAGGCTTCGGCGTCTCTCCTGGCATGACCAGTTCGTCGCCCGTGGCCATGATCGCGACCTCGGGGCGGCGGCTGACACTGACCCGCGCGCAGTTCATCGAGGCCAGCAGGGCCAGATCCGGCGCGCGCAGGCGCCTGGGGGCGCTTATGCGGTCACCGGCGCGGAAATCCAGTCCGCGCGGGCGGATATGCCGCCCGGCATCCGGCACTTCATTCAGCGTAATCTCGTCACCCTCGCGGGTCACATCCTCCTGAATCACGACACGGTTCGCACCCTCGGGCACTGGTGCACCAGTGAAGATGCGCACGGCCTCACCGGGGCTGATGCGCCCGTCGAAGCTGTGCCCGGCAGCCGCTGTCCCGATCACTGTTAGCCGCGCACCCGGCGCGGGTCCCTCGGCAAGCGCATAGCCATCCATCGCTGCCGAGGGAAATGGCGGCTGATCGCGGTCGGCCATGACAGGCTTGCGCAGCACCCGGCCGGCGGCCTGCGCCAGATCGACCTCTTCCTCCGGCAGGGTCTGGGTCAGCGAAAACACCTCTGACAGGGCTTGCTCGAAGGAAATCATGCCTCGTACCGCCCGGATTTTCCGCCCTCTTTCAGCACCACGCGAGTGGCGAGGATCTCCATGGATTTCTCGGCGGCCTTAAGCATGTCATAGACTGTCAGCGCGGCCACAGAAGCGGCCGTCAGCGCCTCCATCTCGACGCCGGTCTGGCCCGTCGTGCGCACTTCGGCACGGATGCGGACACCAGGCAGGCTCTCGTCCGGGGTCAGATCGACCGAGACCTTGGTGATCGGCAGCGGATGGCAGAGCGGGATCAGATCGGCGCAGCGTTTGGCCCCCATGATGCCCGCGAGCCGCGCAACCCCCAGCACATCGCCCTTTTTCGCCCGGCCCTCGGTGACGAGCGCGAGCGTCTCTGGCTGCATCCGCACGGCGCTTTCGGCAATCGCGCGGCGGTCGGTCACGGCCTTTTCGGAGACATCGACCATATGAGCATGGCCCTCGGCGTCGAAATGGGTGAGCTTGGCCATTATCACACCCCCTCGGACAGGATCGGGTCTCGCAGCAGATCGCGCGTGGCCTGCGCGACATCCGCCTGCCGCATCAGGCTCTCGCCGATCAGGAAAGAGCGAGCACCGTGGCCTGCCAGATCGGCCATGTCAGCGGGTGTGAAAATCCCGCTCTCGGCGACCAGCAGCTTGCCCTCGGGTACAAGCGCGGCAAGCTGGCGGGTAGTGTCGAGCGTCACCTCGAAGGTGTTCAGATTGCGGTTATTGATACCCAGAAGGGGCGAATGCAGCGCGAGGGCGCGGTCGAGTTCCTCGGCGTCATGCACTTCGACCAGCACATCCATGCCCCAGTCGAAGGCCGCTGCCTCCAGCTCCAGCGCCTGCGCGTCCGAGACCGAGGCCATGATGATCAGGATGCAATCGGCATGAAGCGCGCGCGCCTCGACAACCTGATAGGGGTCATAGAGGAAATCCTTGCGCAATGCGGGCACATTGGTGGCGGCGCGCGCCTCGGTCAGGAAATGGTCGGCACCCTGAAAACTCGGGCCGTCGGTCAGCACGCTGAGACAGGTCGCGCCGCCCGCCTCATAGGCGCGGGCCAGCGCGGGCGGGTCGAAATCGGCGCGGATCAGCCCCTTGGAGGGGCTTGCCTTCTTGATCTCAGCAATCAAACCATAACCTGTGGCCTGGGCGCGCTCTAAGGCAGTTAGAAACCCGCGTGGGGCAGGGGCGCTGCGGGCGGTTTCTTCCAGCGCGGCTTGCGGAGTTGCGGCCTGTCGAGCCGCAACTTCCTCAAGCTTGTAGGCCTTGATCCTCTCGAGAATGGTGGCCATTGCGACCCCTCCTTGAAACTAGCTCCGAACCGGGCTGATCTGCGCCAGCGTCTGAACGGCGCGCATTGCCCCGCCCGAAGAAATGCTCGCACGCGCCATCTCGACCCCTTCACGCAGGCCTGACGCGCGATCCGCCACCATCAACGCCGCGGCGGCGTTCAGCAGCACGGCATCACGATAGGCGAGGCGGCCCATGCCTTCGAGCACGGCGCTCAGTTCATTGGCATTCTCTGCCGGGCTGCCTCCGATCAGGTCCTCGAAGGGATAGACCGGTAGACCCGCCTCCTCTGGGTGCAGGCTGAATTCGCGCAGGCTGCCCCCTTCCAGCGCGACGACTTTGCTCTCGGCGGCAATTGACAACTCATCGGTGCCATCGCCCCCATGGACAAGCCACGCTTTCTCGGAGCCAAGCGCCTGCAACGTCTCGGCCATCGGTCGAAGCAGATCAGCCGAAAACGCCCCGGTCAGCTGCCGCTTCACCCCTGCCGGGTTGGTCAGCGGCCCGAGGATGTTGAAGATCGTCCGTGTGCCAAGCTCCATACGCACAGGGCCGACATGCCGCATCGCTGGGTGATGCATCGGCGCCATCATGAAGCCGATCCCGGCCTCGCGAAGCGCACGCTCCACCACATCGGCGCTGACCATCACCTCGATCCCGAGCGCACCTAGCGCATCAGCCGCGCCCGATTTCGAAGAGAGGTTGCGATTGCCGTGTTTGGCCACCGGCACACCCGCACCCGCCACGACAAAGGCCGTCGCGGTCGATATATTCAGCGTCCCCTTGCCGTCGCCCCCGGTGCCGACAATATCCATGGCCCCCTCGGGCGCCTGCACCTTCACGCATTTCGCGCGCATGACCGCAGCCGCGGCGGCATATTCCTCGACCGTTTCGCCTCGCGTGCGCAGCGCCATCAGGAAACCGCCAGTCTGGGCCGGGGTCGCCTGGCCTTCGAAGAGCAGGTTAAAGGCCATCTCGGCCTCGGCGCGGGACAGTGCGCGGGTCGCGGCAAGGCCGATCAGGGGTTTGAGGTCATCCATCAGGAAGGCACCGCAGCTTGGGACAGGAAATTGCGCAGCATGGCATGGCCATGCTCGGAGCGAATGCTTTCAGGATGGAATTGCACTCCCTCGATGGGCAATTCGCGGTGCTTCAATCCCATGATCAGCCCATCCGCCAGCCAACTGGTGATCTCAAGACAGTCTGGCAGGCTCTCGCGCTCGACCACCAGAGAGTGATAGCGGGTTGCCATCAGCGGAGAGGGCTGCCCCGTAAACACGCCTTTCCCGGAATGCTGCATCGCACCCAGCTTGCCATGCACGATCTGTGGCGCGCGCACCACGCGACCGCCAAAGGCCTGCCCTATGGTCTGATGCCCGAGGCAGACGCCCAGCAGCGGCATCCGCGCCTCGGCAGCGGCCAGCGTCAGGGGCAGGCAGATGCCCGCCTGATCCGGGTCGCAGGGCCCGGGCGAGAGCACGATCGCTGACGGATTGAGCGCCATTGCCGCCTGCACATCCAGTGCATCATTTCGCTGCACCAGCACCTCGGCCCCAAGCTCGCCCAGATAATGCACGAGATTGTAGGTGAAACTGTCGTAATTATCGATCAGGAGCAACATCGCAGGGGCCTGAGCAGACAAGGGCTGCTCGTTACATGCCCGTCCCGCAGCCCCGAGGTCAAGGCCGAAGCGTCGGAGCTGGCCGGTCTAGGGGGCAATCCATTTGATCCGCAGGCAGATTTATGGGAAACTGTGGTCGAGGTGTGGGATAAACGCCATTCTTAGGCAGGCGGTTTTCAAGGAGCGATGGGGTGAACAGCAGTCTTCTGGCAGGGCTTGGCGCCGGCACCGGACTTGTGCTCGTGGTCGGGCTGACAGCAGGGCTCCTGTTGCCCCCCCCGCAGGACCCGAGCAAGCAACCACCAACAGCCGATGCCGTGTCGCAACCGGTCGAGCCCGAAGGCAGCGAAGCTGCCGAAACCGACCTCGTCCAGATACCTGAGCCAGATGCACCGGCTGCCGGGCCTGAGGTCTCCCTTGCTGACGAGGAGCCTCCCGCATTGGTGGAAACACCGATATCGATAGCAAGTGAACTGGTGGAGGCCGAGCAGGCGGAAGTTAGCATAGAGCCTCCTGATGAGATCGCCGAGTTGGCAGAGCCTGAGCCGGGCGTTGAAGATCAAGACACAGAGGCTTTCAGGCAGACCGAAGTCATTGTGCCGGGGCAGCCCGAAGCCCATGCTGAAATCGGTGACGAGGGGGCTCCGCAGATGCCCTCGTCGGAAGAGGTATTGCGCATCACGCGCTTGCCATCGGCAGTGGTGCCACCCTCGCGTAGCGACGGTGCCGCCGGTCTGCCGCAGATTACTCTGCCGCAGGTGCCGACAGCGACCGAGGATGATGCCGTGCAGCCCGACAGCGCGGCGACGCCGGACACACCTCCCACACCGATCATACAGCAGGAGCGCCAGCCCATGCCGGGCCTGCGCGTCGCAGGTTTGCCACAGATCGGGGCCGACGCAGAGTTGCCGAGCATGACGGCCGACGTGCCGGAGTCACGCGCGTCCAATGGAACTGCGCTTGAGCGCAATTCGCTCTATCAGAGGGGCACAGCTGGCCAGCCGCGCATGGCGTTGGTTCTGTCCGACCCTGGTTTACCCGCCCCGATGCGCCGCGACCTTGCCGCGATTGACATCCCCATAACCATCGCCCTGAATCCGCTTGACAGCAGTGCGGCGGCCGGGGCCGAGATTTACCGTGATGCCGGCAAGGAGGCGCTGATCCTGGCGACAAGCCTGCCCGAGGGGGCGACCGCCAGCGACCTCGACGTCACCTTCAACGCGTTTTTCGAAGCGCTGCCGCAGGCGGTCGGCGTGATCGATCTGCCTGAGGACGGCTTTGCCCGCAATTCTGCGATGCTGAACGATATTCTCCCGCTGCTCGCGCAGGATGGTCACGGGCTGATAACCTTTGCGGGCGGGCTCGCACAGGCCGCGCGCGCGGCCGAGACAGTCGGTATCGCGCATGCCGAGGTCTTCCGGTTGCTTGAACGCGGCAGCGAGAGTGCTTTCACCATCCGCCGCTATATCGACCGCGCCATGTTCCACGCCAGTCAGACCGGTGAAGTGATCGTCTTCGGCGATGCGTCGAATGACGCGACCATGGAAGCAATCGAGATGTGGCTCGCAGACGGGCGTGCCGAGCAGATTGCGGTGGTGCCGATTTCTGCCATTCTGATGCAGGCGGAGTAAGCTTGTGCTACTGCATTGGATGCTCCGGCATCGGTTTTTTTGTTTCTTGAGAAACCATAAGCTTCTGGATAGGACGGGCGTGAGGCCCCTTGCTGGAACTGGTAGACAGACCAGACTTAAAATCTGAGGCTCGTATGGGCGTGTGGGTTCGAGTCCCACAGGGGCCACCATCCAAAAACGCTCAGGTGATTTTCCCTGAGCCCATATTGTTGTTGGGGTTCCAGTGGCTTTCCAGGCATACGTTTGGTCCCGTTTATTCCAGCGAATTGATTTAGCTGCGATAAACCCAACGCACCTTAAAGAGTATTTTACAATCTTGAGTTGAGATGGGACCGTTCATTCGCCAAATGCGCCCAACTTGTGACGTCATGCTGCAATATGTGCGCGCCGTATTGCTTGTCTGGATAGTCGAAATCGCGATGCTGCTGCTATTCTTGTCATCCCTCCTGATCTCTATCGTCGCTTGTGCCGCATTGCTCGGCGTCGGGCGGCAGCTTGGGGCCTTCACCAAGCCGCGTAATGACGCGGTGGCAGTGCAGTGTTCGCATGTTGGTAACCCGCTGCGGGTTGGTGGCATTGCAGTTATCTTCGGGCTGGTGGTTGCGACTGGCTTCTTTGGAATAACCCAGTCGAGCACCATCGCGCCCCTGTTGCTGTTGTCATTGTTGCCGGTCTTTCTCACTGGTCTGGCCGAAGACCTTGGACAGCGGGTCTCTCCCTGCGCTCGGATCGTCGCTGCTGCTTTCTCGGCCATGCTTGCCGTTGCACTGTTCGGGGTCTGGCTTCCTAGGGGCGATATTGCGGTTGTTGATCAGGCAATGTCCTTTCCTTTGGTCGCCATCATACTGACCGTGACCTTTTCCACCGGCTTCTGCCATGCCGTAAACCTCGTCGACGGGATGAATGGACTGGCCGCGTCTGTTGTCACAGCATCTGCGCTGGGTTGTGCTGCTATTGCCACATTGGCCGCGCAGTCAGAGATCGCATCTTTATCTTTGCTCCTTGCGGCTGTTACGACAGGTTTTCTGTTGTTCAATTGGCCGGTGGCGCGCCTGTTCCTGGGTGATGCCGGTGCCTATGGGCTGGGTCATATGCTGGCGTGGCTGACCCTCCTGCTTGCGTGGAACGCCAGCGAAGTGGCCATTCCGGCGCTCGCGCTGGTCATCTTCTGGCCGCTCGCCGATGTGGTCCACACAATTCTGAGGCGCCTTGCTGTGCAGGCATCCATCGTGCAGCCGGATCGCATGCATCTGCACCAAAAAGTCCGGCGCGCGCTCGATATCCTCTGGTTCGGGTACAATGGACGCCGATGCTCCAACCCACTGACAACGCTATTTTTATTACCCTTTATTGCTACTCCGGTGATAACCGGCGTCCTGTTATGGGACAAGCCGGGTGCCGCTTGGTTCGCGCTGGGGGTGTTTTCCTCGATCTTTGCCGCTTCGCATCCGCTCACCACTAGGCACGCGAAACTGCAACGTCGGGTGCAGAGCAGGAGGTTTGAAGCCCTAGCAGTCGCGCGGGCATCGTCATCGTCTTTATCGTCCATATCGCAAGGATCGGCTCTCGTTGGTCAAATCCGTGCAGACCATCCTCCGGTGAGATGATGTCGCGTCTGAAATGCCTCAGAAGATGTCGAGAAACAGAAGTGCGCCGATTGCGAGACCCAGCAGCGCGAGTGTCTCGATCACGACGATGGCGAGATGCCCGCCGCCCACCTCGCGCAGCGCCTTCAGCGACGTCTTGACCCCCAACGCTGCAATGGCCGTCACCAGACAGGCGCGCGAGGCCGTCTCGACCTGCGCGACCAGCCCCTGCGGCAGTTCGACCGCACTCCCGATCCCCACCAGCGCGAGAAACAGCATCATGAACCACGGCAGAAGTGGGATGCGCCCCTCGCCCTTGCCGATTTGGGTCATGCGCAACACCAGAACCACTGCGATCAGGATCACCGGCAGCATCGCCACGCGAAAGAGCTTGGTGATGGTTGCGATCTCGCCAGCGCGGTCCGACACCGAGAACCCCGCCCCCACCACTTGCGCCACATCATGGATCGTGGCACCGAGCAGAAAGCCCTGCTGCAATTCGGAGAAACCCAAGACCTGAAACAGGAGCGGGTAAAGCACCATCGCTATGGTTGACAGGGCCGTTACGGCGATCACCGTAAAGAGCGTGTTGCGCTCGGTCTTGTCGTTATGTGGGATTACAGCGGCAATCGCGAGCGCGGCCGAGGCTCCGCAGATCGCGACCGAACCGCCCGTGAGCAGCGCGAACCGCCACTGACGGCGGAAGAGCGGCGCGGCGATGAAGCCGGTAGTTATCGTCAGGACAATCAGCCCTGCCAGAATCGCAGCACCGGACAGACCGATCTGAGCAAGATCGTCCAGCGCGATGCGGATACCGAGCAACCCGACCCCAAGACGTAGAATGAATTTCGCGGCGAATTCGATTCCCGCGTGGCAGGGGCCGTCCTTGTGCAGGAAATTGAAGGCCATGCCGATCAGGAGGGCAAAGAGCATCACAGGCGCATCGTAATGCGCGCCCAGAAAGCTTGCGGCGGCGGCAATCGTTGCGGCCAGCATCAGCCCCGGTGCCAACGGGGCAATCGCAGTGCGCGCGCGGTCCATCATTCTGCTGGCCCCACCATCACGGAGCGGGCGGGCCGCGCGGCCCGCCCGTCTGGCTGTATTGCTGCGTTCTGATCAGGCCGAACGATAGAGCTTGGTCATCGAGAATTCGCGATGGCCCAACGCCTCGGCCGCCGTGTGGCGCCCGTTCGCGGTGCGCTTGATCATCTCGATCAGCGCATCACCAGCCTGATCGATGGTCATGTCACGGCGCAACACGCCCGTCACATCAACGTCGATATGCTCGGACATGGTCCGCAAGGTGCGCGGATTGCCCGAGATCTTGATCACCGGCACAATCGGGTTGCCCACCACGTTGCCCTGCCCGGTCGGGAAGGTGTGGATGACATAGCCCGCAGCCGCCATCAGGGTCACGCATTCGGCAGCGGCTGACGAGGTGTCCATGAAATAGAGGCCCCGGCCCTTGGCGGGTGCTTCGGCGGGTTCCAGCACGTCGATATAGGTCGAGGTCCGCCCGATCTTCTCGAGGTTCCCCAGTGCCTTTTCCTCGATTGTGGTGAGGCCGCCAAGAATATTGCCCTTGGTCGGTTGGCTGTCGGACAGGTCCGAGGTCTTGAAAGGCTCGATGACTTCATCCTGATAGGCCTGGAAGGTATTCATGAACTTCTCGCCCGCCTCGGGGCTGGCAGCCCGCTTTGCGCAGATATGCTCGGCCCCGGTAATCTCGGAGGTTTCGCCGAACACGCCATAGAGCCCGTGCGGGATCAGCTTGTCATACATGTTGCCGACTGTGGGGCAGGAGGACAGCCCGGTCGTGGTGTCGGATTCGCCGCATTTGGTCGAAACCCAGAGATCGGTCAGCGGGCAGTCCTCTTTCTGCAACTCGGTTGCCCAATGGACGAATTCCTTGGCCTTCCAGCTTGCCTTGCGGATGGTCTCGAAATCGCCATTCTGCTCGATCCAGAACCCCTCGACCGGCTTGCCGGTTGCGGCGATGCCATCGACGACGATCTTGGTCCATTCCGGCTCGATCCCGATTACTACCACAGCGGCCACATTCGGGTTTGCACCCGTGCCGATAATTGTGCGGAAATGCAGGTCCAGATCCTCGCCGAATTGCAGGCGGCCATATGCGTGAGGAATTGCCATCGTGCCTTTGACGTTATTGGCCACAGCCTCGCAGGCGGCGTTGGAGATATCGTCCACCGGCAGGATGAGCACATGGTTGCGCACGCCGACGCGGCCATTCTCGCGGCGCCATGCCTTGACGGTTTCTTGCGTGAAATCGAATGCCATGATGCGCGCTCCTTACCAGCGTTTGGTTTTCAGGTTGTGGGTGTGGACATGGCCGCCGGTTTCAGCGGGGCCGACCATCTTGCCGATATCTTCGCCGTATTTGATGATGGTATCGCCTTCTTTCAGTTCCTTGAGTGCCACCTTGTGGCCGATTGGAATATCGGCCTTGGCAGTCAGGCGGAAATCGGAATTGTCTTCGGTGCAGACACAGAGCATGTCCGTGCCAGCAGTAAGACCTTCGACCACGACAACACCGACATTGTCGGCCTTGTCATGGACAAGCAATTGTGGATGCGTGTTTGCGATCATGGTTCTCTCCCTTGGGTTAGCTGACAACGCCCTGTGCAAGGCCTGTCAACGTGTCATGAAGCTGTTCCGAAATCTGGATGCTCTCGGCGCGTTCGGCGCGCTCTGCAAAACGGCGCGCGCCAGGCAGGCGGGCGCCGTCTTGTGCCTCGATGGCCGCGAACATGGTCTCGGCGCGGTCCGTGAAACCGTGCGCGAAGCGGGCGGGGTCGAGCGCGAGGATGAAATGCGCCAGATCGGGCGCGGGCCCCTTGTCATCGAAAAGCGAACTGGCCTGAAAGGCAAAGTTTGCACCCGCAAGCCCGGCGGTCAGCAACTCGACCATCAGCGCCAGCGCGGCCCCCTTGGCGCCGCCCGATGGCACCATGGTGCCGGACATCGCGGCATCTGCGTCAGTGGTCGGGTTTCCTTGCGCATCCAGCGCCCAGCCTTCGGGGACGGGCTGGCCGGATTTCTGCGCCAGCATCACCTTGCCGCGCGCGACATGGCTCAGCGAAAGGTCGATCACCAGCGGCGCGCCTGTCGCGCGCGGGCAGGCAAAGGCGATCGGGTTCGTGCCATAAAGCGCGCGATGGCCGCCCCAAGGGGCCATGGCCGCAGGCGAATTCGAAAGCGCGAGGGCAAGCAGACCTTCGCGGGCAAAGGGCTCGACTGCCTGACCGGCCACTCCGAAATGATGCGAATGGGTGATGCTGACAACGGCGAGGCCTTGCTCGCGCAACGCCTGCCTTGCGGCCTCTGCTCCGGCCTCGATGGCGGCAAAGGCGAGGCCGAACCTCGCATCTACCCGGATCACGGCCCCGTCGCGGCTGACTTGTGGCACAACATCGGGCGCGATCTTGCCCGCGCGCATCTGCGCGGCGTAGAACGGAACCCGCGCGAGACCATGCGAGGCCAGCCCTTCCTGCTCGGCCTGAACCAGCGCTCGTGCGGCCGGAAGCGCGAGGGCCTCGGTCATTCCCGCCGCTGTGAAGGCTGCGCGGACGAGCTGTTCGGCGGCATCCGGGCTGATCGTGACACTCGGCATATTAGCTTCGTCTCCCTGAGTATTGTAAAACTATATAGTTTATATAATATCGCATCGTCAAGGAGGATATCGCATGACGGCCCGCCCCATTCTTCAACCACTACATCGACAGTTGCGCGATATGATCATGGCGCGGATCGATTCTGGCGAATGGTCACCCGGGACCTATCTGCCACCCGAGACGCGTCTGGCCGAAGAGTATGGCGTCGCCGTAGGCACCCTGCGCAAGGCGCTTCTGGACCTAGCGGCTGAGGGCGTTGTGCAGCGCAGGCAGGGTAAGGGCACAGTCGTTGCGAGCCATGACAGCGATGCTGTCCTGTTTCGCTTTTTCAACCTGCGACACAAGGATGGCAGCACCATGCAGCCTGAAAGCCGGGTGCTGTCACGGGCCTGCGAGCGCGCGCAAGAGTGGGATGCGCGCCTGCTTGGCCTTGCCGAGGGCGCTGCCGTCATCCGCATTAGCCGCGTGCGGGAAGTAGATGGGGTGCCTATACTCTACGAGCACATCCTGCTTGACGCCGCTCGTTTCGCGCCGCTGGAACACGCCCCCGAAATCCTGCCCAACACCCTCTACCAGCTCTATCAGACCGAGTTCGGCGCCACTGTCCACCGTGCGCAGGAACAGTTGCGGGCAGTTACCGCCGATGCCATAGAGGCGCGCGAACTGGGCGTTGCGCCCGGCGCACCGCTTTTGGAGATTACGCGGGTTGCGCTGGACTACAATGGCAGCCCCATCGAGTTGCGCAAGTCCTGCGTACGAACTGACAACCTGTATTATCAAGCTGATGTATGAGCAGATGACGGGACAAGAGAGTCAGGCTGTACGTTTCTTGGTGTTCGAGCCGTCTGTGCTGCGACGGTACACTGGAACCGGGTCCAGAATGATGCGCGTCTGGGTCTCGCGGTCTTCGATGCGCGCAAGTAGCATCTCGGCAACATGTTCGCCGATCTCGCGCCGGGGCGGTACGATGGTCGATAGATCGGCCACAGTTTCCGAGGTGAAGTCGAGCCCGCCGAATCCGATCATCCGCAACCGCTCGGGAATAGCAATGCCGCGGCGCTGGGCCTCCATAAAGGAGCCCAGGGCAAGGATGTCATTGGAGAACACCACACCGTCGAGTTCTGGCCGCCTGTCGAGAAGGGCTCCAAACGCCACGGCCCCGGCAGAAGCGCTTTGCGCGTCGGCGATTACAATCTCGGGCGGAGCCAGCGTGGTATGCGAATTCAGCACATCACGATAGCCCTGCGCGCGCTGGGCGGCGCGCCCATCCTTGTCGAGCTGTGCGCCGATAAAGGCAATCGACCGACACCCCCGCTCGATCAGGTGGCGGGTCTGGAGCCGCCCGACATCGGCATGCGAGAACCCCACCATCAGGTCGATGGGCTGTGGTCCGGCCTCCCACATCTCGACCACGGGGACGCTGGAGCTTTCGAGCATCTGGCGCGTCACCCTGCTATGCCCCAGCCCGGTGAGCACGATGGCAGAAGGGGACCAGGAGAGAAAGGTGCGCACGAGCTCTTCCTCGCGGGCCGCGTCATAATTGGTGTGCCCTATCAGGATCTGATAGCCGTTTGCCATCAGCGCCGATTGCAGCGCGCTGACGGTCTCGGCAAAGAAGCTGTTGACCAGCGAGGGAACAATCACCCCCACGACGCGCGTCGAGGCCGCCGCCAGCGAACCGGCCATACGATTAGGCACATAGCGCAAGCTGTCGATGGCGCGCTGGATGCGCTGCCTGCGGGCTTCGGAGACCGCATCGGGCTCGCGCAGGAAAAGCGACACTGTGGAGGGCGAGACTTCGGCGACGCGCGCCACATCGCTCATGGTTGTGCGCTGGGTCGAGCGGCGCTGGCGATGCTCGGTCATGCGGCAGACTCCCTTGCTGCGGACGTTGCGATGGCGCTCGCCCATATGGCCATCGGGCGCATGTTGAGCGGCGCGCGGAATTGCCCTTCGGCATCCCATGCCGCAGGCGTGCGAAATTGCAAGCCTGCGCGCGCCTCATGGCGCGTTATCGCCTCGCGCATCGCCCGGTATTCGGCCTCAAGGCCCCACACCTTCAGGCAGGTGGCGAAGATATGGGCAGAGCCGACAATGACCTCATTGACCTGCAATTCCTCGCCCCCATCCTGCGCATAGCGGATGATGGCAGGGTCCGCGACCAGTAGCGGGCCGACTGCGCGCTGTGCATCTGTGTCGAAATTGCGTGCGAAGGTTGCGCGTAAGTGCTGTCGGGCGCGGGAAGGGTCAATCAGATCGCCCAGACCGGCAAGGCGGGCATAAAGCGGCCCCAGAAGGGCATCGCTTTGCGTTGCATTTCGATACTTCCCCTCGCTCGCGGTGCGGAAAAAGCCCCCCTTCCTGCACCAAAGTCCGGCCATAGCCTGTTTCGCGTGTTCGACAAGTTCCGCGAAACGCTGAGCATCAGCGTCGCGACCCAAGCGATGCGCATCGCGCGCAAGCGCGGCCCATGCGGCAAGGCAGAGTCCTGCGCCGTAACACGAATGGCCGCGAAACTGCAGATTATCCCATGTGCTGTCGCCGAAGGCATCATGCGGCGGCACGCCAGTGCCTTCCCGATCCTGTGTGATGGTGAACTCTGCGGCCGCACAGAGCAGGTCGAATTCGGCAGTGTCACTATGTGTGCCGGTCAGGTGTCGATGCAGGGCGTGGGCGATGATGAAGGCCGGGTTGTGGTCTTTCCACAGGTTTGGGTCATCGCGCATGACATAGCCGTTCAGGCGAATAAACGGGTCTTCGGCGGGGCAGCCGAGATCATGTGGCAGCTTGCCCGGCACCAGAATCGGGGCGAAGCGCTGATCGCGGTAGATCGGGCGCTCGGTCGCATCGGTGGCGCTGATGCTGTCGCGAAAATCTCGGAACACAGCTTCGGCCAGATCAGGGAAGGTCAGCGACAGGGCAGGGAAGGCATAGACCCACAGATCGAGCGTGCTGTAGTAGTAATAGCCTGAGTCAATGCCCTCGAGCAGTGCAAAATGCGCGGGGCCGCTCAAGGGTTTTGGCTCTCTAGGGGCGTGGACTGGCCCGGCCAGCGATGCGGCCCCGCCACCGCTCAGAAAACCAAGGGCGTTTATCATGCTTCCTGCATCTGCGCCCAGTGCGCGCAGCATGCTTGTGTGCCATGCATCAATCCGGCCCAACCAGCTATCTGCCTCCTGCACTGCGGCCTTTGCCATCGCCGAGGCCTGATTGCCCTCGCGCCCCCATGTCGCGCAATAAGCGCGCCACCAGCGGCGTCCCATGCCGAAGCGCACCTGCGGGATATCCATCGCAAGGCAGAAGCACAGATGTCGCGTGCTGTCCAGAACACAACGCCCCGCAACGGCCGCGGCAAGTGGTTCATGCCAATGCGCGGACCAGCTGCGATCATACCCCTCCCAGCCCGCGCCCGAGGCGAAAGCCGCCTCGACATGCGCGAGGGTGAATTTCTGCTCTGCATCCGGGCGTCCAAGGGCGTTTTGATCCGCCTTGAAACTGACTGCGCGCTCTAGGTCCCAGTCGATGCCCGCGGCAAGTAAGGCGACCTCGCCTGCTGGGTTGGGGGGCGGCAGGTCAAGCTCGGGAGCATGCGTCTGCACCACACCGATCATCCCCGGGTAGTCGGGCGCAGCATGGTGGATCTGCCCGGAATGGCTCTGGTCCGGCCAAAGATGTGCGCCGCGTCGCGCAGGAGTCAGCTCAGGCAGGTGCCAGCCGAGAAGGTTCGGCCAGATCATCCCGACCGCCGCTGTCAACCGGCCCGCCCCTGCGCGGGGCGTCAGTGTTACATCAAACAGCGTGACCGGCCAGTGCGCGAGGGGAGTGTCGCCCGGGATGATCGGAGAAAAGGCTGTCAGGGTTACGACAAGGGGCAGGTCGGGATCGGTGTATTCCTCGATCAGAAAAGGAAACAGCGCTGCAACCCGCCGATGCTGCGCCTTGAAACCCTCCGGGCCGATATTCAGACGCCGATAGCCCCGCCGCCCATTCTCTTCCTGCCAGCGCAGCATGAGAAACGCAGCGTCGATGCGCTGAGTGCCGTGGCGTCCGGGCTCCAACTGCCAGCGGTCGAAATGCCCCCGCAGGTTACGCGCGAAATTCGGTCCGCCGAGACCTCCGTGAAAAGGCCCGCAATCTGGACCATCATCATGGCTGCGCGGCTTGGGCCGTGCCGGGACAGGGGCGCTGGCCACTGCATCACGTCCGACCCCGCAGCAAAAGACACGCGCGATGCGTTCGTTATCCGGCGCTTGGGCTTTCATTACCACGATCATGAATACCTGTTTGAAACGAAAGGGGTGCGGTCAGGTCTTGACCCAACCGCACCCCAGCCTCTGCGCATGCAGATGGCGATTTATGGCATGGCCGAGGCGCGGTCGCTCTCAACCTGAGCTTCTGCGCGCGCCACTGCAGCCTCAAAGGCCTCGAGGAATTCGCTGCCTGCATCACCAAAGCTTTCCAGATACCAGTCGCGGATCGGACCGGCATGTTCGCGGAACAGGTCCATCTCTTCTTCAGTGGGCGCGATGATCTCATTGCCTGCCTCTAGCCACTTGGCATAGGCGTCAAGCTCCTTGCGGGGCTGGATGCCAAACTGGATGGTCGACATCAGCGCGCCGCCATCCAGCACCACGGCCTGATGCTCGGGGTCGAGCGACTGGAAGGTGGCATTGTCGATGAACCACATCGAGGCCATATAGGCATGCCCGTCCAGCGTGATGTAGTTCAGCTGTTCCTGGAAGTTCATGTTGGCAATATCGCTGATCGAGTTCTTTGTGCCGTCAACGACGCCGGTCTGCAGCGCGGTATAGACTTCCAGCCACGGGATCGGGGTAGGCGAGCCGCCCATCGAACGGACCAAGCGTTGCTGGATTTCCGACTCGATGGTGCGGAAACGCACGCCGGCAACATCCGCAGGTGTGCGGATCGGCTTGTCGCGCGACGCGAAATTGCGCCAGCCGCCAGTCTGGGTCATGGCTAGAAGCAGGATGTCGTTATTGGACGACTCCAGAATCCGCTGGCGCATGAAGTTGGTGAATTCCTGATCCTGCAGCACAAGCTGCGCTACGCGGTCAGAGCTGAGCGCGTAGGGAATATCCATCCCCTGAACGGGCGGATAGATTGCCGAGGCACCGCCCGCCGTGGCCGTGTACATGTTCACCACGCCAGCGCGCATGGACTCGAAGCACTCATTGGCCGACCCGCAAAGCTGCGCGCCCACGAAGATATTGACGCTGACCTCTCCGCCCGTGCGCGCCTCGACGAAGTTCTTGAACACGAGAGCAGCGTCATATTCCTGGTCATCTTCGTTCGCGAGGAAGACAAGGTTCAACTCGGTCGCATCCAGCGCCTGCGGGGCAAAGACCCCCGCCAGCGCCAGGGCGCCCGCCAGCAGCGCAGTGCGCGTGCCATTGAGGGTTTCTTTCAGGTCCAACATGTCAGGTTTCCTCCCTTTTGGATTGGTTCGTCAGACATACCCGAGCCATCGTGGTAACCACATGACCAGATCGGGAAACAGCACGAGGCTCACGACCACCGCGACCTCGAACAGGAAATACGGGATCAAATCCCAGGAAATACGCTCGATCCTCTCGCCCGAGATGCCCGAGACCACGAAGAGCACAAGCCCCAGTGGCGGCGTGATCAGCCCGATGATGAGCGTGATGCACATCACGACGGCGAAATGGATCGGATGGATGCCCACGCCGATCAGCACCGGCGCGAGGATCGGTGCAAGGATCAGGATCGCAGGCCCGGCATCCATGATCGTGCCGATGGCGAGCAGAAACAGCACGATCACCAGAAACAGCATCAGCGGGTCTGTGGTGATGCTCAGGATGAAGCCTGAGACAAGCTGCGGCGTACCCTTCAGGCTGACCAGTGAGGCGAAAGACACAGCTGCGCCCACCAGCAGCAGGATGATCGCGGATTTCAGCGCGGCCTTGGAAAAGACCTCGATCAACTGCGTCAAGCTGATCTCGCGGGTGATAAACACACCGAGGATGAGCGCATAGAAGGCCGCGACCGCTGCGCCTTCGGTAGGGGTAAAGATACCGCCCACGATGCCGCCGATTAGGATGATGGGTGTCAGGAGCGGCAGGAACGCAGATTTGCCAGTCTCCCACGACTCGGCCCAGGTCGCGCGCTCGGCCGGGTCGGGGAAGGTGCGAAACTGCGCCACGATCGCGACCACCACCATCAGCCCGAAGCCGATGATAAGCCCGGGGATGATCGCGGCGGCAAACATTGCGGCCACTGAGACATTCATGATGAAGGCATAGAGGATCATCAGCCCCGAGGGCGGAATGATCGACGCCAGCACGGCAGAAGCCGCCGTGATCGCGGCCGAGAAGGATTTCGTATAACCCGCCTGGTGCATGCCCGGGATCATCACCCCGCCAAGCGCCGAAGCGTCGGCAACAGCCGAGCCGGACCCGCCCGCGAGCATGATTGAGGAGGAAACCGACACCTGTCCCAGCCCTGCCTTGCGATGCGCGACGAAGGTTTCGGCAAAGCGCACGATCCGGCTGGTGACGCCGCCCGCAGTCATCAACTCGCCTGCAAGGATAAAGAATGGCAGCGCCATGAGCGGGAAGCTGTCCATCCCAGCAAATAGCCGCTGCACCAGCAGGTTCAGGAAGCGCAGGTTGTCTTCAAGGACAAGCGTCAGACCGGGCGCGAGCAGCATCACGAAGACAATCGGTGTGCCGATGATCAGAAGCCCAAGGAAGATCCAGATATAGAGAAAGGCCATGATCTCAGCTCCCTGCGCCCGTGGACGAGCCGAAGACATTCACCTGATACCGGCCCGGATGAATGAGATTGCCGATCAGACGCAGCAGCCGCTCCAGCGAAACAAGCGCGACAAGTCCGAACCCGATGGGCATGATCGCATAGACATAGGCCAGCGGCAGGCGTAGCGAGAGCGTGAAGCTCGTGGCTGCGCGGGACATCAGGCCGTAACCCAGCCAGATTGCGCCGCACAGCATGATGAAGACCGACAATTCGATCAGCAACCCCACATAGCGCATGATCGGGTGGTGCTGGATTGCTGCGACGAAGATATCAAGGCTGACATTCATCCCGTAGCGATGGGCAGTCGGGAAGTAGAGAAACGCCATCCACACCATCATCGTGCGCGACAACTCCTCGGTCCACCCGAAGCTGTCACCCAACACGTAGCGATAGAACACATGCACTATGACGACGCCGAGCATGCCGAACAGCAGCGCCGTTGCAGCATATCCTGCGATGCGCGTCAGCCATCGATTGACGACATCCAGCACGCGGATGACTGCGTCCATTGTGTCCTCCCTGCACCAGCTCGCGCATTTGCCTCCAACAAATTCGCAGCGCTACGAAAGTGCTAACACGTGCATCTTTGGCTGTCAATCTGAGAGTTCAGGAAGGAAAATCAAATAAAAACAATCTTATGCGAAAAGATAAGAGATGTCGCCTCCGAATCTTGCCGATTCTCGATTTCTATTCTTGCAGCGATTGGAAATTCCTGACACAATTGGGGTCAACAGGTTCCGGTATGCTTTTGCATGCCGTTTGGGGGGGTCGTGTCGAAGCGCAGCCTTGATGAACTTCGCAGCCAGCGATGGTATGCCTCGAAAGACATGCGCGGCTTCGCGCATCGTCAGCGCACGCAGCAGATGGGTCTGCGGCGCGAGGAGTTCATGGGCAAGCCCGTGATCGGCATCATCAACACCTGGTCCGACCTAAGTCCATGCCACGCGCATCTGCGCGACCGGGCGGAGGCGGTGAAACGCGCGGTCTGGGCTGCGGGTGGCTTTCCCGTGGAACTGCCCGCGCTCTCGCTGGGCGAGGTGATGGTCAAGCCCACGACTATGCTTTACCGTAATTTCCTGGCCATGGAATGCGAGGAACTTCTGCGCTCGCATCCCATCGACGGCGCTGTGTTGCTGGGCGGCTGCGATAAGACCACGCCAGGGCTGTTGATGGGCGCGATCTCGATGAACATCCCGGCGATCTTCTGCCCGGCTGGACCCATGCTGAACGGGCGCTGGAAGGGCAAGACGCTCGGTGCCGGCACCCATACGCGCGCTTATTGGGACAAGCTGCGCTCGGGCGAGATCACGCAGGAGGACTGGGTCGATCTTGAAAGCCGCATGACGCGCTCTTTCGGCACCTGCAACACGATGGGCACCGCCTCGACCATGACCTCCATCGTCGATGCGATGGGGCTCACGCTACCGGGCGCGTCATCGATGCCCGCCGCAGATTCGGGGCATAGCCGCATGGCCTCGGCCTGCGGGACGCAGATTGTCGAGATGGTCTGGGAGAATCTCCGCCCTTCGGATGTGCTGAGCCCGGCTTCGTTCGAGAATGGCGCGCGGGTGTTCATGGCCTTGGGCGGCTCAACCAATGCCGCTGTGCATCTGGTGGCGTTGGCGCGGCGGGCCGGGTTCGATTTCGGGCTGGCCGATCTGGACCGCGCAGCGGCCGAGGTCCCGGTGCTGGTCAATATCTTCCCGGCGGGTGACCGGTTGATGGAGGATTTCTATTTTGCTGGTGGCTTGCCTGCCCTGCTCACGCGGTTGCAGGACCAGCTCGATCTCTCCGCCCGCACCGTCACCGGCACACTCGCCGATATGCTCGAGGGTGCCGAGTGTTACGATGACACGATGATCCGCCCGCTGGATAACCCCGTGTCAGAGGCTGCTGCGCTGGCCGTTCTGCGCGGTAATCTTGCTCCCGACGGTGCGGTCATCAAACCCAGTGCTGCCAGTGCGCATCTGATGCAGCATCGCGGTCGCGCAGTGGTGTTCGAAACCCATGCCGATCTGGTCGCGCGCATAGATGACCCAGCGCTCGGCATCACACCCGACTCGGTGCTGGTGCTGCGCAATGCCGGCCCGAAGGGCGCGCCGGGGATGCCCGAATGGGGTGCGCTGCCGATCCCGAAACATCTGCTGGCGCAAGGGGTGCGCGATATGGTCCGCATCTCGGATGCGCGAATGAGCGGGACGCATTACGGCACCTGCGTTCTGCATGTCGCCCCTGAAAGCGCTGTCGGCGGCCCGCTGGCGCTGGTGCGCCATGGCGATGAGATCGCATTGGATGTCGGCGCGAAACGGCTGGAGCTTCTGGTGCCGGAGGCCGAACTGGAAGCCCGCCGCGCGGCTTGGACACCGCCGCCCCCGCGCAGCACGCGGGGCTATACCGCGCTTTTCTACGAGCATGTCACACAGGCCGACAAGGGTTGCGATTTCGACATTCTGCAAGGTGGGCCGGATGAGCCCGAGCCGGAAATTTTCTGAGAGGACGCGATGATGCAAGGCAATGAAAACCGTTTCAAGTCCTGGATGCAGGCGCGCGAGGGGATGCCACCGCTGGGCACATGGATCATGTCTGCAAGCCCCATCATCGCCGAGGCGATGGGCCATGCGGGCTATGACTGGATCCTTGTCGATATGGAGCATTCGCCCATCGATCTGGCGCAGACCACTGCGATCATGCAGGCACTCTCGGGCACACCTGCGGAGGTGGTCGTGCGCGTGCCGTGGAATGATCCGGTGATGGTCAAGCGCGTGATGGACGCAGGCGCGCGTTCGATCATGTTCCCGTTTATCCAGTCGGTGGAGGAGGCCCGCGCTGCGGTCGCCTCCACACGCTATCCGCCGCAGGGCACGCGTGGGGTGGCTGCGATGCATCGCGCCAGCCGTTTTGGGACAGCCCCGGACTATCTGGCCCGCGCCAACGATCAGGTCGCGGTCGTCTTGCAACTGGAAACCCCCGAAGCGGTCGCGCTACTGTCCGAGATTGCCACGCTTGATGGCGTGGACGCTATTTTCATCGGGCCGGGCGATCTGTCGGGCGGCATGGGGCTTTTGGGTCAGATCAAGCATGCTGATGTTCAGGCCGCGCTCCGTGATGGAGCCGAGGCCGCAAGCAAGGCGGGTATTGCATGCGGGATTGTTGGCGCTGACCCGGCGACAGTGCGCAGCTATGTCGAGATGGGGTTCAGCTATATCGCCATCGCCTCGGATCTGGGGCTGGTGATGGGCGCCGCGAAAGCCACGATCCGCGACATACGCGGGCAGGCCGCGCCCGAGGCGGCAGGCGGCGTGTATTGAGAGGCGGGCATGGGCTTTGAGACCGCATATCCCGCGCAGGCCGCGCTTGGTGAATGCCCGCTTTGGTGCGAGCAGACGCAACGGCTGTGGTGGGTTGATATCGAGGCCCCCGCAATTCATTGTTTCGACCCTGCGACGGGCGAGAATGCGACAATCCCGATGGAGGAGAATGTCGGCTGCATAGCGCTGCGCACGGGCGGCGGCTTCATCGCTGGGCTGCGTTCGGGGATCTGGCTGCTCGATGCGCGGGGCCGCAAGGAAAAGCTGATCGCCAACCCGCAGGCGGATTCCAGTATCAGCCGCTTCAATGATGGCCGCGCCGACCCCTGGGGCCGGTTCTGGGCGGGGACGATCTATGAGCCGCGCGACCGCCCGGATGCGATGCTCTGCCGGGTTGACCCGGATCTGAGTTGCATGCGCGTCACGGGTGATATCAAGGTCTCGAACGGGGTGGCCTTCTCGCCCGACCGGCGCTGGATGTATCACTCCGACACACCCGCGCATGTCATTTATCGCTACCCGCTGGACGCAAACGGAACCCCCGGTCCGCGCGAGGTCTTTCATCAATTCCCCTTCGGCAATGGCCGCCCCGATGGCGCGGCGGTCGATGCCGATGGCTTCTACTGGTCGGCGCTATACGAGGGTGGGCGCGTGGTGCGCCTCTCCCCCGATGGCGAGATCGTGGCCGAATACCCGGTCCCCGCGCGCTGCCCGACCATGTGTGCCTTTGGCAGCCCGGACCTGCGCACGCTCTATGTCACTTCCGCGCGGCACG
This sequence comes from Paracoccaceae bacterium, assembly GCA_007694945.1. Classification (GTDB taxonomy): domain Bacteria; phylum Pseudomonadota; class Alphaproteobacteria; order Rhodobacterales; family Rhodobacteraceae; genus Roseinatronobacter. The sequence continues at coordinate 9,044 of REER01000049.1, read as the reverse complement.
GGCGTCCGGCAGAGGAGTTGGCGGAATGGCCTGAATCGGGCAATCTCTTCGCCACGCGGGTCGAGGTGCGGGGGCTGCCCGAGCCAAAGTTTCAGGGCTAGATGATGACAGAGCTTGTTCATTACCCCTCACTCGCGCGCGCCTCTGTGCTGGTGACGGGCGGGGCCACGGGCCTTGGTGCGGATGTCGTGCGCGCACTGCGCGCGCAGAGCGCGCAGGTGGGCGTGGTCGATATTGACGCCGAGGCGGGCGCAGAGCTTGCTGCGGAAACCGGCGCGCATTTTGCTCAGGCCGACATGCGCGATCTGGACGCCCTGCCGCAGGTCATCGCCCGACTGCAGGATGCCACTGGCCCGTTCACTGTGCTCGTGAACAACGCCGCCCGCGATGACCGCCATGATTTTGCAGATCTCACCCCGGACTATTGGCGCGACTGCCTCGCCACCAACCTCTCGCATCATGTCTTTGCCGCGCAGGCCGTTGCGCCTGGTATGGCCGCAGCAGGCGGCGGGAGTATCATCAACATGGGCTCGATCAGCTGGATGCGTGGGCGGCCCGGCATGCTGGGCTACACCACCGCCAAGGCCGCGATTCACGGGCTGACACGCACGCTTGCGCAGGAACTCGGGCCTCAGGGCATCCGTGTCAATTCCGTCGTGCCGGGTGCAATCCTGACCGAGCGTCAGGCGAAGCTTTGGCTCACGCCCGAGAAGAACGTCGAGTTTCTGACGCTTCAAGCGCTGAAATTCCGCCTCGAGCCCAAACACGTCACGCCTATGGTGCTGTTTCTCGCCTCGGATGCGAGCGCAGGCTGCACCGGGCAGGATTTCATAGTCGATGCCGGGCTGACACTGAACTGATCCGGCGAGGGAAACGAAAGGAAGACACGGGATGGAACCCATCCGATATGGCATCATCGGCTCCGGCATGATGGGGCAAGAGCATATGCGCAATATCGCGCTGCTCGACGGCGCGCACGTGAGCGCGGTCTGCGATCCGCATGATGGGATGCGCGCACAAGCGCAGGCTTTGACGGGCGCAGAGGCGTTCAGTGACCATCGCGCCCTGCTCACGGTCGATATTTGCGACGCTTACGTTCTGGCTGCGCCGAATGACCTGCATGCGGGGCTCATGCGCGATCTGCTGGCAACTGACAAACCGATCCTCTGCGAAAAGCCGCTGGCGACCAATGCTGCCGATTGCCGCGCGCTGATGCAGGCCGCCGACGGGCGGCGCGCACCGGTCTGGGTGGCGATGGAATATCGCTACATGCCCCCCGTGGAACGGCTGCGCGCAGCACTCGCCGAGGGGCGCGCGGGCACCCCGCGAATGGTCTCGATCCGCGAGCATCGCTTTCCGTTTCTGGAAAAGGTCGGCGACTGGAACCGCTTCAACACGCGAACGGGCGGCACGATGGTCGAAAAATGCTGCCATTTCTTCGACCTGATGCGCCTGCTGCTGAATTCGGACCCGATCCGCGTCTATGCCAGCGGCGGCGCGGATGTGAACCACAAGGACGAGCGCTATGACGGGCGCATCCCCGATATGGTAGATCATGGTTTCGTGACCGTCGATTTCGCCAATGGCGCCCGCGCCATGCTGGAGCTGTGCATGTTCGCAGAGGGCTCGCATTGGCAGGAGGTTGTCTCGGTCACCGGCGACAAGGCGCGGTTGGATGCCTGTGTGCCCGGCCCGGCGCGTTTCGCCCCTGACGAGCAGGAGCGTCATTCGGAATTCGTGATCTCCGACCGCGCCACCAAATGCGAGACCCGCGAAGTGGTCGAGGTGGACCCGCGAATCCTGCGCGCGGGCGACCATCACGGCTCGACCTATTTCCAGCATGCACGGTTTCTGGAACTGGTGCGCGCGGGGCAGGGCGCCCCCGAGGTCAGTCTGGCCGATGGCTATTGGTCGGTGCTGGTGGGCGAGGCTGCCGAGCAGTCGATCCGCACGCATCAGGTGATCGACTTGCGCGCAAATGGTCATCCGGCCGCTTCGGCTGCGTGAGGGGGACGAGCATGTCGGATATCGTGATCTCGGAATTCATGGACGAGCCTGCGGTCGATTGGCTGCGCGAGCGGTTCGCGGTCACCTATGACCCAAGCCTTGTCGATGACCCCGCGCAGCTGAATGTGGCCTGTGCTGAAGCGCGAGGTCTGATCGTGCGCAATCGCACGCAGGTGCGTGAAGAGTTGCTGGCCGCCAGCCCCAAGCTGCAAGCTGTGGGGCGCCTAGGCGTCGGGCTTGACAATATCGACCTTGAGGCCTGCAAGGCCCGTGATGTGGCGGTGTTTCCGGCCACCGGGGGCAATGCGGTCTCGGTCGCGGAATATGTCATCACGGCGATCCTGATGCTGCGCCGCAAGGCCTGGATGGGGAGTGCCGATGTGCTGGCGGGCGCATGGCCGCGCCAGCGGATGATGGGGCTGGAGGTCGCGGGCGCAACGCTGGGGCTTCTGGGCTTCGGAGCAATTGCGCAGGCTGTCGCCACCCGAGCGCAGGCCATGGGGATGCAGATCGCGGCCTTGGACCCGTTTGTCCCCCCCGACAACCCGGTCTGGGAGGGGGTTCAGCACTGCGCAAGCGTCGAAGCTCTACTCAAGGTCTCGGACGCGCTGAGCCTGCATGTGCCGCTGACCGATCAGACCCGTAACATGCTCGATGAGGCAAACCTGGCGCGCATGAAGCCGGGCTCCGTGCTGGTCAACACCGCCCGCGGCGGGATCGTGGATGAGGCGGCACTGGCCGCAGCCCTATCAAGCTGTCATCTGGCCGGTGCTGCGCTTGATGTCTTCGACAGCGAGCCCTTGCCCGCAGGTTCTGTCCTCCAAGGCGTGCCCAACCTGATTGCGACGCCACATATCGCCGGGGTCACGGTGGAATCGAATACGCGGATTAGCTGGATCACGGTTCAGAACGTTGCCCGCCACCTTGCGGGCTGAGGCATGCGCGCCCTGCGGTCAGGCAGGGCGGGCACGGCAGATCAGGGGAACGGCGCGCGGAAAGGGCGGATGCCTAGAAGCTCGCTGAAGACCCAAAAGAAACCGCCCACGACAACACAGGCTACGACAACAGCCGTGATGACATCGCGCAGGCTGAGCGGTCCTTGCCGCCGCTTCAGCACGAGCGCCAGTATCGCGAAGAGTGGCACCGACGTCGTCACAAAGCCGACATGGCGAATGCCCAGCCACCAGATCGCCAATAGCGCAATTCCGAATACGACTGGGATCACACCACGCATGTCGATGGTGACGGGCTCACCTGCGAATAGTCCGACCAGAACCAGCAGCCCCGAGACGACGGCCAGAAACAGCAGGACCGAGTTGGGAAAGACTGCGCTCAGAAAGCCGAGATCGCCGATGTTGAACCAGAAGATGGCCGCAAGTGCCAGCCCCAGCAGACCGCTCAGAAGTTCGGTATTGATCCGGATATACATGCCCCTAACCCTGTTTCTTTCGGCTGAACCGTTTGGGCCATGCGGCCCAGACGATTACCAGCACAATCAGCGCGATCAGAACCTGACTGAGCGGATTGGCGACGAGGCGAAGCTGGGGAATATCGAGCGCCATTCCACCAAGCACCGATTGCACATAGCCCTGTTCCGCAATCGTGCCCAGAATGAGCCCCAGCACAATGGGCGCCGCATGCAGGCCAAGCCCGCGGATCAGAAAGCCCACGACACCGAGCCCCAGCATGATTGCGACATCGATGACATTGTTGCGCAGCGCATAGGTTCCGAGGATGGTGACGATCAGGATTGTCGGAACGAGGAAGTAATGTGGGGTGCGAATGATGACCCGATAGATCAGTCTTCCGCCCAGCAGCCCGATTGGCGCCAGCATCAATGCGGCGAGCCCCATCGAGATTATGAAGCCATTCGCCAGCACCCCGGTCTGAGTAAAGAGATCGAGCCCCGGACGTAACCCATGCAGGAGCATCACGCCCAGAATGATCGCATCGGGCGGGGCGCCAGGAATCCCGAGGGTCAGGAGTGGCACCATGGAGCCCGCGACCATCACGTTATTGCTCGACTCGGAAGCGACAATCCCCTCCGGATTGCCCTTGCCGAAGGTTTCGGGTGTTTTTGACCAACGCCTCGCCTCGTTATAGGCGACCAGAGACGTGATCGACCCACCTGCGCCGGGGATCACGGCGATGACCTGCCCGATGGCACAGGAGCGGACCAAATTGACTGGTTTTGACAGGACCGTCCGCAGAGCCGACATGAACTGAAAGCCCGTGTTCCCGATAGTATCGGAAGGTTCCAGTGATGCCTGCCCGCGCCGGATCATCTGTAAAAGCTCGGGGATCACGAACAGCCCGATCAGCGCGACGATCAGCGACACTCCAGCCTGAAGGGGTGGCCAGCCAAATGTGAAGCGGCTCTCGCCGCCAATGGGCGAAATACCGATGGTACCGATCAGAAGCCCGATAGCCCCCCCCAGAAGCCCCTTGAGCAAGGACCCTGTGGCAAGCGAGCCGATCAGTGTTAGCCCGAGGATGGCGACCCAGAACATCTCGGCCGGGCCGAATTTGAGCGCAAGTTGAGCAAGCGGCGGCGCCGCGATCAGCAAGAATGTGACACCGACCACCCCACCGACCACAGAGGCTATGGTGGCGACGCTGATTGCCTCGAGTGCGCGCCCCTGTTTCGCCATCGGGTGGCCATCAAAGGTGGTCGCAATCGACGACGGCGTTCCCGGCGTGTTGAGAAGAATCGCCGTGAATGCGCCACCATAGATCGTGCCCATATAGACGGCGCCTAGGGCGACCAGCCCCTCCAGCGCATCAAGCGTGAAGGTGAAGGGTAGCATCAGCGCAAGCGCCATGGTCGCCGTCAGGCCCGGCAAGGCCCCGACAAACAACCCTGCTGTCACACCAAGCAGAATGATAATCAGCATATGGGGTTGCAGCACGGCCAGTGCCGCTGCAATCAGGATGTCCATCACGATCCTTTTTCGGACGCAGGATGCGGGGTCGGTCGCGCCGAGCCCGTGACTCTAGCTTTCAATAAGCGTGGCGCACTCCTGCAGCTAGCAGGAGTGCGACGCCGAGAGTTCAGTTCAGGAAATCGCCGTACTGCTCACGCAGACGCACCATGAGGTCGATGGCATCCTCGCCGCGGATATCCGTCATCTGGAAGCCCATCGGAACCTGACGTTCGCCGAGGGTCTGATTCATCTCGGTGAACAGATCCGCCAGCACCTCGATAATCTCGGGCGCTGTGCCATTCGGCACGGCAACACCACGATAAGTGCCGCCGACGATATCCAGCCCAAGTTCACGGAAGGTCGGCGCATCGGGCAGAGTTTCCAGCCGCTCTTCCGAGGCAACGGCGAGCACGCGCACATTATCGCCCATCTCGACACCAAGGGTCGAATTCGAGATCACGGCACCAACATGCCCGCCGAGGATCGCCGCGGGCAAGGGGCCGGTCCCGGTGAAGGGGATATAGGTGATCTGAACATCGGTGAGTTCCTGCAGACGCAAGGCCTCCAGATGGTTGCCCGAAAAGGTTCCACTGCCGCCAACTGTCAGCGATTGCGGATTCTCGCGCGCGAATTCGATCATGTCGTCCAGCGTCTGGAACGGGCTGTCCTCACGCACCACCACGACATGCGGCGTCATGTGGAACCAGGTGATGATGTCGAAGCCCTCGGTTGTATAGCCTGCATCGGCGCGCTGGATCGGCTGTGCCACGATATGCGGAATGTTGATGCCGATGATTTCATGCCCGTCGGGCTCGGCATTGGCCTGAAAATCGGCCCAGGCAACGGCGCCACCGCCACCGGGCTGGTGACGGACATTCACGCTGATACCGAGCGCCTCTTCCATCAACGGCTCTTGCAGGCGGGCCGTTACGTCGGACTCACCGCCCGGGTTGAAGGGGATGATATACTCGATCGCCCGGCTCGGAAAATCCTGCGCCATGGCGGGCACCGCGACAATGCATGCGGCCATAACCCCGGCTAGCGCAGTCCTGCGCGTGGAAAAAATCTCAGACATGGTTTCTCCTCCCTGACGAAACCCTGTCAGTCTAACAATGAATACTTATCATGTATACTATAAAGTTTGTATGTTTGCCGCGGCGCGCACCACCATGTTCAACTGAAGGCGGGTTTATTGCGGGATGTCGATATCCCCTTCGTCCCCGAACACGCTCAGGTCCAGATCCTCTGAAGGTACTGCGGGGGCATCCAAAACAGGTACCCGCCGTGGCGGCGTGATCTGGCCGGCCAGCACACCCTGGCGCAGATTGGCCATGCTCATGAGATGCGCATAGACCAGCGGCAGCACGCCCTTGTTGCGCAAGGCGACAAAATCGGCATCGGGCATCTGGTTGAGTTTTTGTTCATCGACAACCCGGAACCCCTGCACCACACGCGGTTCTTCATCCAGCAGCTTCATCTTGACGCTGCGCTCCACCAGCAGCCCGGCCTCGTCCAGCACCTGGACCATCGCCTTGGTGATCCCGCTGCGTTCCAGCAGCAGTTTGGCCATCTCGGCCTTCTGCGTGGCCTCGGGGGCAAGGCTGCCATCGGGGTTGAAGACGCGCGGGCCCTCCAGATCGGCGCATTCTTCGGCTGTATGGTCGATGCAGAGCGTGAACTGCGCCTTGCCGTCGCCGGGTTGCGCCTCGGGGGTTCTGGTCAGGGCAAAGGGGTGGTGGCGGATCTGCATCGGGATGTAATCGGCCAGCCACGCGCCCTTGTCGCTGACAAAGGCATTGGTCCGGGGCCGCATGCCGACCATGGCGCAGGGCAGGGCGGCCTCGCCCGTGGGAAAGATGATCGGGTATTCGCGCGCGACAGCGGCGATCTCGTCAAGGATGATCGGGACGAGGGTTTTCTCGGCGGCAAAGCGATAGCTGCGCGTGGGGCCGCAACGCAGGCGCTCATGGGTCTGGCGGTTGAGGGGTTCATAGCTGGCCATGGCTCTCCTCGCTTCGGGTGAGGTATATGGAAAGGGAAAGGGGGCCGAAGCCCCCTTTCTGGTGTTAGGCTGAGCTAATGAGCTCAAACGTATTGGATGCTGTAGAGCGCCAAGTCCTGGACGTTATCTACGTTGAAGGCGACACCTTCCAGGACGATTGAGCCACTGAACTGATCACCCGCAGCATTGATTTGGATATTGCCGGAACCGTCGTCAACGAACTCCAAATCGACCGCCGAGGTGATGTTGGTGAATGCGGAGAAGTCCAGGATGTCGCGCTCTGCGGCGAGAAAACCACCGTTGTCAAAATTGTCGATTGTAACATCGCCAATATCATTGCCAACGAACTTGAAGACTTCGCGGGCTTGCCCCTCACTCTCTGCGGTAAACTCCACGGTCTCTGCGCTGCTGATGAGATATTCCACGGCATCCGTTTGGGTTCGGACACCGTAGTCTGCCTCCCCAACGTCCACGGTAATCGTTTCCGTCACGCCAGAAAGATCCAACGAAGAAAGCTTCGACAAATCATCAGACATCGTCACAGTTGTGGTCGAACCAGAGATCGACAACGTTTCAAGTGCCGGATTTCCGAAAAGCTCTCCGCCGATCATGAGCATTGAGGTATCCGCTACGACCGTCACTTCGGTTGCGCTGGTGTTGTCGAGCATCACGTTGGCATTGTCCGCCGCCGTGACATCAACGGTGAAGTCGCCCTGAACATTGGACAAGTTGACTTCTGCATTGGCTTCTGCGTCGACCACGACATCTTCCAGAGCCTCGAAGCCAGCGCTGTCAACACCATCTGTAGTGACACCAATGTCGGTGATTGTCAGTGACCCAAGCCCAACCGAGACGGTGCTATTGAAAGTGATAGGCACTTCTGGACCGGCATCAATCTTTGTAAACTGAATGGTGTTTGCCCCTACCAACTCAGCTTCATAGCCGGCATCGTTTGCTTCGAGAGCCGCATTCAAGCTCGTGGTGATAGTAGCTGGGCTATTCCCGGTGCCGCTGACTACACCAGCCCCCGGCACGTTGAACGCAATGGTGGCGACCCCTACGAACGGACCAACAATCGTGAAGGACTGTACCTGCTGCTCAGGGGCCACACCATTCATGGTCAGTGTCGCGTTCTCGCCGCTGACAGAGACGCTTTCCAGCGCATCCATGTCCGCGTCATCGGCATCAGATGCATCCAGAGTGACGGTTGCGCCACCATCTGCCTGAGCCGAGATGGCCTCAAGGTTGCTGACATCATGATCTTCATCGCTTGTGATCTTCAGATCGATTTCGCCAAGCCCATCACCATCTGCGTCCAAGCCACTTTGAACCAGCGCGAGGCTCGCAAGCGATGGTGCATTCATGTTGTTGATGGAGAGCTCACCATCAGTGGTGATCGTCAGATCTTCGATCGCGCCCGTATCAAGGACATCGACCACAAACTCCCTGTCTGCGTCGGGGTCTGCCTCAAGTGGGTTCGTCGCATTGATCGCCAGAACCTCCGGGGCGTTTGCGAGCGAGAAGTTCTCGCCGCCGGTCAGACCTTCGAAGAACCACACGGCTTCAAGCGTATCGTCGAAGCCATCAAGATCAAGCGTTGCCGCATCATCCAGGTCGACACCGGATGTGAAGGCCAGATTCTCTACATTCGTTACGCCACCTGTGAAGTCGAGCCCAGCTATGTCGCCTTCGCCTTCAACCCCATCAACGCCGAGAATGTCGGTTCCCGCACCAAGGTTAACGGACAGGTCCCCAGACGATGCAGCGGCCGCACTTACTGTGATGAAGTCATTGCCAACACCCGTCAGGACACTTTCAAGAACAGCGCTGCCCGAGACGTCCAGGGTCAGATCACCCGTAAAGGTATTGCCGGTTGTATTCAGCGTCACGAGGTTCGGGAAGTTGTTTTGGCCAGACAGGACAAGCGGGCCGGTCCCGGTGATGATCAGGTTCTCGATATTCTCTGCCGAGTTCCGAAGCTCCATCCGCACCCCGTTCGAGACGGAAAGCGTCAGGGTCTCGATCCCGTCATTGCCCGCAGCTGCGTCACGAATATCGAGGGTCGTTCTCTGCCCCGTGGCAGTCGAGCCGCCAACGGCATTGGCCACCAC
>REER01000137.1 GCA_007694945.1 Paracoccaceae bacterium | reverse complement strand
CGTGTGATCGACATGGCACGCACTATGCTTACAGTAAGCTTATGAGCGCAGTAGGGGCTCTTGGTCCCATCAAGGTTGGCGTGCCTTCTTGTTAACCCGTTTCACAGGTTGCTTGGTATGTTAGATACTGTCCCTTCAACGCGCTACCTCGATTCCTCGAAATTCTCTTCAGGACTGGAAATTAAGGATTTGTGCGTATATTTCGACAGGGTGCATTCCAATGTTGCATGCCCTCAGATGATTCATCAATTTGGCTTGGCGGCTCTCAAACACCAACACCCTGGATGCGGGGTTTTGCATCGACTGTTTGGATGATGCCCTGCGCTGTCATGGCATCCCGGAAATCTTCAACCCCGATCAGGGGATGCAATTTACCTGCAACAAGTTCACCGGTAGACCGCATCAGAACCTGAGGTATCGCACGCCCGATGAGGTTCATCGGAATGGTCAGGGGGGTGGCGTTGTGGTTGTCGACCACTTCAACACGAATGCGCCAGAGGAGTCGGAGGCGGCGTTTCGCGCAGTCACCGCTCCTGCTGACAAAGACTTGGGGCAGCGCCAAACCGCTACGACAGGGACGAGGGCACTAACTTAAATTCGGCCTAAAATTGTTCTGGACATGGGATCCACTATAGGGTTTTGGCTTCGATAAACTTTTGCTCGGGTAATTACCCCGGCTGCGGAGGGATAAGGAATGCAGGATTTTCCACCAGAGTTCGACTTGACCCTTGAGGGCGGCACGATCCTGACCGGAAATCCGCAGCAGGCAATCTTGCGCAATGGGATTGTTGGCATCCGCGATGGTGTGATCATCCATGTTGGACATGTCCTTCCGGAGAGCGCGGCCGTAGCGCGCAAGGTCGATGCGACCGGATGTTACGTCATGCCTGGATTTGTGAATACGCATACGCATGCGATCCTGTCGATGGTGCGCGGTGCGGCCGTTGATTCAGGTTTCGCGCCCTCTTACACGCCCGGTCTGCCGAACGGCATGGATGTAAATCTTGAACAGGCACAAGCCCTGGCGCGCCTTGGTGCGCTGGAGGCATTGTTGTTTGGGACAACCATTCTGGGCGACAACTTTGTGCATGCCGATATCACAACCGAAGCGATGGCCGAGCTGGGCCTGCGGCTTTGCCCCAGCTTTCGCGTACATGACATTGACTTTGCCCGGGTCGCTGCGGGCGAGTGGGTGTACGATCGCGCGACTGGCGACGCGATGCTGGAAGCAACGCTGGATCTGCATAGCCGCTGGCACAATCATCCACGCGTCAATGTTTGCATGGCGGCCCATGCTGCGGACACCTGTTCCGAGGGTTTTCTGAAGCAGATCGCACAGGTGGCGACACCCCGCAACATGCTGATCAACACCCATATCGGCCAGAGCAAGGTCGAGGTCGAGCGGGTCGCCGAAGTTACGGGCAAGACATCAGTGCAGGTTTTCGAGGATGCGGGGCTGCTGAACGAACGGCTGCTTGCCGGTCATTGCATCTACATGAGCGATGATGACATGGCGCGCATGGCACGCGCCGGGGCGCATGCCGTCAGCATTGCGAAATGCAACGCGGCTTCTGGACGGCTTGCGCCGATACACAAGCTGCGGGCTGCGGGGGTGAATCTGGCCATGGGAACCGACACGCAGAACGGCGACATGGTGGAACTGATGCGTTGGGCGTTGATTGCCGCGCGACTGCAGGAAGGTGGTGTATCGGATAGTTGGCAACCCGCTCATGTCTTTGAAATGGCTACCATGGGCGGTGCACGCGCTTTGGGCATGGCCGACACCATCGGCAGTCTGGAGTCCGGGAAAAAGGCAGATATCGTCATTATGGACGCCGCTCGGCCGCATCTGACGCCTAATGTTCGGCCCTTGGGTAACCTGGTGCACAATGCACAAGGGCGCGATGTGAAGCATGTTCTGGTCGATGGTGAATTTCTTGTGGAAAACGGCCTGCCGACCCGCGTGAACATGGAAGAAATCTGCCGCGACGCTGAAGAAGCGGCGCGACAACTCTGGGGACGCTGCGGCACGCGATACTGGCTGCAGTGATCCCCGAACTGGCTGTCCATGTGTGGCCGCCACTCAACAGTGGAGAAAATCGAAATGACAAAGTTTACGACCAAATACCTGACCGGCATGCTGGTTGCGATTGGTCTTGCAGGCACGCTGACAACGGCAAAACCGCTCTCGGCGCAAGATGTCGGCGACAACTTTCCCGAAAGGCTAATCACGACTGTTGTGCCCTTTCCACCGGGCGGGGCCGCCGACACATTTGCGCGTCTTCTATCAGAGCAGTTCGAACAGCGATGGGGTCAAGCCACGGTCGTGGAAAACCGCCCCGGCGGTGGCGGTATCGTGGCCACGCGGCATGTTGTCGGCCAACCGGCTGACGGTTACACCTTCCTGATCGTGACCGTCGGCCATGCGGTCAACCCCAGCCTGCAGGATTCCCTTCCATATGACACCCTGAATGACCTGACCCCCGTCGCCATGGTTGCGCAGTTGCCAAGCGTTCTGGTCGTGAATGCCGGGCTGGAGGTCGAGACGGTCGCCGATCTGGTGGAAATGGCGCAGGCCAATCCCGGCGGGCTGACCTTCGGTTCTTCTGGCAATGCCACCACCAGCCATGTTGCCGGTGCGCTGTTCACAACGCTGGCGGGTGTGGACATGTTGCATGTACCCTATAGTGGGTCAGCGCCCGCGATCACCGACCTGATCGGCGGCCAGATCGACATGATGATTGATCCTGTCCTGTCTTCGGCTCAGCATGTGGAAACCGGGCGCTTGCGGGCGCTTGCAGTATCAACCGCCGAGCGCTCAGCGCTGGTCCCTGACCTGCCAACCATGGCCGAAGCCGGAATCGACGGATATGAATTCGGCGCATGGTTCATGCTGCTTGCCCCTGCTGGCACACCCGAACCCATCGTCGCAAAGGTGAACGCGGCGATAAACGAAATGCTGAAAACAGACGCGATGACCGATCGACTGGCAAGGCTTGGCGCCGAGGCCGTGTCGATGGCGCCTTCTGACCTGCAGGCTTTTCTTGAGGCAGAGATTGCAAGCTATGCAGAGATTGTCGAAGCCGCAGGCATGAAGGTCGACTGATGACACACACACAGGCATCTGCAACCCGGTCTGAGAAAGCTGTGGCAACAGGGCGCAGCGATGGTAGTGACGAACTTGCCACGCACACAGCATCGGAATTGCAAGGCCTGCTTGCCGACCGGCACTGCAAGGCGATTGATATCGCCGAAGCCGTGCTGCGCCGGATCGACCTGCACAACCCGTCGCTGAATGCATTGGTGCAGGTCGATCCGGATACGATACGTGCTCAGGCTAGGGCGGCTGATGACCGGATCGCGGCTGGTGAAACCGGTGCACTGCTGGGCATACCGGTTTCCATCAAGGATACACTCTGGATCAAGGGACAGGTTACAACCGCCGGGTCTGACCTTTACAGGTATTTTGTCGCCCCGGAAGACGCGCCGGTTGTTGCGCGGCTGCGCGCAGCCGGGGCCGTCATTCTAGGGGCCAGCAATTGTTCTGAATTCGCGTGTCGCGGTGTTACGGAAAACCGGGTCTACGGCCGGACCTCGAACCCCTGGAACACGGCCCTCACCCCCGGCGGGTCAAGCGGTGGGGCAGCCAGCGCCACAGCGGCAGGACTGGGATGCCTTGGCATCGGAACCGATGCGGGCGGATCGGTCCGGCGTCCCGCTGCGCATACAGGGCTTGTCGGCATGAAGCCAAGTGCGGGGCGCATCGCGCATGCGGGCGGCTTTGACGAACCTGTCTATGGGCACTCGGTCATCGGGTTGATGGCGCGCAGCGTAGCCGATATCACCAGCGCGATGTCGGTTCTTTCCGGGCCTGATGTCCTTGATCCGCAATCCGTGGCGCTGCCATGTTTTGCGCCCACGACCCGCCGCCCGTTGCGGTTGGGATTCAGCCCAAGGCTGGGCCGGGGCTTCGCGGTTGATCCCGACGTCGCGGTTAGCATCGCGGCTATTGCCGAAAAGTTGTCTAAGGCCGGTCACCATGTCGAGCTCTGCGATCCCGACTGGCCTGATGGCGCCGAGGAAGATGCCCTGATGCCGTTGCAGTTCGCAGGTCTTGCAGCAATTTATGGCCACGCATATCAAGACAGGGCATGGCAGCCAGATCCCGATATCGCGCGCCAGATCGAGGCTGGGCTTGCGCTGGATGGCGTTGCGGTCTCCAGCGCGCTCGAGTTGCGCAAAGCTCTGTTCCTGTCCCTCGCGCGCGTGTTTGAGCAATTTGATCTGCTGATCACACCGACCACGCCCGTTACTGCATGGCCCAAAGATCGCCCCGAGCCAGAAAAGATCGAAGGACGTCCGGCAGGTCCGCGCGGGCATGCAGCCTTCACGCCGATATTCAATCATTGTTTCGTTCCGGCATGTTCAGTGCCCTGTGGTTTGGACGCGGTCGGCTTGCCAATCGGCTTGCAGATCGTTGGGCCAATCCATGCTGATCCCATGGTGTTGGCGCTGGCTACCGAGGTCGAGAAACTGATTTCGGATCAAGGTCAGCACAACTTTTCAAGCGCTCTCGATCCAAGAGGGGGTCTTAGTAAGGATGTGATGAATGTCTGCGCGTGACCATGAAAACATCATCGGTGGCGTTCTTATGGCTGGCATCGGTCTTGCTACGGTCTGGCTGGCCCATGATTACAGGGCCGGGACACTGGTGCGGATGGGACCGGGTTATTTTCCCATGGTTCTGGGCTGGCTGTTGACAGGTATCGGTATGGCCATTTTTTTTCCCGCCTTGCGCCGAAGTGGCAAATTACCCAGTATCCATCTACGCAGTTTTGCGCTGATCCTACTTGCGGTTGTGATCTTTGCCGCAACGGTCGAGCGTCTGGGGCTGATTGCGGCATCTTTTGCGACTGCTCTTGTCGCCTCTTTCGCAGAGTATGAAAGCACGCTTGCCGGCAGGCTACTGCTTGCAGCCAGCGTGACAGCTATCACCATCGTCATCTTTTCCTTTGGGTTGGGCATGTCGATCCCGCTGATCCCACGCAATATCTGGTAGCGGAGCAAAAAACAGCAAAATGGACACATTCGCAAGCCTAGCCCTTGGATTTGAAGCAGCACTTGTCCCGACCGTGCTGCTATACTGTTTCATTGGCGTGTTTCTGGGAACGCTGATCGGCGTTCTGCCCGGAATTGGCCCCCTTGCCGCGATTTCACTGCTGCTGCCGATCACCTATTACATCGGCCCTGCCGCAGCGATCATCATGATTGCCGGAGTCTATTACGGGTCGCAATACGGGGGGTCGACCACATCAATCCTGTTGCGAATTCCAGGCACGTCATCTGCGGCGGTTGTCGCAATCGACGGCTACCCGATGACGCAGCAGGGACGCGGCGGCATCGCGCTTTTGATGACGACAATTGCATCCTTCGCAGGCGCCATGATCGGGTTGGTGATCTTGGTGCTGTTTGCGCCTGCGGTCGCGGAATTCGCGCTGAACTTCGGGTCGGCCGAGTATTTTGCGATCATGCTGCTGGGATTGCTATCGGCTGCGACCTTGTCCGCGTCCCTGTTGAAGGGCGCTGCCATGGTAGTGCTGGGCCTTGTTCTGAGCATGGTCGGCACGGATGTGAATTCCGGTGTATCGCGCTTTGATTTCGGTTTTGTCGAACTTTACGACGGTATCAACCTGATTGCGATCGCTATGGGTCTTTTTGCCATTGCCGACATCATCAGCAATGCAGTGGGAAGCGAAGGACCGCGCCGGATCGGCAAGGTGTCCTTCCGCTCTATGGTGCCAACACGAAAAGATATTGGCCGTTCCTGGCCCGCGATCCTGCGCGGAACAGGGGTAGGTGGATTTTTCGGTGCGCTACCGGGCGCGGGGCTGACCATGGCATCCTTTATTGCCTATGCCACGGAAAAGCGCACATCCCGCACCCCTGAAGAATTTGGTAACGGTGCCATCGAGGGTGTCGTTGGCCCAGAGGCTGCGAACAATGCTGCGGCCCAGACCTCTTTCGTTCCCACCTTGTCCTTAGGAATCCCGGGGGATGCCACGATGGCGCTCATCATGGGCGCGCTTATCATACACGGCATCACGCCCGGCCCGTTGCTGATCGACCAGCATCCTGACATTTTCTGGGGGTTGATCGCCAGCTTCATCATCGGCAACATCATGTTGATGTTTCTGAACATCCCTCTGATCGGAATCTGGCTAAGCCTACTGCGCATTCCATACCGCATGTTATATCCGGCGATTTTGATCTTCGTGTGCCTGGGCGTCTACAGCGTAAATGGCAACCCGTTCGATATCTACCTTGTCGCGATCATAGGGGCGCTTGGATACGTGCTGTCGCGCCTGAGTTTCGAACCGGCTCCGCTGCTTCTGGGCTTCATTCTCGGCCCCCTGATGGAAGAACACTTCCGGCGGGCGCTGGTGCTGTCGCGCGGGGATATCACAGTATTTGTGGAACGCCCCATCAGTGCGACCATCCTGTCGGTCTGCACGCTGATCCTGCTGTGGTCCATATGGAAGGCATGGCGCCACCGGCCCATGGACGCACCCGAGGGCACCTCATAATGGTCACCAAGGACGGCACTTCGACACCACAAAACCGAAAGCTGGTGATGGTTAACCCTAATACCAGCACGGATGTGACGGCCAGCATGCTTTCACTTGCACGTCAAGCCTTGCCGCGCGACGTGGAGATGACCGCACTGACCGCCCGAAGCGGTGCGACGCCGATCCTCGATACAGAGTGCCTGCGCACGGCAGAAAAAGCTGTTCTGGCGCTGTGTGCTGACATACAGACAGCGCCTCAGCGTCCCTTTCAAGATCAGTAGGTGGATAATCTGGTGACAACACCCCACTTTGACCGACGAGACTTCAAAGGCTATGGCGCAACACCACCACACCCACACTGGCCGGGCAATGCGAAGCTTGCTGTATCTTTTGTCGTGAATGTCGAGGAAGGTGCAGAACTCAGCATAGGGGATGGCGACGAACGCAACGAGTCGGTGCATGAGATCGTCGAGCATGTTCCAGCCGTACCTGATCTCTGCATGGAAAGCCATTTTGCATATGGAACCCGAGCTGGCTATTGGCGAATCGCTGCGCTGCTGGAACGCTTTGGTGTTCCAGCAACTTTCAGCGCCTGCGCCCGCGCACTTGAACGTGCGCCCTGGCTTGCGCAGGACGTCATCTCGCGCGGACATGAAATCAGCGCCCACTCCTATCGTTGGGAACAGCATCACAGCATGAAGCCTGCGCAGGAACGCGCCGTCATAGCGCGCACTGTCGAAGCGATCCGGTCAGCCTGCGGCATGCGACCGGTCGGTTGGCACACCAGATCATCTTCTTCGGTCAATACCCGTCGCCTGCTGATCGAGGAGGGCGGATTTTTGTATGACAGCGATGCCTATGACGATGATATTCCCCGGATCGAGACGGTAGACGGTGTTGCGCATGTCGTGCTTCCCTATGCTTTTGATACCAATGACATGCGGTTCACCAACAATGGCGGCTTCGTCTTTCCCGAGGATTTTGCCCGCTATTGCATGGGGGCTTTCGACCAGTTGCGCGCGGAAGGCAAAACCTTGCCGCGCATGCTGTCCATCGGGCTGCATCTGCGCATGATCGGTCGGCCCGGACGGATTGCCGGACTGGAATTCCTGCTCAGGCAGATGACAGCGCATGACGATATCTGGTTTGCACGGCGCTGTGACATCGCCCGTCACTGGAGGGCACGCATGGGACTGGCAGAGTAAATAATAGTTGCAAAATATATATTCATAGGCTATCTTTTGCGTTCATGAAGAACGTGTATAATCCAAAAGAGTTTGGGCAGCTTAATCGAAGCCCCCCCCGGAAGCCCCCTCATGAAAGCGACCCGAATCCTCACGGCCAAAAACCCCAATCCGGGCAAGGTCGCGGCGCTGCGCGAACAGGCGCGGCGCGGTTCGGTCTGAGGTCTGGCAGCGGTTTGGGTCTGTTGGCGGCGTGGGCGTCTCGGATCGACAGATTCGCGATCAATGGTTGAAGAACCAGCGCGTTTTTCCCGTCTCGGCCAATGCCTGGAAAGAGACGTTGCGCGACGCCAAGGGCGACCTCACCGCGTGCATGGAAGCCGCCAAGGTCAAGGCACGCCGCTGCCTCTGGAGCCCTACTCAGGACAAGGCCGAGCAAAAGCGCCTGTTC
>REER01000136.1 GCA_007694945.1 Paracoccaceae bacterium | reverse complement strand
TGAACCGGATCAAGCTGTGGCAGGACGCGGTGGAACGCTTCGGGATCGACCCGTCGCGCCTGACCCGCGACATCATGCGCCACGACAAGTATCACCTGCACGCGCCGGAGATGTTCGTGGATGGGCCTGTCGCACTGGACAGGCTGGTGGAGATTGGCGGCGATACTGCGCCAGACGGGCAGGGCGCTGCGGCCTTCACCCTGTGCATGAACGCGATCTATCGCCCGGAACTGGCGGCCCTGTTCAGTGATCGCGGCGCGATATTTGCCGCTGTCACCCGCGCCGCGCTGTGTATCGACGCGGGGCATGAGACACGTCTGGCCGGGTGATGCAGGGCGGCGCGCGCGCCGTCAGACGCCACCATCCTGCTTCGCGTCGATGAACCCGATCAAGCTGTGGAAGGATGCAGTGGAATATCGGGATCGAGCCATCACGCCTGACCCGTTATGCTTCAGCTCGTCGTGGGACCGCCAACCGGCTCGTTGGCAGCGTTAAATATCTCAAAAGAAAACGGACTTGGACCTGAAAGCGTCCGCGTCACATCCAGCGTTGCCAGCTTCGGGGTGTGCCATACGGCTTTCTGTGCTTTGGTCATTGGGAATGGTCCTTTACTAATGTTGAATGGAGGTTAACACAGCGCTAACCGTCCCTCAAGCGCTATCCTTCTACATGTGGTGTCTGCGCAACGCTTTTTCCGTCCTCTCCGGCGGCTGGCAGACCAGATCTGCCCATCTTTCAGACAGATGCTCCCGTATTCGGCGAGCACTGCGGCCAGCAACTCATGCTCTGGCTGCAAGGGCTGTCTCGCCACGTCACCGGCGTTCTGCCAGCCCGGCCGCGATCAGCTCGTCCACGAACCGCGCGGCCTCGGCCTGACAGGTGACCTCGTCGACCTCGTAGCGCTCCATCAGCGCAGCGCAGATGGTGCGCAGGCTGCACGGCGTCTCGATCAGCTCCCATATATCGGCACCGACCGTGCCAGTGGCGAAATACTGGCCGGCCGCCTCATCAAAGAACACCAGATCATCCTTGACCCGGCTGGCATAGGCATTTTTGCGAATAATCATGTCATCAGGCTGCAGGGCCATATCAGTCCTCGTCAATCTGTGGATACAAAGTTCTTTACGCACCGCCCACTGCCGCATCAACTTGTTTTCCGGCATTTGGTTTTCGCCGCGCATCGCTGGGCAGTGTCGGCCCCGAAGCTCCGGCGGTGCCGCGCGCATGCATGGCATGCACCCGCAGGGCCACAAAGAACCGCGCAAAGGCCGAAATCTGCGCGAATTTAGTCTTGGGCGGGTCCTGGCTGACCGTCCGTTTCAGGGCATCCATGTCCAGCCACGGGCAGGGCGCGTCGAACCGGCCCGCCTGCGCATCCGCGGCCAGCATCCGCCACCAGCCCAGCCGATTGTCGAGGCGCAGCTTTTCATTGGCCAGATCGTTCTTCTTGACCCCCCTGGGCAGCAGCGGCCTGAAGGCCTGCCGCGCCAGATACCGCCCGCTGCCATCGCCGAAGCGGATATCGGGCGGCAGCGACAGCAGAAATTCCAGCAGGGGCCGGTCGACCAGCGGGTAGCGGTACTCAAACCCCGCCGGGGCGGCCCAGGCCGCCCATGTGGCCATCCGCTCGGCGATATGGCCCTTCTGCAGCAGTTGCCGCGTATAGGCATCGGCATCGGGGCGCAGGCGGATCCCGGGCGATGGCGCCGCTTGCCGATCGAGCGCTTTCATCTGCGCGGATGGAAAGGCCCCGTCGCCATAAAGATCCGCAAAGGGCTGGAAATGGCGATAGACCGGCCCCGGCAGCAGGGGCACGATGCCCGCGCGCCAGACCAGCCCCGCCATGCGGTGCGGCCGCCGCAGCCCGCCGCCGTGGCGCCGCGCCAGCCGCAGAACCTCGGCCATGCGGCCCTGCCGCAGCAGCCAGCCGACATGCCCGATCCCGTGGCTGGAAAACACCTCATCCCCGCCCCAGCCCGACAGCATGACCCCCAGCCCGTCGCCCTGCGCCTGCGCGATGACCGGCAATTCGTCCATCAGATCCGCCGTGCCCTGCAATTCCATTGGCTGCGCGACCAGCGCCTCGAATGTCGCGCCGCTGGCGGCGCCAAAGCGCGCGGGCACGCCGAGTTCTGCACATTGCGCCGCGATCACCCGGCGTTCATCGCCCGCGCCCATGTCGGGGTAGTGCTCATCCACCGGGGGGCACCAGGCATAGGCCGCGGTCAGGTTCGATCCGCGCGCCTGCAGGGCCTGTGACGCCATGATCGTGACCAGTGTCGAATCGATCCCGCCGCTGAAATGCGCGCCGACAGGGGCGTTGCGGGGCAGGCGCGCGCGGATGGCGGCCCCGGTCAGTGCGCGCATCTCCTCCTGCGCGGCGGCGGGCGTGATGCCCGTGCGCGGCGCGATTGCGTCAGGGTCCCACCAGCGCTGCCGCGTGACCTGCGTGGCCGAGATGCGCAGCCACTGCCCCGGCCCCACGGCCTCGACCCCGCCCAGAAAACTCTCCAGCCGGTGATCATGCGGGTTGCACAGGTAGCGGGCGATGCGCGTCTCGCTCAGCGGCCAGTGCAGGTCATCGAAGGCGGTCAGCCCGTGCAGCAGGGTCGCAAACAAAATCTCATGCCCGCGCCGGGTCCAGAACAGCGGGCGCGCGCCGATATGGTCGCGCGCAAGGAAGAGGTCGCGTTTCTCGGCATCATGGATGGCGATGCCGAAATCGCCATTGATCCTCTGCAGGCACTCCGGTCCCCAGCGAGTGTAGGCCCGCAGGATCAGCTGAGCGTCGGACGTGGTCTTGACCGGGCAGTCCAGCGTGCGCACCAGATCGTCACGATTGTAAATCCGGGCGTCGGCAACGAGGGTCAGCCTGCCCTCGGTCACCGGTTGAGGGGCTGACATGTCCAGTCCGCTGTCATGGTGCCCTAACCCGACCGATCCCGTGACCGAAAGATCGCTGCGGGCCGTCCGCGCGGGGCGCAACGCGTCGAATGCGCGCCGGAACCTTTGTTCATTCACGGGTCTGCCATCAAAGGCGACACGGCCAAGTATTGCAGTCATGCCTCCCCCTCTGGCCGGGCCATGTTACGGACTGGTATACCCGAGCAACATAATAGATCAACGATCAGTATTCTGCCGGGGTGCGCAAATTCTGCAGCGGGTTACAAAACGGGATATTGGTAGATCAAATGTAATCGACATAGGCCGCTGACGGCTGTGCTCGGAGCCGGGCAGATACCCCACCCGACTGTTCAACCACCAAATTGTCTTCGTACTCTGGTAAAGGTGTTTTTCCGAGTAGTCACTGCGTCTAGCTACAGTGCCGAGCGGATGCTTTGATGTTCTGCGGGTGCCACAGGTCCATGTTTCCTGTGTCTAAGCCTGTTGCGTTAACCTGCCCGACTGATGCAAAAGATTAGAGGATACTTTTATCATAGAGTGCGTGGTTACAGTCCGGTTTCTAGGATTCTCAAAAGTGATGGAAACGCCCAGATGCCAGAGCGGCAAAAGGCTCTCGCCGGCCGAGGCAAAGTTGCTGCTGCTGGCTGCGCGCCCGAGTTGGTCTGAGGAACAGAAGGCGCTGGCTGACGAGCTGGTGCCGCAAGTCACACAATGGCCCGTTTTCATCGATACGGCACGCCGCAAGTTCGCGCTTCCGATGGTTTACGAAAACCTCGTTACGCTGATCGACTCACCCCCTCCCGCGGAAGCCACCGCAGCTTTGCGCGCGCTGTCGTTGCGGGCCACTGCCGAGATTCTGCGCAGACACGCGGCTTTTGACTGGTTTCACGGCACCTGCGTCCTGCCATCGGGGGTCGCGCACGCCTACTTCAAAGGTCCGGCGCTTGCGGCGCAGTTCTACCCGGACCCGATGCAGCGCTTCTTTCGAGATGTCGACATCCTGGTGCCCGCGCGTCAACGCATGGCCTTGATGCAGATAATGCTGGAAAACGGATGCAAGGTCTTTCGAAAAGCCCCATCGGGTTTCGAGGTCCTCTCATTCCACAGCGAAGCTGATATCCGCGATTATCTGTATCTGACCGATGTCCCGAGCATCCTCACCCCCCAGGGTCTACCACTCGAATTGCACGCGACGCTTGACCACCGTACGGCGCTTTTCGACAGCGCTGGCATGCTCGAGCGCGCGTGCGAGGTCACCCTGAATCAGAACCGACTCAGCGTGTTGGCCAATAGCGATCACGCCGTCTATCTGTCTTATCACCATACGCGCCATCTCTGGAGCAAGCTGAACTGGCTTGCTGATATTGCGGCGGTGGTGACGCATCCAGACATCGATCTCAACACCATCCGGGCGCAACATTCAAAAACGACACGGCTGGGCAGCACCGTTGCGGCCACGCTCGAATTGCATCAATTGGCGTCGACTGCATGTCACCCCGAAGATTTCACCAACAGAACACCCGGGGGAGATCTCTTGCGCGTCTGTGTCGATGGGCTACACGGCGACCTGGAGCTTGAACGCGAGATGAAGCAAGGTCGCCAGATACATACGGTTGGTTTCGACTGGCAACGGAATGCGCCGGCGTGGCGCCGATACCAGCTATCGTTGCGGGGGTACCTGCATCTGAAATACGATGACGTTCGGTCGATTCATGGCCCCCGCACGTTTCGGTATTCCTGGGCGCTTGCTTTGAAGCTGCGCCGAGTGGCTCAGCGCCTCATCGGTCGGTCGGTGCAACGATGAGCGCGCGCGAAGCCTTGCGCGACAGTCTGGCCCTCTGGCGCAAGCTGTTCCAGTTGCTGCGTTTCAGCAGCCGCAACCTCAGCCTCGCCGTGGCTGGCTTGTCCCTGCTCGAGGCCGTCTCGGGCATCGCCGTCCTGTATCTGATCAAGCGCCTCGTCGATGACGTTTCGGAACAGCTGGGCGCGGCAGGATCGATCTCCGAAACCGGTTGGGTTTTTGGATATCTGGGTCTGATTGGCGCGGCCATGGTGCTGACCGTCGGGGTTCAGCGGCTTGCAGAATACATTCGCCACCGTCAGGGCGCCGAAGTCGCCGATCACGTTGACCGCTTGATCCACGCTCGCGCAATTGCTGTGGACCTGGGGTTCTATGAAAGCCCGCGCTATCACGACTCGTTGCAACGGGCGCGCGCCGCTGGCAGCCAGCGGCCGGCGCAGGTGATCACGACCCTGGCGCAATTCTTCCGCAGCATTGTTTATCTTGTCGCGATCCTCGCGTTGATGGCATCGCTTGATTGGCGGCTGGTGCCGCTCCTGCTCCTGAGCATGGGCACCGCGCTTGTCGTGCGGCTCCGTTTCACGCGTATCATGTTCCGCTGGAAGCATCGACGCGCGCAGATGGAGCGCCGCGCAGGGTATCTCGACTGGCTGCTGACCTCCGAGCATCACGCCAAGGAGCTGCGCATTGGTCGGCTCGGTGGTGAATTGCAAGACCGCTACAGCCAGCTTCGGCGCCAGATCCGGACCGAACAGCTTGCCATCGAAAAGCGAAAATATCTGGCAGAGGTCGCAACTGCTGCGGGCGGTGCGCTGGTTTTTTTCGGCGCAACGGCGTGGCTTGTCATGCGTGTCATCGACGGCAGTCTCGGGCTGGGGGATCTCGTCCTGTTTCTGCTCCTGTTTCGCCGTGCCGAGAGCAGCGGACGGGAGTTCGTGTCCTCATTATCCGGTCTCTACGACCATCAGCTCTTTCTGACCCAGTTGTTCGATTTTCTGTCCGTCAAACCCGCCCTCGTTGCCCCGGCCCGACCCGCCGCTCTGCCCGAACCGGTTCGCGAAGGGATCGTGTTTCATCAAGTCGGGTTCAAATACCCCAGAAATGCCGAGGCCGCGTTGTCAGGGATCGATTTCTCGCTGCCAGCGGGCAAAGTGACGGCAATCGTCGGTGAGAACGGGTCGGGCAAGACGTCGTTCATCAAGCTGCTCTGCCGTCTCTATGATCCGGATGAGGGGCGTGTAACGCTCGACGGGATCGATATTCGCGACTTTGACCCCGAGGCCTATCGGCGCCTGTTCAGCGTCATCTTCCAAGACTATGCCCGTTACGCCGAGACCGTTTCCGAAAACATCCGCTTCGGCGATGTGTCTGCATCCCCCGAGGACCCGCGCATTGTTCATGCGGCGATGCTGGGGGGTGCGTATGATTTCCTTCAGAGCCTGCCGAAGGGGATGCAGACACCGCTAACGCGGCTTTTTGATGACGGGTGCGAACTTAGTATTGGTCAGTGGCAGCGTCTGGCCCTGTCACGCGCCTTTTTCCCGCAGTCAAAGTTCATCATCATGGATGAGCCGACGAGCGCTGTTGATCCGCGTGCTGAGGCTGATCTCTTCGAGAATTTCCGCGCCCGGCTGGAGGGGCGCGGCGCGCTCATCGTCTCGCACCGCCTGTCGACGATACGTATGGCGGATCAGATCTATGTTCTTGAAAAAGGGCGTGTTCTGGAACATGGCACGCATGAAGAGCTGATGGCATCAAAGGGCAGCTATGCAAGGCTATTCGCGCGGCAAGCGCGATCCTTCGCGCCCACGCAAGATACGCCGGATCCGGTTACCGGGCCAGCGACCGGGACAGGACGGCAAAGGGCCGGGGCGCGGGAATGACGCCCCGGGCGGGGCGGGGTGCGGTCTTTCGGCGCCAGCAGCTGCCCCGGAACCGGGTCTTGCGTTATCGGGCGTTTGAGTCGGGGGGGAGGGGGGAGTTTCTCAATAAACTCAATTCAACCTCTTGCACAGTAGAAAAACGGATGCTCAGCACCTCGCCTTCCCGGTAATTTCGTGTTACAAGTCATGGAGTTGCTTCTGGCAGGTTCAGCATGGCAAAGAGTTCGAAGAAGAAGACGACAGCCTCGATCCGGCAACCGTCGCATCGCCTGTTGCCGCTTGATGCGCTGATCGACGTCAGTGATCTGGCGGTCGAGACCGAGAAGCTCAACGAGATTGCGAACCTGGTCCGGCTCGCTGAAGGGATGGACAAGGATACCAAGAACGCCCGGATCGCCCGGGCAATCGAGTTGTACGAGAGCGTGAACCCGCAAAGCGGACTTGAGGGCATGCTGGCAGTGCAGATGGTCGGCACTCACGTGACCGCGCTGGAGTGCCTGCGCCGGGCCATGGTTGAAGGGCAGACATTCGAGGGGCGCGAGATGAACCTCAAGCACGCCCAGAAGCTCATCGATCTCTACCTGCGCCAGCTTGCCGCGCTCGACAGGCATCGCGGGAAAGGCCAGCAGAAGGTCACGGTCGAACATGTCCATGTCGAGGCGGGGGGCCAGGCCATTGTCGGTCATGTCGACGCAGGTGGGCGCAAGACCGGAACACCTGCGACCGAGCCGCCGCCTGCCGTCGACCACAGGCCCGAGAGCCCTGCGGAATTCCATCGCGCCTCTGCGCCCAAGGCAGGCGCCAAGGCGCGGCGCAACAGATCACAACAGGATTGAAGCGCATGTCCGGGCAGCACAGACGCAACACCACGGCCATGCGGCAAAGCCAACGCTGCGGCGCCAGAACCCGCAAGGGCACGCCCTGTCAGGCCCCCGCCGTTTCCGGCAAGACGCGCTGTCGCATGCATGGTGGCGCCAAAGGGTCGGGCGCGCCGCTCGGCAATCAGAACGCGCTCAAGCACGGCCTGCACACGAGACAGGCGAAGGAACTGCGTCAGCTCATCCGCACGTTACGGCAGGAGACAGCGGAAATCATCGAGAAGATGTAAACACCGGCCGGCTCCAGCAGCGCCGCTTGCGCTAATCCCGCTCCTGTTCACCGCCGCGCAAGCGAACCCCCGGCCGGTCAGTAGGCGTACCGATAAATTCGATGCCGGCGGCTTCGAGGGCAGTACGGATCGCGTTCAGGGTCTGTGTGTGGCTTGACGGGACGCCGTCGAGCGCCTCGATGCGCTTGATGGTTCGAACCGAGACGTCCGTCTTCGCGGACAAATCGTCGATCGTCCATTTCAGAGCAGCCCGAGCAGCGCGAATTTGTTCGCTCACGATCATTGACATACCATATAAATGGCACTATATGTGCCGTATTGATAACAGATAGTGTCACATATGCACGACTGGCGCGCAGAATTCAACCGTCTTGAGGGCGCCTACGCCCCCTCGACCATCCGGTCCTATCATTCGGATCTCGGCGCCTATGAGCGCTGGTGCGCCGGATCGGGGGTCGCCATGTTCCCCGCCACGCCCGAGCAGGTCTGCGCCTTCCTCGAGGATGACGCGCGCCGCGCCACCG
>REER01000068.1 GCA_007694945.1 Paracoccaceae bacterium | reverse complement strand
TTGTTCATCAGCATCCGCATGGGCGCTTCGGTCAGCCAGCTTTTCGCGGTGATCTCGGGGCCGGTCGGGGGGAAGATGTCGCGGCTGTTGTGACGGGAATTGGTCATGCTGTCCTCCTCAGTCGGCCAGAATATGGCCGGCGATGATGTTGCGTTGGATTTCGGAAGAGCCTTCATAGATGCGCATGATGCGGACATCGCGGGCCAGGCGTTCCAGTGGAAAATCGCGGGTAAATCCGTATCCGCCGTGGATCTGGATTGCCTTGTCGGTGACCCTGTGGGCCATTTCGCTGGCCTGCAGCTTGGCCATGCTGGCCTGCAGAGAAAAGCGCACGCCTTGCTGGCGCAGGCGTGCGGCCTCCAGCGCCAGAAGCTCTGCGCAGCGCAGGTCAAGCGCCATATCGGCCAACATCCACTGGATGCCTTGCTTGGCGGAAAGCGGCTTGCCGCTGATGATGCGGGCTTTCGCCCAGTCCGTCGCGGCGGCAAGAGCGGCGCGCGCGATGCCGATGCACATCGCGGCCACTTCCAGCCGCCCGTTGTCCAGCACTTTCATCGCGGTGCGAAAGCCGGATCCTGCCGCCCCGAGCATCTGGTCCTGTGGCACCCAGAGGTCCAGATCCAGTTCCCAGACATGGCCGCCGCGCAGGCCCATGGTGCGCTCTGCTGCGCCGGGTGTGAAGCCGTCGGTGCCCTTGTCCACGACAAAGGCCGAAATGCCGCGGTGGCGCGCCTCCGGGTCGGTGATGGCGAAGATCACCACGAAATCCGCCACCCCGCCGTTCGAGATGAAACATTTGCGTCCCTTGATGCGATAGCCGTCGCCTTCGGGCAGGGCGCGGGTTTTCATATCGGCGGGGTCTGATCCTGCCGTTGGTTCTGTCAGACCGAATGCCCCGAGTTTTGCGCCGCGCGCGGCATCGGGCAGATAGCGCGAGCGCAGCGCATCATCGCCGCCAATCAGAATGGCGTCGGTCGCCAGATAATGCGCGGTCAGCGCCGAGACGGTCGAGCCACAGCCCCCTGCGATGATCGACACGGCCCTGAGCAGCGCTTGCGCCGAGATATCCGCGCCGCCCCATGCCTCTGGCAGGTTCGCCCCCATCATGCCGGTCTGGGCCAGCGCAGTCAGTTGCTCATGCACGAACACGCCGCTTTCATCGGTCGCGGCTGCTTTCGGGGCCAGTTTCTCGGCGGTGAACCGCGCCAGCATGTCCAGAAAGACGGTCTCTGCATCGTCCAGCATGTGATAGGGGTCAGTCATGTGTCGCCTCTGAAATGATGCCTGCGTCGATCAAGCCCGCGATCTGCGCATCCGTCAGACCGAGTGCGGTGAGTGTCTTGCGGGTGCCGGATCCCAGCGCGGGTGCGCCCTGCGCGGCGATGTGTTTCTGGCCGTCAAAGCGCACGGGCTGTCCGACAACAGGCGCGGAACCCAGCCGGTCATGGGGCAGGGTTTGCACCAGATCGCGCGCGCTGGCATGCGCGCTGGCCGTGACTTGTGCGAGCGTCAGGATGGGCGCGGCCGGGATGCTTGCGGCGCGCAGGGCCTGGATCAGATCGGTGGTTGGGCGTTTGGCCGTATGGGCTTCAATCATCTTGCGCAGGACAGGTTCATGGCGGGTGCGGTCGGCATCGGTGGCGAAGCGTGGGTCCGACGCGGCCTGTGGCTGGCCGATCAGGCTGCACAGCGCGGCGAATTGGCGTGCGCCAAGGGCTGCGATGATCACATGGCCGTCCTGCGCCCGATAGGCCCCGAAGGGGGTTGAAAGCGGGTGGCGGTTGCCGACCCGGTTGATCGGTTCCTTCGCGTAGAGATGCAGCGCATGGCTGGTGGGCAAGAGCGCAAACAGTGTGTCCAGCATGGCCACGTCCAGCGTCGCCCCCGTGCCTTGGCGTGCGCGCCCCACCAATGCCGCGCAGATCGACCAGGCCGCGTAAAGCCCTGCGATCAGATCGCCCATCGCTTCGCCGACCTTCAGCGGCGGGCCGCTTTCTTCGCCCGTTGCGGCCATCAGGCCGGACATGGCCTGCACGACGATGTCATAGGCGGGAAGCTGGGTGAACGGGCCGGTCTGGCCGAAACCCGAGATCGAGCAATAGACGAGATCCGGTTTCGCGGCCCGCAGGTCGGCCGCGCCCAACCCCAGCTTTTCGGCGACGCCGGGGCGGAAATTTTCCACCACCACATCGCAATTCAGCGCGATCTGGCGGGCGAGCGTCTGGCCTTGGGGTGTTTTCAGATCCATCACCAGCGATGATTTGCCTCTATTCGTCAGGGCAAAGAGCGCGCTTTCGTCATCAACAAAGGGGCCGATATGGCGGTAGTCATCGCCCTGCGGTGGCTCCAGCTTGATGACTTCGGCCCCCAGATCGGCCATCAAGGCAGTGCAGAATGGCCCGGCAAGAACCCGCGTCAGATCGAATATGCGGATCCCTTCGAGCGGCTTCATCTGTTCAACTCCGCGGCCAGTTTTGCCAGTGTGTGCAGGATCTCCGACAGAACCGGACGCAAGGCTGCGGCTTTGGCCTCGCTATAGGCGAAAGGCAGGGCTTCGCTTACCAGATGCGTGGATTGCGCCAGTTCCATCTGGATCGCATGCACCCCGTCGCCGGGGCGTCCGTAATGGCGCGTCGTCCACCCGCCCTTGAAGCGGCCATTAACCACAGTGCTGCGGGTGCTGGCTTCGCAGATGGCGCGGGTCGCCGCCTCGATCCGGGGGTCGCAGCTTGTGCCATCTGCGGTGCCGATGTTGAAATCGGGCAGGATACCGTCGAACAGGAATGGAATATCCGAGCGGATGGAATGGCAGTCATAGAGGATTGCCGTTCCATGAACGGCCCTTACGCGGTCAAGTTCGGCGCGCAGGGCGGCATGATAGGGGGTGTGGAACTGGTCGCGCCGCGCGGCAATCTGTGCAGGGGTCGGGGGCTGTGACCAGATCGGCAGCCCGTCGAAATCCGTCAGCGGAACCAGCCCGGTCGTGTTTTGTCCGGGATAGAGGCTCTCGTCATCGGGTGAGCGATTGGCGTCGATCACATAGCGATGGAAGGTTGCGCGCACGGTCGTCGCGCCCTTGAGCAGCCCGTCATAGAGCCGGTGGATATGCCAATCGGTATCGGCCAGCATCTGCCCGGTGGCATTCAGCTGTGCCATAATGTCGGGCGGGACATAGGTGCCGGTATGGGGCAGGCCTAGAACGATCGGGCTGTCGCCGCGTGTGACCTCGACGCTCATAGCGCAAACTCCAGGTCTGTGGCGCGCAGCAGATCGCCATTGCGCACAAGGGCGCTGGCGGTTTCCAGTTCCGGCGCGAGGTAGCGGTCGTCTTGCAACTGCGGCACCTGTTCGCGCAGCGTATCGATTGTGGCGCGCAGGGGCGGCGATGTCACCAGCGGCGCGCGAAAGGCGATGCCTTGCGCCGCGCACAGTGCCTCGACCCCCAGAATGACCGACAGATTGGCATTCATTCGCCCCAGCCGCCGCGCGCCGTGGGCCGCCATCGAGACGTGATCTTCCTGATTGGCGGATGTGGGCGTGCTGTCGGTCGAACAGGGGTTGGCCAGATGCTTGTTCTCGCTCATCAAGGCCGCAGTTGTGACCTCGGCGATCATGTAGCCGGAATTCAGGCCCGGTTCGGGCGTCAGGAACGGCGGCAGGTCATGGCTGAGCGTCGGGTCCACCATCAGCGCAACCCGGCGCTGCGCAATCGCGCCGATTTCCGCCAATGCCAGTGCGATGATATCAGCGGCAAAGGCGACCGGTTCGGCGTGGAAATTCCCACCCGAGAAAATGCCCGCCTGCGTCACGAGCGGGTTGTCGGTGACGGCATTGGCCTCGGTTTCCAGAGTCGTGGCGGCAAAGCGCAGCAGATCAATCGCCGCGCCTGCAACTTGCGGCTGGCACCGGATGCAATAGGGATCTTGCACGCGCGCATCATCGTCGCGGTGGCTTTCGCGGATTTCCGAGCCCGCCATCAGCGCGGACATGGCGCGGGCAGCATCGATCTGGCCCCGATGGCCGCGCAGCGTATGGATGTCGGCCTGCAGCGGGGCGGTGGAGCCCATGATCGCATCAGTGGACAGGCAGGACGTGATCAGCGCATTCGCCGCGTTGCGCCAGCCCTCGAACAGGCCGACCAGCGCCAGAGCGGTAGAAAATTGGGTGCCATTGATCAGCGCAAGCCCTTCCTTGGGGCCAAGCGTGATGGGGGCCAGCCCTGCCTTGGCCAAGGCGCTGGCGCTGTCCATGCGCGCGCCGTCATGGATCGCCTCGCCCGCGCCGATAAGCGTGGCGGCCATATGTGCCAGCGGGGCCAGATCACCAGACGCCCCGACCGAGCCTTGCACCGGCACAACCGGCGTGACCCCGCGGACAAGCATGCTCTCGATCAACTCGATCACGGCGATACGCACGCCAGAGGCCCCGCGCCCCAGGCTGATCAGTTTCAGCGCCATCATCAGACGCGTGCTGGCCACATCAAGCGCCTCTCCCACGCCGCAACAATGGCTGAGGATCAGGTTGCGTTGCAACGTGGCCGTATCCTTGGCCGCGATCTTGACCGACGCCAGCTTGCCAAAGCCGGTATTGACGCCATAGACCGCCGCATTCCCTGCAGCCGCATTGGCGACAACCTGTGCTGCGGCTTCAATTGCGGGGCGCGCGTCCGGGGTCAGGCGGGCGGGCAGTCCGTCGCGCCAGATCGCTTCGAGTTGGGCAAGTGTTGTGGTGCCCGGTGTCAGGGTCAGCATGGCTGTCCTCCGAAAATGCGCTGGTAGAGCGGGTTGAACCCGATGCGATAGGCAAGTTCGGCCGACGTCTCGACATTCCACACGGCCAGATCCGCGCGCAGCCCTGCCGCAATCGCCCCGGTGTCATTCAGCCCCAGCGCGCGGGCCGCGTTTATGGTCACGCCGCGCAGGGCCTCGTCCGGGGTCAGGCGGAACAGGGTGCAGGCCATGTTCATTGCCAGCAGAAGCGATGTCAGCGGTGACGATCCGGGGTTGCAATCGGTGGCCAGCGCCATCGGCACGCCATGGGCGCGGAACGCATCGACCGGGGGAATTTGCGTTTCGCGGATGGCGTAGAAGGCACCGGGCAGCAGCACCGCGACAGTGCCCGCCGCCGCCAAGGCCCGCGCATCGGCATCGGTGGCATATTCGACATGATCGGCGGACAGCGCCCCGAACTGCGCCGCCAGCGCCGTGCCGCCCATGTGCGACAATTGTTCGGCATGCAGCTTGACCGGCAGGCCAAGCGATTGCGCGACGTCGAAAACCCGCGCGATCTGAGCGGGGGTGAAGGCGATGTTTTCGCAAAACCCGTCCACGGCATCGACCAGCCCTTCCGCATGGGCGGCGCGCAGGGTGGGGATGCAGATATCGTCGATATAAGTGTCGGCATCTGCCCCTTTGGGCACAGCATGCGCCCCCAGAAAGCTGGTGCGGATGCGCACGGGCCGTAGACTGGCCAAACGGCGCGCAACCCGAAGCATGGTCAGTTCCGTGTCATGGTCCAGCCCGTAGCCGGACTTGACCTCTATGCAGGAAACCCCTTCGGCCAGTAGCGCATCCAGACGCGGCAGGGCGGTAGTCAGAAGCTGGTCTTCACTGGCCGCGCGGGTTGCTGTGACTGTGGACATGATGCCGCCACCAGCGCGGGCCAGTTCTTCATAGGATGCGCCTTCGAGGCGCAGCTCGAATTCGCGTGCGCGGTGGCCGCCATGCACCAGATGGGTGTGACAATCGACAAAAGCCGGGGTGATGAGCCGCCCTTGCATGTCGCGCTGTTCGGCGCGGGCATGGGCGGCAGGCAGATCCGCTTGCGCACCGACCCATGTCGCCAATCCGTCCTCGATTACAATGGCGCCTGGTCCCGACACGGCGTCGGCCATCGTCGCCAGTCGGGCATTGCTCAGAACAAGGGGCAGGGAGCGTTGCATCTTGATTCCTTACTCGAATTCGGATATTATGTATGCACTTATTTTATCCGTCAATGGGGAAACAGATGCAGGGTTTCACGGGCAGGGTCTGGGCAGAGCACGCGCTTCTGGCCGATGGCTGGGCAAGCGGCGTCAGCCTTGTCCATGACAAGGGGCGCATCACCGATCTGCAGGCCGGAACCACCCCCGAGGCAGAGGCGATCCGCGTGGGCGCGCTGTTGCCCGCGCCTGCCAACCTGCATTCGCATGCGTTTCAGCGCGCCATGGCGGGACTGACCGAACAGCGCGGCCCGGATCCGCGTGACAGTTTCTGGACATGGCGGCAGTTGATGTTCCGGTTTCTGGACCAACTGACCCCGGATGACGTGCAGGCCATCACGGCCTTTGTGCAGATGCAGATGCTCGAAGCCGGGTATGGCGCGGTAGCAGAGTTCCATTACCTGCACCACGCGCCGGGCGGCACGCCTTATGCCAATCTGGCGGAAATGTCCGAACGCATTGTCGCAGCAGCGTATCAGACGGGGATTGGCCTGACCCTGCTGCCGGTGCTGTATCAATATGGCGGGTGCGACCAGCGCGCATTGGGGCCGGGGCAAATCCGCTTCGGCAATGATCTCGACCAGTTTTCCAGGCTGGTCGAGGGGGCAGAGACCGCGCTGGGCGCATTGCCGTCAGATGCGCGCCTTGGCATCGCGCCGCACAGCCTGCGCGCCGTGTCGCGAGAGGCGCTTGCCGCCTCGATCATGCTGCGCCCGGATCAGCCCTTGCATATGCATCTGGCCGAACAGCCCGCCGAGGTGGAGGAAGTGCTGCAGGCCTGGGGCGCGCGGCCCGTGGAATGGCTGTTGGCCAATGCCGATGTCGATAGCCGCTGGTGTCTGATCCACTGCACGCAGATGCAGCACCATGAAACGCAGGCCCTTGCGGCGACGGGCGCTGTCGCGGGGCTGTGTCCGATCACTGAATCCAGCCTTGGCGATGGCATTTTTGACGGCATCGCTTATCGGGATGCGGGCGGGCGTTGGGGCATTGGTTCGGACAGCAATATCCGCATTAGCCTGTCCGAGGAATTGCGCACGCTCGACTATTCGCAACGCCTGCGCGATCACTCGCGTGCGGCCTTCGCGACCGAGCAGAAATCGACCGGACGCACCTTGCTGGAGGGGGCCGCGCTCGGTGGGGCACAGGCAACCGCGCGCGATGGGGGCGCGCTGTCGGTGGGTAAGCTGGCCGATCTGGTGGCGCTGGACACGACCCATATTGATCTGGACGGCCGCGCTGGCGACACTATGCTTGACGCGCTTGTCTTTGCTGCCGATGACCGGGCTGTCAGTGATGTCTGGTCTGCGGGCCGGCATGTTGTGATGGGGGGGCGACATATGCATCATGATGCGATTTCGGCCACGTATCGCGCCGTCGTGCGGCGGTTGCGCAACGTATGAAAAAAGGGGCGATCAGTTGGCAGTCGCTGCGTGCGGAAGCCTTGCGACGCATCTGTGATCAGGAATGGCTGCCCGGAGAGCTGATCCCGAACGAGGCCGAGCTGGCCCAGGAATTCGGCTGTGCGCGCACGACCGTGAACCGTGCGCTGCGTGATCTGGCGGAATCGGGCTATCTGGAGCGCAAACGCAAAGGTGGCACGCGCGTTGCGCTGACGCCTGTGCGCAAGGCGATATTCGAGATTTCGATCATCCGTCAGGATGTCGAGGCGCGCGGGCAGGATTATGGCTACACGCTGTTGTCGGACAGGTGTGACGCTGAAGTGCCTGCCTCTGTGCACGCGGCATTGCGCTTGAAAAGCGCGGTGCCGTTGCGCCATGTCTGCGGGCTTCATCTGGCTGATGGCCGACCGTTTTGCCTGGAGCAGCGTTGGCTGAACCCGGCCGTTGTCGGGCCAGAGCAGAAATTTGACGCGATCAGCGCAAATGAGTGGCTGGTGCGCAATCTTCCCTTTGCGCATGGCACATTAAGTCTTTATGCCGTTTCCGCTGATGCTCGATTGGCCCAGATCATGGATTGTGCGGTTGGCACAGCCTTGTTCAGCATGGATCGCACAACCTTCTCCGACACGCATTCCATTACCGCCGTGACCCTGATCTATGGTTCAGGCTTTCGAATGGAGACGGATATCAACTGACCGTCTCCTGTGCGTTCCGGGCGAGCGGTTCGCCGCCCGCCTTTTGAGCGGCATCTTCGGTCAGGATGGTCAGCTGTCGTGCGCGATTGCGCAATCTGGCCTCCCAGGTTCGACAGTTAATCGCGTAAGTGATTGATATTGTTTACACGGAAATCGTGTTTGTGTGACTACAGCGCCGGTCAGGCGGGTTTTTTGAGGCCCATGGCCTCGAAGAGATCGAGCTGCTC
>REER01000038.1 GCA_007694945.1 Paracoccaceae bacterium | reverse complement strand
GGCCCTTTGCGGACGGTCGACCTTCGACATAGGGTTTGTCGAAGCGGTCGCTCAGGAGTGGCGCAGCATATTTCCGCAGCCAGCCTCGTTGCGGACGGTCAGGCAGGGTGCGGCACGTGTGAGATGATCGAGGTGGAGGGCGGATAGCCAAATGTGAGCTTGCAACATTGCAACTGAGGCGACTCATTAGAGCGGTCAGTGGTCCGGCGGATCGCGATGGGAAGCGTTACATAAGTATTCTCACAGTCAAGTGTGACTCAGACCTCTCGGCCCCAGCCGATTCCAGCCCAGAAACGCTCGTACAAGATATAGGTCACAAAACCGATTAGGGTGTTCATGACGGCGATCCCGCTGCCGACCGCCATAGACCCCGTCAGCGCCCAGCCGACCCCGCTCATGGTCAAAAGGCCAAGTGCTTGCCAGATGAATGCCTTGGCAAGGGTGCGTCGGCGGCTTTCCATGGAGACTCCTGTATGATTTGCCAAATCAGGATAGCGGTGAAACTGCATGATGTGTATTCTGTGGATGCGCAAGTTTATCTTACAACCAGTGAGTTTACTGACATACCGTGATAAAATACGACAAACGTGAGCGTGCTTTGCTCTTTCGAACACGTCTTTCAAGGGCGATGGAACATGCTGGTGTGAATCAGACCGCCCTGGCGCAACAGGTTGGCGTGGATCGCTCGACCATTTCGCAAGTTCTGGCACCACAATACACACGGCTGCCCAATGCGCAGGTGGTGGGTGAATGTGCCTTGGCGCTGGGTGTCAGCGCCGACTGGCTGCTGGGCTTGTCCGACAGGCCCGAACGCGCTGCTGATCTGGTGGCCGCAACCGTATCGATAACCGAGGCACCACGCGCACTGGTCGATGAGCAGATCCTCGCATGGTATCGCGAAGCTGCGGGCTATAAGGTCCGACACGTTCCCGCGACAATGCCGGACATGTTCAAAATACCAGCCATGCTGGAATGGGAGTATGCCGACGCATTGCACCGCACCACCGAACAGGCGATCGGAGCGTCTGAGGATCGCATGCGCATGATCCGCAACTCCTCAGGCGATCATGAAGTCGCCATTCCCCGTCACGAAGTGGAAAGCCTCGCGCGTGCAGAGGGGTATTACCGGGGGTTGCCCAAAGGCGTGCGGGCCGCGCAACTGGCCCACCTGCGCACACTTTCCGACCAACTCTACCCGAGCCTACGCATCTATCTTTTTGATGCCAGGCGCGTGTTTTCATCGCCCCTGACAGTTTTTGGTTCCTTGATTGCCACGCTCTATCTTGGGCGGCACTATCTTGCCTTCCGTGACCGGGCGCGGATCGCCGCCTTTAGCGAACACTTTGACTGGCTGATACGTGAAGCAGACATTACGGCCCGCGAGCTGCCGCATTACCTTGACACACTGAACGACGATGCCGAGCGTGAATAGTAGGCCGCGTAATTCCAAACCCCGATAGACGTCAGGCTTTGCCAGCCATCCTGAACTTGCCAGATCGGGCGCGTTGTCTGTGTCGAGTATTGCTGACACGCGCCAGAATAGAATACAAACCACAGTCAGCGTTACATCTCTGCGGCTGTTTATTTTCGCCGCGCCAAATAATCGCGGGTGAATGCAGCGTAACCCGGGGCGGTGACACCCAAACGATCACGGATGAGGGCGTGAAGTGCAGGCAGGCGGTGGAACGGCACCTGCGGGGCAAGATGATGCTCGACATGAAAGGGCATGTTCCAGGCCAGCGCACGAACCGCTCGGGTAGTAAAGGTGGTGCGCGTGTTTTCCAATACGTTCGCTACTTGCGGGCAGTCCCCATGTTCGGCCAGAAGGTATAGCCGAAGCGCAGGCTGACCAAGCAGGCAGGGCATAATCCAAAGCCACAGCAGCAGGGGCGACCACAGCAGCGTCAATAGCGCCATTGTGTAAATCGCGATAAGGACTCGGGCTTCTCGCTCTGCGCGGCTGCGAATTGTGGCGGGCAACCACGCTGGAGCCTCGCGGCCGGTCGCAAGGCGGATCAATAATGCTATCTGAGTACGCCAGTAAGGAATGCCGCTTACATGCCACAGCCATCGCGCGCGGGTCTGCAGGACAGGCCCTTCCAGTTCAGGATCACCAGCGCGATTGGTATGCCGGTGATGGGCAAAGTGGAACGGCCGGAACCACAAGAAGGGATTCAGGATCAGCAGGCCGATACCATGCCCCACAAGATCGCACAGTCGGTCGCTGGCAAAGGGGGTGCGGTGCGTGCATTCGTGCTGCAGCGTGAACAGGAACACGATCAATACGCCATGAACCGGCAGCGCCAGCCACCATAACGGTGGTTGCAAAGTGATCAGAGTTCCCGTCACAAGAATCGCAACCAGATGACCAGCCAAATGCGCCAAACCCGGCGCGTTTGCGCGGGCAACCAGCGCAGCGCGGGCTTCTTCCGGTAGATCAGCAATTGACGCGCTCATAAGGCATCTCCAGTCATGTCAAAGGCGGATCAACTGAACCGGGTTGGTCTGGACAGACAATCCTTGGCCACGGTCATAACGCAAGTGCTTCTTCACCGCTTTGCCACATAATCATGCCTTTATGCGTTCCGATTTGGGATCATACATCGGCGTCAGGCTGGCGGTTGCGTCAAAGACCTGACCTGCAACCATGATGCCATAACGTGACGCCATCATTTCGTCCGGGCTTTCGCCACCATATGCGCAGGGCACATAGCCCATGCCGATGGCACCACCAAGCTGGTGGCCGTAATTGCCTGAACTCAGATATCCCACGATCGCGCCGTCGCGCAAGATCGGTTCATTGTGGAACAACAGCGGCTCGGGGTCGGTCAGGCGAAACTGCACCATGCGGCGCGCCAGCCCCGTTTCGCGCTTGCGCAGCACCGCGTCACGTCCCAGGAAATCGCCCTTCGCGGTTTTCACCGCAAAGCCAAGCCCCGCTTCCAGCACATGGTCTTCATCCGTGATGTCATGGCCGAAATGGCGATAGGCCTTTTCGATCCGGCAACTGTCCATCGCGTGCAGCCCACATAGTTTCAGCCCGACCTCGGTGCCTGCCTCGACCAGGGTTTCGAACACATGGGCGGCCTGATCGGTGCTGACATACAACTCCCACCCCAGCTCACCGACATAAGTGACGCGTTGCGCGCGTGCCAGCCCCATGCCGATCTCGATCTCTCTCGCAGTGCCGAATGGGTGCGCCTCATTCGAGAAATCATCGGGCGAGACAAGCCGCAGCAGGTCGCGCGATTTCGGTCCCATCACCGGCAAAACAGCTTCGCCCGCCGTGACATCAAGTATCGTCACATGGCGGTCATCCGCGTGGCGGCGCAGCCATGCCAGATCACGTTGCAAACTGGCGCCGGGCACGACCAGCAGGAAGGACGTCTCGCCCAGCCGCGTCACTGTCAGATCGCTTTCAATCCCGCCGCGCGCGTTCAGCATCTGGGTATAGACCAGCCGCCCGACGGCCACATCCATCTGATTGGCGCAGACATGCTGCAACAATGCCAAGGCGTCGGCTCCGTCCACGCGGATCTTGCCGAAAGAGGTCATGTCCAGCAACCCGACACCCGTGCGCAGCGCCATATGTTCCGCGCGCTGGTTGTCGAACCAGTTCTGGCGCTTCCATGAATAGCGGTATTCACGTTCCTGCCCGTCATTGGCGAACCAGTTGGCGCGTTCCCATCCTGCAACCTCGCCAAAGACCGCGCCGCGCGCTTTCAAGTGGTCATGTAGCGCCGAGCGGCGAATGCCGCGGCTGGTGGCCATCTGGCGATAGGGGAAGTGGTCGGCATAGAGCAGACCCAGCGTTTCAGACACGCGCTCTTTCAGATAGCGGCGGTTCTTCTGGAAGGGTTGGGCGCGGCGGATATCGACCTCCCACAGATCGAAGGGCGCTTCGCCATCGTTCATCCATTGCGCCAGCGCCATACCCGCCCCGCCCGAGGACGCAATCCCGATCGAGTTATACCCCGCCGCGACCCAATAGCCGCGCAACTCGGGCGCTTCGCCAAGATAGTAACGGTCATCGGGCGTGAAACTTTCCGGCCCGTTGAAAAACGTGTGGATCCCGGCATCGGCCAGCATCGGCATACGGTTGATGCTCATCTCCAGGATCGGTTCGAAATGGTCGACATCCTCGGGCAATTGGTCGAAGCAGAAATCCTCGGAAATCCCGTTCATACCCCAGGGTTTCGCCTTTGGCTCGAACGCGCCCAGCATCATTTTTCCGGCGTCTTCCTTGTAATAGGCGCATTCATCGGGCACGCGCAGTACTGGCATCTGTGTCAGGCCCGGGATGCCTTCGGTCACGATGTAGAAATGTTCGCAGGCATGCAGCGGCAATGTGACCCCGTTTTGCGCGGCCAGATCACGGCCCCACATGCCACCGCAATTCACCACCAGATCGGCAGCAATATGGCCCTGCTCGGCACCCTGCACCCAATCGACCCCTGTAACGCGACCATTTTGTTGGGTGACCTGCGTGACCTTGACATGTTCGGCGATCAGCGCGCCGTTGTTACGTGCGCCTTTGGCCAGCGCCAGCGCAATATTGCCCGGATCAGCTTGTCCATCCAGCGGCAGATGCACACCTGCCGTCACGCCGTCGATGTTCAGATGAGGATAAAGCGTCTTGACCTCGGTGGGGGACAGTTCATTAACATCGACGCCAAAAGCGCGGGCAAGGCTGGCTTGGCGCAGAATTTCTTCCTTGCGTTCCAACGTCAGCGCGGCGGTGATCGACCCGCATTGGCGAAACCCGGTGGCAAGGCCGGTCTCGGCTTCCAGCCGCGTGTATAGATCGGCGGAATACTTTGCCAGCCGCGTCATGTTCTGGCTGGCGCGCAACTGCCCCACCAGTCCCGCCGCGTGCCATGTCGTGCCTGATGTAAGCTGTTTGCGCTCCAACAGGACAATATCCGTCCAGCCCAGTTTGGCCAGATGATAGGCGACCGAACAGCCCGAAATGCCGCCCCCGATAATGACGACGCGGGCTTTGGCGGGAAGTGTAACCATTGGCGGCAATCCTTGCAGGCCCGCACGGGCGGGGATGATAAGGCCAAGTGTTGCCATCTTGAAAATGAAATTTCAAATATTAATTTCATTTTTGAGTATATTTTACCAAACTATTCTATCATGGCGAAAATCCTTGCGTCGCAATGTTGATGGTTTACCAATGCGGGCAGGAGCGAAGGTATGAAATCCGCATGAGCAAACAGATCGGTGACGATATCCGTGCCCTGCGCAAGGCGCGCGGTATGACCCTGAAGCAGCTTGCGACCGCAATCGGCCGTTCCCTTGGCTGGCTTAGCCAGATCGAACGCGGTCAGACCGTGCCTTCGGTGCGCGATCTGGCGCAGATTGCTGACACTCTGGGCATCAACATCAGCGTATTCTTCCGCTCTGCAAACCGCGCCGAGGCCGAGCGCGGCCTTGTCTTGCGCGCCGATGACCGTGTGCCTATTGGATCGACGGAAAGCGGCTTGACCGAAGAGTTGCTTTCGCCCTCGCTGTCAGGGTCGTTCGAGATGATCAAATCGGTTTTTGCCCCGCATTCCGATAGCGGCGGGCGCGTGCGGGCGCGTGACCGCGAAGATGGTGGGGTGTTGGTCAGCGGCAGGCTGTCTTTGACCATCGACGATCTGGAACTCAACCTGAATACGGGCGACAGCTTCCAATTTAACAATCGCGACTACGCGTGGTCAAACCCGCATTCCGACCCTGCAGTCGTGATCTGGATCATCTCACCGCCTGTCTATTGACGCGCTGATACCAAATTTCATGGCCTGCTGCGTGTCGCAAACAGGCTATGCGTCGCGCAACATATCCTGTCACGTCGGCAAGGCCGCAACTTCCGCCTGACCGACACTTTGCACGCTGGCAAAGGGCAATGCGCAGGTTCGTCACGCGTGGCTGGGAAGAAGACTTCCGGTAGAGGGCCCCGCATTCAAGCGCAACGAACGAAGAAGTCGACAGGGGAACATGGCTGATCTGCCAGATCTTGGCCGTGTCTTTCGTTGCACGAGGCTGCGGTCTCAGGCCAGATTGCGCAGAATGTCCGCAAGCTTGCCGAACAATGTGTAAATCTCGTCCTCGGTGATGATGAACGGAGGCGACAGCGCGATGATGTCGCCTGTAACGCGGATCATGAGGCCTTTTTCCCATGCGAGCTTCATCGCTTCGGCCCCCCGCGCCCCAGGCGCACCTGGCCGCGGGGAAAGTTCGATCCCGGCAACAAGGCCAAGATTGCGCAGGTCGATCACGTTGGGCAGCCCCTTCAGGCTATGCACCGCCTCTTCCCATAGCGGAGAGAGGGTCGCCACACGCGCGAACATGTCGTTTTGGCGATAGGACTTCAGCGTTGCCAAAGCAGCGGCGACCGCCATTGGGTGCGCTGAATACGTATATCCATGGAAAAGCTCGATGGGAGCTGTCGCATGTTCCATCGCTGACTTGTAGATCGTTTCATCAACGATCACCGCGCCCATCGGAATGACGCCATTGGTCAGTCCCTTCGCAGTGGTGATGATGTCGGGTTTCACGTTGAAATATTCCGCCGCGCTCGCAGTTCCAAGGCGTCCATAGGCGGTGATAACCTCATCAAAGATAAGCAGGATGCCGTAGCGATCACAGATCTCGCGCAAGCGCTTGAGATACCCGACTGGGGGCATCAGTACACCGGTAGAGCCCGCCATCGGTTCGACGATGACCGCGGCAATAGTGGACGGATCGTGCAATTCGGCAATCCGGATCAGGTCGTCAGCCAGTTCCGCGCCATGCTCTGGGCAACCACGCGAAAACGCGTTGCGCGCAAGGTCATGAGTGTGGCGCAGGTGATCGACGCCGGTCAGCATGGTCCCGAAATGCTTGCGGTTGTTGACGATCCCACCAACCGAAATGCCGCCAAAACCGGTGCCGTGATAGCCCCGTTCACGCCCGATCAGGCGCGTCCTTGCGCCATCGCCGCGGACACGGTGGTAGTGCAGCGCGATTTTCAGCGCCGTATCCACAGATTCCGACCCCGAGTTCGTGAAGAACACATGGTCGAGCCCTGTCGGGAACAAGTTAGCCAACTGTGCCGCCAGTTCGAAAGCCTGCGGTGTGGCAAAGTTAAAGTGCGGCGCATAGTCAAGCGTGGCAATTTGGCGTTGCACCGCCTCTACGATCAGGGGGTCATTATGGCCGGCGTTCACGCACCACAGGCCCGCAGTCGCATCCATCACCTGCCGTCCGTCATGGCTGGTATAATACATCCCGTTCGCGGCCGTGATCAGCCGAGGGTCTTTTGCGAAATCCCGGTTTGCGGTGAACGGCATCCAGAAACTGGAAAAGTCATTCGGGGTGGCGACGCGGTTCATCGGACTGTCCTCTCTCCCATGGATGACTTCGGTTCCTAGCATGCTTCCATAATCGATCAATCCTGATTTGATCGACACAACTTCCTTGCTGAAAACGTTGAAATAAGTTATCAATTGCTTTCGATAGAAAGCGGTAAATCACATCGTGAACGCTACATCTTCGCATGATGCCATGGTCGCGCGCCGCCTCAGGGTCGTTCGGCAATCCAAGGGATTGTCACAGCGCGAGCTCGCGCGGCGAACCGGGGTCGGCAGCGGAACGATCAGCCAGATCGAGTCCATGGCCACCCAGCCCTCGGTCTCGGTACTCAAGAAGATACTGGATGGTATCCCGATGGACCTTGCCACGTTCTTTACCTTCGAATTATCCACGGTTGAAACGCCTGTGTTTCGGAAGGGCGAATTGATCGACATCGGTGCCCCGGGTTTGAAGTACCTGCTTGTGGCCGCATCGCGTTCAAACCGAAAGCTCCAGATGCTCCACGAATTCTATCAGCCGGGACGCGACTCCGGGCGTAGAGTCCTGAGCCATGAGGGCGAGGAATGCGCAATTGTGATCGCAGGGAAGCTGGAGCTGACGGTTGGTGACGAGACGTTCTTGCTGGAAAAGGGTGACGCGTATTATTTCAGCAGCAAGACGCCACACAGATTCCGAAATCCGGGTCCGGATGTCTGCGAGATTGTCAGTGCATGCACGCCGCCTACGTTCTGAGCTTTCCAAGTTCTGGATCCCTCGATTTGGCGGTGCGATCCATTCTTGGAAGCGGAAGGAATTTCTATGCAGGTAGGTCAAGCTATCCGGTAGCTTAAAGCCTGACGCGCCAGCGCAACGTTTTCGGCGGCACAGATTTTGCGAATCCTGCTCCCTTTACACTTGAGTCGACCTAGCGCGGGACAGCGACTGGCCGCTTTCGTCGAATGCTGCAGCTGCAATGCGGCAAGGTCACAGGCGGCAATCCGCCCTCCACGTCGGTCTTGCGCCGGATCTCTGCGCAAAATCTGCATCCCATT
>REER01000051.1 GCA_007694945.1 Paracoccaceae bacterium | reverse complement strand
GTGATCGTCGTGAGAATGGCCGTGGTCATGCGAATGCCCGTGCGCGTAATCCTGCAAGTGCAGCCCCTCGGCATTGATCAGCGTCACCACCTCGCCGCTTGTGCCCACACCGCTCAGCGCGCGGGCCATCCATGGGGTCAGTTCCTCTCCGACCCAGAACACCAGATCGGCCTCGGAGAGCGCACGCGCCTGAGTGGGGCGCAACTGGAAGGAATGCGGGTCGCCGCCCCGGTCGAGCAGCAGATCGGCCGAGCCCGTCTCTCCCAGAACCATCGACACCAGCGAATGGGTCACCCCAAAATCTGTCATGATTTTCAGATCATTGGCCGCCAGGGGTGTTCCCATCATGGCGCAGGCCAGTGCTATCGAGTAGCGCATTGCATCCTCCTTGTGTAATATTGTTACGGAACCTATCTAACGTTATATCATAACAGTCAACAGGCTTCAGATGACAGATCATTCTCCTCAATCGGGTTTTTGTTGCACCGACCATAGCGGTCCGGCCCACACCGGCGCCATTCTCGCCGAGGCCGAGATGCGGGCGCGGGAAAACGGCGTGCGGCTGACCCCTGTGCGGCGGCGCACGCTCGAGATCCTGCTCGAGGCCCATGGTGCGCTCGGCGCCTATGATGTGCTGGAGCGGCTCTCTGCCGAGGGTTATGGCACCCAGCCGCCAGTCGCCTATCGCGCGCTCAATTTCCTTGTCGAGAACGGCTTTGCGCATCGTATCCAGCGGCTGAATGCCTTCACGGCCTGCGTGCATCCGGCCCGCGACCATCGCGCTGCCTTTCTGATCTGCGCACGTTGCAACAGTGTGACGGAGGCCTGTGCCGATTCGTTCACGCAGGCGATGATCGAAGCCGCATCCGCCGTCGGCTTCCAGCTGGAGCGCAGCACGATCGAAGCGGTTGGCCTCTGCAGCGCCTGCGCTGGCAAACCCGCATGAGCCTGATTGCGGCGCGCAGGCTGGAGTTGCGCTATGGCGCGCGGCGTGTATTGCACGATATCGATTTCGATATCGAACGCGGCGAGATCGTGACCATTGTTGGCCCGAATGGCTCGGGCAAGACCTCTTTTCTGCGCGCGCTGCTGGGTGTGATAAAGCCTTCGCGCGGGCGCGTGCTGCGCGCGGCGGGGCTGAAGGTCGGTTATGTGCCGCAGCGGCTGCATATCGACCCCGGCCTGCCGATTCCGGTCTCGCGTTTCCTGTCGCTGCCTGTGCCTGCCTCTAAGAGCGCCATGACCGAGGTGCTGGAGCAAGTCGGTGTCGGCGATGTCCTGAAGCAGAACATGGCCACTCTCTCGGGCGGGCAGTTCCAGCGTGTGCTGCTGGCGCGCGCGCTGCTGACCCGACCCGATATCCTGATGCTGGATGAGCCGACTTCCGGCCTCGATCAACCCGGTGTGGCGAGTTTCTACCGGCTGATCGAGGATGTGCGGCGCGAGACGGGCTGCGCCGTGCTCTCGGTCAGCCATGATCTGCATGTGGTCATGTCGGCCTCGGACCGGGTGATCTGCATCAACGGGCATATCTGCTGCGAAGGGGCGCCGCATGTGGTGCGCGCAGCACCCGAATACCGCGCGCTCTTCGGGTTGGGCACTGGTGGTGCGCTGGCGCTTTACCAGCATGACCACGATCACGACCATAACCACGATCATGACGGGGCACCGCATGCTTGATGACTTTCTGACGCGCGCGCTTCTGGCCGGGCTGGCGGTGGCGCTGGCCACGGGGCCGCTGGGCTGTTTCGTGGTCTGGCGCCGGATGGCGTATTTTGGCGATGCCACATCGCATGCAGCG
Organism: Paracoccaceae bacterium; assembly: GCA_007694945.1. Taxonomy (GTDB): domain Bacteria; phylum Pseudomonadota; class Alphaproteobacteria; order Rhodobacterales; family Rhodobacteraceae; genus Roseinatronobacter. Next base: position 33,376 of record REER01000051.1, on the reverse strand, counting down.
ATCCTCGGTGTAGCACTGGCACTGGCCTTTCAGATCAGCATTTTTATCGGCACGCTGCTGGTGGCACTGGTCATGGCGATGATCGTCTCGACCCTTGCCGGGCGAGGCTGGGCCATGGATACGACGCTGGGGGTGCTGGCCCATACCGGGCTCGCGCTCGGTCTGGTCGCGGTCTCGTTCCTTCCGGCCGTGCGAGTGGACCTGACGGCCTATCTCTTCGGTGACATTCTCGCGGTATCGCGGTTCGACCTGGCGGTGATCGCCGGGGGGGCGACACTTGTCTTCGGGCTGATCCTGTGGCGCTGGTCGGCGCTGCTGACAACGACCCTCAGCGAGGACCTCGCCCATGCTTCGGGGATCAACCCCGCGCGCGAACGCATGATGCTGACCCTGGCGCTCGCGATTGTCGTGGCGGTGGCGCTGAAGATCGTCGGCGCGCTGCTGATCGCTGCACTGCTGATCATCCCTGCGGCGGCGGCGCGCAACCTCGCCCGAAGCCCCGAGCAGATGGCGGTTGTGGCGATCGTGATCGGGGGTGTGTCGGTCTGGGGCGGGCTGCAATTGTCGCTGTTTCAGGACACGCCCTCTGGTCCGTCCATCGTGGTCTTCGCGGCGCTGATCTTTGGATTGAGCACGGTCGGTGCTGCTCTGGTGCAGCGCCTGCGCACGAACTGAAAAGGCCACTGACGGGGCCGGGCAGGCTGCGCCTGCCCGGCAGGCAATATTCAGGCCGTGATCGGTTCCGCGCGCCCACGCTTCGCATCCACCGACCATGCACCCGCACCGGTGATGAAGAGCGCAATGTAACCGCCTGCAAGTCCGAGGTTTTTCAAAAGCTGTGTCATCTCCATCTGATCTGTCGGGTCGAAGTGGTATAGCAGGCCGGAGACGACACAAAACGCCGCCAGCGCCAGAGCGCTGATCCGAGTCTGGAAACCAGCAATCAACGCAAGCCCTGCGCCGATCTCGAACAGGACTACGGGCCAGGCGAGGACGGCGGGAATGCCGCCACTGGCCATATAGGCGCCGAAACCCTCGACATTGCCGAGTTTGCCGACACCCGCGACGACGAAGAGAAGACCCAGCAGGATGCGGGCAATGAGAAGAAGAGAGGCGTGTTGCATGGGAGATATCCTTGATGTTGTCTGCCATCCGGGAATTGGTGCATCTGGCCGCGCCGGTCCATTCCGCAGCCGCTCACAGTGCCTGTGCGCCTCTGCTCAGGCCGTGCCGCTGCGCGCCTTGCACTCCCAACGCCCGCTCTCCTGCGACCAGTATTCGGCCTCCACTCCAGCGGCGGTCATGGCTTTCCACTGCGCGCGGGCCTGTCCGAGTTCCTCGGCGTCATGGCCATTGAACAGCACCCAGAGCCGCTCCAGCCCCGGCACCTCCTCGGGCGTGGCCTCGGCGCGGTCGATGGCCATGATAATGTGGGCGCGGTTGGGGGCCTCGCGCGCGGTGCTCAGCAGGATAGGCTGATCAGCATCATGGCGCCCGCCCGCCAGCCCATGGGGCAGGAAGCTGGCCTTGTCGCCTTGCCAGAGCGCGGCATCGAGGCCCGTGAGGCGCTCCATGTCACGCCCGCGCACCATGACGCGCATCTCCTGTGCCAGCGCGCGCGACAACAGGTTGTGCGCAGTGACCTCGAGCGGGTCTCGGGTCAGGTGGTAGAACAGCGCCTTGCCCATCGCGCGCGGCCCTCAGCCCTCCTCGAATTTTGCGGCCACCAGCGCGTCCAGCGCCAGCACACCCCAGCCCGAAGCCCCTTTCGGCGCATGGGCGCTCTCGGTCTTGGTCAGCGTCACCCCGGCGATATCGAGATGCATCCAGGGCATGCCCTCCTTTACGAAACGCTGCAGGAATTGCGCCGCCGTGATCGAACCCGCCGGACGGCCCGCGCTGTTCTTGATATCAGCGATGCGCGACTTGATGAGCGCGTCATACCCCGAGCCGAGCGGCATGCGCCATGCACCTTCGCCCACGCTCTCGGCGGCCTTGAGAAAACCCGCCGCCAGCGCGTCGTCATTGGCGAAAACCCCGGCATTTTCATGGCCCAGCGCCACGATGATCGCACCTGTGAGCGTTGCAAGGTCGATCACGGCGCGCGGGGTGTAGCGCTCCTGCGCATACCAGAGCGCATCGGCCAGCACGAGGCGGCCTTCGGCATCAGTGTTGATGACCTCGATCGTGGTGCCCTTCATCGAGCGGATCACATCGCCGGGGCGCTGCGCGCGCCCGTCGGGCATGTTCTCGACCAGACCGACAAGGCCCACGACATTGGCGCGCGCCTTGCGGCGCGCGAGAAGCTGCATCAGCCCGACGGTGACCGCCGCCCCGCCCATATCCATGGTCATCTCTTCCATGCCCGCGCCGGGTTTGAGCGACACGCCGCCAGTGTCGAACATCACCCCCTTGCCGACCACCGCGAGCGGCGCGCCTTCAGCCCCCTGCCAGTGCAGGATCGCGAGTTTCGAGGGACTCTCCGAGCCTTGCCCGACCGCGAGCAGGGCGCGCAATCCGGCTTCTTCCAGCGCGGCCTCATCAAGGATTTCGATCTTGAGACCGAGTTCTGCCATGTCTTTGATTTGCGCGGCGAAACTCTCGGTGGTGAGAAGATTGGCAGGGGCGTTGACCAGATCGCGGGTGAGGTGGACCGAGTCGACTTTGGCCATGACCTCGGCCAGCGCGGTTTGTGCCGCCTCGGAGTCGCGCAGCAGGACGCGGACAGGGCCGAAGCCGGGCCTGGGCTCGGATTTCTGCGCCTCGTACTGATAGGCGCGCAGCAGGGCGGCCTGCAGGATGGGGGCGAGGGGCAGGCGGTCGAGGCAGATCAGGGCAGGGGATTTGTCGAGCCCGCGCCCGATGCTGGTCCCGGCGTTGCGCAACGCGGCTGTGTCGGGCTTGCGGGGCAGGCAGATGATCTGCAACGCCTCGGCCTTGAGGCCAGCGGGCCAGGCGAGCGTCAGGCTCTCGCCGGGTTTGAGCTTGGCGAAAGCAGGGCTCGCGACTGCGCGGGCAACGGCCCCGCGGGTGAGCCTGTCGGCGCGTTTTGTTGCCTGGGGCAGGGGTGCCCCGGGATCGGCGAAGATCGCAATGCGACCTTCGCTGGTAGCAATCTGGTCAAGGTCGAAGGGCAGGAGTTCGGGCGGGGTGTGCAGCGACATGGGGCCTCCGGAATTACGTTTTGCCTGATTTAGCCTGCCTCTGCGCTAAAGACCATGGGCGAGCAGTGAGAGTGTTGCTTCCGCTACCGGGTGTTTGAGCCGCGATCCGGGAAAAAGCGCCCGCAAGCCGAGCCCACCCGCCCGCCCTTGCCCGACTTGCGGGCGCTGCCCCTGCCTCTGGCAGGGGCGGGATTCAGTGGTGGCGTTGTTATTGCGGATATGACAAGGCCGGGCTTTCCTGCGGAAAGCCCGGTCTCTTCGAAAACCTTTGAACTGGTCAGGCCGCGACCTTGGCCTCGACGGGGGCAGCGACGAAGTGGCGATGCAGCGCCTTGATGCTATCCGCCAGCGCGTCGCGCGGCACGAGGAACTGCACCTCGACCCGGCGCAGACCCTGCTGCGCGGCCTCGACCTCGATCCCGGCCTCTTCCAGCGCCTCCAGCCCGCGCCGCAGCACCGACATTTCGCGCAGGTCTGAGCCGATCACCGAGACCAGCGCCAGCGACCGTGCGCTGACCGAGGCATCGGGATAGGTGTTCAGTACTTCGGCCTCTGCGCGTTTGATCGCCTTCAGCGAGCCAGTCAGGTAATGCGTGATTGTGTTGGCGTTGGAATGTTTCGACACGATCCAGAGCTTGTGGCGCGTCAGTGCGGCCAATGCGCAGGCGTCATAGCCCTTGATGCCGACCATGTCCGGCTCGTGCAGCTCGAACGCATGCACCTCAAGCCCCGTCACCATCTCGACCCGTCCGGTCTCGCCGCCGACAGGGCCGATCAGCGTCCCGGGGTCTTCGGGCTCAAACGCATGGGCGACGCGCAGGGGCACATCGGCATGGCGCAGGATACGCGCGGCATTGGGGTGGATCGCTTCCATCCCCAGGTTGGAGAGCTGGTCGGCCACGTCATAGCTGGTGCGCCCGATCTTCACGGTATTCTCGACGCCGACGATCTTCGGGTCGGCCGAGGAGAGGTGGAATTCCTTGTGAATCCGCGCCTCGCGTGCACCTGTCTGCGCGGCCAGATGGGCAAATACAACCTCAGAATAACCGCGATCATATTCGCGCATCAGTCCTTCTGCGCATTGCGCATAGCCGGTTACGATGGGCAATTCGCTTGCCAGATCGACCCCGGCCATTGCGGCTTCCAGCCGCTGGGCGAGCGAGGGGTTGCTGTCATCGCGCCAGCCCGAGAGATCGACAAAGCGCGCATCCACATTGTGGCGTTGCAGCAAAAGCGTGGTGACAAAGGCCGAATGCGCCTCGCCAAGACCCGAGAGCAGTTCGCGCACGGTTTGCATCTGCTGCGCAATGCGGAAATGGCCGTAAGAGCCCAACCGCTGCAGGTCCATCAGGCAGGCGCGAGCGCCCTCCATCCGGTCGCGGACAAAGGCGTCGGCGCGTTCGCGGTCGGCATCATGGGTCAGGATATCGGCGTGGATGGCGCACATCTTCTCGGCGGTCTCAAGCAGGCTATCCTGCCAGCCTGCACCGCGGTCATCCGATGCAAAGCGGGCATAGACACCGGGCGAGCCGGTTTTCTTGTGCTCGAGCAGCATATTGGTGATGCCGCCAAAGGCCGAAACCACAAAAACGCGGTTATAGATTTCGGCAGGTTCGCGCTTGCCTAGGAACAGCGTCCCGACAAGTTCGGGGGCGCGGCTCATACAAGTGCCGCCGATTTTCTCGACTGTATGGGTCATGAGTCATGTGGCAGGTGGCTTTTCACCCCTGCCAGCCTTTTCAGGAGGTTTCGAGCGCGTAAGACCCGTCGGCCTGATGCACTTCCTTGCCCGTCACGGGCGGGTTGAAGCAGCAGGCAAAGACGCATTCGGTCTTGCAGCGCAACGTGTGCTTGTCATGCTTGTCGAGCGCGTACATCACACCGGGACGAATTTCATGGACCTCGCCTGTGGCCAGATCCTCGATCGAACCTTCGCCCGAGACGCAGTAGACGCTCTCGAAATGGTTCTTGTAGTGGAACGTATGCTCACTTCCGGCGGCGATGGTGGTGATGTGGAAGGAAAACCCCATCCCATCATCGGCCAGGAGCATCCGCACCGATTCCCATTGCTGGTCGGCGACGCGGCGCTCTGTGGTCTTTTCCTTGTGAAAGTCACGAATAATCATGGTGTTACTCCGCTGCGATGGCCTGGGGGCTTGTGTGTGTCTTGACAGCCTGTTCCAGAATATCAAGCCCGGCGGCAAATTGCTCTTGCGTGATGGTCAGCGGGGCCAGCACCTTGACCACCTCGTCGTGCGCGCCCGACGTCTCGATGATCAGGCCATGCTCGAAGCAGGTCGCACAGATATCAGCGGCCATGTCGCCCGAGCCGACATCGATGCCCTGCATCATGCCACGCCCCTTGAGGCTGGCGTCTGGAATATGCGCGGCGATAGCGCGCAGGCGGTCGGTCAGGAAGCGGGCCTTTTCCTCGGTCGCGCGCTGGAAACTGTCATCGGACCAGAATTTCTCAAGCGCGATGCGGGCCGTCACGAAGGCATGATTGTTGCCCCGGAAGGTACCATTATGCTCGGCAGGCTTCCAGATATCGAGATCAGGACGGATCAGCAGCGCGGCCATGGGCAGGCCCATGCCCGAGAGCGATTTCGCCAGCGGGATGAGGTCGGGCATGATGCCCATTTCCTCGAAGCTGAAGAACGGCCCAGTGCGGCCGATCCCCGCCTGAATGTCATCCATGATGACCAGCGCGCCATGCTCTTTGGCCAGCGTCTGGATGCCTTGCAGGAATTCCTTGGAGGCCGCATTCAGGCCACCTTCACCCTGCACCGGCTCTATCAGGAAGGCCGCAGGTGCGTCGATCCCGCTAGAGGGATTCTCCAGCATGGCGCGGATCATGGCCAGACTGTCGACACCCGGCATTGCGCCCTCGAAGGGCATGCGGACGACGCCCGACAGGGTGGTGCCGGCCCCGGCGCGCTTGCCGGCATTACCGGTCGCGGCGAGGGCACCCATGGTCATGCCATGGAAACCATTGGTAAAGGCGATGATGGTGTCACGCCCAGTTGTCTTGCGGGCGAGTTTCATGGCCGCCTCGACGGCATTTGTGCCAGTCGGGCCGGTGAACATCACCTTGTGTTCCATTCCGCGCGGGCGCAGGATCAGCTGCTCGAATGTCTCGAGAAATTCGGCTTTCGCGCTGGTATGCATGTCGAGACCATGGGTCACGCCATCGGCGCTGATATGCTCGATCAGCGCTGTTTTCATGTCAGCGTCGTTATGGCCGTAGTTCAGCGACGAACAGCCTGCGAGAAAGTCGATGTATTCTCGCCCATCAGCGTCGGTAAGGGTTGCGTTCTGCGCTTTGACAAAACTCACCGGAAAGGCGCGGCAATAGCTGCGCGCCTCTGATTCACGGCGTTCATAGATATCCGTCAGATTACGGTCGGTCATGGCGTTCAGCCTTTCGGTTTGAATGAGTGTCAGAGCGTGGTTCAGGCGACCATCCGCAGCGCCTTGCGCGGCAGACTGATCGTGACCAGATGCTCGGTCGCATGGCGGCCATCGAGATGCGCCTCGCACTCGTAATGCGGTGCGTCCGACAGTTTGCCGTTCATGTCGCGGGCAAAGCTGCGAAACAGACCCCAGGAGGCCTCGTTGGAACGCGTGATCGTGGTTTCCATCTGGCGTACATTGCGACAGGTGTCGCGCGCCACCAATTCGCGCAACATCTTCTTGCCAAGGCCAAGCCCGCGCGCATCGGAATGCACGGCGACTTGCCAGATAAACAGGGTGTCAGAGCTTTCGGGCGGTATGTGGCCCGAAATCCAACCCAGCATTTTTCCGTCGCGCTCTGCGATCACGCAGGTGTCCGCAAAGTGGTCGCATTGCACGACATTCATGTACATGGAATTCTGATCCAGCGGCGGGCATGCAGCCACCAGCTTCCAGACCTCGGACCCATCTTCCTTCGTGGGCTGGCGAAAGTCGACTTGCGCTTCGGTGCGCGATTTGGGCTTTGGAAAATGATATGTCATTTGGCCTGTTTATGCTGCTTCGTTCATCGAAACTTCTATATAAAGAACGAAAATCGTTTTTCAACCCGAAGCTGTTTTCAGTTCGACTTGACAGAATATCGTATGAAAATCAGATTCATAGTTGCCAATTCTTGGAATTTTCTCACAGGTCTTGAAAATTATGTTTGTGATTACGAAATATTATACATGCAAAACAAAACTGAAGACCCCGCTTCGCATACTGGTCATATCTTGCGCATTGCCCCGGAAGCGGGCAGTGTCCGCGCCGGGTCCAGACAACGAACCGATCAGAGGCAGAGCGCCGTGATAGACCGATCATCCGAAACTCTCATTGCGCTGCGCCGCATTGTCCATGCGCTCGAGACCAATGCCCGCGCGATGGCGCGCGAATCGAATCTCACGCAGGCACAATTGCTGGTGTTGCTCGAGGTCGCGCATCATGGCCGTGTAATGCCGCGCGACATTGCCCGCGCTCTCGGTGTCGGGCAGGCGACAGTTACCCTGCAGATCGACAAGCTCGAAGCGCGCAGGTTGGTGCGGCGTGAACGCCGACAGGTGGACCGCCGCGCGGTCTGGGTGATCCTCACCGATGCCGGACGCGCACTGCTCGACGACATCCCGGACCCTCTGCATCAGCGCTTCTCAAAGCGTTTCGACGGCCTCGAGCCCTGGGAGCAGACCTTGCTTCTGAGCGTGACCCAGCGCCTCGGGGCACTATTCGATGCTGAAGATGCACCGCCCCTTCCACAGCCGGAAGTCGAGGCGCAGGATGTTCGTCAGAAAATGATCAAATCCCCCAATTGACGCACGTCCCTGATCAGGGTGCAGATCAAGGCTTGTCAACACGTCCGTTCCCGGCTTTTGTGACAGTAAAGCCGCGGATGCACACTCATGAGCGATTCCAGACACCTGACCGACGCCTATAGCCTCATTCTCGAGGCCATTGATGTAGGGATCTACAAGCCGGGCGACCGGCTGGTCGAATCGGAATTGGCCGAGCGCTTCGGCGTCTCGCGCACGCCAATCCGCGAAGCCTTGCAGCGGCTCGAGACACAATCGCTGCTGACGCGCGACGGGCGGTCGCTGATCGTGTCCTCGCTCGACCACAACCAATTGGCCGAGCTTTATTGCGTACGCTCGGAACTCGAAGGGTTGGCCGCACGGCTGGCTGCGCGCCACGCTACCGAAGAGGAAGTGCGCCTGCTACGCGCGATGGTCGAGGAAGACAGGCTGCTGGCAGACGACCCGACCGCGCTCAGCCGAGCGAACAAGCGCTTTCACAAGCAGATTCATCTGGCCTCGCATAATCGCTATCTGGTTCAGCAACTCGATCTGGTGCATCGCTCGATGGCGCTGCTAGCAACGACCTCGATTTCTTTCGAAGGGCGCGGCGCGCAGACCATCGATGAGCATCACACCATTGTCGAAGCGATTGCCCTGCGCGATGACGATGCGGCCTATCAGGCACTGAAGGATCATATCTCACGCGCCTTCGAGACACGGTTGCGGCAGGACTCAATGGCCGAGGCGCGCTATTCGATCTGAGTGGTAACTGACATTAAGAGTTGCCGATAAACACCTTTTTTAAATCATAAAGCTGCAATCAAGCGGTATTGCCGGGAGCGTAGACAGCCATCGCAGTCTCGCGGCGTCTTACGCCGTCGCCGCCCAGTCGCGTGGCGCGCGCAGAAACGCCTCAACCGAATCCAGCGTCGCGGCGTTGAAATCTCCGCCGCGCCGGGCTTCGGCCAGCACATCCCACCAGGTGCAGAGGTAATGCAGCCGCACCCCATGCTCAGCCAGTCGTGATTCGGTCTCTGGGAAGATGCCGTAATAGAAGATCACCGCCGTATGCGCGCAGCTTGCGCCGGTCTCGCGGATAGCATCGACGAAGCTGAGTTTTGAGCCGCCATCGGTCGTCAGATCCTCGACCAGCAGCACGCGCTGTCCTTCGCTCATCGTGCCCTCGATCCGGGCATTGCGCCCATAGCCCTTGGGTTTCTTGCGCACGTAAGACATCGGTAGTGCCATGCGTTCAGCGACAAGCGCCGCGAAGGGAATCCCCGCTGTCTCGCCGCCTGCAATATTGTCGAACGCCTCGAACCCGGCATCCTCCATCACCCGGCAGGTCAGGAAATCCATCAGGCCGGAGCGGATGCGCGGGAAGCTGATCAGCTTGCGACAGTCGATATAGGTCGGCGCCTTGAGCCCCGAGGCGAAGGTGAAGGGCTCCGCGGCGTTGAAATGCACGGCCTTGATATCAAGCAGCATCCGCGCAGTGAGTCGGGCGACAGTGGCGCGGTCGGGGAAAGTGGCGGGGATCATGGCTGTCCTTTCGGGCGACGGGCTGTGGCGCGGGTCGGGGAGTGAGTACTCTGGGCAAAATGAAAAAGTGTGTTACTCCGGCATCACCTGCCAGTGGAGCGGAAAACCGGGGTCGAAGACGGAGACAGGTCCGGCGCCGGTCTCGATTTTTGTGGGGTAGGTGACAGGGGTGTCGCGTCGTTCGAGGGTGATGGTCCCGGCATTGACCGGCAGGCCATAGAAGGCCGGACCGTGGCGCGAGGTGAAACCTTCCAGCCGGTCGAGCGCGTCTGCATTCTCGAACACATGTGCAAGGATCGATAGCGTGTTGGTCGCAGTGAAACAGCCCGCGCATCCGCAGGCGCTTTCCTTGGCGTCATCGGAATGGGGGGCGCTATCGGTACCGAGGAAAAAGCGCGCATCGCCCGAGGTCGCCGCCTTGACCAGCGCCTCGCGGTGGGTTTCGCGCTTGGCCACGGGCAGGCAGTAGTAATGCGGTTTGATCCCGCCGACGAGGATATGGTTGCGGTTGATGACCAGGTGATGCGTGGTGATCGTGGCGCAAAGCCCTTGGGGCTCGGAGGTGACATAATTCACGGCGTCGGCGGTGGTGATATGTTCCATCACCACGCGCAGCCCCGGTGTCGCGAGGCGGATCGGATCGAGCACGCGGTCGATGAACACTGCCTCGCGGTCGAAGATATCGATCTCGGGGTCGGTCACTTCGCCATGGCAGAGCAGCGGAATGCCCGCCTCGGCCATCGCCTCGAGTACGCCGCGCACGCGGTCGAAATCGCGCACGCCCGACGCGGAATTGGTCGTGGCCCCAGCGGGGTAGAGCTTGACCGCCGTGATGATGCCGTCGCGATGCGCGGCGACGACATCGGCCGGATCCGTCGCCTCGGTCAGATAGAGCGTCATCAGGGGCGTGAAGCCTGTGCCGGTGACGGCCAGAATCCGGTCGCGATAGGCGGCGGCTTCGGCCCCGGTGACAACCGGAGGCACGAGATTGGGCATGATGATGGCGCGGGCAAAATGGCGCGCGCTCTCTGGCGCGATGCCTTGCAGCATCGCGCCATCGCGCAGATGCAGATGCCAGTCATCAGGGCGGGGCAGGGTGAGGCGCTGGGTCATGGCGCCGTTTTACACGAAAGCGCCCGCCCTGTGCCAGACGGATTCGCGCTTCTGCCGGCTCAATCGGCTGGGGCAGTGTCGCTTCGGTGCGGTGCCTTGCGCGGTGCTGCTCCGCCCTGCGCCATTGCCGCCCGCGCTGCGATCACGGTCAGCGCCTGATGGCCGCGATTGGCCGCGCGCTTGACCAGCGCCTTGAGATAGTCCGGGTCCTGCCGCCGCTTGCGCATCATGTCGAAGAAGCGGGCAGGCGTCAGACGTCCGCGCGCTGCGGTCTCGATCAGCGTGTCCAGCACCCCGATCCGCTCCAGCCCCGCTGCCGTGTCGCGTCCCAGCCTCGGGCTGCGCAACACGGTCACGAAAGGCTGGCGGAAAAGTGTGGCATGCATGGCTTCGGTCTTGTGCGAGGGGTCAAAGACGACAAAGACATTGCGCGCGCCTTCGAGCATGTTCGGTGCATAACCGAAACGGCTGCGGAAGTCGAAACGACGCGCCGAGCGAAACCGCCGCTCCCATGGCGCGATATCGGGGTCGAGCGTGGCCTGCGGGGCGATCGCCAGCACGGTGGCCCCGGGCGCGGCAAGGCTGAAGGCACAGGCCGCGTAGCCGTGCATTCCCTCACCATAGAACAACACGCGCGCGAAACTGTCGAAGAACCCCTCGTCGATCTGGGCATCAAAGAAATCCAGAACTTCAGCATCGCGATACCAGCGCGGGGCGCGCGCCAGCAGGGAGAGGCTCGACCAGCCGTGGCGCTGCGCAATCACCTGCCCCAGTGGGCGCTGGTCGGCGCGGGTGCTGCGAATCTGCGCGACCGACTCGAAACCGACCAGCAGCGTATCATTGCCGTCAGCGAAAAAGGCCGCGTGTTGCGTGCCCAGGGGTTCGAACACGCCAAGTTCGTCGCCGATCTCATCGAGCCGGGCGAGCCATTCGGCTTCGGTCCTGGCACGAGTCAGGTCGATCTCGTCGAAAACATTGGGTCGTGTTGTCATCTGCTGCCCTCAGCCGCGTCATTCGGGGCAAAGCTTATCCGGTCTGCTTTCCGAAACAAATGGGGCGCGGGCGCGCAGAGCATCGAAACCGAGCGGGAGTCAAGCCGGTGTTCTTCTCCGGTAAACAAAAGGCACGGTTCGCCAAGACTGTTCGCCCTCAGCTGCGTGGCGCTCAGCGCCTTGCCTCATTGGCTCGCGGATCGCGCAACATTCGCCATGTCTGAAATGCCCCCCAACGCGACTCCTTTATTTGATCCAAATCAAGGACGTCATGTGAAAAGAGATGTATCAAAAGCATGTTTTCAATGACCTTATTCGGAGTATTGAAAACTTTTCCTCCCTGTTCCGCCGACGCGCGGATTGACTGCCACCCCTGTTTCAGGGGTGGTTTTTTTCCTGCTCACTCAAGACCGAATTTTCCAGATGTTGTGACACCGCGCGCGCAGATAAGCGCTTGCTGCAAGCGGTCGACAACGGCATACTATCCCCATGGGAGTGAGCAATAAGCGTCCGCCCGAAGACGCAAGGAACCGCATGATTACCTATCTGTTTCGCCATTTGCGCGGCTTGTGCATCTTTTGCTTCGCCAGTGTTGCGCTGCCTGCTATGGTAGAGGCGCGTGATGCGATCAGCGGCGCCGAAATGCCCGAATATCAGGAGGCTCTGGCAGCCTGGCTCGAGGCTGACGAGGCCGAAGCGCTGCCGCGACTCGCCGAACTGGCAGAAGCGGGCAATCTTGCAGCGCAGGTGCTGCTTGGGTTGATCGACAAATCAGCGGCGTTGCAGGGGCCTCATGTGACCTATCTGCCGCGGGAAGAGCGCATTGCGCTTTTGCGCCAGGCCGGTGGGCTCTCGGGCCGCAACTGGATGACCACTGCCGCTAGCGAGTCAGATCTGGCACAGCTCTGGGTTGAGTTGTGGATGATGCAGGGTGGGGTAGAACTGGCGCAAGGTTTCGCCGAACTTGGCGAGGAGCGCGCCTGTCGGGAATCGCTTCTCGCCCATGTCTCGCGGCAGGAACGCGGCTTTGCGACAGAGGTCCGGGCGGCAAGCTGGTTTCCGGAGAGCCTGCAGCATTTGACATTGGGGCGCGCACTCAAGCCCGCAGAGGGTGAGGCGCTGCCCGAGGGTCATCCGATGCGAGTGCTTGCCGGGCTTGAAGTCACACCCGAGGCGCTTGCCGCTTGGCTGAAAGTCGACCCGCTGGCTGCGCCCTTGCGTGAGGTCTGCAACGCAACCTGCCCCGAGACTGCGCGCGAGTGCACGCTGGCGCTTTATGAGGCGCTTGGCAGCTATCACAGCCTTGCGCTTATGGGCAGCCCGGCAGTCGCGCTGATCCCCGAGCCGGAATTCATCGCCAGCCCGCGCGGGCATCAGGCCGTGGCGCGGCGTATCATGTTGATGCACGCGACCCGCAGGCGCGAGAGCATGCTCGACGAGGTGGCCGAGATCGACGCCTGCAGTGCCGATTGGCTGCGTGATCAGTACGATGCCTACAAACCCGTCCGTCGCATCCTGCCGGTCTCGCCGGACTGAGCCCGGTGTAAAGGGCCCGCCTGTCCTAGCCAGGCGCCGCCAGCGCCCGCGCCAGCCTGCACCAGGCCTCCAACTCGACCTCCTCCGCCCGCGCCGTGGGGGCGATGCCCGAATTTTCGAGCAGGAACCCGATCTGCGGATGCAGCCCACGCAGGGCCGCGCGCAGCATCTTGCGGCGCTGGTTGAACCCGGCAGCCACAAGCCGCTCGAGAATGGCCGGATCGGCGGGAAAGCGGGGCTGCTCCAGTCGCGTGATATGTACCACGCTGGATGAGACCTTGGGCGGCGGGGTGAATGCCTCGGGCGGCAGGCTGAGCACGATCCGCGCCTCGGCGCGCCATTGCACCATCAGCGCAAGGCGACCGTAAGCTCTGGTGCAGGGCCGCGCGACGATGCGCTCGGCGACCTCGCGCTGGAACATCAGGGTCAGGCTGTCCCAGAAGGGCGGCCAGTGCGCGGGTGTCATCCAGCGGATCAGCAGTTCGGTGCCGACATTATAAGGCAGATTGGCCACCACCTTGATAGGTGGGCTCAGATGCGCAAGCGGGTCCAGATCCAGCGCGTCTCCCGCGATGACCTGCAAGCGCCCCGGATAGGCTGCAGCGATCTCGGCCAGCGCAGGCAGGCACCGCGTATCCTTCTCGACCGCGACCACCCGCCGCGCGCCCTCGGCCAGAAGCGCGCGCGTGAGCCCACCGGGGCCGGGCCCGACCTCCAGCACATCGGCGCCGCGCAGATCACCCGCCGCTCGCGCAATCCGCGCGGTCAGGTTCAGGTCCAGCAGGAAATTCTGCCCAAAGCTCTTCTTCGCGCGCAACTCGTGCGTGCGGATCACCTCGCGGAGGGGTGGCAGGTTGTCGATCATCTCCGCCGATTAGCCATCTGCTGCGCCATTCGCAAGGCAGCCACCAGCGAGCTTGCATCCGCCGCGCCTCGTCCCGCAATGTCATAGGCCGTGCCATGATCGGGTGAGGTGCGGATGAAGGGCAGGCCGAGGGTCACATTCACCCCGCCCGCAAAGTCGATGGTCTTGATCGGGATCAGGGCCTGGTCGTGATACATGCAGACCGCCGCGTCATAGACCTCCCGTGCCGCCGGGTGGAACATCGTATCGGCGGGCAGGGGGCCGTCGAGCACCCAGCCCTCGGCGCGTAAGGCGTCGAGCACCGGGGTGATCACCTCGATCTCCTCGCGCCCCATCACCCCACTTTCTCCGGCATGAGGGTTCAGCCCTGCCACCGCGATACAAGGTGCCTCTATCCCGAAATCGCGCTGCAGCCCGGCGCGGGTGATGCGCAGGCATTGCTCCAGCCCCGCGCGCGTCAGCGCGCGGGGCACCTGCGCGAGCGGAATATGAATCGTCGCGGGTACCACGCGCAGGCTTTCGCAGGCCAGCATCATCACCACCGACACACCCCCCGCCAAATCGGCCAGATATTCGGTATGGCCCGGAAAGCCGAAGCCCGCACCCGTCTTCAAGGCGGCCTTGTTGATCGGGCAGGTGATAATCCCGGCGGCCTCGCCGGATTGCGCCAGCGCCACCGCACGCGCGATCACGGCGATGATGGCGCCCGCATTGGCCGGATCCGGCGTGCCGGGCCGTGCGGGGGCCGGGAAGGGATGGACCAGCACCGGCAGCACTTCGGGCCCCACCGAAGCAGCCTCGGCGGGTGCTTCGATTGCCTGCCAGCGTGCAGCCTCAGGCAGATGCGCCGGGTCCCCGAGCCATGCGAAGCATGGCGCCCCCGAAAGCCGCGCCTTGAGCGCAATCTCGGGGCCGATCCCCGCAGGGTCGCCACAGGTCATGACCAACGTGCTCTGCGCTCCCATGGCGCTCCTCTTGGCCTCAGTTGCTCAGTCCTCGAGCTCCAGTATCTCCATGATCTCAGGCATCATGGTGTCCATCCGGGTCATGACAAGCTCGTTGATCTGCGGCATCTGCGCCTCGGTCAGTTGCGGCAGCTTCTGCATCACCACGCGACCACTCGGGGTCATGTAGAAGGCATAGAGATCCTCGATCTGCGTCAGGGTGAAGAGATCGGCCATGATCTCGTCCTGCGCCCGCATCAGATCGACCAGAGGCTCCGCCATATTGTCCTGATACAGGGCATCGATCTTGGCCTCCTGCTCCTCGCTCACCTCCTGCCCGGAAGCGCGGATTTCCTCGAGCAGCGGCTTGTACATGGTCCTAACCATGGCCTCGACATCGAGATCCGCCAGTGTTGCCTCGATATAGGCCTGCGCAACAGTCAGCCGCGCCTCGCGCCCGGGATCGGCCTGTGCGGAAAGTGGCAGGGACAACAGCGCCACCATAGCAAGCGCGCAGACGGGGCGGGACAGTGGGAAACGGACGGGCATGAAGGCTCCTTTCGGACATTAAAAAAGAATACCGGCAGCCTAGCGGCGGATGCCCGCGCAGAAAAGCGCTTTGCGCAAGCGCATCACGAACGCGCTAGCGTCCCTTCCAGATCCAGCCGCCGCCCAGCACCCGGCTGCTTTCGGGCGCGTAGAAAACACAGGCCTGACCCGGGCTGACGCCCTGCTCGGGGCTCAGCAATTCGACCTCGGCCTCAGTCTCGGACAGGGGCCGGATGATCGCAGGCGCAGGCGGGCGGGTCGAGCGCAGCTTGACCTCCAGTGGCCATTCTGCTTGCGAGGTGAAGGGCGCATCGCCCAGCCAGTTGATTTCGCGCACAGGCACGACCCGCGTGGCCAGCGCCGCTTTCGGGCCCACCACCACGCGCCGCGTCTCCGGGTCCAGCCGCACGACGTATAGCGGCTCGGAGAGCCCGCCGATCCCCAGCCCTTTGCGCTGCCCGATGGTGTAATGGATCACGCCCTCATGGCGGCCCAGCACAGTGCCCGCCATATCGACAATCTCGCCGGGGTCAGCCGCACCGGGGCGCAGCTTCTGGATCACCTTGGCATAATCGCCATCGGGCACGAAACAAATGTCCTGACTGTCGGGTTTGTCAGCCACGCTCAGCCCGTGGCGCGCGGCCAGCGCGCGGGTCTCGGCCTTGGTTTCCAGATGACCCAGCGGAAACCGCAGATAAGCCAGTTGCTCCGCCGTGGTCGAGAACAGGAAATAGCTCTGATCGCGCACCGGGTCGGCGGCGCGGTGCAACTCGGGCCCATGCAGACCGGGTTTGCGCTGGATGTAATGCCCCGTCGCCATGCAATCCGCGCCCAGATCCTGCGCAGTCTCCAACAGGTCGCGGAACTTCACGCGCTCATTGCAGCGGATGCAGGGCACGGGCGTGGCACCGGCCAGATAGGCATCGGCAAATTCGTCGATGACCGATTCGCGGAAATGCGATTCGTAATCGAGCACATAATGCGGAAAACCCATCTCCTCGGCGACGCGCCGCGCATCATGGATGTCGCGCCCGGCACAGCAGGCGCCCTTCTTTGCCAGCGCCGCGCCATGGTCATAGAGCTGCAGCGTCACACCGACAACGTCATAGCCCTCGCATGCCAGCTCTGCAGCGACGACCGAGCTGTCCACACCGCCCGACATGGCCACCACCACCCGCGTCTCGGCGGGAGGCTTGGGCAGGCCAAGCGAATTCAGGGGCGGGTCATAGGGCATCGGGGTACTCCGGCGGGACGATCCGGCGAGATATAGGAAAATGCTATCTATTCTCAAGGCCCAGACGCCGCTCTGGTCAACCGCAGATTAAGGACATCGGGCGATTCTGATCCCACCAAGGGTAAGGGTGAAGAAGGACGACAGCGATGTATATCAAGAAAGTGGATGGCCCGCGCGCCATCACGCTGGCCGATGGCACTGTTCTGACACTGGCGGACTTGCCGCCACGCGAAACGCGGCGCTGGGTAGCCAGCCGCAAGGCGGTGGTGATTCAGGCGGTCGAGCACGGGTTGCTCTCGAAAAATGCCGCGATGGAACGCTATGCGCTCTCGGAGGAAGAGTTCGATCTGTGGCGACAGGCAATCGACAAACATGGGATCGACGCGCTGAAGGTCACAGCCTTGCAAAAATATCGGCAACTTTAGGTTGAAGATAATGCTAATTCATGCACGGTAACGAGGAGTTAACTTTTCTGAGAGAAACTCGAGGTTAACCCAAAAAGAGGAGTAACCGATGCGTGTCCTGCTTGTTGAAGATGACTCGACCACCTCGCGCAGCATTGAGTTGATGCTCACGCATTCCAATTTCAACGTCTACTGCACCGATATGGGCGAAGATGCCATCGAACTCAGCAAGCTCTATGACTACGACCTGATCCTGCTGGACCTCAACTTGCCCGACATGGCCGGGCTGGAAGTATTGCGCCAGATCCGGCTGGCACGGGTGGACACGCCGATTCTCATTCTTACCGGCGAAACAGCAACCGAAACCAAGCTGCGTGGCTTTGGCGGCGGCGCGGATGATTACCTGACCAAACCTTTCCACCGAGAAGAACTGGTGGCGCGCATCCATGCCATCATCCGCCGCAGCCAGGGACATGCTCAATCCATGATCAGAACCGGCCAGATCTGCGTCAATCTTGACGCCAAGACTGTCGAAGTCGATGGCAAGACCGTCCATCTGACCGGCAAGGAATACCAGATGTTCGAACTCCTGAGCCTGCGCAAGGGCACGACTTTGACCAAGGAGATGTTCCTCAACCACCTTTATGGCGGCATGGACGAGCCCGAATTGAAGATCATCGACGTCTTCATCTGCAAGCTTCGCAAGAAACTGTCCGAGGCAACCGGCGGCGAGAACTATATCGACACAGTCTGGGGCCGCGGCTATGTGCTCCGAGACCCCGTGAGCGATGAACTTCCCACGCGGGCGCAAGGCAAGGCGATATCGGCATGAACAGGGGCAGGGGCCGGATGGACCTTTGACCGGAAAATGTCACTCGTGGTGGGCATAGGCATGCGAGTTAGCTCCGGTAGGAACCGATAGTGTCCCGAAGCGAGCCCAGTGACCCACGCCCTGTTTTGACCCAAGTCCATTCGTTAACCTGTTGCGCCTTCGTGAGACTTGCGCTCTGCGTTACCCAGACGCCTGTCAAGACAGCGCATCGCGAGGCGTGCGCGCTGAGCGCAACAACTCTGCGCGCGTCAACGATACGCGTATGCGCGCATCATCCCTGCATCAGCACGATCATATGCCCCTTAGCGACACCGAAGCTCGACGACCGTCTGTCGCCACTGTGAATGCGCTCCGGGGCTGGACCTGACCCGGCCCGCAACCTATCACTGACTCCATCAGAGCAGCGCAGACGGGGCAGCACGCCGTGAGCACGCATTCAGACAGCAGGACGCCCCAGGTCAGCGAGATCGACGTCGAAGACCTCGCGCCCGATCAGGCGAAGCACGAACTTGCACGGCTCGCTGCACTGATCGCAAATGCCAATACGGCCTATCACCGCGATGACAGCCCCGTAATGTCGGACGCCGAATTCGACGCTCTGCGCGCGCGCAACGCGGCGATCGAGGCGCGCTTTCCCGACCTCATCCGCCCCGATAGCCCCAGCGCGCAGATCGGTGCGGCCCCGGCCGAGGGGTTCGGCAAGATCCGCCACGCGCGCCGGATGCTCTCGCTTTCCAATGCTTTCGATGACGACGATGTCGCGAATTTCGTCACCGGCATCCGCCGATTCCTCGGCCTCGCCCCTGACGCGGCCCTCGCCTTCACCGCCGAGCCGAAGATCGACGGTCTCTCGCTGTCGCTGCGCTATGAGAACGGCGCGCTGGTCCATGCCGCCACCCGCGGCGATGGCGAGACCGGCGAGGATGTCACCGCCAATGCCCGCACCATCGTGGACATTCCCGAAGGCCTGGAGGGCGCCCCCGAGATTCTGGAGGTGCGCGGCGAAGTCTATATGTCCCACACCGATTTCGCCGCACTGAACCAGCGCCAGGCTGAACGCGGCGGAAAAACCTTCGCCAACCCGCGCAACGCCGCGGCAGGCTCACTACGCCAGTTGGACCCTACGATCACCGCTGCCCGCCCGCTGCGCTTTTTCGCCTATGCCTGGGGCGAGACCTCCGCTCCCCTCGCCGCAACCCAGACCGAGGCGATTGCCCGGCTGGAAAAACTCGGCTTTGCCACCAACCCGCGCTTCCGCCGCTGCGCCACGCTCAAAGAGATGCTCGCCACCTATGCCGAGATCGAGGCGCAGCGCGCCGCGCTCGGCTATGACATCGACGGGGTGGTCTACAAGCTCGATGATCTTGCGCTGCAACAAAGGCTCGGCCTGCGCTCCACCACCCCCCGCTGGGCCATCGCGCATAAATTCCCGGCCGAACGCGCCTGGACCATGCTGCAGGGTATCGACATTCAGGTCGGCCGCACCGGCGCGCTCAGCCCCGTCGCCCGCCTGTGCCCGGTCACGGTCGGCGGAGTCGTAGTCTCGAATGCGACGCTGCATAACGAGGATTACATCGCAGGCCGCGATTCACGCGGCGCGCCGATCCGCGAGGGGCGCGACATTCGCATCGGCGACTGGGTCGAGGTCTATCGCGCGGGCGACGTCATTCCCAAGCTCCGCGATGTGGACCTGACGCGGCGCCTGAAGGGCGCCACGCCCTTTCAATTTCCCGAAACCTGCCCCGAATGCGGCAGCCCTGCCATCCGCGAGCCCGGCGATTCGGTGCGCCGCTGCACTGGCGGGCTGATCTGCCCCGCTCAACAGATCGAGCGGCTCAAGCATTTCGTCAGCCGTTCGGCTTTCGATATTGAGGGGCTCGGCGCGAAACAGGTCGAGGCTTTCTGGCGCGATGGCTGGGTCGAGACGCCGCGCGACATTTTCACGCTGGAGGCCCGCTTCGGCCCCGGCCAGCCGCGCAAGTTGAAAAACCGCGAGGGCTGGGGCGAGAAATCGGCGCAAAACCTCTTTGCAGCCATCGACGAAAAGCGCCGTATCGGGCTGGCGCGCTTTCTCTTCGCGCTCGGGATCCGCCATGTTGGAGAAACTACGGCGGGCATGCTGGCCGCGCATTACGGCAACTGGGACGCGCTGCGCAGGGCGATGGCCGAGGCGCAACCCGGCAGCGAGGCGGAGGCCGATCTGCTGGCCATCGACGGGGTCGGCCCCGTGCTGGCCCGCGCGCTGGTCACGGCCTTTGACGCCGAAGCCAGCGAGATCGACGCATTGGCCGAAATGCTCGAGATCGAACCTGCCGAGGCGCGCGCGAGTGACAGCCCGGTCGCGGGCAAGACACTGGTTTTCACTGGCACGCTGGAGCGCATGACCCGCGCCGAGGCCAAGGCCCGCGCCGAAGTGCTCGGGGCGAAGGTCGCGGGCTCGGTCTCGGCCAAGACCGACCTGCTGATCGCGGGGCCGGGGGCGGGGTCGAAGGCGAAAAAGGCCGCCGATCTGGGGGTGGAGGTGATCGACGAAGAGGGCTGGCTGCGCCTGATTGGGGAGGGGTGAGATGGCCACGCGGCCCGAAATCCTCTTTCCGCTCTTTGCCGAACTCGAGGCGCTGGAGGGGGTCGGACCCAAGAGCGCCAAGCTTTTCGCCGCGCTCGATATCGAAACCCCGCGCGACCTGCTGTTTCACCTGCCGCACAATCTGATCGACCGGCGTCGGCGCGAGACCATTCGTGGACTCGACTTCCCTGCGATGGCGACAGTCGAAGTGACGGTCGGCCCGCACCAACCCGCCCGCGCCCGCGGGCGGCCCTACCGCGTGCAGGTGCAGGACAGCGCGCAGGAGTTTCTGTTGGTCTTCTTCCATGCGCAGGGCGGCTACCTGCAAAAGCTTCTGCCCACCGGGCAGAAGCGCCTTGTCTCGGGCAAGGTGGAGCTGTTCGACGGGCTCGCGCAGATGGTTCACCCCGATTACATTCTGCGCCCCGAGGAAGCCGAGACCCTGCCCGAGGTAGAGCCAATCTATCCGCTGACAGCGGGGCTCTCGCAAAAGCTGGTCCACAAGGCGGCCCATGGCGCGCTGGCTCGCGCGTGCGAGTTGCCCGAATGGATTGACCCGGCCCTGAAAGCCCGCGAAGGCTGGCCCGACTGGCGCGCGGCACTCGCACAGGCCCATGCGCCCGATAGCCTCGCCGATCTCGCGGCCACCAGCCCCGCCCGCCAGCGCCTGGCCTATGACGAGGTGATGGCGCATCAACTCACCCTCGCACTCGCCCGCGCGCGCGCCCGGCGCAAGCCGGGCCGCGCGAGCCTGGGCACCGGGGCGCTGAGCGCGCGCGTTCTGGCCGCGCTCGACTACGCGCCCACGGGGGCTCAGAACCGCGCCATTGCCGAGATCACGGCCGACATGGGCTCTGACCGGCGCATGAACCGGCTCTTGCAGGGCGATGTCGGCGCTGGCAAGACGCTGGTGGCCTTCATGGCGCTGCTGACTACGGTCGAAGCAGGCGGGCAGGGTGTGATGATGGCCCCGACTGAGATACTCGCCCGCCAGCATCTGGAAAGCCTGACCCCGCTGGCCAAGGCGGCGGAGGTGACGCTCACGCTGATGACAGGGCGCGACAAGGGGGCCGAACGCGCGGCCAAACGCGCCGATGTCGCCGAGGGGCGCGCGCAGATCGTGCTGGGCACGCATGCGGTATTCCAGAAAGGCGTCGATTTCGCCGATTTGCGCCTAGCCGTCATTGATGAACAGCACCGGTTCGGCGTCGCGCAACGTGCGGCGCTGGTCGGAAAAGCTGAGCGCGTCGATGTGCTGGTGATGACGGCAACCCCCATCCCGCGCTCGCTGGCGCTGGCGCAATATGGCGATATGGATGTCTCGATCCTCGACGAAAAACCCCCGGGTCGTCAGCCAGTCACCACGGCACTGGTCTCGACCGCGCGGCTGGGTGAGGTGGTCGAGCATCTGCAAAAGGCCATCGCCGAGGGGCGGCAGGCCTATTGGGTCTGCCCGCTGGTCGAGGAATCCGAACTCACCGACCTGACCGCAGCGCAGGCCCGTTTCGAGCATCTGCGCGCGGCCTTGGGCGAGGGCGTTGTGGGGCTGGTCCATGGCCAGCTTGCGCCCGCAGAGAAAGACGCCGCGATGGCGCGCTTCGTGGCAGGCGAGACCAAGCTTCTGGTCGCGACCACGGTGATCGAGGTGGGCGTGAACGTGCCCAATGCCTCGATCATGGTGATCGAGCGCGCCGAGCATTTCGGGCTGGCACAACTCCACCAGCTGCGCGGGCGGGTTGGGCGCGGGGCAGCGGCATCGACCTGCCTGCTGGTCTATGAGGCGCCGCTGGGCGAGACGGCCGCGCGGCGGCTGAAACTCCTGCGCGACACCGAAGACGGGTTCCGAATCGCCGAGGAAGACATGGCGATCCGCGGCGCAGGCGATCTGATCGGCACCGCGCAATCCGGGCTGCCCCGCTTTCGCGTGGCCGATCTGGAACGGCAGGCGGGGCTGATGGCCTTGGCGCAACAGGATGCGCGCAAATTGCTGGCCGATGATCCGACGCTTGAGGGCCCGCGCGGCAAAGCCGCTCGGGTGGTGCTGTGGTTGATGCAGCAGGACCGCGCGATCCGGTATCTCTCGATCGGCTAGTGTTCCAATTTTGTTCTTGACTGCTGCGCGCCGATATGAGAACAATACAGCAACAAACAGCCACAGGAGGATGCAATGTTTCGCAATGTTCCCGCAACGTTTTGGCAAGACCTTGCTGGCGCCATCGCTCTTTGCATCCTTGTGCTTGCCACGCTTCACCTGCCGCTGTTTGCCTGAGCACTGCTCACTGCCTCAGACCCACTCGCGCCGCCATGCCGTCTGGCATGCGCGGCGCCTTTTCTGCAGCATTTGCCAAGCGCATGCAGACTGGCTATCTGAGAGGGCGCGTGAGCAGGAGATGACAGATGACAGAGGCGCTCCATATCGTCGGTGGTGGCATGGCCGGGAGCGAGGCAGCCTGGCAGGCGGCGCGCAGGGGCGTGAAGGTGGTGCTGCACGAGATGCGCCCCACACGCGGCACGTTCGCCCATCAGACCGACCATCTGGCCGAAATGGTCTGCTCCAATTCCTTCCGCTCGGATGATGATGAACAGAACGCCGTGGGCCTTCTGCATTGGGAAATGCGCGCTGCAGGCGGGTTGCTCATGGAAATGGCCGACCGCCACGCGCTGCCCGCCGGTGGTGCGCTGGCCGTCGACCGCGAGGCCTTTGCCCAATCCGTGACCGAGCACCTGCTGGCGCACCCCAGTATCCGGGTGGAACGCGGCGAGATTGCAGACCTGCCCGAGGAGGGGCGCTGGATCATCGCCACCGGCCCGCTCACTTCAGACGCGCTGGGGCAGGCCGTCGCGCGCGAGACCAGTGCCGAGGCGCTGGCTTTCTTCGATGCCATCGCGCCGATTGTCTATTTCGACAGCATCGACATGTCACAGGCCTGGTTCCAGTCGCGCTATGACAAGGGCGAGACCGAGGAGGAACGCACCGCCTATCTCAACTGCCCGATGACGCGTGACCAGTATGAGAGCTTCATCGACGCGCTGCTGGCCGCCGACAAGACCGAGTTTCATGAAGGCGAGACAGCGGGGTATTTCGACGGTTGCCTGCCGATCGAGGTGATGGCCGAGCGCGGACGCGAGACGCTCCGACACGGCCCGATGAAGCCCGTGGGCCTGACCAACCCGCATGCGCCGGATGTGAAACCCCATGCGGTCGTGCAACTGCGCCGCGACAATGCGCTTGGCACACTCTACAATATCGTGGGCTTTCAGACCAAGATGAAATACGGCGCGCAAACTGATGTGTTCAAAATGATTCCTGGTCTGGAAGCGGCGCGCTTCGCGCGCCTTGGGGGCATTCATCGCAACACCTTCCTCAACTCGCCGACGCTGCTCGATGATGAACTGCGCCTGAAATCCCGCCCCCATATCCGCTTTGCCGGGCAGATCACCGGGGTCGAGGGCTATGTCGAGTCCGCCGCGATGGGGCTTCTGGCCGGACGGCTGGCCGCTGCTGAGATCCTTGGACAGCAGGCCAGCCCGCCACCGCGCGAAACCGCCATGGGCGCGCTGGTGCATCACATAACCGGCGGGGCCGAGGCCAAGACCTTCCAGCCGATGAATGTCAATTTCGGCCTCTTCCCGCCCATCGACGCCAAGGGCGGGCGCCGGGGCCGCCGCGACCGCTACAAGGCCTATACCGACCGCGCCAAAGCCGCCTTCACCGAGTGGCTTGATGCGCAGGCTCGAGATGCCGCGTGACAAAGTCACGCGATTCGCGCCTTCGCCCACGGGTCCGCTGCATCTGGGTCATGCCTATTCTGCGCTGATCTCGGCCGAGCGTGCCGGGGCAGGGCGCTTCGTGCTCAGGATCGAGGATATCGACCGCACCCGCTGTCGCCCTGAATGGGAGGCGCAGATTCTCGATGACCTGCACTGGCTCGGCCTGCGTTGGGAAACCCCAGTGATGCGCCAGTCCGACCGCATGCCCGCCTATCGCGCCGCGCTCGACCATCTGGTGGCCGAAGGCCTGCTCTACCCCTGCCGCTGCACCCGCGCCGATATCCGCGCCGCGCTCAGCGCCCCGCAAGAGGGCGCGCCGCCCCACGGCCCGGACGGGCTCATCTACCCCGGCACCTGCCGCGCCCGATCCATGGCTGATGCTGGCCCGCAAGACGCACTGCGCCTAAACCTCCGCGCGGCACTAGGTCGCACCGGCGCGCTCTTCTTCACCGAGAACGGCCCACTTCACACCGGCGAGCATGCAATCGATCCGAACTGGATGGCGGCTCAAGTCGGCGATGTTGTGCTTGCCCGGCGCGACATGGGCACGTCCTATCACCTCTCGGTCGTGGTCGATGACGCAGCGCAGGGCATTACCGAAGTCACCCGCGGCGTTGACCTCTTCGAGGCAACTGTCATCCATGTCCTGCTTCAGGCATTACTCAAGCTTTCACAGCCAACGTACTGGCATCACGACCTTATCCGCGACGAACAAGGCAAACGCCTCGCCAAACGCGACGACGCTCGGGCCATTGCGCTCTACCGCGCCCAAGGGGCCACTCCGCAGGATATCCGCGCTATGATTGGTCTGTAATCGGGGCCATCAATTCGACCTCGGCCCCATCGCGTACAGCTGTGTAAAAACAGCTCTGCCGCATGGTATGGCAGGCAGGCCCAACCTGCTCGACCAGCACCAGAAGGCAGTCGCGGTCGCAGTCGAGCCGGAAATCGACCAGCCGCTGCACATGCCCCGAACTCTCGCCCTTCACCCAGAAACTCTGGCGCGAGCGTGACCAATAAGTGACGCGCCCGCTCCCCAGCGTGCGCGCCACGGCCTCGGCATTCATCCAGGCCATCATCAGCACCTGCCCGGAGGCGTGGTCCTGCGCTATCGCCGGGATCAGACCGTTTTCATCGTAACGAAGGGTTTGCGGATCGAATGACATGCATTATCTCGTCAGGTAGCAAGTGCCATGTGATAGCGCAGCGCGTGACGAAGGAAAAGCCATGGGCGAGAATGCCGATCTGATGAAACTCTATTCCAGCCGCATCCTTGCGCTGGCCGCCGATATCCCGCACCAGACACGGCTCGAAAACCCGCAGGCCACAGTTCGCCGCCGTTCGCCGCTCTGCGGCTCGACCGTGACCGTCGATCTCGACATGGCAGAGGGGCGCGTGTCACGCTTCGGGCAGGATGTGAAAGCCTGCGCGCTCGGGCAGGCCGCGGCAGCGGTGCTGGGGCAGGCCGTGTTGGGCCGCAATCTCGAAGAACTGGCCCGCGCCCGCGACCAGCTCCGCGCCATGCTCACGGAAGATGGCCCTGTGCCGGATGCGCCGTTCGAGGGATATGAGGTGTTGCAGCCCGCCCGCGACTATCGCAACCGCCACGCCTCAATCCTGCTGGCTGTCGAGGCCGCAACCGAGGCCGCTGCGCAGCTCATGCCCGAAAAGGCTAACTGATTTCATCTTGGCTCAAATACTCGCGTGGATGGATTGGCCGCAGGCCAAGAGGGGGCAGCCAGCCCCCTCTTCCATGCCGGCTCAGGTCACCACATCCGGGGCCGCGCGCCCGAAGCGGGTCTCGAACATGCACAGTTCTTCCGCTGCCCCGATCACCTCGGCCAGCGCGGCTTGCGGGTCTGCATCCAAACCCTCGGGACCGGGCACGACGCGCTCCAGATAGACGCGCAAGGTCGCGCCCGCGGTGCCGGTGCCAGAAAGTCGCAATACCAGCCGCGCATCTTCCAAAAAATGAATCTGAATCCCCTGTTTCGTCGCAACCGAACCGTCCACCGGGTCGGAATAGCCGAAATCCTCCGCCGCGCGCACGCTGAGCACCCCCAGACGCGCGCCCGCGAGTCGATCCAGCCCGGCGCGCAGCTCCTTCACCAGTTCCTTCGCGGCCGCGGCATCCAATTCCTCGTAATCATGGCGAGAATAGTAATTCCGTCCGAACCGCGCCCAGTGATCGGCCATCACCTCGACCACGGATTGCCCACGTACAGCAAGGATATTCAGCCACATCAGAACCGCCCAGAGCCCGTCCTTCTCGCGGATGTGGTCCGAGCCGGTGCCTGCAGATTCCTCACCGCAGAGCGTGGCACGCCCGGCATCGAGCAGATTGCCGAAGAATTTCCAGCCTGTGGGCGTGGCATAACAGGCGATACCCAGTGCCTTGGCCACACGGTCGAGCGCAGCGGAACTCGGCATCGAGCGCGCAACACCCTTCAGCCCATTCGCATAGCCCGGCACCAGATGCGCATTGGCCGCGATGACCGCCAGCGAATCGGATGGCGTGACATATTGCCCGCGCCCCACGATCATGTTGCGGTCGCCATCACCATCCGAGGCCGCGCCGAAATCGGGCGCCTCCGGGCCCATCATCAGCGCTATCAATTCATGCGCCCAGACCGGGTTCGGGTCCGGGTGTCCGCCGCCGAAATCGGGCAGGGGGGTCGCGTTGATGACCGAGCCTGCGGGCGCGCCTAGACGCTCTTCGAGGATCGCGCGCGCGTAGGGGCCGGTGATGGCGTGCATTGCATCAAAGCGCATACGGAAGCCCGACGCGAACAGCGCGCGGATGGCGTCGAAATTGAACAGGCTCTCCATCAGCGCGGCATAATCGGCAACCGGGTCCACGATCTCGACCTCGGTCTCGTGCAGGCGATGGATGCCCAGTTCGCCAAGGTCCAGATCGGGCGCGCGCAGAATGTGATATTCCTCCAGCTCGGTCGTGGCGCGAAAGATCGCTTCGGTCACTGGCTCGGGGGCCGGGCCGCCATTGGCCGTGTTGAATTTCACCCCGAAATCGCCATCGGCCCCGCCGGGATTATGACTGGCCGACAGGATAACGCCACCATCCGCCCCGCGCGCGCGGATCAGATGTGAGGCTGCCGGGGTCGAGAGCAACCCGTTCTGCCCCACGATCACCCGCGCCGCCCCTGAACCCGCCGCCATGCGCAGGATGATCTGCACCGCCTTGGAATTGAAGAACCGTCCATCGCCGCCCAGCACCAGCATTTTGCCCTGAACGCCGCCGATTCCGTTCCAGATCGACTGGACGAAATTCTCAAGATAGCCAGGTTCCTGAAACACGCGCGTTTTCTTGCGCAACCCCGATGTGCCGGGTTTCTGGCCGTCGATAGGACGGGTGGCAATGGTCTCGATCATGGCGGCTCCTGCGGCTTGGTCATTCATCTGCTCAATTTATACCCCGCTGCCCGCGCACGGGGAGTTGAGGGCAACTGGCACTGGTTCATGGCCGCCAGATGGTGCAAATATGCCGCAAAGCAGATGCAGACGCAGCCAGAGGACCAGATGACATGCGGATACTTGTCTTCAATGCGGGCAGTTCATCACTGAAATTCGGCGTTTTCGAGCTGTTGCCGGGTGAATCGCTCGCGCAGGCGCAACAAATCTACAAGGGCAGTTTCGACCGTTTCAGCCCGGAAGGGTGTGATTTCCGCGAGGGTGCGCACCTTCGGCGTGCGCCTCATCGGACCCTCTCCGAGGCGATCCGCGCTGTGCCCGAGGCGATTGTCGAGATCGACGGGCTGACGGCCATCGGTCATCGCATCGCACATGGTGGCGATGCCTTTACAGGGCCTGCGCAGATCACGCCGGACATCCGTTCGCAGATCGAGACGCTGACCCCGCTCGCGCCCCTGCACAACCCCGCCAATCTGGAGGCGCTCGATCTGGCAACCGAGATCTGGCCCGATCTGCCGCAATGGGCGGTGTTCGACACCAGTTTTCACCTCACCAACCCGGCGCGGGCGACCACCTATGCGGTGCCCGCCGCATGGCGCGCCGAGGGGCTGCGGCGCTATGGCTTCCACGGCACCTCGCATAAATACGTCGCTCAACGCGCGGTCGAGGCGCTGGGACAGGAGTTGCGCAACCTGCGCGTCCTGTCGTTGCATCTGGGCAATGGGGCCAGCGCTTGCGCGGTCGCCTTTGGCCAGAGCATCGATTCGTCGATGGGAATGACTCCGCTCGAGGGGCTTGTGATGGGCACCCGCTCGGGCGATGTCGATCCGGGGCTGTTCGGCTATCTGGAGCGCAGCCTTGGCCTCGGTATCGCCGAGATCGAGGCGACGCTTTATTCCGAGAGCGGGTTGAAAGGGCTGACCGGCTCCTCCGACATGCGCGATGTCGAATCACGTGCAGCCGAAGGCGATGCAGATGCGCAGCTTGCGATCCATATCTACGCCTACCGCGCGCGCAAATATATCGGCGCCTACGCGGCAGCGATGGGCGGGCTCGATGCGCTGGTCTTTACCGGTGGGATTGGTGAAAACTCACCCTCGATGCGGCGGCGCATCTGTGACGGGTTGGAATTCATGGGGCTCAAGCTCGACCATGACCGGAACCTTGCCGTGGACCTCTCGGGCCGCGCAGCACCGCAAATCCAGGCCTATGGTGCGCGGGTCAATGTGCTTGTGACCGAGACCGCCGAGCAATTGATGATCGCGCATGAGGTCGCTAGCGCCATCGGCGCACCGGCAAAAACACCGCTACGCGTGCCGGTCGCGGTCTCTGCGCGGCATGTGCATCTGTGCCTGCGCGCGGTCGAGGCGCTGTTCGGCAAGGGCTATGAGCTGACCCCGGACAAACCGCTACGGCAGAAAGGGCATTGGGCGGCGCGCGAGCGCGTGACACTGCACGGCCCCAAAGGCGAGATCGAAAACGTTGCAATTCTCGGCCCCTTGCGCGACCGGACTCAGATCGAGATCTCGCGCACTGATTCCTTCGCGCTTGGCGTGGACGCGCCAGTGCGTCAGAGCGGTAATCTCGATGGTACGCCCCATATACGCCTGATCGGCCCGGCGGGGCAGTATGACACGGACGGCCTGATCCTTGCTGCGCGCCATATCCATATGAATCGCAGTGACGCCGAACGCTGGGGGCTGCGCGATGGTGACACTGTGGATGTTACGCTCGATCAGGATGCGCGGGGGCTGACCTTTACCGGCGTGCTGATCCGCGTCGCCGGGAATGCCCATACCGAGATGCATATCGACACGGATGAGGCCAATGCCGCCGGAATCAGAGGTGATGTCGAGGGTGCCTTGGGTCCGGACGTGGTGCATGCGCAGACTTGAGAGTTTGCGGACGTTGCTATCGTGGTCCGGTCACGACGCGCGGAGAACCGTGTGCCTCCACCACGCAGTTTTTGGGTAGGTAAATCCGCCATGACGGTCGACGCTGAGGCGTCTGCGACCGAGCCAGAGCGCGGCGACAGCCCAAGGCGCCCGAACAGGACACTATCGCTGGCGCATTCCATCCATGCGACGCGCTCGCGGGAAAGCGCCAAGCGCCGACCAAAGCGCGCCCGCGCACAACCCACGGCGGCGCTGAATGCGTAGCGCCAGCCGGTCCGGTCGCCAGAGCGAACAGCCATATGCAAGTCAGTCACCCACCGCCGTTTTCTTGCGCAGCACGATCCGTCCGTCATCCGCCATCATGCGCACGAGCGCGGCGACCCGGGTCAGAGCCGCCTCATAGGCGTTGTCGGCAGGAGCGGGCAGGGCGCTCGCATCCTCGCGCAGCATCTCGGCGGCGCGTTTGGACATGTTGGAAAGCAGAAACTCGGTTGTTTCCGTATCCTCGCTGTTGCCGCTGGCAATGATCGTCAGCAAATCGTCTGTTTCCGCTTCGCGAATGAGCGCAGGGACATCACGCGGCTCTACCCGTTCGGGAATATGGTGGAAGGTGAAGATCGACGCGCGCACGCTCGAGGCATAGTCCGAATCGGCGCGGTCGATCTCATCCAGCAATTGCTGTCGCAGCACTGCCGGTGAGGCATTGAGAATTTCGCCCATGCGCTTGCTGGGTGGTATCGCAAAGGCGCGGGCTGGTTTGGTGCTGACCTGGTCGGCAAGCGTCGCGCCGATCCGCGCGACTGCCTCGGGAGCAATATTCTCGGTCCGGGCAATGGCGAGCGCCAGCCCCTGCGCCAGATCCGCCGGCAGTTGCATCAGGAGCCGCGCCGCCTTGTCCGTGCTCAGTTTCGACAGCAGGACAGCTCCCACAACCTGCGCCTCTGCCTGCAAAATGGGGATGAGATCGGCGTCCTCTGCGAGTTCCAGCCGCGTCCAGGGGTCATCCTGCCCGTTACTTCGGGTGAGCGCACGCAACTGGCGTGAGGCGCGCTCATCCAGCTTGCCATCTAGCATCGAGAGCGCCGCATCCAGCCCGTCGGGAAAGGACAGGCCCACCTGCTCGAGCGTTTCGACGAATTCCTCGACCACGGCCGCCATGGTCGCGCGGTCCACCAGCCGCATATTGCCCAGCGTTTGGGTCAGTATGGTCTGCATCTCCGGCGGCAGCGTGGCGAGCGGCGTATCGAGACCTTCGGACAGCAAGACCCGCACGATGATTGCCGCTTTCTGCGCACCGCTGAGATGATGGGTCGGCGCGCGGGGCTTGGCGGGGGCAGGGCGCCCGGGCTCTTTCAGCGCTGTGACATTTCTTGGCGCAGTCTCGCGCCGCGAGGACATGACGAGTTCCTGAGACTGTTGTGACATTCCTGACGCCTTGCGCGATTCTTCCTGTGCTCATCCTCGCGGGCAAGCGTGAAGATCGCGTATATCCCAGCAGTACGACCGCAAAAAAACGCCCCGGGGCCGGATGGCACGGGGCGCACAGAATTCATCTCTGAATGCGGGTTTAGCTGCTCACCGGCTCGATGCAGGTTGCACTATCAGCGTCCCAGACCTGACCTTCGGCGCAGGCCGAAGCCGTCTGATCGAGTTTCATGCTCGAGCACATGGCCGAAGCAAGGGCAGGGGTAAAGCCCAGCACCAGAGCAGCGAGGGTTACTTTGAGTTTCATGAACTTTCTCCTTCTGCAGTAAAGAGGAGGTTAGCACAATTCCTGCGAAATCAATGCATCTTTGGAAATTAAGTTGCGAAAACCCGCTCGAAAATCGTCTCGACATGCTTGGTGTGATAATCGAGATCAAATTTTGCGCGAATATCCTTTTCTGACAGCGCCGTACGTACCTCCTTGTCCGCCAGCAGTTCCTCCAGAAAATCGCGCCCCTCTTCCCAGACCTTCATCGCGTTGCGCTGAACCAGAGCATAGCTGTCCTCGCGCGAAACCCCGGCCTGGGTCAGCGCCAGAAGCACGCGCTGCGAATGGATCAATCCGCGGAACTTGTTCATATTGGCGATCATTTGGTCGGGGTAGATCACCAGCTTGTCGATCACGCCGGTCAGACGATTCAGCGCGAAATCGAGTGTTACTGTCGCATCCGGCCCGATCATGCGCTCGACCGAGCTGTGAGAGATGTCCCGCTCATGCCAGAGCGCCACATTCTCCATCGCCGGGATCACCGCCATGCGCACCAGCCGCGCGAGCCCTGTCAGGTTTTCGGTCAGCACCGGGTTGCGCTTGTGCGGCATCGCGCTGGAGCCTTTCTGACCCTTCGAGAAGAACTCCTCGGCCTCAAGCACTTCGGTGCGCTGCATATGGCGAATCTCGACTGCGATATTCTCGATCGAAGAGGCGATCACGCCCAGCGTGGCAAAGAACATCGCATGCCGGTCCCGCGGGATGACCTGGGTGCTGATCGGTTCCGGTTCCAGCCCCATCTGCGTGCAGACATGCGCCTCGACGCTTGGGTCTATATTGGCAAAGGTGCCGACCGCACCCGAAATGGCGCCGGTGGCGACCTCTTCTCGCGCTGCTGCCAGACGGTCACGGTTGCGCTCCATCTCTGCATAAAACCGGGCGAAGGTCAGGCCCATGGTGGAGGGCTCGGCATGAATCCCATGACTGCGCCCGATCCGGATGGTGAATTTATGCTCCATCGCGCGGCGCTTCAGCGCGGCGAGCAGGGCGTCCATATCGGCCAAGAGCAGATCGGCCGCGCGCACAAGCTGCACATTCAGTGTCGTGTCCAGCACATCCGACGAGGTCATGCCCTGATGCACGAAGCGCGCTTCTTCTTGGCCGATGATCTCGGCCAGATGCGTCAGGAAAGCGATCACGTCATGTTTGGTGACGGCCTCGATCTCGTCGATCCGCGCCACATCGAATTCCACATTGCGCGCTTTCCAGACCGCCGCTGCGCTCTCTTTCGGAATCACGCCGAGGTCTGCCTGAGCGTCGCAGGCATGCGCCTCGATCTCGAACCAGATGCGGAACTTGGTTTCGGGCGACCAGATGGCCACCATCTCGGGGCGGGAATAGCGCGGGATCATCGGCAAACCTCTTGCAATCAGGCACGCGCGCCTCTTACTTGCTGCATGCTGGCACCGCAAGCTATGCTCTTATATTAACATAATACTGATTATGGGATAACCTGATGCAGGTTGCCGGTGGTCCGCTCACGTCGTGTCGTGCGCCCCTTTCCCGCAAATTCTTCATCCCGTTTCATCTTTTCCCAAATACTCCCGCCGGAGGCATCCGACATCGCGTTCGGGCTAGAACGCGGCGCAAATGCCCAAGACAGAGGCCAAGGGCGCGCCAACATCACAAGACGCGACCTCACAATCCGGCTTCACATCACACGCCAACCCCTTTGCACAGCGCTGTTTTCTCGACCACCCGCCCCGCATCGCCTCCGCGCGCAATCTGCATTTGTCCTCAGTTTTCTGCCCGCCCTGCAAGATTTCCCTTTACAGGACCGTTGTTTGGCCACACCATATCTTGTAAGCGCACTACAAGAGGCGCGAAATTATAGCGGTGACACTCTGTGTCTTGCGTTTGATGGCACAGGCAACCCAAAGAGGCAGGCATGTCCGCAGCAGAGCTTTACCTTTCATCCGACAGCCTTCATCCGATCGATATGGTCGAGACCCTGGCCGAGCATCACGCCTGGGATTTCGACCGCATGAACGAGGACCAGATCGCCATGG
>REER01000052.1 GCA_007694945.1 Paracoccaceae bacterium | reverse complement strand
GCGCAAGCTCTATGACCTGATCTGGAAGCGCACCATCGCCTGCCAGATGGAGGCCACAAGGCTGGAACGCACCACGGTCGAAATCGGCAGCAAGGACGGGCAGGTCGGCCTGCGCGCGACCGGGCAGGTGGTGCTGTTTGAGGGCTTTCTCAAGGTCTATGAGGAAGGCCGCGACGATGTCGTGGATGATGACGACAAGCGCCTGCCGCAGATGGCCGAGGGCGATGCGCTGGAGACCCGAGAGGTCGCGCCCGAGCAGCATTTCACACAACCACCGCCGCGCTATACCGAGGCCACACTGGTCAAGAAGATGGAAGAGTTGGGCATCGGTCGCCCTTCGACCTATGCCAGCATCCTCACCACGATCCAGGATCGCGGCTATGTCACCAAGGACAAGAACCGCCTTATCGCCGCCGACAAGGGGCGGTTGGTCACGATCTTTCTGGTCAATTACTTCCGCCGCTATCTGGAATATGACTTCACCGCCGATCTCGAAAGCCAGCTTGACGATGTCTCTGCAGGGGATCGCGATTACAAGGAAGTTCTCGCCCGCTTCTGGCGTGATTTCTCCGCGGCGATTGCCGAAACCGCAGATCTGCGCATCACCGAGGTGCTGGAGAAGATCGACGAGGTGTTGGCCCCGCATCTCTACCCGCCGCGCGAGGATGGCAGCGATCCGCGCTCCTGCCCCAAGTGCGGCACCGGTCGGCTGAACCTGAAGACCGCGCGCTCGGGCGGGGCCTTTATCGGGTGCAACAACTATCCCGACTGCCGTTATACCCGCCCGCTTGCCGGCGAGGATGAGGGTAATGCCGAGCTTGCAGGGGATGGCAAGCTTCTGGGCCATGACAATGGCGACCCGATCAGCCTGCGCACGGGGCGCTTCGGCCCCTATGTCCAGCGCGGCGAAGCGACCAAGGACGAGCCCAAACCGCCGCGCGCCTCGTTGCCCAAGGGCTGGGAGGTGGACAGCATCGATCTGGAAAAGGCGCTGATGCTGCTATCGTTGCCGCGACCCATCGGCCCGCATCCCGAGGATGGCGAGTTGATCGAAGCGGGGATCGGGCGCTATGGGCCCTTTGTCAAACATGGCCGCAAATATGCCAATCTGCCCGAGGTGGAGGAGGTCTTTACCATCGGCATGAACCGCGCAATCGAGGTTCTCGCGTCGAAACCCACGCGCGGGCGGGCCGCAGCGGCCGAGCCACTGCGCGTGCTCGGCGATCACCCCGATGGCGGTGCGCTACAGATCATGAAGGGGCGCTATGGGCCGTATGTCAAATGGGAAAAGGTCAACGCGACGCTACCCAAGGAGATGACTCCCGAAGAGATCACATTGGAACAGGCCATCGAGTTGGTGAATGCCAAGGCTGGGGCCAAACCGCGAAAAAAGGCCGCTGCCAAGAAGGCCGCGCCAAAGAAGAGCACGACGAAGACCGCAGCGAAAAAACCTTCTGCCCGGAAAACCGCCACAAAAGCCTGACCTGGTTGCAGGGGCCGCAGTTGACTTCGCACGCGCGGCGCGGCACTAGTTTCGCGGATTGAAAGAAAACAGGGAGCGGCGTCATGAAGAAAGTGTATGGCTCGGCAGCCGAAGCACTGGATGAGGTGTTGTTCGATGGCATGACCATCGCAGCAGGCGGCTTCGGCCTGTGCGGCATTCCCGAACTGCTGATCGATGCCATCCGCGAGGCCGGCACCAAGGACATCACCATTGCCTCGAACAATTGCGGCGTCGATGATTTCGGGCTCGGGCTGTTGTTGAAAACCCGCCAGATCAAGAAGATGATGTCGTCTTATGTCGGCGAGAATGCTGAATTCATGCGCCAATATCTGAGCGGCGAGCTAGAGCTGGAATTCAACCCGCAGGGCACGCTCGCCGAGCGGATGCGCGCGGGCGGCGCCGGGATCCCCGGCTTCTACACCCGCACGGGCGTCGGCACAGTCATTGCCGAGGGCAAGGAGCACAAGGAATTCGGCGGCGAGACCTTCATCCTCGAGCGCGCCATCCTTGCCGATCTCTCCATCGTCAAGGCTTGGAAGGCTGACACAACCGGGAATGCGATCTTCCGCAAGACCGCGCGCAACTTCAACCCGCCGGCGGCCAAATGCGGCAAGATCTGTGTGCTGGAAGTGGAGGAGATCGTGCAGCCGGGCGAGCTGGACCCGGATCACATCCATCTGCCGGGTATCTATGTGCACCGCCTGATTCAGGGCGAGCATGAAAAGCGCATCGAACAGCGCACCACGCGCGCGGCCTGATGCGCGTCAATCCGCGCCTTGGCAGCTATGACGAGATCGCCGCGCAGGCGAGCGACGTGCTCCGGCAGGTTGACGCCCCGCGCAAGCTGGCGCATGAGCTGCACCCCGACGGTGTTGAGACGGCGAGCCGCAAGGAACGCTCGATCAGCTGGGGGTTCGAGGGCGGCAAGATGCAGTATTGGTATGCCTATGCGATGCCGCACAAGGCGCATATCAATCTCGGCTTGTCCCACGGCGTCGACCTGCCGGACCCGGAGGATATGCTCAAGGGCAACGGCAAGCGCCTGCGGCATGTGAAACTGCGCGATCCGGCGGCGGCGATGGCGCCGGCGGTGCGTGCCCTGATGATCGCCGCGCACAAAGAGCGCCGCGCGGCCCTGACAACCTGAAGGAGGCGAAAATGCCCTGGGACCGCAATCAGATGGCCGCACGCGCGGCCAGCGAACTGGAAGACGGAATGTATGTCAATCTCGGCATCGGCATCCCGACGCTGGTGGCGAATTACATTCCCGAAGGCGTGCAGGTCACGCTGCAATCGGAAAACGGCATGCTGGGTATTGGCCCATTTCCGACCGAGAATGAAGTTGATGCCGATCTTATCAACGCGGGCAAGCAGACGGTTACAGCCCTGCCCCATACCGCCTATTTCGACAGCAGCGAATCCTTCGCCATGATCCGCGGCGGCAAGATCAACATGGCGATTCTGGGCGCGATGGAAGTGGCAGAGAACGGCGATATCGCGAACTGGATGATCCCCGGCAAGCTGGTCAAGGGTATGGGCGGCGCGATGGACCTTGTCGCAGGTGTGGAGCGCGTGATCGTGGTGATGGACCACACCAACAAGTCCGGTGAGTCGAAACTGCTGAAAGCCTGCACCTTGCCGCTGACTGCGCAGGGCGTGGTCAAGCGCATCATAACCAATCTGGGCGTGCTGGATGTGGTCGATGGCGGCTTGAAGATTGTCGAGACCGCAGATGGTGTCAGCGAAGATGAGATCCGCGCGGCGACCGAAGCAGCCATCGTGAACTGATCTGCGGGCGGGGGCTACCCCGCCTGCCCTATCTTGAATACGCAGCCATCGCTAGGCAATTCCGGCACTGTCGCGCAAAGCCCGCGTGCCACCAGCCAGGCGGCCAGCACCTTGGGCACATAATCGCGCGTTTCGGCGAAGGGCGGCACGCCCGAATTGCGCCGCACAGCGCCCTCGCCCGCGTTATAGCCGGCAAGGGCAAGCACCACGTCATTGTCGAAATGGCGCAAAAGCCAGTCGAGATACTGCACCCCGCCCCGGATATTCTGAGTGGTGTCGAAAGCATCGGTCACGCCGAATCGCTCGGCCGTGGCGGGAATAAGCTGCATCAGCCCCTGTGCGCCTGCGGAACTGACCGCCTCGGCCCGCCCCGCCGATTCGACAGCGATTACTGCCAGCGCCAGGGCGGGCGAGACTTGCGTACCGACCGAGGCGCGCAGGATGTCAGG
The DNA here is from genome assembly GCA_007694945.1 of Paracoccaceae bacterium. GTDB lineage: Bacteria > Pseudomonadota > Alphaproteobacteria > Rhodobacterales > Rhodobacteraceae > Roseinatronobacter. The sequence goes on along the minus strand of REER01000052.1, from coordinate 31,513 downwards.
CCCGTGGGCGCTGGCGATATCCTGCAGGAACTGCATGCGCGGCGGCGATACTCGCTGGCCCGAAGGCGGGGCCGAGAGGGCCGTTATTGCGCTGAGAAATCGCCCGGACTTATCCTCCAGCGCGGGCGAGACATGCTCCCAGAACCAGGAATAGCTGGATGAGGGCGCGGCGCGTGGTGACGTGTCCTGCGGTGTTATGATCGGCACTGGCGGGCGCACCACCGCCAGCCTGCGCGCCTGATCCTCGGGGTCGATCTGGACCGTGATTCGCCGTCCTGCGCTGGGCTCGCCAACGGCGATCCGACGAAAGGTGAAATCAGTGTCTGATTGTGCCGAGCTCGCTTCGGAGGCCTCTGCATGCGCAGGCGAGCCTCCAAGCGGGACAGCACAAACGGCTGCTAGGGCCACGACTCCGGTGGCCAGGCGCATTCTCAGCATGGGATTTACTGCTCTTTTATGTTTTCAGGGGAGTATGCCCGTGTCGAAAGAGCGTTTCCAGTTTTTTTCGGTTCTCTCCTGCACTGCGGCCAATCTCTGTGGCCGCAGCGTCCATCTGCCCCGAAACCGAAGCACGGCGAGACAGTTATTCCGGACGGCGCGAATCCATCATTGTTCCGAAACAGTGCACGAATCTCGCCCCAAACAAACACAGATAAGGTTCGAATTATGCCCTAATCCAGACATGTTTCAGGGTGATACCTGTTGTCAGCCAAACGGTGAACCCAACAACAGAGTTTCCGTAGCGGCTGAGTAGAAACCGTTCAAACTGGAGAAACGACATGAAACTTTTCGCACACATCAAGAACTTCGCCGCTGACGAATCGGGCGCCGTGACCGTTGACTGGGTGGTTCTGACCGCAGCCATCGTGGGCCTGGGCATCGCAGTTGTCGCATCGGTTCGCACCGGCACGACCAGCGTCGCAAGCGAGATCCAGTCCTCGCTGGAAGCTGGCACTCTGGCGGATGTGAGCTTCGACTGATCTTCGACAAGGCTCTTGTCTGACAAGGGCGCACGACGAAGAAACGACACTGGTGGCCGCACCTGCCAAGGGTGCGGCTGCTTGCAAAATAGAATGTCTAATGTGCCTCCGACATCGCCAGTGCTCGATTTTTCGACACGACTGAATGCGAGAACCTGACGAGGGATTTCGATGCAACACAACGCCTTCGCACAGTTTATTTGTTCCGAGTCCGGGGCCGTCACAGTCGACTGGGTGGTCCTTACGGCCGCAACCTGCCTGTTGGGCGCGCTCTTTGTGATACAGATCAAGGGACCCCAGGACGAGCTCGGTGTCAAAATCGAGAATAGTCTGACAGCAGAGTCCGCCACGCTCTCGCCGGTGAATTTCGAATAGGCCTTGGTGCCGAGTTCAGCACGACTGACGATGCCCCATGTCCAGGCTTTCAACACGCTCGTGACAAGCAAGCGGCCCGTTTTCGCCATATTTGCCGCCTAACGTTTCCAAATCGAGTGTAATCGCCCGGAGTCAGGATATCGGGCACAAGCTGGAAGGACTTACCCATGCGCATGATGTTCGGAGCAGTGCTTATTCTAGGAGTGGCTCTGGCCGGATTCGCGTCATGGCAGATCATGACGCATATCACCTCCCTGCAGACCGAGCTCGCTCAGGCGCGCAACGCCGCCAACCGGGCCGAAACGGTCGATGTGCTGGTCACGGCGAACGATAGGCAATACGGGCAATCCCTGACCCGCGAAGATGTTCGCGTCGCCCCCTTCCCCGCCATGGCTGTCCCGCCTGGCGCCTATACTGATGTGGAGGAGCTATTTCCCGCCGGGATTACCACGCGCACAGTGCTGCGCACGATGGACGCCATCGAGCCGATCCTGAAAACCAAGCTGACCGAGCCCGGCAAGGAAGCAGGGATCACCTCGCATCTCAGCCCGGGCATGCGGGCCGTGACCATCCCGGTAAATCAGACCAGCGGGGTCGCGGGTTTTCTCCGACCGGGTGACCATGTCGATGTGTTCTGGACAGGCCGCACGCAGGATCGTGGCGAAGTCACGCAACTTATACAGGCACGCCTGCGCCTGATCGCTGTTGATCAGAGCGCTGACATGGACCGTTCCGCACCAGTGGCGACTGCACGGACGGTGACGGTTGAAGCCTCCCCCTCGGCCGCGGCCTCCCTGGCCCAGGCACAAAGCTCCGGTCGCCTGACACTGGCGCTGGTCGGTGTCGACGATGACAGCATCTCGGAATCCATCGAGATGACGCAGGACCAGATGCTGGGCGTGCAGCGTCAGGAGGTGCAGGTAGTCGAAGAGGAGAAATGCCACATCCGCACCCGTCGTGGTGGCGAATTGGTGATGATCGAGATTCCCTGCACGAACTGAGCCCCTGTTGTAAGCTTGCTCTCTGCGCCGATATGCGCGTCGCGCGGAGGCAACCCGACGGCCAGATCGTGAGTCTGCAAGGGCCAAGACCACCAAACCTTGTAGAAACATGCGCGAGCGTTGCAAAAAAACACATCAAGAATCGATGGTAAGCACAAGAATCTTGTAAAAAAATTGAAATTGAGCCATGCTCGCGATCAAATGCGGAAAAGCCGCCAATAAGCGACTTAATGTTGCCTTTGTATAAATTGAGCAGTCTCGGAAGGCAGGCGAAATGCAGATCAAGACTCTAGCGGCCGCATTGCTGGCCGGTGCCGTGTTCGGCATCGCACCCGCGCCCAGCGTCAAGGCAGAAACCTTGCGTATTCTCAACGGGACCGCCGCCTCGACCCTGCGCGTGCCCATGAACCGCGCAGTCGTTGTCGAGACCGAAACACCCTTCGCGGAACTCTCGATTGCGAATCCCGGGATTGCCGACATTTCGACCCTTTCGGATCGGTCGATATATGTCCTCGGCAAGACCCCCGGCCGCACGACACTCACGATCCTCGGTCCGGAGGGCAATCTGCAGTCGAATGTCGAGGTACAGGTGACGCCGGATGTAGCTGAATTCCGCGAGCGTCTGCGCCAGATCCTGCCCAATGAGCCGATCGAGGTGCGCACCGCGAATGACGGAATCGTGCTGTCAGGTATCGTCTCCAGCGCCGCACGGCTTGACGCCGCGCTCCAGCTTGCCGAGCGCTATGCTCCCGAGCGGATCTCGAACCTGATGAGCGTGGGCGGCACACAGCAGGTCATGCTGAAGGTGCGTTTCTCCGAGATGCAGCGCGGTGTGAGCAAGAATCTGGGCACCAGCATCGGGTTGCAGTACGACGGGCGTCTGGCAGGTGACACTGGCGCCTTCGCCAACCAGCCTGTTGGCGCTACAGAGTTCATTTCGCAAACGCCGCGCGAAGGGGCACTGTCCTTCCGGATTGGCGGCGGGCGTCTGAGTGCGACGGTCCTGCTTGAAGCGCTTGAGACGCAAGGCCTTGCGCGGACATTGGCCGAACCGAATCTGACCGCGCTTTCCGGACAGAGCGCCTCTTTCCTGGCTGGTGGCGAATACCCGATCCCAATTCGTGAAGACGACTCGGTGCGTATCGACTACAAGCCCTTTGGCGTCGAACTGGCCTTCACGCCGCGCGTGCTCGATGACAATGTCATCAATCTCGAACTTGAGGCCGCCGTAAGCTCACTCGACCCGGCCAATGCTGTCAACCTCGGCGGGGGCGCAACCATCGCTGCCTTCCGCCGGCGCGAAACGCAGACAACAGTCGAGCTGCGCGATGGCGAGAGCTTCGCCATTGCCGGACTGCTCGAAGATGATTTCCGCGCCAACCTCAGCGCCGTGCCCTGGCTTTCGGAATTGCCAGTGCTTGGTGCCCTGTTTCGCAGTTCGGACTATCAGCGCAACCAGACCGAACTGGTGATCATCATCACGGCGCATCTGGTCACGCCCACCCGCGGCGAGGCGCTGATGCTGCCCACAGACCGTGTGCGCCCGCCCACCGAGCGTGAGTTGTTCCTCAACGGTCGCTTGGCGTCGCCGGGATCTGGCGCGCTTGGCGAGGTTGCCCGACAGGATTTCGGTGGTTCCTACGGCTATGTGCTTGACTAGAAAGATATCCGGATCAGACGCTTAACACAGGAGCCGGAGATGGCCATGAACAGACGCTTTTTCTTGCTGGGAGCGACCGGTCTTGGACTGGCGGCCTGTAGCGACCCCCATTCCAGCTTCAATCGCGAGGCCGGGATCGGGCTCGATGAAGGAGGTTTCGGCAACCCGACCATGCACAACCACATGGTCCAGACTGGCAAGTTGAGCCTGGCCAAGGTCATGAGTTGGCGGTTCCACGCCGAAGTGCCCTCGATGGTCAATTTCGCCTTCGACAGCGCCAAACTGGACAAGGAGGCGCTGAAAATCCTGCGCATGCAAGCGCATTGGATGAAGCAGTTTCCCGAGTTGCGTTATACGATCTACGGTCACACCGACAAGGTCGGCAGCGCATCATACAATTACAATCTCGGTTTGCGCAGAGCCCGGGCCGTGCGCGACCATCTTGTTTCACTCGGTGTGCCGCGACGCAGCATCGAGGCTGTTGTCTCGCGTGGCGAAACCCAACCATTGATCGTGACCGAGGGCCGCGAGCCAGCCAATCGTCGCACTGTGACCGAGATTTCGGGACATGTTCGGCGCCGGCAGTTGCTTGATGGCGAGTATGCCGCCATCGTGCACCGGGAGTATGTCGACACTGCTGAGGGTGGGGGCACCCGTCCAAATTGAGGCGACCCAAAGTCAATCATCCAACGCCTCTGCTACGCTGGCAGAGGCCTTTTCATGTTCTGTAGACGATAGCGGAAATTCAGCGCAACGCATGAGCCTGCCGAACAATTACAGTTCTTTAGCCAAAATCTCGCCAGAATTATGAACAATCTTTCCTCAATAAACAGCCGCTAAACTGCGTTGGCATGATTCTGCTGCGCGCAGAGCGAAAGCGGATGCAGCATGATTATTGAGGATGCCACCATGGCGAGCGAAGACATAAACAATGCCCAATTGATCCGCGCGTGCACAGTCTCTCGCAATGTGCAGAATTTTGACCTGCTGATCGAGGATATGGAGGCGGAGTATCAGGATGCCTGGGGCGATCTGAACTTCAACGAGGCGCTCGCCTTTCTCGACAGCGCCGAGGCGAAGGCGGTCGAGCTTCTGGCCATTGCGCTCGATGATGAAGACGAAACACAATTTCCGGTTATCCGGTCGGTGATCGAAAAGGCCACCGCGGGCGGCATCAGGATCCTGCTCATCGCAGAAGCGCTCTCGCCAATTCTGCTGCACCAGTTGCTGCGTGCAGGGGCAGATGATTTCGTCCCCTATCCCTTACCCGAAAAGGCGCTCAGTGACGCAATCGCGCGGCTGAAGCGCGCACAGGAGCATCATGCCGAACCTGCGCATCGCGCGACGCCGACCGGCAAGAATGGCGCCGTTTTCGGTGTGCAATCGCTGGCCGGCGGTGCTGGGGGCACCACCTTTGCGGTCAACCTCGCATGGGAGCTCAGCCAACTTGCGATCACCAAAGAGCAGAGCGTCTGCATCCTCGATTTCGATTTCCAGTCAGGGTCGGTCTCGACCTATCTCGACCTCGCGCGCACCGAGAAGGTTTATGAGTTACTGTCGCAGACCAGCACCATGGATCGTGATGCCTTTTTCGCCGCGCTCCAGGTCTTCCAGGACAAGCTCAGTGTCCTGACCGCCCCGGCCGACATGCTTCCGCTCGACCTGCTCACCCCGGACGAGATCGAGCGCGTGATCGCAATGGCGCGAGACCAGTTCGATTACGTGATCATCGACATGCCACGCACCATCGTCCACTGGACAGAGACCGCACTGGAGATGTCGAATCTGTACTTCTCGATGATCGAACTGGACCTGCGGTCGGCCCAGAACACGCTGCGCATGATCCGCGCGCTCAAGGCAGACAATATCCCGCTGGACAAGCATCGCTACATCCTGAACCGGGCGCCGCGCTTCACCGATCTCAGCGGCAAGGCTCGCGCCAAGCGTATGGCCGAAAGCCTCGGGATCAGCATTGCGGTACAGATTCCCGATGGCAGCACCCAGATTCGCGATGCCAACGACCATGGACTTCCGCTCACCGCCTTCGCACCGAAAAACCCGGTGACCAAGGAAATCCAGAAATTTGCGGCATCGCTGTTTGAGACGGCCCAAGCGACCAAGCTTGCTGCCGAATAACGAGGACACGTCATGTTCGAACGCTATCGAAAAAGCACCAACGCGGTACAGCCGGTCAAACCTGTCGAGGCTGTCCCCGCGCGTTCAGACCCGCAGCCTCGCAAGAGCGCCCCGTCTTCGACACAAGGCGCGAGCGGATCGCAAATGGCCAAACCCGCGCGCCCGACCGATGCGGACCGCGCAGCAAAGCGCACCCAGCGCATGAACGCGATCAAATCGGATTTGCACAAGCGGCTTCTGGAAAACCTCAACCTCGCAGCATTGGATTCTGCGAGCGAGGCCGAATTGCGGTCCGAGATCAACACCATCGTGGCTGAGGCGCTCAGCGAGATGGATGTCGTGCTCAACAGCGAAGAGCGCACGACACTAAACCGCGAACTGTATTTCGAAGTGATGGGCCTCGGCCCGCTAGAGCCGCTATTGCAGGATGATACGGTCAACGACATTCTCGTGAATGGCCCCAAACAGGTCTTCATCGAACGCGCCGGCAAGCTGGAACTCAGCGATGTAGCCTTCCGCGATGAGCGTCACCTGTTGCGGATCATCGACAAGATCGTCTCGGCGGTCGGCCGACGGGTGGATGAATCGAACCCCTATGTTGACGCCCGCCTTGCTGATGGGTCGCGCTTCAACGCGATGGTGCCGCCCGTCGCTGTGGACGGCTCTCTGGTCTCGATCAGGAAGTTCAAGAAAGAGAAACTCAGCGTCAGCGACCTTGTGAAATTCGGGGCCTTCTCAGAAGAGATGGCGCTCTATCTCGAAGCTGCCGTGGCCACGCGGCTCAATGTCATCGTCTCGGGCGGGACGGGCTCGGGCAAGACCACCACCCTGAACGCGTTGTCGAGTTTCATCGGCAATGAAGAGCGGGTTCTCACCATCGAGGACACGGCCGAATTGCAACTTCAGCAAATCCATGTCGGGCGGATGGAAAGCCGCCCCGCCAATATGGAGGGCAAGGGTGCCGTCACCCAGCGCGACTGTCTGCGCAATGCCCTGCGGATGCGCCCGGACCGCATTATCGTCGGCGAGACCCGCGGAGAGGAAGTGATCGACATGCTGCAGGCCATGAACACAGGTCACGACGGCTCGATGACCACGATCCACGCCAACTCTGCGCGCGACGGGATCAGCCGTCTGGAAAACATGGTCGCCATGGCCGGGATCGAGATGCCGCTACGCGCCGTGCGCAGCCAGATCGGCTCGGCGGTGCATCTGATCGTGCAGGCCTCGCGTTTGCAGGACGGCTCGCGCCGGATGGTCTCGATCACCGAAATCACCGGCATGGAGGGCGAGATCATCACCATGCAGGAGATTTTCCGCTTCGAACGTACCGGGCTCGAGCCCGATGGCACGATTCTGGGACATTTCACCGGCACGGGCATCCGTTCGCATTATGCCGACCGGTTCAAGCGTTGGGGTTATGACCTGCCCGCCAGCATTTATGATGAAGTCAAGGTTCGGAGGTAAGAAATGGATCTCTCACTCAACTGGCTGGTCTATGTCGCCATTTTCGGAGCGATCCTCCTCCTGATTCAGGGCATCTACCTGCTCGCTTTCGGCAAGAGTATCGAACACGATTCCAAGATGAATCGCCGCCTCGAGCTTTTGCAGAAAGGTCAGGCCAAGAAAGATGTTATGGAGCAGCTGCGCAAGGAGCGCTCGGCGCACCAGAGCGGGATTTCGATCCCGATCTATGGGTTGCTTGAGGAGCGCGCGCGCAAGGGCAATGTCGCCTTTTCCGCCCAGACCCTGATGCTGCTGATGGTCGGGCTCAGCGTGCTGAGCTTTGTGCTGCTGAACCTGCTGACCGATACCGAACTGCTGGTCAGCATCAGCATGTCCTTTGCCTTCGGCTTTGGGGCGGTGTTTTTCTGGGTCAGCAGCAAGGCCAAGAAACGCGTGGGCGCGATCGAGGAACAATTGCCCGAGGCAATCGACCTCATGGTACGCAGCCTGCGCGTTGGACACCCTTTTGTCGCCGCCCTATCCATCGCCGCCGATGAGGTATCCGACCCGCTGGGCTCTGAACTGGGGCTGATTGCCGATGAAATCTCATATGGGCGCGACGCTTCCGAAGCGCTGTCCGAGTTCGGCGACAGCGTAGACCTGCCCGATATCCGCTTTCTGGCGGTCGCTGTTGGCATCCAGCAGAAATCAGGCGGCAACCTTGCCGAGATTCTCGATGGATTGTCAAAAGTGGTGCGCGCACGATTCAAGCTGTTCCGGCGTGTGAAGGCCATCACTGCCGAGGCGAAATGGTCCGGCATGTTCCTGTCGGTCTTCCCGATTGGCGCTATGGTCATGATCCAGACGATCAAACCAGATTACTACGACGCCGTGAAAGAGACGCCGCTCTATGTTCCGCTGGCCATCGTGGTCTGTGCCTTTCTGATCGTAAATGTGCTCTACATGCGCAAGATGACCAACATCAAGGTATGATCCCATCCGTTCGCACAGCCCCGAAACACCGCTCTGAAACTCTGTACAAGGACCGACTGTGATGCCCGAACTCTTCGACACGCCGATGGGATTGATGATCCTCGCCGGTCTGGGTGGTATCGTGCTGCTGGCCGTCGCGCTCATGCTGATGGGCCAGTCCGACAAGGCTGATCCGATGCAGAAATTCTCGGACCAGATCAAGCCCGGTCGCGAGCAGCCCGTCGCGGACAAGGCAAGGCTGCGCCGAGAGCTTGGCCGCGAAATCAAGGCGCTGGATTCTTTCAGCCGCTTTCTCGAGCCTGAGAATGAGCAGGAACTCTCGGCCGCCCGCCAGAAAATGATACAGGCAGGGTATTACGGCAAGAATGCCGTGCGTGACATGGCCGCGCTGCAGTTCATCCTTGCCGTCGGCGGTCTGATCGTCTCGTTCCTTCTCGCCTTTGTGATCATGCCCGAGGCGTTCGAGGGCACCGTGGCCCTTGCCGCGATCATGGTCGCGCCGATGCTGATCGGCTATTATGGCCCCAAACGCTGGGTCGAACGCCGGGCCACGGCGCGCCAGGAAGAGATCACTGCCGGCTTTCCCGACGCGCTCGACATGATGCTGATCTGCGTCGAGGCTGGTCAGTCGCTCGACCAGGCGATCCAGCGCATCGGACGCGAAATGAAGGCCTCCTACCCGGCACTGTCCGAGGAATTCGTTACTGTGGGTGAACAGGTGCGGGCCGGGCGCGAGCGCTCAGAGGTTCTGAAGGACATGGCGAAGCGCTGCGACATTTCGGATATCACCTCCTTCGCGACCGTGATGGTGCAGGCATCGACCTATGGCACATCGATCACTGATGCCCTGCGGGTATTTGCGTCGGAAATGCGCGACAAGCGCATCATGCGAGCCGAAGAAAAGGCAAACCTCTTGCCGACCAAGATGACTCTGGGCACAATGATGTTCACAGTGCCACCACTGTTGATCATCCTCATCGGTCCTTCGGTGGTGGGCATTGCAACCGAGTTGAACCCGGGCGTTGTCGGCGGCATGTAATTTTGCGATCTTGCCTTATCATCCTTGCGCTGCTTCTGCCGGCAGGTTGCAGTGACCTGTCTCAGGAGCAAGCCCAACGCGGACCGGCGATTGCCGGCCCCGATCAGTTGCCGCCGTCGCAACGCGGCACTGATATTCCCGAGGCCGTTGACGGGTTAATCGTCGGGCACCGAGCGATGGCAGCGGGCGAATTCGAGATCGCCCTGCGCGCCTACACGCGCGCTGCCGTCACCCATGGCCCGAGTGTCGATGTGCTCTCGGCCATCGGCTCAGCCAATCTCCGGCTGGGTCGTCTGGGGCAGGCCGAACAGGATCTGCGCCGCGCGCTTGAACAGGACGGCACTTTTGTCGCCGCGCATAACAATCTCGGGGTCGCACTGGCCGAACAGGGCAAATGGGGTGAGGCAGAACTGCATTTCCGCAACGCTTTCACATATGATGCAGGCAGATCCGCCGAAATCCGCGAAAACCTGTTATTAGCCATCGAAAACAGGAATAAAACCCGCTATCATGAAATCGAGGCATATCAGCTTTTGCTGATGCGACGGGGAAGTGGTCGGTTCTTGTTGCTGTCCACACCCCTGTAAGAGCAGTGAGGACGCAAAAATGCGCCACCCCATCGTTATTGCGCTGCTGTCAGGCAGCGTGTTCGTTCTGTCCGCCTGCGAGGATAGCAGCCGGGCGAGTGTCACCCGCGCCATCGATAACGTGACATCCATCGACCAGAAGAATCTGGCCGAATTGATGCTCGTGGCCGGCGATCCCGAGGAAGCGGTCGATTTTTTCACTGGCCAGGTTGAGGAGCGGCCCGAGGATATCGACATGCTGCGCGGACTGGCGCGGTCACTGACTCGCGCCAGACGGGGTTCCGAGGCTGTGCCGGTCTGGCGCCGCGTGTCGCAACACCCCGAGGCCACGAATGATGACCGCGTGATGCTGGCGGATGCCTATATCCGCTCCAACAATTGGGATGAAGCCGAGAAAACGCTCAACGACATCCCGCCCACGCATGAGAGTTTTGACCGCTACCGGCTGGAAGCGATGATCGCAGACAGTAAAAAGCAATGGTCGCGCGCCGATCATTTCTACGAAACCGCCGCAGGTCTGACAACGCGTCCGGCAAATGTGTTCAACAATTGGGGCTATTCCAAGCTGACACGCGGCAACCCGGCCGAGGCCGAACCGCTGTTCATGCAAGCGCTACAGCATGACCCGAACCTCTTCACCGCGAAGAACAATCTTGCGCTGGCGCGTGCCGGTCAAGGGAACTACAGCCTTCCGCTGGTGCGCATGACCCAGCACGAGCGGGCAAAGATGCTGTTCACCATGGCCATCGCCGCCATTCGCAAGGGCGACACCACGATCGGACGCACCCTGTTGCAGGACGCGATCGACACGCACCCGCAGCATTATGACGAGGCCGTCCGCGCCCTGCGCGCACTCGAAAGCGGAGGGCAGAGCATATGATGCTGCCCGCGCAATCGGCCCTGTGGTTCCTGCCCTTTGTCACCCCCATTTCACTTTGGGTCGCGTGGTCCGACATGAAATGGATGAAAATCCACAATTATGCCGTTCTGGCGCTGGTGGCGGTGTATCTGGTCATAGGCCTGATGGCTCTGCCGCTCCAGACTTGGGCGTGGGGATGGGTGAGCCTCGGGATCGTGCTGGTGGTCGGGTTTGTACTAAGCTCGGTGGGCCTCCTGGGCGCAGGAGACGCGAAATTCATAGCCGCTATGGCCCCATTCATAGCGCTGGGCGATCTCAGCCTATTCCTGATGCTGTTGGCCGCGGTCACGATAGTGAGCTTCGTTGCACATCGACTGGTCAGACGCACAGCACTGGCACAGGACCTTGCGCCCGCATGGGAAAGTTGGCACCGCCGCGAATTCCCGCTTGGGCTCGCCCTCGGGCCGAGCCTGCTATTCTACCTCTGCCTTGCCAGCATATTCGGAAACGGGACAGCTTAGGGTGCGATTCATCATTCCGCGCTAGGCTGCACTCAGACTGGGAGAATTGACGCGAATGAATATCGAGACCGGTCACATCACGGTGCCTCCACCGCCGCGCAGCCTCGAAGCGACAGGGCTGTCAACTGTTCTGATGCGGGATATCCTGCTCAAGACCATGTTCCGCATGTCGCTAAGCAAGGTAACAGACCTTGCGCGCATTCTATGCTTACCATTGCCCCAGACCATCGAACTGGTCGATATCGCCCGAAGTGAGAAACTGATCGAGGCGATGGCGGTTCACGCCGCCACCACGAAATCCGAGGCCAGCTTCCAACTGACCGAGGGCGGCAAGTCCCGCGCGCTCGATGCTCTGTCGCAGTCAGAGTATTACGGTGCAATGCCGATTCCGCTCAAGATGTATGAAGAGCAGATCCGCCGACAGTCGATACGCGATATCCAGATCACCCGCCGCCAGCTCAAGATTGCGATGGGCGACCTGATCCTGCCACCCAGCCTGATGGATGACCTCGGACCGGCGGTCAGTTCCGGTCGGTCGATCCTGATGTATGGCCCGCCTGGTAACGGCAAATCCTCTATCTCGAACGGCATCCGCGCTGCGATGGGCGACCGCATCTATGTGCCGCGCGCGGTCGAGCATGCGGGGCAGATCATCAGCGTCTATGACCCGATCGTTCACCGCGTTGCCGAAACCTCTGAGGATAACCCCTCGCTCCTGCGCCAGTCCGGCAATCGCTTCGACAACCGCTATGTCTATTGCGAACGCCCGACCGTGATCACGGGCGGCGAGTTGACGCTCGACATGCTCGATCTGAAATACAACCCGGTTTCGCGCACCTATCAGGCCCCCTTGCAGTTCAAGGCCACGGGCGGCGTATTTATCATCGACGACCTCGGCCGCCAGGAAGAGCCGCCCCAGGCGATCGTGAACCGCTGGATCGTGCCCATGGAGATGAATTACGACATTCTCGCCCTGCAATCGGGTGAGAAATTTGTCGTGCCCTTCGACACGCTGGTGATCTTCTCGACCAACTTCCATCCCAATGATATTTTCGACCAGGCCGCGCTGCGCCGGATCTTCTACAAGATCAAGATCGACGGCCCAAGCCAGTCGGATTTCCTGAAAATCTTTGCAATGGTGGCCAAGAAGCGCCAGATGCCGCTGGATGAAGAGACGATCATCCACCTGATCCAGAAGAAATATCCGACCATCAACAATGTCTATTCGAATTATCAGCCGATCTTCCTGATCGACCAGATGATCAATATCTGCGATTTCGAAGGTAAGCCGCGCCACATGTCGCCCGAGCTGATCGACCGGGCATGGAACAACATGTTCGTGCGGCAGGAAGAAATCGTGCGCTGAGCCTCAGACGATTTCCGAGGCCCGCGCCTCCAGCACGTCGAATGGCACGCCCGGTTCCTGCTTGGCACAGCGGATTACGAGCGAGGTCTTGCCCGTTATCACATTCTCCGCCGCGAGCAGTTCCTCGGTCAGGAAGCGCTGAAAGGTGGAGAGATCGGGGGCAACGCATTTGAGGATGAAATCGATCTCACCATTGAGCATATGACATTCGCGCACCAGCGGCCACTCGCGGCAGCGTTGCTCGAACCGGGCAAGATCAGCCTCGGCCTGGGAATTCAGCCCGACCATGGCAAAGACCTGCACTTCGAACCCAAGCTCGCGCGCATTGACCTGCGCATGATAGCCTTGAATGAAACCCTGCTCTTCCAGCGCCCGAACGCGGCGCAGGCAGGGTGGTGCTGAAATGCCGACACGTTTGGCAAGTTCGACATTGGTCATCCGGCCGTCGAGCTGTAGCTCTGCCAGAATCTTGCGATCAATCGGGTCCAGCTTGCCGCTCGACATATTCTTATCCTCGCTTTGTTGTTGCGTTTTGTATGTCGTGCCCCCGATTTGCGCAATAATCTTTCAACATCGCGCAATATTTTTTCTGCCTTCGCCAGACAAGGATTGGCCCTTGTGCTGAATGGCTGAGCGCATAGATTGCGACGCGACACGAGCAGAGGACACTACCCATGAGCGAGACGCGCCACACCAAATTGTTGATTATCGGCTCTGGCCCGGCAGGCTACACAGCGGCCGTCTATGGCGCGCGCGCGATGCTGGGGCCGATTCTGGTGCAGGGCATGCAGCCCGGCGGCCAGTTGACGATCACCACCGAAGTCGAGAACTGGCCGGGCGACACCATGGTCACTGGCCCGGAGCTGATGGTGCGGATGGAGGCCCATGCCCGCGCGATGGGCACCGAGGTGATTACTGACCATATCGCAAGTGTCGACCTCTCGCAGCGGCCCTTCGTGACCAAAGGGGATGGCGGCACAACCTATACAGCCGATGCATTGGTGCTGGCCACGGGCGCGCAAGCGCGCTGGCTGGGCCTGCCCTCGGAAGAGGCGTTCAAGGGCATGGGTGTCTCCGCCTGCGCCACCTGCGACGGGTTCTTTTATCGCGGCAAGGAGGTGGTCGTGATCGGTGGTGGCAACACCGCGGTCGAAGAGGCGCTGTTCCTGACCAATTTCGCGACCAAGGTCACGCTGGTGCATCGCCGCGATAGCCTGCGCGCCGAAAAGATCCTGCAGCATCGGCTATTCAACAACCCCAAGATCGAGGTGGTCTGGGACCATACGCTCGACGAGGTCCTGCCTGACAGCGACGACCCCGGTGTCGGCGGCGTGCGGCTGCGCCATGTCTCCTCGGGCGAGATACAGGAGCGCGCCTGCGCCGGCGTCTTCATCGCCATCGGCCACAGCCCGGCAAGCGAGCTGATCAAGGACCAGCTGAAGATGCAGGAGGGCGGTTATGTCTGGGTCGAACCGGGCAGCACCCGCACCTCGGTTCCCGGCGTCTTCGCTGCGGGCGATCTGACCGACCATATCTATCGGCAGGCCGTGACAAGCGCCGGGATGGGCTGCATGGCGGCGCTGGACGCCGAAAAATTCCTGTCGGAACAGGATTAACTCACAATCGGCTCCAGCGCGTCATAGAGCGCACGCCCGTCCCAGACTGGTGCGCCAAAGGCGATCTCGGGCAGGCTATCGGGCTTGAACCGCAAACCGCGCAACTCGGCTTCGGTCACGAAACGACGCGTCGTGACCACCCCGGCCGGGTCGCGCCAGTCTGCGTGTAGCGCACCGTCAACAATCTCGGCGCGGAAATAGATGTCGACCTGATGATAGCCGCTGGCCGGATCATGGAATTCGTTAACAAGACAAGGCGCACCAACCGCAATGGTGAGCCCGCATTCCTCCTGCACCTCACGCTGCAGGTTGTCGGGCAGCGACTGACCGGCCTCGACCCCGCCACCCGGGGCACACCACAGGTCGCTCTGTCCGTCGGGCCAGGCATTGACCATCAGCAGCCTGTCCTGATGCAGGATGACGGCGCGCACGGCCAGACGCGGTTTTTTCATCGCACTTTCCCCTCTGGTATCGTTTATTGACGATGCCTATATGACCCTCATGCGTGCAGTTTTGACAGCCCTGTTTCTTGCCCCGGCACCGGCTCTGGCCGATTGCGTCGTGCTCTTGCATGGCCTTGCGCGGACCGAGAATTCGATGGTCGTGATGGAAGAGGTTCTGCGGCTGCATGGGTATCAGGTTGTCAATCATGGCTACCCTTCGCGCGCTGCCCCGATTACCGATCTGCTGGATCATGTCGGAGAGGCGGTGCAGGAATGCGACGCGGGCACTGTGCATTTCGTCACGCATTCAATGGGCGGCATTCTGGCACGCGGTTGGCTGGAACGCTACCGCCCAGAAGAACTCGGGCGAGTGGTGATGATGGCTCCGCCCAATCACGGCTCGGAACTGGTCGATTTCTTCGAAGATATCGAGGCCTTCCACTGGATCAATGGCCCCGCGGGGTTGGAGCTGGGCACGCGGCGCGATGCAGCGCCGCAGACTCTGCCGGCTTTCGCAGATTACGATCTCGGCATCATCGCCGGCGACCTGTCGCTCAACCCGCTGGCCTCCGCGCTGATCGAGGGAGAGGATGATGGCAAGGTCTCGGTTGAAAGCACCAAGCTCGAAGGCATGACCGACCATATCGTCCTGCCGGTGTCACACACCTTCATGATGAACAACCCGATGGTTATCGCTGAAATCATCGAGTTTCTGCGCAATGGCGTGTTCGATCACGGCATCACTTTCCCGAATGCTCTGCGCAAGATCGCCAATCCATAACTGTGCGTAAAGCTGCATTCGCCTTCTGCGAATGCCGCGCTCAGCGTGCAGGGGTGATCCGGTTGATATGGCCCATCTTGCGCCCGGCGCGAATCTGGGGTTTGCCGTAGAGGTGCACCGCTGTATGTGGCGCGCGCAGCAACTCAGGCAATCGGTCGAGATCGTCGCCGATGAGGTTTTCCATCACCACATCGCTATGACGTTGACCATCGCCCAAGGGCAGCCCGGTAATCGCGCGGATATGCTGTTCAAATTGGTCCACTGCGCAGCCATTCTGTGTCCAATGGCCGGAGTTGTGCACGCGGGGTGCGATTTCATTGACCACGAGCGCACCCTCGGTGACAAAGATCTCCACCCCGAGTACTCCAACATAGTCTAGCGCATTCAATATCCTGGCAGCCATCAGGACAGCATCGGTACGCTGGCCGGAGGTCAGTCGCGCCGGGACGCGGGTTTCGGCCAGAATACCGGATTTGTGAAGGTTCTCACCCGGATCATAGCAGGCAACCTCGCCCCCTAATCCGCGTGCGGCGATTACGGACACCTCATGCGAAAAGGGCACGAAACCTTCCAGAATGGCCGGGGCACCGCGCATCGCGTCCCATGCGGCGGCACAGTCGGCAATGCTTTCCAGTCGCACTTGCCCCTTGCCGTCATAGCCCATGCGGCGCGTTTTCAGGATCGCAGGCGCACCCAGCGCCGCAAGCCCCTGCGCCAGCGCCTCAGCGCTGTCGACGGCGACGAAAGGGGCTGTCTGCAGACCAAGGTCGCGCAGGAAAGTCTTTTCTGCCAACCGATCCTGTGACACCGCCAGTGCCTTGCGACCGGGCCGGATCGGGCAGATCGGCTCGATCAGGTCGAGTGTGGCCGTCGGGACGTTTTCGAATTCATAGGTCACAAGATCGACCAAATGCGCGAAACGCTTGAGAGCACCGTGATCGTCCCATGCCGCATTTGTGATAGCAGAAGCCACATCCGAAGCCGGAATATGGTCTGCCGGATCGAAAATATGACAGCGATAGCCCAACCGTGCTGCAGCGACCGACAGCATTCGACCGAGTTGCCCGCCGCCGAGAATGCCGATCACACTGCCTGCCGCCAGCGCCTCACTCATCGACCGGTTCCTCGGGGATCGAGGCCGAGAGCTCCGCCCGCCATTTGTCGAGGCGTGCGGCAAGCGCGGTATCCTGCAAGGCGAGGATGCCTGCGGCCATCAGTCCAGCATTGGCCGCCCCCGCGGCCCCGATCGCCATGGTTGCGACCGGATAGCCACGTGGCATCTGCACGATGGAGTAAAGACTGTCGACCCCGCTCAGAGCACGGGTCTGCACAGGCACCCCAATCACCGGCAGACGGGTTTTCGACGCCATCATGCCAGGCAGATGCGCCGCGCCACCTGCGCCGGCGATGATCACCTGCAAGCCGCGTTCAACGGACGTCCTGCCATACTCCCACAACCGGTCAGGTGTGCGATGTGCCGAGACGATGCGCGCCTCATGGGCGACGCCGAGCGCATCGAGGATCTCGGCAGCCTCACGTAGGGTCGGCCAGTCAGACTGGCTGCCCATGATGATCCCAACGCGAATATCTGCCATGGGCTCCCCCGGTCTTGCGTCGCGCGCACTATAGCGATGGTGCGGACGGGCGCAATCGGCTCAGGCGATGATGTCAGGCGTCAGTTCGTCCTCGATCCGGGCGATCTGATCCTTGAGCCGCAGCTTTTCCTTCTTTAGCCGCTGAACTGTCAACTGTGTGCCTGGACCCTGCTCCTGCAGCGCAGCGATGGCCTCATCAAGGTCGCGGTGCTTCTGGCGCAGCACCTCGAGTTTGACGCGCAAGACGTCCTCATGGCTCAGTTCCTGCGGTGAATTCATCGGTGCGACTCAAAGCTGACTGGAATTGCGCGACAATAGCCGCATTTCCGCATTCGCAAAAGCCTTGCGACGCGCCGAAGACACCCCATATCTGAGGACAAGGGTCGCCGCAGAGGGGCCTGCAGCATAGTCGCTTGAAGGAAAGGGCCAGGCTGATGACAAAACTGAGTTTTCCCTCCCATCCGCTGCTGCTGGGATTTGACCAGCTTGAGCGGCTGGTCGAGCGGACGGCGCGGGCGGGCACCGATGGCTACCCGCCCTTCAATATCGAGGTGACGGGCGAGCACCGCTTTCGCATTACACTGGCGTTGGCCGGATTTCGTGAAGAGGATCTGAGCATCACCATCGAGAAGCGTCAGCTTCTGGTCCGCGGGCAGCAACAGGATGCCGAGAAGGATGCGCGAGTATTTCTGCACCGCGGAATTGCTGCGCGGCAGTTTCAACGTGCTTTTGCGCTGGCCGAAGGGGTTGAGGTCGAACGGGCGGTGCTCGAGAACGGACTGCTTCATATCGATCTGGTCCGCAGCGAGCCGGAAGAAAAAGTCCAGACTGTCACGATCACACGCGGATAAGGAGACGCATCATGGACAGCAAATACCCGATTCCCAGCGCGTCGCGGCCCATCGCCTATGTACGCGAAGTCACGGCGGCGAGCTTACCCGAAGAGATCCGCGAACAACTGCCGGGCGTATCACGGCTCTATGCCATACATCATGAAGAGGGCGAGCAACTGGCGCTTGTGACCGACCGGACCATGGCCTTCGTCATGGCCCGGCAGAATGATTACGAACCCGTGAGCGTGCACTGAGGTATTCCCGGAAATGAGACAGTTCTCAAGGGGCCGGGGCGCAACGCGCCCCGGCCCCTTGAGTGCGAAGGTCAGCAAGCCCCCTGTCAACAAGCGCCTATCGCATGACCTCTGGACGGCGCGCACGCGCCTGCAAATCGGCAGTGCCCGCGCGAGCCGTGCAGCGGCATATGTGTAGGTTTGCAGTTTGCCGTCGCTCTGGGCATATCAGCAATTGCAGATCTCTCGGCGGCGTTTCGCAGCCCTTCAAAGGAGCTCGCCCACCCCGAGAGGGCAGATGACACAGGCCGGTAAGCAACAAGGCCGGGGCAAAGCCCCGGCCTTGTCTGATTAGGGATGGGTACAGATTACATCATGCCGCCCATACCACCCATGCCGCCCATATCGGGCATGCCGCCGCCGGCTGCACCTTTCGGCTCGGGTTTGTCGGCAATCATGGCCTCGGTGGTGATCAGCAGGCCAGCGACCGATGCGGCATCCTGCAGCGCAGTGCGCACAACTTTTGCCGGATCGATTACGCCGAACTTGAACATGTCGCCATATTCACCGGTCTGAGCGTTGAAGCCGTAGGACTTGTCATCAGACTCGCGGATCTTGCCAGCGACGACAGAACCGTCAAAGCCTGCATTCTCGGCAATCTGGCGCAGCGGGGATTCGATCGCGCGGCGCACGATGCCGATGCCCACGTCCTGATCGCTATTGTCGCCCTTGAGCCCTTCCAGCGCCTTTGCGCCCTGGATCAGGGCCACGCCGCCGCCGACGACGATGCCTTCCTGGACGGCTGCGCGGGTTGCGTTCAGCGCGTCATCGACACGGTCCTTGCGCTCTTTCACTTCGACTTCGGTCATGCCCCCGACGCGGATCACGGCCACACCGCCTGCCAGTTTCGCCAGACGCTCCTGCAGCTTCTCGCGGTCGTAGTCCGAGGTAGTTTCCTCGATCTGCTGGCGGATCTGGGCGACGCGCGCCTCGATCTCGGCTTTCTCGCCAGCACCGTCAACAATGGTGGTATTGTCCTTGTTGATGGTCACCTTCTTGGCGGTGCCGAGCATGTCCATGGTGACATTCTCGAGCTTCATGCCCAGATCATCGCTGATCACCTGACCGCCGGTCAGGATCGCGATATCCTGCAGCATAGCCTTGCGACGGTCGCCGAAGCCAGGTGCCTTGACGGCTGCGATCTTCAGGCCGCCGCGCAGCTTGTTCACGACCAGCGTGGCCAGCGCCTCGCCCTCGACATCTTCAGCGATGATCAGGAGTGGCTTTTGCGACTGGATGACCGACTCGAGCAGCGGAACCATCGGCTGCAGCGAGGAGAGTTTCTTCTCGTGGATCAGGATCATCGCGTCTTCAAGCTCGGCGATCATCTTGTCGGGGTTGGTCACGAAATAGGGCGAGAGGTAACCGCGGTCGAATTGCATCCCTTCGACCACATCGGTCTCGGTTTCCAGACCCTTGTTCTCTTCGACCGTGATCACACCTTCATTGCCGACCTTCTGCATAGCATCGGCGATCTGACGGCCGATTTCGGCTTCGCCATTGGCCGAGATGGTGCCAACCTGAGCGACTTCGGCGCTGTCATTGACCGGGCGGGCTGCGGCCTGGATGGCTTCGACCACCTTGGTGGTGGCCAGATCGATGCCGCGCTTGAGGTCCATCGGGTTCATTCCAGCAGCAACCGATTTCAGACCTTCGCGAACAATTGCTTGTGCCAGCACGGTCGCGGTGGTGGTGCCGTCACCAGCTTCGTCATTGGTGCGCGAAGCCACTTCCTTGACCATTTGCGCGCCCATATTCTCGAACTTGTCTTCGAGCTCGATTTCCTTGGCAACGGTCACACCGTCCTTGGTGATGCGCGGGGCGCCGAAGCTCTTGTCGATGACGACATTGCGGCCTTTGGGGCCGAGGGTGACCTTCACCGCATCGGCGAGGATGTTCACGCCGCGCAGCATCCGGTCGCGGGCGTTGGTATCGAATTTGACGTCCTTAGCAGCCATTGGCTTGCCTCCTGGTTGTCTGGTGTTGCGTGGTAGGGAGCGACGCTTCTCAGGCGATCACGCCGAGAATGTCGCTTTCCTTCATGATCAGCAGCTCTTCGCCGTCAAGCGTCACTTCGGTGCCCGACCACTTGCCGAAGAGCACGCGATCGCCAGCCTTGACGCTGGGCGCGATCAGTTCGCCCGAGTCCTTGCGAGCCCCGTCGCCGACCGAGACGATTTCGCCCTCGGCGGGTTTTTCCTTGGCAGTGTCTGGGATGATCAGGCCACCCTTGGTCTTATCTTCGCTTTCGACGCGACGGACAAGAACACGGTCATGCAGCGGTTTGAATGCCATCTGAGAACGCTCCTTTGGTTCCAGGTTGAAATCTTGTTATCACTCATTCTTCCCGAGTGCTAACGGCGCTGATGTAGGCAAGCTGCGACATGCTGTCAACAGGCCCTTCAGGAAAAAAATCGGGGTGCCGCACAGACCCCGGAGTGGGTGACAAGACCGGGGCAGCCCGTTATAAGCGCAGCTACCTGCAGCAACGGACCTCTGCCATGATCAAAGTTTTCGGCCATTTCTCTCCCGACACAGATTCTACCGGCTCGCCGCTGATCTGGGCGTGGTATCTCAACCAGATTGAAGGACAGGAGGCCGAGGCCGTGCTGCTGGGCGAGCCCAATACCGAAGCCGCCTTTGTCCTGCAGCATTGGGGAGTGGAAAAGCCTGCCATCCTCACCGACCTGCCTGAGGGCACGCCGGTCGTGATTGTGGACACCAACAACCCGGCAGAGCTGCCCGAAGGGATAAATAAGGCCGATATTCGCGCGATCATCGACCATCACAAACTGGTCGGCGGGATCGAGACCAAGGGGCCGATCGAGATCACCATGCGCCCGCTCGCCTGCACGGCAACGATCATGTATTCGCTGATAGGCAAGCACATGGCGCAAGCTCCTCGCGGCATCAAGGGGCTGATGCTGTCCTGCATCCTGTCGGACACGCTCGAATTCCGCTCGCCCACCACCACGCAGGAGGACCGCGCCGTGGCTCACGCGCTGGCGCAGGATCTGGACGTCGAGATCGGCGAGCTGGCGAGCGCAATGTTCGCCGCGAAATCGGATGTTTCGCGGTTTTCGGCCGAGGAACTGCTGAAGATGGATGCGAAGAAATACAGCATTGGCGAAAAGACCTTCCGCATTTCGGTGCTGGAGACCACAGCACCAGAGCAGATCCTATCGCGCAAGGACGAGCTGGTCGCGGCCATGCCTGGTGTCGCGCATCAGGACGGGGCCGACGCGGTAATGCTCTTTGTCATCGACATACTGAACGAGGAAGCCACCTTGTTGGTGCCCAATGAACTGGTGCGCGCGGTGACGGAGAAATCCTTCGATGTCGCAGTCGAAGGCGATCGGGTGGTGCTTCCCGGTGTCATGAGCCGCAAGAAGCAGATCATCCCGGTGCTGGCCCTGTGACACAATTCATCGGGTCGTTTTCCGAAATCAGCGCGAATTACAATATTGCGCTGGTTGATCTCTGGGGCTGCGTGCATAACGGGATGGCAATCCATCGCGGGTCCGAGGCAGCCCTTCAGGCCTTTCGCCAGAATGGCGGTTATGTGGTGCTGGTGACGAATGCACCCCGTCCGCGCGATGCCGTGCAGGCGCGGCTCGACGAGTTGGACCTTGCGCGCGACGCCTATGATGCCATCGCCACTTCGGGTGATGCCGCACAGGAGGCAATGCTGATCGGCGCGGTCGGTCAGCGCGTCTGGCATCTCGGGCCACATAAGGATGACGGTTTCTTCACCGACTTGCCCGAATGGGCCAGAAACCATGCACCGATCACGCGCGTCGGTTTCGAAGAGGCCGAGGGAATCGTCTGCACAGGCCCCTTTGACGAGATGAACGAGGAGCCTGCGGATTACCGAGGGCGGTTCCTGTCGGCCAAGGCACGCGGGTTGAAACTCCTATGCGCAAACCCGGATATCGTGGTCGATTATGGTGACCGTCGTATCTACTGCGCGGGTGCGCTGGCCCAACTCTATGACGAGATGGGCGGCGAGAGCCTGTATTTCGGCAAGCCGCATCCTCCGATCTATGACCTGGCTCGGCGGCTGGCCGCACAGGCGGGGTTGCGCTTGATCGAGGATCGGGTGATCGCCATTGGCGACGGTATCGCAACAGATATCAAGGGCGGCGCGGGCGAAGGATTCGATACGCTCTTCATCACCAGCGGGCTGGCCGCTGCCGAGTTCGGTCCTGACCCCGATGCACCGGACCCAGACCGCCTCGCGGCCTGGATTGCGCGACAGGAGAGCCCGCCAACCTATGCGATGGCGCGGTTGTGCTAGCATCAGCTCGCTTCTGCAGGCAGCGGATACGCGCCTCGAATGGTGCGTGTTCCGGGGTGTTAGGAAGCGCCCTTTCCAAGAGGTGCTCGTCTGTTGCATACCTCGATGAAAGCAGCCGCGTGCGTGCGGTCGGGCTTCGTCTGCGTATCACTTAGCGGCGCGGGGCGCGCTCAACGCGCGCGCCCCGCGCCAAAAGGTCGCGCAATATAATTGCCTTAACGCTGCCACTTTGGTAGCAATATTGCTCTAAGCGGTTGCGCTATGATCCGTTTTCGCATATTGCTGCAACGCAACAGAGTATCGGTTTCACTTGGCAGGAAAGGCGCTCGAAGATGTTGGACACGGGTATGAATGACAATTTTCCGCGTGGTACGATCTGCATCGAAGATCTCGAGATCGGCATGTCGCGCCATTTGCGCAAGGAGATTACCGACCGCGACATCGAGCTTTTCGCTGAAGTCTCGACCGACCGAAACCCGGTTCACCTCGACGATTCCTACGCGCAGGACACGATCTTCGAGGGCCGCATCGCCCATGGCATGCTGACCGCAGGGCTCATCTCGGCCGTGATCGGCGAGCAATTGCCCGGCCATGGCACCATCTACATGGGCCAGACGCTGAAATTCATGGCCCCTGTGCGCCCTGGCGATGTCGTGCTGGCCGAAGTCACGGTTCTGACTATCGACTACGCCAAGCGCCGCGTCACTCTTGAATGTCGCTGCACTGTCGGCGATACGACTGTGCTCAAGGGCGAAGCCACGGTGCTTGCGCCCAGCCGCAAATTCGACTGAGCAAGGGGCGCATCCGCCCCGCAATAGAGGGCAGATGCGCATCACACGACACTGGCACGCCACGCCCGCCGAGGCGCAGGGCGCTTCGGCTGCGATTGGCAATTTCGACGGTGTGCATCGCGGCCATCAGCGCGTGATCGACTTGGCTCGCCGCCCCGATATGCCGCTGGGTATCGTCACGTTCGAGCCGCATCCGAGAGAGTTCTTCGCGCCCGACAGCCCCCCTTTCCGGCTCATGAATCGCGAAGCGCGCGCTAACCGTTTGGCGCGGCTGGGGACGAACGTGCTGCATGAACTGCCCTTCGATGCGACACTGGCGGGTCTGAGCGCCGAGCGCTTCGCGCGCGAGGTCCTGGCAGAGGGGCTCGGGCTGCGCCATGTCGTGGTCGGAGCGGATTTCTGCTTCGGCAAGGGCCGCCTCGGCACCGCGTCGGACCTTGTCACCCTTGGCGCGCAACTCGGCTTCGAGGTCACGGTTGCGCCGCTGCTGGCCAATGGCGACCGCGTCTTCTCCTCCACGGCCATCCGCACTGCGCTCAGCGAGGGCCGCCCCCGCGACGCGGCCGCGATGCTGGGTCACTGGCACAGGATTGAGGGCGAAGTCCTGCATGGTGCGAAACGCGGGCGCGAACTGGGCTATCCGACCGCGAACATGTCCATCGCCGGGCTGCACCCGCCGCGCTTCGGGGTCTATGTGGTGCAGGTCGACATCCTCTCTGGCCCCCATGCCGGACGACATGGAGGCGTGGCGTCGCTCGGGGTACGACCCATGTTCGGCAAGAACCTGCCCAATCTCGAAACCTTCCTCTTCGATTTCACAGGCGATCTCTATGGCACGCATCTCTCGGTGGCCCTGATCGATCATCTGCGCGACGAGATTCGCTTCGATACGCTCGACGCGCTGATCACGCAGATGGATGCCGACAGTGCCCGCGCCCGCGCCATCCTCGCTGCCCTAGACTGAACCAGCATGAGGGGTGCGCCCCTTTTTCCGATGCGCAGCATCGGGGCGCCCGCGAGGCGTGCAGGGGCGGGTGGGGAGGGGGGGCACGCCGAGCGGGCGCCTGACCCTGTCATGGCCCCGGAATACCGCCAGCGTCATGGCCGGATGATCCGCGAGATATCAATCTCCACCGTCTCGGCCAGATCGGCCAGCGAATCATGCAAGAGCTGCAGCATGTAGCGCGGGTTATGGACATATCCGCCCGGGTCCTTGGCCACGACCTGATAATTATACGCCGCCTTCAACAGGCGCGGTGTCCAGCTCTGATAGCGGTTGTCGCGCGTGGCCAGTTCAGAGGGCAGATCCCCAGTCCCGGTCGGGTCGTTGAAGAAATAGGGGAAGCCGCTGAAATAGGCGATTGGCGTGCCCGCCACCTCTACAGCATAAAGGCGGATCGCATCCAGCAACTGGCCATGCAGCGCCATGATCTCAGCATGGATTCCACCCGAACGATCCCCGGTGCCCGCAAAATCCTGATGCTGGGTGCGGATGTCGCGCATCTCTTCCACGCCACGATGGCAGGCCAGACAGCCATCGGGTTCGACCTGCGTGCTATGCGGCTCGTGGCAGGCGACACAGGTATCGGCACCCGGCACATGCATGAATTGGCCCGCATAGGACCGCCCTTCATACTGATAGCCCGGCCGCGCGACCGATCCGAGCATCGTCGCCGCCGAGGCCGCGTAATGGATGTTCAGGAAGGCCAGTTCATCCGAGACCTGATCCAGCGCCTTGCCCGCAACCCGTTCCGCTACCTGATCGCTCGACTGGCGCCCCTGATGACAGACCATGCAGGTCGCCGAAGACCCCAGCTCCGCCACCTCGATCCCGGAGGGGAAGGTCACCGCATCCAGCGCATGCGCCTCGGCGGTGTGACATGACGCGCACCCGATGACCGTGTTGATCGTGCCGGGATGATCGACGCCGCCGGCTGTCAGTCCACCAACGCCCAGAAAATCCATAAAGCCTGTCTCGGAATGACACATCGCACAATTTTCGGGCACTTCGCCCTGTTCGTTCCAATAAGTGAAGGAGAGCGACTGATAATCGCCATGCGGCGAGTCGAGCCAGGCAGCGATCAGACGTTCGAGCCCCTCCAGCCCCTCCTCGGCGCGCAGGGCCGAGGCCGGAAAGGCCAGACATGCGATAAGCGGGATGAAAAGCAGGCGCATCATGTCCTCCATGCGGGCAGATGATCCCGACAGGCTAGGACAACAAGGGCCCTCCACCATTGACCCGGATCAAGGCATATGCAGTTTTCTTGACAAAACTATCTCAAGGATGACCTGATCCCGAGTATCATGCAAGCACAACCCGCCCTTCCCCGCCTCTCCGGCCCTGCTCTGGCAGCAGCCTATCTGCTCACCGCTTTCCTGCCGCTGGCTCTCGCACTTACGCAATCGGTTGCCCCCGCCGACCCGTGGGAACTGGCCGCTGCAGCGATGGGGCTGATCGCGCTCTGGGGGATGGCGGTGCAATTCGTGACCTCGGGGCGGTTTGAAGGTATCTCCGGGCGGCTTGGCATCGACAAGATCATGGCCTTCCACAAGATCGCTGCGCTCTGGGTCGCGCTCGCGCTGGTGCTGCACCCGCTGGCCTATGTGCTGCCGACATGGATGGATGACCCGGAACTGGGCTGGATTCGCCTGCACTTCTACCTCACCGACCCCGCCTATCTCAGCGGTGTCGTGGCCCTTGGCGCGCTGGTGCTGCTCATCCTCTCTTCGGTGCTGCGCGACCTGCTGCCCTGGCCCTATGAAGCCTGGCGCGCGGTCCATCTCCTGCTCGGGCTGACCGCGGTGCTGGGCGGGCTGCATCACGCCGTGGCTGTGGGGCGGTTCAGCGCACAGGGGGTGCTGGCGGGGTTCTGGGGGCTGGTGGCGCTGGCGGTGCTGGCGGTCATGACCGTGCTCTATGGCTGGCGCTGGTGGCGGCTGCATCACCGACCCTGGCGGCTGGCCGCCGTCACAAAACGCGCCGATCGCATGTGGGAGCTCGACATCCAGCCCGACCCCGGCACGCCACCCCTGCCCTATCACGCCGGGCAATTCGTCTGGATGAGTGAGGGCAAGCGCCGCTTCCCGCTCTTCGACCATCCGTTCTCAATCTCGGACAGCCCGCGGCGAGAGGGGCTGAGCCTGCTGATCAAGGAGGCGGGCGATTTCACCGACCAGATCGGCACCTTGCCCGAGGGGCGCGTGATCGGCATTGACGGGCCCTATGGCGAATTCACGCTCGAGGCGCAGGGGGGCGAAGCGCTCCTGCTGATCGGAGGCGGGGTGGGGATCGCGCCGCTGATCGGCATCCTGCGAGATTGTATCACGCGCGGTGAAACCCGTCCCATAAGGCTCGCCTATGCCGTCGGCCAGCCCGCGAATTTCGCCTGTCTCGACGAGATTCACGCAGCCATGGAGACGCTGGACCTGAATCTGTGGCTGCTCAGCGAGGACGGGCCGGTCGAAGGCGATGTGCTGCAGGGGCGGCTGACGCGCGAGCGGCTGGCCGAGATGCTCGACGGGCTCGACGCGACGACCGCGCGCGCTCTGATCTGCGGGCCGGGGCCGATGGTGGTGGTGGTGTCGGACACGCTGCTCGATCTGGGTATGCCGATGCGCCATGTCGTCTATGAACGCTTCGATTATGCCGGCAGCGCCCGTTCGCGCCAGGACCGCGCCCGCACGCGCAATATCCTGAGCGTGGGCGCCGCACTGGCGCTAGGCGTGGCGGGGTTTGTGGGGTTGGGGTGAGGGATGGCGGCTTTGTGGGACCTTTCTGCAGTTCGCTGCGCCTGCGCAGATATCCTTCGCTGTTGCGGCATTGCCGACGCGAAGGGCGGTTTGCCGACTGTGATCTTGCAGAAATGAATCCTCAGGATTCTGCGAAAGCTGCCGCTCGCAACGTCGCCATGGTCGGCAGTAATGCAAAGTATAACCTTTTACGCGGTTTCCATGAACAGGGCAGATCGCCGATGGTAGATGTGAACATCCGAGGTGAAACAGTTAGCTTCTAACCCTTCATGTTCTGGAGGCTGAGTTTTCCAAGGAGAACGTCGCGGACATCTTCCGCTTCGACGCAATCAAGAAGGCCCGTTCTCTCTGTCAGGATTTCGGCATAGTAAGGAATATTGGTCAACCGCTCTTCCAGCGTTTCTTTGATCTGCATAGCGTTGTACCCAACCTGATGAAAGTAGGTGACGCGTGCGCGTATCAACGCAGCTTTCCCAGTGAATCCCATCGCCAGAAAGACCCGCCTCAATTCTTCAACACGGCGGGCTTCGACGTCCCGAAGCACTGCGGCCGTTTTTTGCGAGCTATGCGCCCAATCTCTGATCGCGTTGTCAAAGCGCGGATCGAAATGGGTCCCAAGAACCAGCTCTCGCACATAGGCAAGATACTGCTCCATACCATCTGAACCAGCGGCTTCAATAGCACGCGTTAATGGTTCCGAATTCTGCTTGATCCATTCCTCCAGGATCGCGTCATGCAGTTCGTCCAGATTTGTGAAGAGCGAATAGAAGGCACCGGTGGTGACACCCAGAGCCTCTGAAAGTCCGCGAAGGCTGAGCGATGCTTTCCCACCGTTAATCAGTATATCGCGTGCCGCCTCAATCCAGTCTTGTCTAGACAATTCGCCACGACGTCGCATTCGTTTTACCTCGGAGCCCATGAGTGCAGTCTATTCCATGAGGGTTGACACATGGCACTTTCGTAACATACGTTATTTTAAGATAACAACTGTTATTTGATGGCTTTGACCAATGGGGAGACAGACATGAAGAACATCTTGAGCAGCTTCGCCGCTGCCACGCTGATCGCATCTGGTGGTATCCTGATGCTGAGTGCTGCGGGTCATGCGCAGACGACATTGCGAGTCGCCACGGACTCGGGTGCGGCTGGTTCGCCATCAGGGAACGCCATAGCTGACTGGGCTAGGGCTATCGAAGAAGGCTCAGACGGTGAGCTTCAGGTGCGGGTCTTCTATCAGGAAGAACTCGGCAATCAGCTCGAGGTATTCGACCTGTTTGTCGCAGGTGAGGTCGATCTGATGCTCAGCTGGCCGTCGACATCTTATGACGCACGGATCGGCGTCCTGAACACGCCGTATATGGTTACCACCTGGGAAGACGCCTTTGAGGCCTATCGCCCAGGTGGCTGGGTCAACGGTGTGCTCAACGTTGTCTTTAATGATATTGGCCTAGTCTATTTCGGGGCTTGGCCAGAAGGATTCAATGGCGTGGCGACCCGGGGCCGGCATGCCATAACGGTCGAAGAGGCACAAAGCGCTGGGATGCGTGTGCGCGTGCCACCCTTCTACCCCATCGCACAGACACTTCAGGCAATGGGCTATCAAACCGCAGCGATCGCATGGGGTGAGGTTTTCACCTCGATCCAGACCGGCGTCGTCGATGGCGAGGCGGGGAATGTCATCTACTGGGATTACGAATACTTCCGCGACGTGCTCGACTATTATGTACAGACCCGCCACAACTTCGTGACCGGGAACCTGTTGGCCAACCAGGCATCATTCGAGCGCCTCTCGCCCGAGCATCAGGACCTGATCCGTACCACCGCCGTGGAACAGATGGCGGCACGCTTCGAAAGCGCGCGGGCCGAGGATGAGCATTACATCGCGCTCGCGCAGGAATCTGGCATGGAGTATATCCTGCCCAGCGACGAACAGCTTGCCGCTCTTGCAGAGAAGGTGCGGAGCGTCGTGTGGCCTCAGATGGATGCCGAGATCGGGGCCGAAATCATGGACCTGATCCGCGAACGTGCACGGTAAGATTGCCGCTGGCCGGGGGTGCTTGCCCCCGGCTTCCCATAACTTCAGCGATATTGATTCTGCAGGAAGCACTCAATGATCATTGAGTTTTTCAGAAAGCTGGATCGCATGCTCATGCATCTGGCAGGATGGGTGATCATCCTGGCATCGATTATCCTGATCATCCTTGTGGCCTTCCTTGTGCTTGACCGACTGGCCATCGGAACATCTTGGATGGGCATTCACGAATTGGCCCTTATGGCAGCGATGTGGCTATACATGATTGGTGCCATCGTCGCCCTGCGCAACCGAGAGCACATCACTGTCGATTATCTTGCCAGCAAAATCGCTAACCCCCGCTGGGCGTCAGTGCTGGCGCTGGTGAACTCTCTGATCGTTCTATTCATCACGATTTTCTTCGCGCGCCTCGCCCTCGATCTGCTGAATTGGGCCACTACTCGCCCGCAACGGACGCCCGCGCTTGGGCTGTCGCAGCTCTGGGCGCAGTCAGCCATCATAGTTGCGGCAGGCTTTGCAGTGATCTACGCGGTTCGAGATCTCTTCGTGGCAGCCATCAGCTTCAGGAGCAAGCAGCCATGATCCCTCTGGTCGGAATCGGCCTGCTTTTGCTTTTCATGATTCTGGGCGTGCCGGTAGCGTGGTCGTTTGCTGGTGTGTTGCTCTATCTCGTCTGGGCCTACGAGGCAAATACGGCCACGTTGTTGCTGCAAGGTTATCGGTCGCTTGATTCAGTCATCCTGCTGGCACTGCCCTTGTTCGTTCTGGCCGGCTACCTGATGCAGTCGGGTGGCATCGCGCAGCGCCTGATCGCGTTCATCGAGCGCATGATGCGGGGCCGCAAGGGCGGTCTTGGCGCCTCGATGGTCATGTCCTCAACGGTGTTCGGAGCGATTTCCGGCACAGCAACCGCCGCGATCGCCTCGGTAGGCACCATCATGATCGATCCACTGGCCCAACGCGGTTATGAGCGTGGTTATTCAAGCGCGCTGCTTGGCTTGTCCTCGCTCATCGGTATACTGATACCCCCCTCAATCACACTGATCCTGTTCGGCGTAGTCACCCGCCAGTCGATCACCGCGCTATTTGCCGCCACCCTCGTGCCTGGTCTGATGCTGGCGCTCGGATTGATCCTGTTCAACCGGATCGTCTTCAGAAACAAACCAGAAGGCACCGGACTGCCGCTTGAAAAAGACAGCACGACGCTCGGCCTGACCTGGCGCGCGCTACCGGGGCTTGCGCTGCCGTTCATTATTCTTGGCGGTATCTACGGGGGCTATTTTACTCCGACCGAGGCTGCGGCGATCGCTGTGGTCTTCGCAACGCTGATTGGCTTCTTCATCTATCGGGACCTGACTTTCCGTAAGTTCCGCGACAGTCTGGTAGCAGCTGGCGAAACGACCGGAACGATTATTCTGATCCTGCTTTTTTCCTTCATGATCGGACGCATCCTCGCATTCGAGGGTGTGCCGCAGGACCTGACCCGCGCCGTCTCTCTGATCACCGACGAGCGAATCCTCGTGCTGCTGATGGTCAATCTGTTTCTGATCCTAGTCGGCATGGTGATGGACGATCTCTCGGTAACAGTCGTAATTGCGCCGCTGTTTATGCCATTGATGGAATTGCACGGTGTCAATCCAGTGCATTACGGGGCGATCGTGGCCTGCTCGGTCGTCATCGGCGCGAACAGCCCACCTGTTGCACCTTGTCTCTATATGGCATGCCGGATCGGAAAGGTGTCCGTGCATCATTCGATCAAGCCCGCGATCATGATGATCCTGACGGTCGCAGTGCCCGTGGCGCTGTTGGTAACCTTTATTCCGGCCTTCTCGCTTTGGCTTCCCCGGCTGCTCGGATTTATGTGAGCGGGCAGGATGGCGTCAGATAAACATAAAAACCGGGTGTGTTCTTCACGAGAATCTGGACACAGGTCGAATGTTATTGCCTAACACCGATGGTGCTACCGTTCGCCTTTCGATTCACGACCAAATATCTGCGGTAGGCTATGCTGCGCGCTACCGGAATGTCCGGATCGATGACACTCGCATGAAAGACCAACCGTCAGCAAAGGGCCGACCCTACTCGGTCAGGTCATCCAGACCAACCGAAAGAGCGCCAG
>REER01000134.1 GCA_007694945.1 Paracoccaceae bacterium | reverse complement strand
TCTCGGTGCAGGGGCCGCAGGGGCCAGTCGGGCCCATGCGCCAGAAATTGTCATCGGTCGGGATGCGGATGATGCGGTCATCGGGCAGTCCGGCGACCCTTTTCCAGATTTCGGCGGCCTCATCATCGGTGTGGTAGATCGTGACCAGCAGCCGGTCTTTCGGGATATCGAAATCGCGAGTCAACAGCTCCCAGGCGAAGGGGATAGCGTCAGATTTGAAATAATCGCCGAAGCTGAAATTGCCCAGCATCTCGAAAAACGTATGGTGCCGCGCCGTGTAACCGACATTGTCGAGGTCATTATGCTTGCCACCCGCGCGAACGCATTTCTGCGAGGTCGCCGCGCGGGTGTAGTCGCGATGCTCGAGCCCGGTAAAGACATTCTTGAACTGCACCATACCAGAATTGGTGAACATCAGCGTCGGATCGTTGCGCGGCACGAGGGGCGAGCTGTCCACGACCGCATGGCCTTGCCGGGCGAAATAATTCAGGAAGGTCGAGCGGATATCATTCAGACTGGCCATGATCTGCCTCCGGCGCGGATGTCAATTTGCGTTGGTTTAGCCCCGTGCCAGGGGGCTGTCCACACCCGAGGGCAGATTGGCGGGCGCGGCCTTCCGCAACTCATCCCCCAGCCGAATGCGTCCGTCCAGCACTACACAGCAGAGAATCCCGCGCAGTCGCAATACCCGATGCTCGGGCAGGTTGATCCATTCCCGCGAGGCCGCGCCATAACGCGCCGCCCATTTCACACAGGCATCATTGAAGATATCCGAGACTTCAAGCACCGCAGAGCCAAGCGCAAGCCGCTGACCGGCGGGCAGATTTGCCTCCGAGAGGTCCATATCGGTGATGAAGGTGTCGCCGGGATGCGGCACGTCCACGCGCGCGCGCCAGACAAGATCGAGCACCCGACGCGACAGGATGCAGACCTGAATCCCCGGGTGCGGCGCGCCGTTTGCATCGCGCAGCCATGGGCGGGTCGCCCAGCGTTCGCCCGGAATGCCCCGCTCTGCCGTTACTGTGATTTCGGGCACGAAACACCGCTGGCCGTAATCCGGGCGCAGGCAAAGCATCTCGACCCGGCCCCCGTCTTTCGGTGCCGCCACGATCCACGGCAGCGCCGCGTCCAGCTCGGCCCGCGACACATGAAGCGCCGGATCACTCGTCAAGCAGCGGCTCGTCTTTCTCGCTCATCTGGAAATCCAGCCCGTGGGCCGCGCGGATCTTGTCCTCGATATCATGCGCAATCTGGGGGTTGTCCTTGAGGAAGGATTTGGCGTTCTCACGCCCCTGTCCGATCCGCTCATCCCCATAGGAGTACCAGGCGCCTGATTTCTCGACCACTCCGGCTTTCACACCGAGATCCAGCAATTCGCCACGTTTCGAGATCCCCTCGCCATACATGATGTCGAACTCGACCTGCTTGAACGGGGGGGCGACCTTGTTCTTGACCACTTTCACGCGGGTCTGGTTGCCGACCACTTCGTCGCGGTCCTTGATCGAACCGATACGGCGGATATCAAGCCGCACCGAAGCGTAGAATTTCAGTGCGTTACCGCCAGTCGTCGTCTCGGGCGAACCGAACATGACGCCGATTTTCATCCGAATCTGGTTGATGAAGATCACCATGCAGTTCGAGCGCGCAATCGAGGAGGTCAGCTTGCGCATGGCTTGGCTCATCAGGCGCGCGTGCACCCCGACCGAGCTATCGCCCATATCCCCTTCAAGCTCGGATTTGGGCGTCAGCGCGGCGACCGAATCGATCACAACCAGCGAGACCGCACCCGAGCGCACCAGCGTGTCGACGATTTCCAGCGCCTGTTCACCCGTGTCCGGTTGCGAGATCAGCAATTCATCCAGATCAACCCCGAGTTTGCGGGCATATTGCGGGTCGAGCGCATGTTCGGCGTCGACAAAGGCGCAGATGCCGCCTTTCTTCTGCTCTTCAGCCACGACATGCAGTGTCAGCGTGGTCTTACCCGAGGATTCGGGGCCATAAATCTCGACAATGCGCCCCTTGGGAAGACCGCCGATGCCCAGCGCGATATCCAGCCCCAGCGAGCCGGTCGAGGTCGACTCGATCTCGGCCACCGGGTTGTCGCCGCCCAGCTTCATGATCGAGCCCTTGCCGAACTGGCGTTCGATCTGCGAGAGCGCCGAATCCAGCGCCTTCTGTTTCTCTGCACTCCGCTTGTCGGTCATCGTCAACAGGTCCGCTACTGCCATTTCCTTGCCCCTTATTCCACAGTGCGCCACGCGCGGCAATCACCGGTTTGTTCACATAAAGTTCTATATCTCAACTCCGCGTACAAAGCGAGAACTTTTTCCGCGTGAAGCCCAATTTATGGTAAATCGATTAAGATTTTCTTGCCCCTGATCAGGCGTTCCAGAGTTGCGCCACGCGCAGGGCGGGGTTTCGGAATGGGCAGTGGTCATGTCAGCCAGGCTGACCCATATTGACAGCAGGGAGGGAACCACTTGCAACAAGAGGGTTTCCAAATGGCAAACTTCACAACCAATATGTTCGAGGGTGGCCCGGATCGGCTGCGCGCCGCTTTCGACGGCTTCATCGACCTTCTCGTCAGGATGGCCGAGGCGTCACCTCGCTATCGGCTTCTGCAGAAATACAACGCGCTCAGCGATGCGCAACTGGCAGAGATGGGCATGAAGCGCGCGGATGTCGTTGAACGCGTCTTCGGCGCGCGGGTTTATTTCTGAGCCTTGAGCCCCGCTGTCTGACAGGCGGCTTGGGTCTGGTCGGTTTCGGCGTGCAACAAGGCAAAGGCACCCGGCGGCAGGTCGGCCTCTTGCAGCACTTCCGCAAAGTGCGTCGCGAAGACAGCCAGTTCAGGGGGCGGGCACCAGATCACGCCACTGCACAGCCCCGCGCCCAGTGCGGCGCCAAGCTCCGCTGAGGGCAGCGGTCCACTAGGCGCACCCATGAGCACAGGCGCCCCGCTCTCGTGCACGCCCGCCATTGCCTCGGCAATGGAAGTGACCCGCTGTGGGTCGATCCGCTGACCGGTCTGATGCGCATGCGCGGCCACGAGGCTTTCTGCCGATGCCTCGACCACCTGCGCAGCCCGCGCGCGCGCGATTGCATCCGCCGCGCGCAGCGCGGCGGATGCGCGTAACACATCTGGCAGATTCGCTGGCACAATCTGCCCCAGGGCACGCCCGTCGGGTCCGCAGACCGGGATGGCCTGCGTCGCGTTTGGCACCCGCCAGCGTCCGGCGACGAAATGCGAAAACAGGCGTTCCGAATAATCCTCGAACATGGGCCGTGCCTAGCAGGCAGGGCGCAGGACCGCCAGCATCGCTTGCCAAGGGGCGCGCTTTGCGCCACCAGAAGGGAATGAACCAGCGCCCGGAAATCCTTTGCATCGGCGCAGTCCACTGGGATGTGATCGGTCATGCGACGGGGCCGATGCTCCCCGGGGGCGATGTGCCCGGTCGCATCACACGCCAGCCGGGTGGCGTGGCGCTGAATATCGCGCTGGCGCTCGTCCGGCAGGGCGTCGCGGCAGCCCTGCTGGGGGCCGTGGGGCGCGACAGGCTGGGGGATGCCCTTGTGGCCGAGATCACAGCGCGGGGGGTTGATCCGCGGTATCTCTTTCGGCCCGACGACCTGCCAACCGACAGTTACATGGCCATAGAGGACAATAGCGGGTTGATCGCGGCGATTGCCGATTCACATACGATGGAAGCTGCTGGCTTGCGCCTGCTGGAGCCCCTGAGCGATGGTCTTCTGGGCGCAGCCGATGCGCCTTTTTTCGGCATGATCGCGCTTGATGGCGGTTTGACCGAGGTGCAGCTGGACACGCTTGTCTGCGCACCAACCCTTGCGCAGGCCGATCTGCGAGTGGTGCCCGCCTCTTCCGGCAAGGCCCTGCGGCTGGCGCCGTTTTTCCGTCGCCCTGGCACCAGTTTCTACGTCAACCTCGAGGAAGCCGGGCTGCTGTGCGGAGAGGCCTTTGCCGATTCCCCTTCGGCGGCGCTGGGCATGCTGGCCCGTGGTGCCGGACGGGTGCTGCTCACGGATGGCGCCCGGGCCGTGACCGACGCCGATGCCAAGGGCCTGATCATCCGGACACCCAAGCGCGTGCAGGCGCATCGCGTCACAGGTGCGGGCGACACTTTCATGGCCGCACATATGGCTGCGGAATTGCGGGGCGCGTCGCGCAGCGACGCGCTCGAGCACGCCCTCGAGGTTGCTGCCGCGCATGTGGCCTCGACCCCCACCACCTGAGCGGCACCGTTCACCGCACCCCTTGCGCAGCGGCCCCGATCTGTCGCATGGCAGGGCACGCGCCTGCACCATGACCGACGCTCCCTCACGCGGAGACCCGCCCAATGCCACCGCTCACCTTCTCACCCGAAGTCCAGACGGCCCGCGAAGCGGACCGCCCCCTTGTCGCGCTCGAATCGACCATCATCACCCATGGCATGCCCTGGCCGCGCAACGCCGAGATGGCCCGCGAGGTTGAGGAGGATATCCGCAAGGCAGGTGCCGTGCCTGCTACCATCGCGGTCATGGAGGGCCAGGTCCATGTCGGGCTGACCGAGGCGCAACTCACAAGACTCGCGCAAACGCCCGATGCGCTGAAACTCAGCCGCGCCGATCTGGCCGTCGCTCTCGCCTCGGGACGCGTGGGTGCCACCACTGTCGCCGCGACGATGATCTGCGCGCGGCTCGCCGGGATCGATGTCTTTGCCACGGGTGGCATCGGCGGGGTGCATCGCGGGGCGGAATCGAGCTTCGATATCTCGGCCGACCTGCAGGAACTGGCGCAAACACCTGTCACCGTGGTGGCCGCCGGAGCGAAGGCGATCCTCGATCTTCCCAAGACGCTGGAAGTGCTCGAGACCCTCGGCGTGCCGGTCATTGCTGTCGGGCAAGAAGCCTTCCCGGCCTTCTGGTCGCGCGAGTCGGGGCTGCAAGCCCCGCTGCGGCTAGACAATCCCGCCGAGATCGCCCGCGCCCATCTGATGCGCGCGCGGCTGGGGCTGCCGGGCGGGCAACTGGTCGCGAACCCGATCCCGCTGGATGCCGAAATCCCGCCCGAGCGCCTCGCGCCGCTGATCGCGCAGACGCAGGCCGAGGCCGAGGCACAGGGCATCACCGCGAAAGCCGTGACCCCTTTCCTGCTCTCCCGCCTGTTCGATCTGACCGAGGGCGCTTCGCTGGCCGCCAATATCGCGCTGGTGCGCAACAATGCCCGACTGGCGGCTGAAATTGCCTGCGCCATGGCCCGCGAGAGGCGCTTGTAATCCGACGCCCCCTTCCCCATCTTGCGCCTGACCCAGCAACAAGAGCACATGATGAGTTCTGAACCCGGAAAACGCGGCCTCTTCGCCTCTTTGCGCAATACCTTCCTTGCGGGGCTGGCCGTGATCACGCCTGGCGTGCTGACGATCTGGCTGATCTGGAACGTCATCACATGGATCGACGGGCTGATCCTGCCGCTGATTCCACGCCGCCTCATCCCAGAGACCGCGCTGGGGCTGGACATCCCCGGCCTTGGCCTTGTGATCTTCGTCATCTTCACGCTGGTAATGGGTTATTTCACCAAGGGGTTGATCGGGCGCACCCTTGTCAATTGGGGCGAAAGCATTGTCGAGGCGATGCCGGTCGTGCGCTCGATCTACAATGCCGTCAAGCAGATCGCCGACACCATCATTTCGCGTCAGGCACCGACCTTCGACCGCGCCTGCATAGTGCAATATCCGCGCCCCGGCATCTGGGCGGTGGCCTTCATCTCGACCACTACACGCGGCGAGATCGGCGAGCATCTGGCTGAGAATGGCGACATGGTCTCGATCTTCCTGCCGACCACGCCCAACCCGACCTCCGGCTTTCTGCTCTTCGTGCCGCGCAAGGATGTGATCGAACTCGACATGGCGATCGAGGATGCGGCCAAACTGGTCATCTCGGCCGGGCTGGTCTACCCGGATTCGCGCAAGATCCGCAAAGCCAAGCTCCCGCCGGTCAGCCAAACATCTCCTCGAGGCTGACCGTCGCGCGCGTGTTCAGATCATCCTTGTGGGCCGCGAGGAACCCATCGCAGGCGCGGCGCCCGGCCTCTTTCAGCGTATGCAGCAGATAAGGGGTCGGCGTCAGCTTGCTGGTCACGGACAGGGAGTTCATCAGATCGTCATCGGCCACGATATGCATCAGGACATCCTTCATCGTGCCGCGCTCGATCCGCCCATCCGCGATCAGTTCGCGCACGAAATGGATCGCCCGCAATTCGCGCAGCAGGGATGAGTTGAAACTGATCTCGTTGATCCGGTTCTGGATCTCCTGCGGTGTCTGCGGCACATCCGCCCGGCGCTGGGGGTTGATCTTCACGATCATGATATCCTGCGGCAGATGCGGTCGAAACAGCGGGAATAGCGCTGGATTACCCGAGTAGCCCCCATCCCAGAAGGCCTCCATCTCGCCCGTTATCGGGTCCTTGAATTCCACTGCTTGAAACAGGGTCGGCAGGCAGGCGGTGGCCAGGATCACATCGCCCGAGACCTCCTCACCCGAAAACACCCGTATCTTGCCACTACGCACATTGGTCGCTGCAATATGCAACTCAGGCCCGTCCGTAGCGCAGACCTGATCGAAATTCAGCGAGCGCACGACCGGCTCCAGCGGATTGCGGTAGAGCGCTCCGAGTTGATAGGGGCTGGTAACGAGTGCGGCCACATCGACCGGCGAGACCGGCATCAACTGCTCCATCCAGGAATTGATCATGCCCACGGGCGGCAGCGCCTGCGCGATCCAGCCAGTCAGGCGCAGATCATGCACGGCACCCACCTGATGCCAGATCTGATCGAGCAATTCCCGCGCGCCCTTCGCCCCTCCAACCGCCCAACCGGCCTTGAGCGCTGCGCCATTGAGCGCGCCTGCCGAGGTGCCCGAGATTGCGGCGATCTCGATATCGGTTTCCTGCAACAGCCGGTCCAGCACGCCCCAGGTGAAGGCGCCATGCGCGCCCCCGCCCTGCAAGGCCAGATTGATCCGTTTGCTCATCCAAAACCCCCGGCTGTCATTTTCGTGCCAAAATACTCAAATCCGGCCGTGCATCACCGCGAAACACTCAGAGTGCCGTCCATCCGCCATCAACCGAAATCGTCGTTCCAGTGATCTGCGCTGCTGCATCCGAGCACAGGAACACCGCTGTCCCGCCCATCTGCTCAACCGTCGCGAATTCGCGCGATGGCTGGCGCGTCAGCATCACCTCGCGGATCACAGTCTCACGATCCATGCCATGCGTCTTCATCTGATCGGGGATCTGCGACTCGACCAATGGCGTCAGCACATAGCCCGGACAGATCGCGTTGCAGGTGATCCCCTTGCCCGCAGCCTCCAGCGCCGTGGTCTTGGTCAGCCCGACAACCCCATGCTTGGCCGCAACATAGGCCGCCTTGTAGGGACTCGCTGTCAGACCGTGGGCCGAGGCGATATTGACCACCCGCCCCCAGCCTGCCGCGTACATGCCCGGCAGAGCCGCCGCTGTCGTGTGGAAGGCAGAGGACAGGTTGATCGCGATGATCGCATCCCATTTCTCGACCGGGAATTCCTCGATCCGGGCGACATGCTGGATGCCCGCATTGTTGACCAGAATATCGCAGCCCCCTGCCTGTTTGATCAGGGCACGGCACTGGTCGGGCTTCGACATGTCGGCCTGCATATAGCGCACATCGGCGCCCGTCTCGGCGGCAAGATCTTTTGCCAGCGCATGGTCCTCGGGCGCATCGGTGAAGGAATTGATCACCACACTGGCCCCGGCCCGCGCCATCTCGCGCGCGATCCCCAGACCGATCCCCGAAGTTGACCCGGTCACGACCGCGCGTTTGCCCTTCAGTTGCATGGCTTGCTCCCTCGTTGCCGTATCTCTGCCCTGCAGCATAGCGGGTGCAGCGACATTGACCAGAGGGGAGACAACACTGCAGGACCGTGGCACAATCAGGAACGGGCTCAACCAAAAAAAACGCCCGCACAAGGCGGGCGTCAGTTATTGAGGCAGGTTTCATACAGGCAAGAAACCTATCGAGCAGTAATTCATATATAACCTCTCGTGTCGGGGCTTCCAAGCTAAAAGTTTGAAAAGCTTGGCAACGCACTGTAGCGTCTCATGAAACCAGACCACGCAATCACCCCGGAGCCGCCAGCACCATGCCCGTTTCCCGCCCCCCCAGCGCCATCATTGCAGCACTCGCCCCCTATCTGCTCAGCGCGGGGCTTGCCTTGGCTGGGCCACAGCATGGCATAGCTATGTATGGCGAGCCAGCGCTCCCACCAGATTTTGTGCATTTGCCGCACGTTAACCCGGAAGCGCCCAAAGGCGGGCGCATCGTTCAGGGGGAGGTCGGCAGCTTTGACTCGCTCAATCCGCATATCCTGCGCGGACGCACGCCATGGCAGTTGCAGTTCCTGGCCTATGAGAGCCTGATGGGCCGCAACTGGGACGAAC
>REER01000041.1 GCA_007694945.1 Paracoccaceae bacterium | reverse complement strand
CCCCCAAGGAGCGAGCGCCAACCGGGCACCCAGCGATGGGACAGTCGGCGGATCGGGCAGTGGCAGCAGCTCGATCCGCCGTTTTCATTTTAGCGCTCAGTGTTTCAGGGCGCATCAAACGGACAAGGACGCCCGGACGTGGCACCGAAGTTCAGAGGCACACACCACCAGAAGGTGGATGGAAAGGGCCGCGTGTCGGTCCCGGCGACGTTCCGCCGTGTGATCGAGCAGGGTGACCCGGCGTGGTCCGAAGGCCAGCGCCCGAATTTCATTATCGTCTACGGGCTGAAATATCAGAAACGGCTGGACTGTTTCACGATGCGCGCGATGGAAGAGATCGACAGCAATATCGATCAGCTCCCACCCGGCTCGCGCACGCGCAAGCGTCTGGAACGCATCTATCACGCCCATTCGCAGGAGGCCCAGATCGATGAGGACGGGCGGATCATCCTTTCGCAGGGTCTGCGCGACAAACTGGAGCTGATCCCGGACGAGAAGGCGCGCTTCATGGGGATGAACGATCATTTCCAGATCTGGAAGAACGAAACCTACGATCTTGTCTTTGCCGAGGATGAGGACGACGAAGACGAAGACCTCGGCCCCGATTACGATCCGCGCATTCTCTATGCCAAGACCGAAACCGAGCAGCAGGACCCGTGATGCAGGACGCGGCATCATCCCCGCATATCCCCGTTCTGATCGCGCCCATCCTCGCGAAACTTGCCCCGATCCGGGGCGTCTGGCTCGATGGTACCCTTGGCGCGGGGGGCTATGCCCGGGCGCTGCTCGAGGC
The DNA here is from genome assembly GCA_007694945.1 of Paracoccaceae bacterium. Taxonomy (GTDB): domain Bacteria; phylum Pseudomonadota; class Alphaproteobacteria; order Rhodobacterales; family Rhodobacteraceae; genus Roseinatronobacter. Next base: position 89,099 of record REER01000041.1, on the reverse strand, counting down.
CGGGGCCGAGCAGGTCATCGGTGTGGATCGCGACCCGCTGGCGCTCAAGATGGCGCGGGACTGGGGTGCGGGTTATGGCGCGCGGCTGCGCCTGGTGGCAGGCAATTTCGCCGAACTTGACCAGCATGCGGGCGGCCTGCTCGATGGTGTGGTGCTCGATCTGGGCGTCTCTTCCATGCAGCTTGACCAGCCCGAACGCGGCTTTTCCTTCACCAAAGACGGCCCACTCGACATGCGCATGGCACAGGAGGGGCCTTCAGCGCACGACCTCGTCAACCATGCCGAAGAACCGACGCTGGCTGACATTCTCTACCACTATGGCGAGGAACGCGCGTCGCGCCGCATCGCCCGCGCGATCATCCGCGCCCGTGATAACGCGCCGATCGAGACCACTTTGCAGTTCGCCGAAATTATCTCGGCCTGCCTGCCGCGTCCGAAACCGGGGCAGAGCCATCCGGCCACGCGCAGCTTCCAGGCGCTTCGCATCGCCGTCAATGCCGAGTTTGACGCCCTTGTTGACGGGCTCGAAGCCGCCGAGCGCGCGCTCAAGCCCGGTGGCAAGCTCGCCGTGGTCAGCTTTCACTCGCTCGAAGATCGGATCGTGAAGCGCTTTCTCAGCTTGCGGGCGGGGAAGGGCGGGCGCGCGAACCGCTACGCGCCCGAAACCCCCGAGGATGCGCCCCGCTTCCGCCTGATCGAGAAACGCGGCATCACCGCCGATGCGCAGGAATTGGGCGCCAACCCCCGCGCGCGTTCGGCGCGGCTGCGCCTCGCCGAGCGACTGCCCGCCCCGGCAGGACCGGTCGACCGCGCCGGACTCGGACTGCCGAGTATTGACATGAAGCCAATAGGTTAATCGCGATGCGAAGTTTGCTTTATCTCCTTACCGCACTGTCCGTGATCGCCCTTGCTGCCTGGGCCTATCGCGAGAACCACCTTACCCAGCAGGCGATGAACGAGCGCAGCGCCCTGCAGCGCGAAATCGTCTCGCTCAACGAGGCCATCCGCATCCAGCGTGCCGAATGGGCCTATCTCAACCGCCCCGACCGGTTGCGTTCGCTGGTCGATGTGAATTTTGAGCGGCTCAAACTGGTGCCGATGTCGGGCGATCATTTTGGCGAGATCGGCCAGATCGCCTATCCGCTGCCCGAGCATCGGTCGAGTGTGATTGAAGGTATCGAGGTTTTCGGTGCCATCAGATACCTGACCGATGAGGACGAGGAGGATGACACCCCATGATCCGCACGCCCCTGCGCCCACTCGCACGCGTCCTCAAGGCCCGCGAAACCGGGGAAAACCCCGATCTGATCGAGCGTGAGAACCGGCGTTTGCGGCAGGAGGCCGAACGCGACCGCGCGCGCGGTCGTGCCGAAGGGCGGCTGGTGCTGCTGGCGCTGATCTTCGTCTGCGCTTTTGGCATTCTGGGGGCCCGGATGGGACTTCTGGCCGCGACCGAACCGTTGGAATTGTCGCGCGGTCTCGCCGAGGATATTTCAAGTGCGCGTGCCGATATCATCGATCGTCATGGCCGCGTTCTGGCGACAAACTTGCCCACGCATGCCCTTTATGCCGAAACGCGGCGCATGGTCGATCCGGTGCGCGCCGCGCATGAACTGGCGCGCATCTTCCCCGATATCGATGCCGAGCGTATGGCCGCCCGTTTCACCGACCCTAACCGTCGCTTCATCTGGATCCGCACAAGGCTGTCGCCCGAGGACCAGCAAGCCGTGCATGATATCGGCGAGCCAGGGCTACTGTTCGGCCCGCGCGAAATGCGCGTCTATCCCAATGGGCGCATGGCCGCGCATGTGCTGGGCGGCGCGCGCTTCGGCCAGCAGGGTGTGCGCGCGGCGGAAGTGATCGGCGTGGCCGGGGTCGAGCTGTATTTTGACGAGCAGATGCGTGACCCGGCAGAGACCGACAAACCCTTGCAACTTGCGCTTGACCTCAGCGTGCAGGCGACCGTCACCGAAGTGCTTGAAGGTGGCAAGCGCATGCTGAACGCGCGCGGTGCGACCGCCGTGCTGATGGATGTGCACACGGGCGAGGTGATCAGCCTGGTCTCGCTGCCCGATTTCGACCCCAACCACCGCCCAGCCCCTCCAACCGAGGGCGAGCCTGCCGACAGCGCGCTCTTCAACCGTGCAGTGCAGGGCTACTATGAACTAGGCTCAGTGATGAAAACCCTTGCCGTCGCGCAGGGATTGGACGAGGGCTCGGTCAAGCCCGAAACCATGATCGACACGCGCGGGCCGCTGCGCTGGGGGCGTTTCAATATTCGCGATTTCCGCGACTATGGCGCGCAGCTTTCAGTCACGGATGTGATGGTCAAATCCTCCAACATCGGGACTGCGCGCATCATGCAGCAGATCGGCGCCGAAAAACAGCAGGACTTCCTGCGCAGATTTGGACTGCTCGACCCAATGCCACTGGAACTCGCCGAGGCCGCGCGTTCGCGCCCGCTCCTGCCCGAACGCTGGTCTGATCTCTCGGTGATGACGATCTCTTACGGCCATGGCATGTCCACCAGCCCGCTGGCGCTTGCCGCGAGCTATGCCGCGCTGGTCAATGGTGGCCGCCAGGTGACACCCACGCTTGTGAAACAGACGCGCGTGCCGGGCGGCGAACAACTCATCTCGCCCGGGACCTCCGAGCAGATCAAGCTGATGCTGCATCAGGTCGTGCAGGAGGGCACAGCCTCCTTTGCGCGCATCCCCGGCTATCCGGTCGGGGGCAAGACCGGGTCTGCGGACAAGCCCAACCCGCGCGGCGGTGGCTATATGAAGAATGCCGTGCTCGCGACCTTCGCCTCGGTCTTCCCCTCGCATGATCCGCGATATGTGCTGATCGTGACGCTCGATGAACCGGTGGACACCACAGGCCCCGAGCCGCGCCGCACTGCGGGCTGGACGGCGGTGCCCGTCTCGGCTGAAATCACGCGCCGGGTGGCGCCGCTTCTCGGGTTGCGTCCGGTCCGGCTGGAGCAGGCCGAGGCCGCCTTCGCACAGAGGCATTGAAACCGTCCGGTGATCTGGGGTAACTGCCCCAAATTCGCCGAGCCAAGGAGCGCGCGACCGTGACCGATCTGCCCCCCCGCCCGCTCTCAGCGCTTGGCCTGAGCCCCAGCCGGGGCGGGAATGTCACAGTGAAGGGGCTGGCCATCGACAGCCGCCAAGTGCGCGAGGGGCATCTGTTTGCGGCGCTGCCGGGCAGCCGTGTGCATGGCGGTGAATTCATCCAATATGCGCTGCGCATGGGGGCATCTGCGATCCTGACCGACCGCGAGGGTGCCGAGATTGCGCGCACGGAGTTGGCCGAAGCCGATGCCACGCTGGTGCTGGCCGAGGACCCACGCGCGGCTTTCTCAAGTGCTGCGGCGTTGTGGTTCGGTGCCCAGCCCGGGACTATGGTCGCGGTGACAGGGACCAATGGCAAGACCTCGGTCGCCAGCTTCACCCGTCAGATATGGACGCATCTGGGCCATGAGGCCGCAAATCTGGGAACAACCGGCATCGAAGGGGGGTTTTCCGCACCGCTCGCGCATACCACGCCCGACCCGATCACACTGCACCGGCTGCTGGCCGAGATGGCGCAGGCGGGTATCAGCCATGCTGCGATGGAGGCGTCGTCGCACGGGCTCGATCAACGGCGGCTCGATGGTGTGCGGCTGAAGGCTGCAGGATTCACCAACCTGACGCAGGATCATCTCGACTATCACGCCACGATGAAGGCCTATCTCGCGGCCAAGGCGCAGCTTTTCACGCGGCTTTTGCCCGAAGAAGGCGTCGCCGTGATCAACATGGATAGTCCGAGCGGGGCCGAAATCCTCGCCATTGCGGAAGAGCGTGGGCAGGGCACGCTGACCATCGGGCGTGATGAGGATGCGGATATTCGTATCCTGGGCCAGCGCTTTGACGCCGCGGGGCAGGTGCTGCGCTTTGCCTATGATGGGCGCGTCTATCAGGAACATCTGCCGCTGATCGGCGGGTTTCAGGCCGAGAATGTGCTGGTCGCGGTCGGTCTGGTGCTGGCCTGCGGTGAAGAGATGGGCGAGATCGCCATGCGGCTCTCGCGGCTCGAAGGGGTGCGCGGTCGAATGCAGCTTGCGGGCACCCGCGCCAATGGCGCGCCGGTTTTCGTCGACTATGCCCATACGCCTGCCGCTATCGAGGTCGCGCTGAAAGCGCTGCGCCCGCATGTGATGGGTCGCCTGGTTGTCGTCCTGGGGGCCGGGGGCGACCGCGATCGCGCCAAGCGCCCGTTGATGGGCAAAGCGGCGGTCGAGAACGCTGATATCGTATATGTGACAGATGATAACCCAAGATCCGAGGATCCGGCCGCGATCCGTGTTGAAATTCTGCAAGCCTGCCCCGAGGCCCATGAGGTCGCCGACCGCGCCGAGGCGATCCTGCGCGCGGTCGATACGCTGGGTCCGGGCGATGCGCTGTTGATCGCGGGCAAGGGGCATGAGACCGGCCAGATCGTGGGCGATACAGTCTATCCCTTCGATGATGTCGAACAGGCCTCGGTCGCCATCGCCGCGCTGGAGGCCCGCGCATGAGCCTCTGGACAGCCCAGGATGCCGCCCGCGCCACTGGGGGGCAGGCCACGCGCGACTGGCAGGCGACCGGGCTCTCGATCGACACCCGCAGTCTGCAACCCGGTGATCTCTTCGTGGCGCTGAAAGCGGCCCGCGACGGGCATGATTTCGTCGCGCAAGCCCTTGAAAAAGGGGCCGCAGCCGCGCTTGTCAGCCACTACCCCGAAGGCGTGCCCGATGATACGCCCCTGCTGATCGTGCCTGATGTCATGGCCGCGCTGCGCGATCTGGGCGCAGCCGGACGCGCACGCACGACGGCGCGCGTCATCGCCGTAACCGGCTCTGTGGGCAAGACCTCGACCAAGGAAATGCTGCGCGAGATGCTTGCCGCGTTCGGGCAGGTCCACGCTGCCGAGGCCAGTTTCAACAATCACTGGGGCGTGCCCGTCACGCTGGCGCGGCTGGACCGCGAGGCCGATTTCGCAGTGGTCGAGATCGGCATGAACCATCCCGGCGAGATCGAACCCCTCGCCAGATTAACCCGCCCGCATGTGGCGCTGATCACCACCATCGCGCCCGCGCATCTCGAAGCCTTCGAGAACATCGAGGGTATCGCGCATGAGAAGGCAAGTATCTTCAATGGTCTTGAGCGCGAAGCTCACGCGATCTATCCAGCCGATCTGCCCACAAGCGCGATCCTCGCCCAAGTGGCAGAAGCCAGCGGTGCCACCTGCCTGCCCTTCGGTGAGAGCAGCGAGATCGTGCATCTGCATGAGATCAGCCAGACACAGGAGGCCTGCGTGCTGCGCGCGGAGGTCTGCGGCATGCGCATTGCGGTGCGACTGCGTCAGGCGGGCGTGCATTTCGCGATGAACGCGCTGGGCTGTCTTGGCGTCGCCCATGCGCTGGGCCTCGACCTGGCGCGTGCAGCGCTCGCGCTCGGGCGTTGGCAGCCTACGGCCGGGCGCGGACAGCGGCAGACCATCCGGCTCGACCCGGTGGAGCCGCTCGAATTCACCCTGATCGATGATGCCTTCAACGCCAACCCTGCCTCACTCGAGGCCGCGCTCGACATGCTGGCCGGGATCGCTCCGGGTGCGAGCCAGTCAGGCCGGTCCGGGCGGCGCATCGCGATCCTCGGCGATATGTATGAGCTTGGCCCCGAGGAACGGGCGCTACATGCCGCCATTGCTCACTTCCCAGCGATCGCCTCCATTGACTTCGTGCATTGCGTCGGCCCTCGCATGGAAGCGCTGCACCGCGCCTTGCCCGCGCATCAGCGCGGACAGTATGTCACACAGGCCGAGGATCTGGCCGCAGCAGTACATCAACTGGTTTCACCGGGCGACGTCGTGCTGGTAAAGGGCTCGAAAGCAAGTCTGGTCTCGCGGGTTGTGGACCGTCTGCGCCATCTCGACACAACGGCGCATCAGGTAGGGTAAAGGGGATTTCATGCTATTCTGGCTGACCGAATTTGCCGACACATTGCCGGGGTTCAACCTGTTCCGCTTCATCACCTTTCGTGCAGGCGCTGCCTTCTTCACGGCGCTGCTGTTCGGTTTCTTCTTCGGCAAGCCCCTGATCAACCTGCTGCGGAAGCGTCAAACCAATGGCCAGCCCATCCGCGATGATGGTCCCGAAAGTCATCTTCTGACCAAGACCGGCACCCCCACGATGGGCGGCTTGCTGATCCTATCGGCCCTGACTGTGGCAACGCTGCTCTGGGCACGCTGGGACAACCCTTATGTCTGGATCGTGCTGCTGGTCACGCTGAGTTTCGGTGCGATCGGGTTCGCCGATGATCTGGCCAAAGTGTCGCGCGGCAATGTAAAGGGCGTGCCGGGCCGCGTGCGGCTGGCGCTTGGCATCGTCATCGGCCTGGCGGCCAGTTTTGCGGCGATGATGGTGCATCCGCCCAGCCTGCAAGCTCAATTGGCCGTCCCGGTATTCAAGGAAGTACTTTTCAACCTCGGCTGGTTCTTCTTGCCCTTCGGCGCCTTTGTCATTGTCGGTGCGGCTAATTCGGTGAACCTGACGGACGGGTTGGACGGGCTCGCAATCATGCCTGTGATGATCGCCGCGACCACGCTGGGCGTGATCGCCTATGCTGTCGGGCGGGTCGATTTCACGGCCTATCTCGATGTGCATTACGTGCCCGGCGTGGGCGAGTTATTGATCTTCACGGCGGCCCTTGCGGGCGGGGGCCTGGGCTTTCTGTGGTACAATGCGCCGCCCGCAGCCGTGTTCATGGGCGATACCGGCTCGCTCGCGCTGGGTGGTGCTCTGGGCGCGATTGCTGTCGCAACCAAGCACGAGATCGTCCTGGCCATCGTTGGCGGCATCTTCGTGGTCGAGACGCTATCGGTGATCATTCAGGTGCTGTATTACAAGCGCACCGGCAAGCGGGTCTTTCTGATGGCTCCGATCCACCATCATTTCGAGAAGAAAGGCTGGGCCGAGCCGCAGATCGTGATCCGTTTCTGGATCATCGCGCTGGTGCTGGCCCTGATTGGTCTGGCCACGCTCAAGGTTCGCTGATCACCCTGCTCATTTTCTTGCCAAAAATACTCAATGCACCGCTGCGGCATGGCCAGCTGTCAGCAACCGCGCCTGACCCCGGCCCGGAACGGGCCGGCGCCCCCTGAGTTGTCAGGCGGCAAGCTGATCCCAGCAATCGAGCGCCTTGCCTGCATACATCACTGCGGGGCCACCGCCCATCTGGATGGCCATGGCCAGCACATCGGCCAGTTCGTTGCGTGTGGCGCCGGCCTTCATCAGTGCCTCGACATGAAATGCAATGCAGGGTTCGCAACGTATGCCGATGGCGATGCCGAGGGCCACGAATTCCTTTTCCTTGACCCCCAGCACACCACCGTCCTTTACAGCGCGCGACAGGGTGCCAAACCCTTTCATCGTGTCGGGGATGGTCTTGGCGAGCACGCGCGATTTGTCGCGCGTGTCACTGATATAGGCTGCGTAATCCATGGTTGGTCCTCATATGCGAATGTGTCCGGCCCGACTTGGCCGATCGCAGGAGGTCCCGCCTTGACGTGGATCAAATCTGAAGAAAGGGCTGGGCGAGGCGTGGCAGCAGGCCGCGGAAGCGCAGCGGCGCATCCGTTGCGGCAAGGCAGATGCAGTCCAGACCCGGCTCGGCCATGGGCTGGTGATGCAGATCCTCATCGGCGATTTCAATATCACCGCGCGCGAAACGATCATGGCCATCGGCAAACGCGCCTTGCAGCACAAGCGTCAGTTCCATCCCGGCATGACCGTGGTCAGGCACGGCCGCACCCGCCGGAATGAACAGCATCCGTGCAGTGGCATTTTCCGAGGTCGGTAAAATCGCCTGCTTCACTCCGCCGCCGACGGGCCGCCAATTGATGCTATCCACCCCACCGCCGAGATAGGAGCGCAGCGGCTCCGGCAAAACCCGGTCACGCGGGGGTTGGGCGGCGGCGCGCTTGCGCGGCTCCGGTGTCGATGTCTTGATCCGCGCCAAGGTCTGCGCGAGCGCGTCCGAGCCCAGTTGCTCCGGGGCATCACCGAGCGACTCTTCGATGAGCGCTCCGCCGATGGCATCAAAACTCTCAAGCCGCGCGCGGCATTCGTCGCAGATCGCGATATGGGTGGCGACGACCAGATTGAAAGCCTCGGGCAGTGTCCCTGCCGAGTAGGCCATCAGCAACTGGTCATTCAGGTGGTGGGTGATCATGGTCTCGTGTCTTTCTTAACTCAATGAGTGGCGCAACCTCTCCAACGCCAATCTGATGCGGGATTTGATGGTGCCAAGGGGCAATCCGGTTTCTTCAGCGATTTCGCTGTGAGTCAGATCGCCGAAATAGGCACGCTCGATCATGATTCTCTGTTTCTCGGGCAGTTCCGCGATGGCTGTGATCAGCCGCTCGCTTTCCTGTTGCAAGACAAGTGTATCCAACTGGTCCGGTTCGGCCTCGGGACCCCAGTCGAGTTCTTCGGGTTCCGGACGACGGTCACGGCGGAGCATGTCGATGCGACGGTTCCGTGCAATGGTGAAAATCCATGTGGCGACGCTGGCGCGAGACGCATCGAATTGCGCCGCCTTTTTCCAGACTGTCACCATCACGTCCTGCGCGCATTCTTCTGCGAGCGCCGCGTCTGCCCCGGATTTTATCAGAAACGCCTTTACGCGCGGCGCGAAATGACCGAACAGGGCGGCGAAGGCTTCGGTATCCTGCCGGTCGGCCACGCGCGCGAGCAGGTCGGCCCATTTGACACCATCCGCAATCGTCACTTCTTTCTGTCCTTCAGCCACACCCACCCGTCTTGGGTTCGGCGGCAACTTAGCCGTTCCCGGAGGAGCTTGTCGAGGTGATCCCAGAGATGATGAGATGTCGAACATGCATTCTGTACGCTCGCGTGAAGGCCCCGGATCAAAAAAACCGACCGCGACAGGGCGCTTCGAATCTTGTCTTTAAATGTATCTCATTGACATGATTTGTCGAATGATCCGCCCCGCCTGTTCGCGCGTAAACCTGTCAACCAAACAAGACAATTAAGGATTCCCAATGCCGTTTGAGCTGAACCACACGCCCGCCCGACGTATTGCTGTCATCGGCGGGGGCATCTCCGGGCTTGCGAGCGCCTATCTGATGTCGCAGCGTCACCGTGTGACACTGTTCGAAGCGGAACCGCGTCTGGGCGGCCATGCGCGCACCATTCTTGCGGGCAAGCGGGGCGATCAGCCGGTTGATACGGGCTTCATCGTTTTCAACTACACCAACTATCCGCACCTGACGGCACTGTTCGAAAAGCTCGACGTGCCGGTTGCGAAATCGAACATGTCCTTCGGGGCCTCATTCGATCGTGGGCGGTTCGAATATTCGCTCTCGGGGCTTGATGAGATTTTCGCGACCCGCGCCAATCTGGCCAACCCGCGTTACTGGCGCATGATCCGTGACCTTCTGCGTTTCAACAAGCGCGGCCTGAGCGTTGCGCAAGACGACCCGAGCCTGACCATCGGCGGGCTGCTCGACCGCCTGGGCACTGGCGCATGGTTTCGCGAACGCTACATTCTGCCCTTCTCGGGAGCGATCTGGTCCACGCCGACCGAGAAGATCCTCGACTTCCCGGCCCATTCGATGATGGAGTTCTTCCGCAATCACGCGCTTCTTGGTTATGAAGGGCAGCACCAGTGGTACACGGTGCAGGGCGGCTCGATCGAATATGTCTCGCGGCTCGAGGCCTTTCTCGACCGTGTCGGTGTGAATCTGCGCACGGGCTGCGGCGTGCAATCGGTGCGACGCGGGCCGAACGGCGTCTGGGTCAAGGTGCCGGGCGCCGAGGAAGAGAGCTTTGACGAGGTCATCTTCGCCACCCATTCCGACGTGACCTTGCGCCTTCTGGCCGATCCGACCGGCGCAGAATCTGCCGCGCTCGGGGCGGTGAAATACCAACCCAATGACGCGGTGCTGCATTGCGACACCGATTTCATGCCCCAGCGCCGCAAATGCTGGTCAAGCTGGGTCTATCAGGAGCGCAGCCCTGCGGATCGCGAACGTATTTCGCTAAGCTACTGGATGAACTCGCTACAACCCATCCCGCAGGATGACCCGATGTTCATCACGCTGAATGCAAACCATCCGGTGCGCCAGGAGTGCATCTACGACACCTACACCTTCTCGCACCCGGTCTATGACATGGCCGCCATTCGCGCACAGGAGACCATTCGCGGCTTCAACGGCACCAACCGGACATGGTTCTGTGGCGCCTGGATGCGCAATGGCTTCCACGAGGACGGGTTCGCCAGTGCGGTCGATGTCGCCCGCGCGATGGATGCAAGGGCCGAGAAGCTGGCGGTTGCATGAGCACAGTCGAACATATCAAAGGCCAGACCTTTCACGGCAGGCGCGGGCCGGTCTCGAACCGTTTCACCTATGGCGTGGATTATGTGCTTTTCGACGCCGAGGCCGAGTTGCGTCTGCCGCGTCTGATCTCGCGCAACGGCCGCAATCTGGCCTCGCTGTCTGACCGCGACCATGGTGGCGCACCGGGGCAGGGCAGGGGTGCGGAATGGGTGCGCGAGGTGTTGGCGGCCCATCAGTTACAGGGCGTGACGGACGGCCCGGTGCAGTTGCTGACACAACCGCGCGTGTTGGGGCACCTGTTCAACCCGGTGAGTTTCTGGCTGTGTCATGACGCCGAGGGAGGCTTGCGCGCCGTGATTGCCGAGGTCAACAACACTTATGGCGACCGGCATTCCTATCTTTGCGTGAAACGCGACCGGTCGGTTATCACGGTAAGCGACCAGATCGAGGCCGCCAAGATCTTCCATGTATCGCCCTTCCAGCCGGTGGCAGGACGCTATGTGTTCCATTTCGACATAGGCGCCGAGAAACTTGCCATTCGCATCAGCTATCATCAGGAGGATGAAGCGCCGGGTTCGGGTCTGATCGCCACATTGGCCGGGCCGCGCAAACCGCTGCGCAATAGCGCTATCCTCTGGACGATGGTCCGGCGGATGGGCTCACGCCGCGTGCTGGCCCTGATCCATTGGCAGGCGCTGCGGCTCTGGCTGCGCGGTGCCGCCTTCCGCGGCCGCCCCGAGCCCCCTGCGCAGGAGGTGAGCCAATGACTAACGCACCGCCGCGCCTCTGGGGCTATTCGCTCTTCGGTGGTCTGCTCGCAATGGCGGGCCTGCCAATCTATATCCACGCGCCGCATTTCTATGTCAGCGAATATGCGGTCTCGCTTGCCGCACTGGGTACGGTTCTGTTCGTGCTTCGCGGGCTCGATTTCCTGCAGGACCCGGCGCTTGGCTGGCTCGCTGAGCGGCTGAACCGGGTGCGCGGGCTCTCGGTCGCGCTGGCGGGGGTAATCATGGCCGCGGCGATGCTGATGCTGTTCGCAGTCCCGCCGCTGTTTGCGCCGATCGTCTGGTTTGCCATTGCGCTGGTGCTGCTGTTCTCCTGCTATTCCTTCCTGACCATCTGCTTCTATGCGACAGGCGTCGCGCGTGGCGACTCGATGGGCGATAATGGCCATGTCAGGCTCGCGGGCTGGCGCGAGACCGGCGCGCTCTTGGGCGTCTGCCTCGCGGCTGCCGCCCCGGTCGCGCTGGAAGCGGTCATGCCCGCACCTTTCCTGGGCTTCGCGCTGGGATTTGTGCTGCTGACTATCGTGGCACTGCTGGCCATGCGGGCAGAATGGCCACGCTTCAAGCGCGCACCGGACGCGGGGACAAGCCTGCCGATGCGCGCCGTTCTGGGCGACGCGACCGCGCGGCGCTTGCTGTTGATCGCGCTCGTGAATGCCACGCCGGTGGCCATCACCTCTACCCTGTTCCTGTTCTATGCCGAGGCCGTGCTGCTGGCCGATGGCTGGGCAGGGGTGCTGCTGATCCTGCTGTTCCTCTCGGCGGCGGTCTCGGCCCCGCTATGGGCGCGGTTGGCGCGGCGCTTCGGAGCCAAGACCGCGCTGCTTGCTGGCATGGGGCTGGCCGCTGCGAGCTTTGCCTTTGTCGTCACGCTCGGCCCGGGCGATATCGCGCTCTTCGCGCTGATCTGCGTCATCTCGGGCGCCGGGATAGGGGCGGATCTGACGCTCCTGCCCGCGATCTTCTCGCGCCGGATGGCCGAACTCACCCCCGATGCTGCCAAGGGCTTTGGCCTCTGGGCCTTTGTCACCAAGGCGACACTGGCGCTTGCGGCGCTGATGGTTTTCCCCGCGCTGCAAATGGCCGGATTCGAGGCAGGGACCGAGAATGCGCCTGTGGCGCTCACCACGCTGATCCTGCTTTACGCGGCACTACCCTCGGCCCTCAAGGCCATCGCCATTGCGCTACTCGCGCTCACCCCATTGAAGGAGAGCACAGCATGAGCACTTTTCTAAGTATTTTGGCAGGCATGGCCCTTATGCTGGTGCTCTATGCGTTGGCACAGCGTCTGATGGGGTTTCAGGCCCAGAAGCCCGGCGATTATGCGCTCTGTGAGCCCGCGATGGACATTCGCAAGCATCTCTCCGGCCCGATCCGCTGCGAGGGCGTGATCTATGGCCCGAACGGCCGCGTATCTTCGCGCTTTACGGCGGATATGGAGGGGCGCTGGGACGACAATCGCGGCGTGCTGGCCGAGCATTTCAGCTATGACAGCGGCACCAAGCAGGACCGCGAGTGGCGTCTGACGATCGGCAATGACGGTCGGATCATTGCCGAGGCTGACGATCTAGTGGGCACAGGCAGCGGCAAGCAGGAAGGCAATGCCGTGCAGTTGCGCTACACGATCCGCCTGCCGGAGAGTGCGGGAGGCCATGCGCTGGAGGTGACCGATTGGCTCTATCTGGTCGATGACAAGACCATCGTGAACCGCAGCCAGTTCCGCAAATTCGGGGTCAAGGTTGCCGAATTGGTAGCGACTATGCGCCGGGTGGAGGCATGAGAAAACTCAAGGGCAAGACCTATTGGCTGGTCGGTGCTTCGGAAGGGCTCGGCCGTGCGCTGGCGCTGCAACTCTCCAAGGCGGGCTGCACGCTGATCCTGAGCGCGCGCAATACGGAGAGTCTCGAGGCGCTGGCACGCGAGTTACCGGGAGAAGCGCGGGTTGTGGCCTGCGATGTCTCGGACCGCGAGTCGGTGGTCAAGGCCGCGCGAGACGCCGGCGAGTTTGACGGGCTGGTATATCTCGCCGGGGTCTACTGGCCCTTCCCGGCAAGCGAGTGGAATGCCGAGCAGACCGAGGCGATGTTCGACATAAACCTGACCGGGGCCGCGCGGGTGCTGGGACAAGTGGTGCCGCAGATGGTCGTGCGCGGGTCGGGGCATGTCGTGCTCACGGGTTCGCTCTCGGGCTATCGCGGCTTGCCCGGCTCGATCGGCTATTCCTCGTCCAAGGCGGGGCTGATGCATCTGGCCGAATCGATGCATTGCGACCTGCGCAGCTCGGGCGTGGATGTGCAGCTTGCCAATCCGGGGTTCATCCGCACACGGCTGACCGACAAGAATGATTTCAACATGCCCTTCCTGATGGAGCCCGCGCAGGCGGCTGATGAAATCGTGACGTTGATGCGCTCGCTGCGCTTTCAGCGCGCCTTTCCAAAGCTTTTCTCGCTGGTGTTCCGTGGTGGAAATTTCCTGCCCGACTGGCTCTATTACCGGATCTTCGCCTCCAAGTGAGACTTGCGCGGGGCCGCGCTTTGCGCGACACTTGCAATAACGCAGAGGAGGCCGCCATGCTCGCCATCAGCCCGCGCAAGATCGTCCACATTATCTATCTCGCCCGCGAGGGGCATGTCGGCAGCGCCGAGGTGCATGCTTTCATCGACGCGCTGAACGAGGACGAGCAAGCCAGCCTGACGGCTGTGGCTTGGGTCGGGCGCAGCGCATTCGAGGCCGAGGAATACGACGAGGCTTTGTCCACAGCCATGGCAGAGGCGACCACCCCGACAGCGGATTACCTGCTGGGCATGCCGCATCTGGCAGAGAATCTCGAAAACGGTCTCGAGGCCCTCGGGATCGATGTGACGGGCGAGGAAGAGGATTTCCTGCGGCAGGGGTCGCGGTAGCCCGAGGGTTTCCATGAAGGTTCGTACAGGCGGGGCCGCGCTGCGCGCGCCCCCGCCTGCTTGAAAAACCGCGCGTCGAGCAGGCTCAGCGTGCTTCTTTCCATTCCGCGAGCGCTGGATTGTTGTCAGGCGCTGGCGGGGAGTCGATCGGCGCGGGTGGGGCCGGTTGCGGCGGAATTGTAGGCATGCCAGTACGCGTGCAGCGCAGGTGATGCGCCTCGCGCGCGCCGAAATAGAAGGCCACGACCGCGCCAAGGAGCCACCAGAGCGGCTCGGGCACCAGCGCCAGCGCCTGCATCCGCTGGGCGAACCCGTCCGGCTCGGCCACGGCATAGACGAACAGCCCCAGCGTGCCCAGCGCCAGCATCGGGCGGGGCAGGCGGTTCAGCCCGTTGATGAATGAATCGAACCATCCTGCCCGGCCATAGCGGAATTCGGCTAGGTGGCTCGCATGTGCCGCCCTGTAGGCGTCATGTCCCAGTTCCTGCCTGCGCGTGGCATTGGGCCGGAAGACTTCAGCGACAGAAGTGACAGTGTCTCCAAGCGCGCGCGCTTCGCGCGCGCCCCCGAAAACGAAGCCGAGAAGCGAGCGGATCATTGCCAGCCCGCCACACGCGCGCGGTGCTGCGCGTCGGTCAGGTGAAAGCGGGGCGAGATGAACTCCTCGGCCCGCGTGATCCAGCCGCCCTTGCTGCCATCACGTCTGCGGGCAAATTTGCGGCTGGCCGGGCGATGATCGGCGATGGCGTAATAATAATCCCGCCGCGCGATGCCATAGGCATCGACTAGATGCCCCGGTGCCATCTCATAGGCGCGATGCGCGGCGGTAATCGTCTGCGGGCCGATGGCGCCATCCACAGCCACCTCAATCCCCATCTGCACCAGCAGCCGCTGCAGGATGCGCACGGCATTCGCCCCGGCATTGACCTGCATGTCGAACACGGTTGCCCAGAGAGGTTCGGGTAGTTCGGCAATCCGCGGGCGGGTGAAATAATGCTCGATATAGATTTCGATGGCCTCTTCGCGGGTCAGTTGCCGCACCTCCTCGACCCCGATCTGCTTGCCGGGGCGCAGACGACGCAGCGTGTGGATGGTCACGCCGAAATTTGTGGCCCCGCCGGTATCATCCGGGTCATTGACGAAACCGCCCTCGCGGGCGACGATCTCTTCGGCCAGCTGGCGCACGTTCTTCATGGCGGCATCTCTCCCGGGCAGTTCGCATCACGTCGGACCCTGCCAGAGCCGCCCCAAGGGCCGCCTAACAGACCGAACGGTGATATCGGCTGCGCGCAGTGCCCCAGACGTGACGTGAGACCCCTTTCCCCGGCGCGCCCTTTGGGCTATCTGCGAAGCCCGAAGCCACAGGACAGACACGCCTCATGCAGTACGAAACCGCAGGTGAGGTCGAGCAAAGCTGGCGCGACGCCATCTCGACCATCGAAGAGATCATCGATGAGGCCCGCAATGGCCGCATGTTCATCCTCGTCGATCACGAGGATCGCGAGAATGAGGGCGATCTGGTCATCCCCGCTCAGATGGCCACGCCCGAAGTGATCAACTTCATGGCCACGCATGGCAAGGGGTTGATCTGCCTGACGCTCTCGGGCGAGCGGATCGACCAGTTGGGCCTGCCGCTGATGGCCTCGTCGAATTCCTCGCGCCATGAAACGGCCTTCACAGTCTCGATCGAGGCGCGTGAGGGGGTTTCGACCGGTATCTCGGCTCATGACCGCGCGCGGACCATCGCCGTCGCCATCGACCCGTCCAAAGGCGCAGCGGATATCGCCACGCCCGGCCATGTCTTTCCGCTGCGCGCGCGTGACGGCGGCGTGCTGGTCCGCGCGGGCCATACCGAGGCGGCGGTCGATATTGCGCGGCTATCGGGGCTCAACCCCTCGGGGGTGATCTGCGAGATCATGAAGGAAGATGGCTCGATGGCGCGGCTGCCCGATCTGGTGGCCTTTGCCCAGCGTCACGGAATCAAGATCGGCACTATCTCGGACCTGATCGCCTATCGACGGCGGCATGACAATCTGGTGCGGGTCATGACCGAAGAGCCGATCCGCTCTGAATTCGGCGATGACTGGACGCTGCGCATCTATTCCGACACCACGCAGGGTGCCGAGCATGTGGTGCTGATCAAGGGCGACATCACCACGCCCGAGCCGGTGCTGGTGCGCATGCATGCGTTTGATCCGCTGCTGGACATGGTCGGCATCGGGGGTGCGGCGCGTTCGGATGAGTTCAGCGATGCGATGCGGCTGATCGGCGAGGAGGGGCGCGGCGTTGTCGTGCTGCTTCGCGACACGCACATGAAAATGTCCACCTCCGAGGGCTCACCCCAGACGCTGCGGCAATACGGCCTTGGCGCGCAGATCCTGTCCTCGCTGGGGCTGCATGAATTGATCCTGCTGACCAACTCCGCCACGCCCAAGGTGGTAGGGCTCGATGGCTACGGGCTGTCGATCACAGGCACACGCAAAATCCCCTCAAGCCGAGGCACCTGACATGGCCCGATCCGAGACCCATTACACGCTGCCGCGCCCAAGCTTCGAGCGAGCGCCCAAACTGCTGATCGTCGTTGCGCCCTATTACAAGGACATCGCCGATGCGCTGGTCACAGGCGCGCGGGCCGAGATTGAGGCCGCAGGGGGTAACTATGAGACCATCGAAGTGCCCGGCGCACTGGAAATTCCCACGGCTCTCGGGCAGGCTTTCCGCATGGCGCATTTCGACGGTTTCGTCGCGCTGGGCTGCGTTATCCGCGGCGAGACCACACATTACGAGACAGTCTGCAATGACAGTGCGCGCGCCATCACGCTTCTGGGTCTGCAAGGGGCCTGCATCGGCAATGGCATCCTGACCGTCGAGAACCGCGCCCAGGCTGAGGTTCGCGCCGAGGTGGCGGGGCAGAATAAAGGTGGCGGCGCGGCAGCGGCGGCGCTGCATCTGATCGCGCTGGCGCGGCGCTGGTCGGGCCCGCGCCGACCCGTGGGTTTTCAGCCCGAAAGCGAGGAATTTCGCATCGCCGGAGCAGGCAAGGGGCCGGTGGCATGAGCGAAGCCCCCTCTCGCCGGAGGCCCGGCCCCGAGCAGAAACGCGCGCTGCGCGGTGCGGCGCGGTTCTATGCTGTGCAGGCGCTGTTCCAGATGGAAGCCTCGGATGTGCCCATTGGCACTATCCTGACCGAGTTCGAGGCGCATCGCATCGGGGCCGAGACCGAATCCGAACATTGGGCCGAGGCGGATCGCAATTATTTCCGCCGCCTGATCGAGACAGCGGTCGAGCGGCAGGCAAAAATCGACCAGATGACCGATCGCGCGCTGGTCGCGAAATGGCCGATTGACCGGATCGACCCCACTCTGCGCGCGCTCTTTCGTGCCGCCGGGGCGGAAATGGTCGGTGCGCAGACGCCCGCGCGGGTGGTCATCTCGCAATTCGTCGAGATAGCGAGGGCCTTCTTCCCAGAGGGACGAGAAGCGGGTTTCGTCAATGCCGTGCTCGATCACATGGCCCGCGAAGCCCGTCCCGAAGATTTCTGACGGCGCGGGATGCAGCTGGAGCTGACCCCCGAGATGCTGTTGCAGGCCTATCGGATGGGTGTGTTCCCCATGGCCGAGAGTCGCGAGGACCCGAGGCTCTACTGGTTTGACCCGGTCGCGCGCGGTATTCTGCCGCTTGACGGGCTTCATCTGTCACGCTCGCTGCGCCGGAGGATACGGCAAGAGCCGTTCCGAGTCGCGCTCGATACCGATTTTGCGGGTGTCATTGCAGGCTGCGCCGCGCGCGAGTCGACCTGGATCAATGCCGAGATACGCGCGCTCTTCACGGCGCTGCATGCGCAGGGCCATGCTCATTCGATCGAGTTATGGGAGGGGCAAGAGCTTGTGGGCGGCGTATACGGTCTGGCCATCGGCGGGTTCTTTGCGGGCGAGAGCATGTTCTCGCGCCGCCGCGATGCCTCGAAACTGGCGCTGGCCTATCTGGTCGCGCATCTTTCCCGCTGCGGCTTTACCCTGTTCGACACGCAATACCTGACCGACCATCTGGCCAGCCTCGGTGGGGTGGAAATCCCGCGCGCCACCTATCGCGCGCGACTGTCAGAGGCGCTGCGGGCTGATGCCGATATTCATCGCCATCCGCTTCCCAGCGCTCAGGATGTCTTGCAGCGCAACACCCAGAGATCGTAGCGCGCATGGTCGAGCGCATTGAGTGCGGGGCTTGACGCGATCATCCAGCCCGAGAAGATCATGTCATCGACGCGCGTGTCGAATATGTCCAGCCATGCATAGGCCTCACCTGCCGGATTCTCGACCGGGTAGCGGCAATCCTCAAGCATGACGATCAGATGCCCGACACGCGTGCTTTCGCCAATGCTCAGGCTGATGTCGTCGGTCGTGCCTGCGACCCTGTCGAGCCCGCGCAGCAACGCGCCCTCGCCGGTGCCGATCCTGTCAGTGGCCTGCGGCACCTCGATTTCCTGCGCGCTCACTGCGCTCGCGAAGGCCAGCACGCAGACACACGCCAGTATTCGAAAGGTCATTCCGGGCTCCAGGCCTCGTAATCATTGCGCGGTGCCGGGTTCTTGCGGCGGATCGAGCCTTGCGGCGCATAGGCCAGCGGGGTGCCGGTCAGGTTTTCCTGATGTGGCTTTTCCCATTCTTTGTGCGCCAGGGGCTTTTCCGTAGGCGGCTCATTCCATGTGTGATGCAGCCATCCATGCCATTCCGGCGCAACGCGGCTCGCTTCGGACTCGCCATTATAGATCACCCAGCGCCTTTTGCCGTCGCGCGATTGGTAGAAGACATTGCCCTGCGCGTCCTCTCCGACCCTGACACCATGGCGCCAAGTGTAGAAGGCTGTGTTGAGCGTCGAGCTGTTCCACCATGTCAGCAGTCGCAGAAGAAATTTCATGGGCCGGGACTCGCCTTTATCTGTTCCGCCTGCTTATGCCGCAGTGCAATGCGAAAATCCAGTGCGAAGCGACTTGCGACGTCTCAACTGTGGGTCAACCAGCGCAAGGCGGCGCCATTGGAAGAGATCGCCACACCGGACTATATTCACATCGAAGATTAAATAGAGGAGCGCATCATGCCACATTACGAGCGCCGTACCGAAATCATCGAAGCCCTTACCCCCGAGCAATACCATGTCACGCAGGAAAACGGCACCGAACGCCCTTGGACGGGGGAGTATAACGACAACAAGCGGGTCGGGATCTATGTCGATATCGTCTCGGGTGAGCCGCTTTTCGCCTCGTCCGACAAGTATGAGTCGGGCTGTGGCTGGCCAAGTTTTACCAAGCCGCTGATCTCGGATCACATTGTCGAGAAATCCGACCACAGCCTGGGTATGGCTCGGGTCGAGGTCCGTTCGCGCCATGGCGACAGCCATCTGGGCCATGTCTTCCCCGATGGCCCGCGTGACCGCGGCGGCCTGCGCTATTGCATCAACTCGGCCGCGCTGCGCTTCATCCCGCGCGAGGAGATGGAGGCAGAGGGCTATGGCGACTGGCTGGATCAGGTCGAGGGATAAGGCTGGTCCGGCCGCGCCAGTGGGATTACCTCTACGACGACAGCCCGGTCAGAGGGTGCTTGAGAGAGCAGGGGCGCGCGACCATGGAATTTGACAACAGCTACGCTCAGGACCTGCAAGGTCTCTATGTGCCTTGGCAGGAACAGCCTTGGCCCGACCCACAGCTTGTTCTTCTGAATAGCGATTTGGCGCGCAGTTTGGGGCTGGACCCCGCTTTTCTTAAGAGTGATGAGGGCACGGCGATGCTTTCGGGGCACGCGCTGCCCGAGGCTGCGCGCCCGCTCGCGCAGGCCTATGCCGGGCATCAGTTCGGTGGCTTCTCGCCTCAACTGGGCGACGGTCGGGCAATTCTCGTGGGTGAGGTGATCGACCCGACAGGCGGGCGCTGGGATCTGCATCTGAAGGGCTCGGGCCGCACCCCCTTTGCGCGGGG
The DNA here is from genome assembly GCA_007694945.1 of Paracoccaceae bacterium. GTDB lineage: Bacteria > Pseudomonadota > Alphaproteobacteria > Rhodobacterales > Rhodobacteraceae > Roseinatronobacter. Next base: position 69,054 of record REER01000041.1, on the reverse strand, counting down.
TGGGGACGGGCGCGCGGTTCTGGGCCCTGTGCTGCGCGAATATCTCATCTCCGAAGCGATGGCCGCGCTGGGTGTGCCGACCACGCGCGCTCTGGCGGCCTGCACCACGGGCGACCGGGTGCTGCGCCAGAACGGGCTCGAGCCGGGCGCGGTGCTGGCGCGCGTGGCCTCCAGTCATCTACGTGTCGGCACGTTCCAGTTCTTTGCCGCGCGCGGCGAGGTCGAGAAACTGCGCCTGCTCCTGGATTACACATTGGCGCGCCATGACCCGGATCTCGTGGGCATGCCCGATGCGGCCCTCGGGCTGCTGGAACGCGTCGCCGAGCGGCAATCGCGGCTGGTTGCGCAGTGGATGGGGCTGGGTTTCATCCATGGGGTGATGAACACGGACAACACCACCATCTCGGGCGAGACCATTGACTATGGCCCCTGCGCCTTCATGGACCGTTATGACCCGGCAACCGTGTTTTCCTCGATCGACCATTCGGGCCGGTACTCCTACGCCAATCAGCCCGTGATCGCCCAGTGGAACCTCGCCCGGCTGGCCGAGGCTCTGCTGCCGCTCATCGACCCATCCGAGTCGCGGGCGATCTCACGCGCGACCAAGGTCATGGAGGGCATGGCCGAGATATATCACACCGCCTGGCTTGACGTCTTTGCCCGCAAGCTGGCCCTGCCTGCGCCCGATGCCGAGTTGATCGGGGCGCTGCACACGCTCTGGGAAGGGCGCGAGGTGGATTTCACAAGTTTCTTCCGCGCTCTGCCCGCGGCCTTGAAGGGTGATGACGAGCCCGTACTGCACCTCTTTGCCAAGACCGATGGCGTGTCGGACTGGCTCGCCCGCTGGCGCGCGCAGATCGCCGATCCGGCACAGGCCATCGCGCAGATCGAGGCGGTGAACCCGCTCTATATTCCGCGCAACCATCTGGTCGAGGAGGCGCTGCAGGCGGCCAGTTTCGAGGATGATCTGTCGCTGTTCCAGACCCTGCTCGCCCGCGTGCAGGAGCCCTATACCCATGTGCTGGGCATGGAGCGCTACGCCGCGCCCGCGCTCAAGGAGGCTCCGGCGGTTGTGACCTATTGCGGGACGTAAGGCAGGGCAGGGCTTTGTTGCAATGCAAACCTTGCGCTGGCGCGACAGCTTGTAGCCCTCAGGGCACGGTCAGCTCTTCGCACAAATTCCAAACGCCGCAGCAAAATGCTGTCGGTCGGGAAGTTCTCGATGTTTAACTGTTGCATCCCCCGCCGGGACTCGACTGATCGCTCCGTCCGAATAACGAGACATCGCCCTTAATGGCAGCAGCTGCTGTAGGAGCAGACCAACACCATCTTGCAGATTCTCAACATTGGCTGACGAAAGCTGCCAGTTAACCCAGGTTCACTGACAGATATGCGAGACGAAGCTCACCCGTGCGGCACTAGCCTGTAGCCGCTGCCCGCGCGCTCCAGCGCATTGAAGGCCGGGCGCAGGAAATGCCCGCCGGTGAACGGGGTGCCGTCGCTCGCCAACTGGTCCAGCAGCCGCTTGCGCGCGGCGCGGGCGGTGTCCATGTCGATATCGAAACTGATCCCGATCTCGGGGTCCGCCACCTGCAGCGCGGGCGCATGGACAATATCGCCGACATGGATGAGACCTGCCCCGGCGCTCTCCAGCCGCCATCCCGAATGGCCGGGCGTGTGCCCCGGCAGCGCCATCCCGCTCAGTCCCGGAGCGACCTCCTGCCCATCGTCAAGCGATGCCAGCCGGTCGCCATAGACCGCCAGCACCGCCTGCGCCAGTGTCGCCCAGTCGCGAATGCCTTCGAGATCACCCTGGAACTGGCTGTCATCCGACCAGAACAGCCGGTCCGCCTCCGGCACATGCAGGGTGGCATTGGGAAACACGGCCGCGCCCTCGGGCGTGATCATCCCGGCAATATGGTCGGGGTGCAGGTGGGTTGCGAGCAGGGTGTCGACCTCGGCGGGCGTCACGCCAAGCTCGGCCAGCCCGTCATGCAGAAACCCGCAGCTTGGCCCGAACAGATCGCGCGGCCCGGCATCGGCGAGGATCACCCGCCCGCCGTGGCGAATCAGCACCGCGTTGAAGTTGGTCGCGATCTCCGAGGCCCCGGCCTGCGTCAGCAGGTCGTCGATATGGGTGGCTTCGGTCCCCGGAAACAGGTCCGGGGTAAAGGCGAGCGTGCCATCCGTGATGATGCTGACCTGCGCTTCGCCGATCTGCTGCGTGACTGTGCGTTGCATTCTGGCTCCTCCCTGTTTTCCGCGGATGGTAGCCTTGGCCCGCGGCTCTGGCAATTCCCCAGATCGCTACTCGGCGGGCAGATCGAATTGATGCCGTAAAGCGCCTGAACTGCGGTCGAAGAAGAGAACCTCACCATCGCGGCCCAGCACGATCACCCAGTTGTGCGACAGGGTGACGGCCTCAAGCTGCGTGCCTTCGGGCAGGGCGATATGATCGGGCAGGCCAAGCGGGGCCGGGGCAAGGCCAATTCGGATGACAAGCAGCCCGAGGATGAGTATCAGGCCGACAATCATGACGCTTGTCAGCACCACGACCAGCCGCTTGACAAAGCGCACGTCAGGATGCGGGGGCGGTTCCGGAGGCAAGGCCATGGCAGATCAGGCACCTTTCAGCGAATGGCAGGTCATCATCGGGCCTGAGCCCCCTGACCGGCTTGATAAGGCTTTGGCGCGCGATGTGCCAGATGCCGCGGCGCTGTCGCGCTCGCGGCTGGCGCGTTTGATTGCCGAGGGGGGTGTGTCGTGCGCGGGTGCCGTGCTGGACAATCCGCGCGCCCGCGTGGCCGAGGGCGATGTGCTGGTGATCCGCGTGCAGGCGGCGGCCGAGGTCGAAACCCTTGCCCAGCCCATCGCGATCGAGGTGGTCTGGGAAGATGACGATCTGATCGTGATCAACAAGCCTGCGGGCATGGTGGTGCATCCCGCCCCCGGCTCGCCCGATCAGACACTGGTGAATGCGCTCCTGCATCATTGCGGCGACAGCCTCTCGGGCGTTGGGGGCGAGAGGCGCCCCGGTATCGTGCACCGGATCGACAAGGACACCTCGGGGCTGTTGGTGGTCGCCAAATCCGATCGCGCGCATCATGGGCTGGCCGCGCAATTCGAGCGCCATTCAGTGCTGCGGCGCTATCTGGCGGTGGTCCACGGCGTGCCCGATGCCGCCGATCCGCGCCTGCGCGGTGTGCGGGGGGTGAGTTTCGAGGCGGGCAATATCCTGAAAGTGACCAGCCAGCTTGCCCGCCACCGGACTGATCGGCAACGGCAGGCGGTGGTCTGGGCGAATGGGCGCCATGCGGTGACGCGGGCGCGCGTGATTGCGGCTTTCGGGGCGCAACCAGCGGTGGCGCTTCTGGAATGCTGGCTCGAGACCGGGCGCACGCATCAGATCCGGGTGCATCTGGCGCATGCTGGGCATGGGCTGGTCGGCGATCCGGTCTATGGCGGGCGGCGCAAGCTCTCGGAGCGCGCGCTGGGGGCTGCGGGGGTGGCGGCCTGTGCTGCTTTCCCACGGCAGGCGCTCCACGCTGCGACGCTGGGTTTCGAGCACCCGGTGACAGGCGAAAGCCTCGATTTCGCAGCGCCCCTGCCTGCGGATATGGCAGCACTGCTGGAGGCGTTGCGGGGCAGGTGAGGGCTCACACGGGGACACATCGCGGTGAGATGTTTGATACAGTCTTCGGTGCCCGCTATTTACCTGCTAGCAAGAAAATCGTGATATATCGGTCTTGAGCTCGGTGGGCTGATTGCCCACGTCTCGGGGCCGGTTGCAGGAAAGAGGGGTCTTGATGAGCAGATACGCAAACCTTCCGGCGCCCAGTCCCGAACAGGGGCTGAACCGCTACATGCAGGAAATCCGCCGTTTCCCGATGCTGGAGCCGGAAGAGGAATTCATGCTGGCCAAGCGCTGGGTCGATCATCAGGACACCCAGGCCGCGCATAAACTCGTCACCTCGCATCTGCGCCTCGCCGCCAAGATCGCGATGGGTTATCGCGGCTATGGTCTGCCCCAGGCCGAAGTGATTTCCGAGGCCAATGTGGGGCTGATGCAGGCGGTCAAGCGTTTCGACCCGGACAAGGGGTTCCGGCTGGCAACCTATGCCATGTGGTGGATTCGCGCCTCGATTCAGGAATATATCCTGCGGTCATGGTCGCTGGTGAAGCTTGGCACCACCAGCGCGCAGAAGAAGTTGTTCTTCAACCTGCGCAAGGCGAAATCCAAGATCGGCGCGCTGGAAGATGGCGATCTGCGCCCCGAGAATGTGGCCCGCATTGCGCGCGACCTGAATGTGAGCGAGGATGAAGTCATCGACATGAACCGCCGCATGTCGGGCAGCGATTCCTCGCTGAACGCGACCGTGGGCAGTGAAGAGGGCGCGTCGAGCTGGCAGGATTGGCTGGAAGATGAGGATGCCGATCAGGCCAGCGAATATGCCGAACGCGACGAATTCGAGTTGCGCCGCGAATTGCTAATGGAGGCGATGGACGTGCTCAATGACCGCGAGCGCGACATCCTCACCCAGCGGCGGTTGAGCGAAGAGCCGGTCACACTCGAAGACCTCTCGCAAAGCTACGATGTCAGCCGCGAGCGTATCCGCCAGATCGAAGTGCGCGCATTCGAGAAACTTCAGGCCCGCATGCGGACGCTGGCCCGCGAGAAGGGCATGGCCGTGCCGGTGAACTGAGGCCCGCGCGCCTTGGCTGGCATCGCGTGCCGTGCCTGAGGCGGCGCGGCATGGGAAGTGAGTCTGCCTCGTCCGGTTTTCGACGCACCATAGACGGCGCGGGGCGGCACCAATACTCTTCTACGGTGCTGTTATTTCGCCGCAGTGTCAGCGGAAATCCGCGCGCCGGACAGTCCGGCGCGGCCCAGCCAAGCGATTGGCGCCAAGATGGCAAGTTAGCATCGAAAGGCAGGCCTGCTCCAGCGCGGCACGTTTGTCAGGGTCGCTGCCATGGCAAACATCTGTGCTGCAACGCGACGGCGCCAATCTGCAGACAGGCGCTGTATTAACGGTTATCGTGCAGAGGGCGACGCAGCGGGCTTCAGGTGCGGAGCACCTGAAGCTGTCGATACCATAGCGGTCGCCGTCTTGGTCGTGGTCGGGAAGCGTTGGCCGAAATGTTCTCCGAGCTGCAAAACCGTTAAGCCTCAAGGCCTTGAATTTTGCGAGTTCGGGAAACGGTCAAACAGTGTGGAAATCACTCCTGTTCACTTAAAGATAAAGTGTCGAGGGGCAGTGCGGCCTTCGGCCGCGCTGCTGTCGAGCCCTTCAGCGGTATCGTTCATCTGCCCGGCCCATTGAAAATTCCGGGCGTCAGTTGCGCAGCACCTGACGCCACCGGCGCGCACCCGCGCTCTTGCTCAGAAATCGATCGCGATGCCTTTCTTCTCCCAATCCCCATAGCGCACAGGTTCAAGGCCCTTGCGGCCCCCGAGTTCGCGCGGGCGTTCGGGCTCTGGATTGGCGGCGCGGCGGGCATCGGCCTCGGCCAGCGCGCGCTGGGCTGCGGGTGGCAGCGCGGCGCGGCGCGCGGCCTCGGTCTTTTCGGTCTGGCGCTCGTCACTCATCAGTGGCGTCCCTTGTCATCTGGCTTGCCCCTGTTATACCGCGCGAAGCTCTCTCGACAAGGTTTCGGCCCCGATGTCTGCCTCTGCCTCGCTTGCTCCCCGCGCTGCGGCGTTGGATCTGGTCCAGACCGTGCTCGAGACGCGCCGCAGTCTTTCCGAGATCCTCGCCCAGCCCCCGCGCACCTTTGCCGCGCTACAGCCCGAGGAGCGCGCCCGCGCGCAGCGGCTTGCGCTGAGCGTGTTCCGGCAGACGGCTCGCGCCGACCATTTCCTGCGCCGCGCGCTGCGCAAATCCCCGCCCGAGCCGGTGCGCTGGGTACTGCGGTTGGCGCTGGTGGAAATCCATGTCGAGGGTGCCGCGCCGCATGGGGTGATCGGCGACGCGGTAGGTCTGACGCGCGATCTGGGCCATCCGCGCCTGACCGGGCTGGTCAATGCAGTGCTGCGCGGGCTCGCCGAGGGGCTGGATTGGGATGCGGCGCCGGTGCCGCGGCTGCCCGACTGGCTGCGCGGCGCTTTGCAGAACGCCTATGGCGCCAAGGTGACCGCTGCCATCGAGGCTGCCCATCTCGCCCCGCCCCCGCTCGACTTGACGCTGAAGGGCCCGCCCTCCCGGGGGCTGCGCGGCGAGATGCTACCCACAGGCAGCCTGCGGCTGCGCGAGCCGGGCCAGATCAGCGCGCTGCCGGGCTATTCCGAGGGAGCGTGGTGGGTGCAGGATGCAGCGGCGGCGCTGCCCGCGCGGCTGCTGTCGGATATGACCGGTGCGCGGGTGCTGGACCTCTGCGCTGCACCGGGCGGCAAGACGATGCAGCTTGCGGCCATGGGGCTGGAGGTGACGGCGCTCGATATCTCGGCGCCGCGCATGGCGCGGCTGCAGGAAAATCTCGCGCGCACGGGGCTCGCGGCGCAGACCATCACCGCCGATGCGCTAGACTGGCTGCCTGATCAGCCTTTTAATGCGATCTTGCTCGATGCGCCCTGTTCGGCCACAGGCACGATACGGCGTCACCCGGAGCTACCCTTTCTGCGCAGCCGCGAGGATGTGACCGCCCTGCGCGCGCTGCAGGCCGCACTGCTGGAACGGGTGCTCGACCCGGGGCATGGGCTGCTGCGTGCAGGCGGGCGCGTGGTCTATTGCACCTGTTCGCTGCTGCCCTCAGAGGGCGAGGATCAAGTCAGCGCCGCGGCCACCCGCCACAGTTTTCGGATCCTGCCCGCAGAGATCCCGGGGGTACCACCTGAATGGGTTGCCCCTGACGGCACGCTGCGTACCCGCCCGGATTACTGGCCCGACAAGGGCGGGATTGACGGGTTTTTCATCGCCGCGCTGCAACATACTGGGTGAAATGCGCAAGGCCATTGCATGGAGAGGCATGACAGCCGCGTCATGGCCCGATAGACAAGGTGTCAACACGTTCTGTCACCCTCAAGGCAGAAGAATCGAGGCAAGGTCATCGTGAGTGAAGCGCGCGCTTCTGGCGCCCATCCTGTCCGCTTGTCCGACCGCCTGCTGGCGCGCGGGCTTTCAGGTCGCGTACGCGCAACCGCGCTCACCTCGCAGCCCGAACCGCGTGCCGTGGGGCAATTCGCGCGGGGCAAGCAGATGTTGGCGGGCAATTTCCTGATGGCAGGTGAATTGCTGGTCTCGAACGGGCGGGTGCCCTTTGAAGCCGAGAGTTTTTCGGCGCTCGAGGCGCTCCATGGGTTTGTCTGGCTGGATGATCTGGCCGCCGTTGGTGATGCGCAGGCGCGCGCCCTGGCACAGGTGGGGCTGGCCGATTGGTTGGCCCAATACGGCCCCGGGCGCGGCCCCGGCTGGACGCCGGGGCTGGTCGGACGGCGCATGATTCGCTGGATTGTGCATGCTGTGTTCCTGATGCAGGGTATGGAGGCCGACCAGCAGGCGAAGTTCCTCCGCGCGTTGGCGCAGCACGCCCGGTTTCTGCTCCGCCGTGCCAGACGCGCAGCGCCCGGTCTGCCGCGAATCGAGGCGCAGGTCGGGTTACTGTTCGCCACGCTCGCACTTGACGGGCTGGAGGCGCATGTGTCGGAGGCAAGCGCCGGGGTGCTGCTTGCCGCTGAGAGCCAGATCGGTCGTGATGGCGGACTTGCCACGCGCAATCCCGAGGAGCTTTTGCAGGTCTTCGAGTTGCTGGCCTGGGCGGCGCAGGCGCTTGCCGACCACGACCGACCCATCAATGAGCGGCTGGGGGTGTTGCTCGACCGTGTTGCGGGCGCGCTCAGGGTGTTGCGCCATGCCGATGGCGGGCTGGCGCGCTTTCATGGTGGCGGGCGTGGGTCCGAAGGCGTGCTGGCCTCGGCGCTGGCGATCCATGACGCGCTGCGGGGGCGGATCGTGCGGGCGCCGACCGATGAGGCGATGGGCTTTGCGCGGCTGGCGGCAGGGCGCTGCACGGTGATCATCGACGCGGCGCCGCCGCCGCTGAAGGCCGCGCCTATGCAGGCCCATGCAGCGACGCTGGCCTTTGAACTGACCTCTAACCGGCGGCCCGTGATCGTGTCCTGCGGCGACGGGCGCAGTTTCGGGCCGGATTGGCATCGCGCCAGCCGCGCCACCGCCTCGCATTCGACGCTGGCCTTCGAAGGCTATTCATCGGCCCGCTTCGCCCGCACGCACAAGGCTTTGGCGGCGCTCTCGGACGGACCGCGCCAGGTCGGGCTGGAGTTTCGCCACGCGCCACATGCGCGTGCGGTCGCGCTCAGCCATGATGGCTATGTTGAAAGCCACGGGCTGGAGCATCTGCGCTATCTCGACCTCTCGGCTGACGGGAGGGTGCTTGCGGGCGAGGATGTGCTGTTGGCCAGCAGCAAGGCCGACCGGCGCCGCTTCGACGCCGTGCGCGCGCGGATGGGCGCGGCGGGGCTGCCATTTGCGATCCGCTTTCACCTGCACCCGGAAGCGGATGCCTCGCTCGACATGAATGGCGCTGCGGTCTCGATCAGCCTGCGATCTGGCGAGATCTGGGTGTTCCGCGCCAATGGGCTGGCACTGGACCTCGCCCCCTCGGTCTATCTGGAAAAAGGCCGTCTGAAACCGCGTCCAAGCCTGCAGATCGTGTTGTCCTCGCGCGCACAAGACTATACCAGCCGCATCACTTGGAGTCTGGCCAAGGCGCAGGATGTGCCCACCGCGCTTCGCGATCTAGAGGTCGATGAGCCGCTTGCCCTGGCCGATCTGTAACGGCTGACCAATCAAGGACCGATCATGACTGACCTCGCCCCGCTGAAACGCGCCCTGATCTCTGTCTCCGACAAGACCGGCCTGATCGATCTGGGCAAGGCGCTGGCCGCGCGAAATGTCGCATTGGTCTCGACTGGCGGCACTGCCAGCGCGCTGCGCGAGGCGGGACTGAAAGTGCAGGATGTGGCCGATGTGACGGGTTTTCCCGAGATGATGGATGGCCGCGTCAAGACCTTGCACCCGGCGGTACATGGCGGGCTGCTGGCAGTGCGTGACAATGAGGCGCATGTGGGCGCGATGGACGCCCATGGCATCGCGCCAATCGACCTTCTGGTGGTCAATCTTTACCCGTTCGAGGCGACCGTCGCGCGTGATGCCGATTATGCCGAGGCGATCGAGAATATCGATATCGGCGGACCTGCGATGATCCGGGCCGCGGCCAAGAACCATGCCTTTGTCAGCGTTGTGACCGACCCCGAGGATTACATCCCGCTGCTGTCGGAACTCGACACGCATGACGGCAAGACGCGGCTATGCTTCCGCCAGAAACTGGCGCAGCGCGCCTATGCGTGCACCGCGGCCTATGATGCCGCCGTGTCGACCTGGATGGCGGGGGCCATAGACGAGCCCGCACCCCGGCGTCGCGCCTTTGCCGGGGTTCTGGCGCAGACTCTGCGCTATGGTGAGAATCCGCATCAGGTGGCGGCGTTCTACCGCGACGGCACGGACCGCCCCGGTGTCGCCACCGCGAGCCAGCATCAGGGCAAGGAACTGAGTTATAACAACATCAACGACACCGATGCCGCGTTCGAGCTGGTCTCGGAATTTCTGCCCGGCGATGGCCCGGCCTGCGCCATCGTCAAGCACGCCAACCCCTGCGGGGTCGCGCGTGGTGCCACGCTGGCCGAAGCCTATGCGCGCGCCTATGACTGCGACCGCACCTCGGCCTTCGGCGGTATCGTCGCGCTCAACTCCAAGCTCGACCTCGCCACGGCCGAGGCCATCACGGCGATCTTTACTGAGGTCGTGATCGCGCCGGGGGCTGATGTCGATGCGATAGCCCATTTCGCAGGCAAGAAGAACCTGCGCCTGCTGACCACCCCCGGGCTCGCCAATCCGGCGCTGCCGGGGCTGTCCTATCGGCAGGTCGCGGGCGGGTTTCTGGCACAGGATCGCGACAACGGCATGCTGCAAGCCGATGATCTGAAGGTCGTCACCCGGCGCTCGCCCAGCGAGGGCGAACTGGCCGATCTGCTCTTCGCGTGGAAAGTGGCCAAGCATGTCAAATCGAACGCCATTGTCTATGTGAAGGATCAGGCGACCGTTGGTGTGGGGGCGGGCCAGATGAGCCGGATCGATTCGACCCGCATCGCGGCCCAGAAAGCCCGCGACATGGCCGAAGTGCTGGCGCTGCCCGCGCCGCTCACGCAGGGTTCGGTCGTGGCCTCGGACGCGTTCTTCCCTTTCGCCGATGGGCTCCTCGCCGCAGCAGATGCCGGGGCGACGGCCATCATTCAGCCGGGCGGGTCGATGCGGGATCATGAAGTGATCGCGGCTGCCGATGCCGCGGGGCTCGCGATGGTGTTCACTGGCCAACGACATTTCCGGCATTAATGGGGAGAGCGGCCATGCGGCTTGCAACAGGAGTTCTGGCAGTCATGCTCATTGCCGATCAGGCCAGCAAATGGGCCGTGATCGACCTCATGGCGCTTGACCAGCGCCTCTTCATCCCGGTATTCGACCCCTATCTGAATTTCGCCATGGCCTGGAACGCGGGCATCAATTTCGGCCTGTTCGCGTCAGACAGCGACGTGACGCGTTATATGCTGATTGCGATTGCCTTTGCGATTTGCGCGGTGGTCTGGTTCTGGGTGAAACGTGACGGCGCCAGCCGCATGATGCAGATCGGTGCGGGGCTGCTGGTCGGTGGCGCGCTTGGCAATGTCATCGACCGCGTGCGCTGGGGGGCTGTGGCCGATTTCATCAACATGTCTTGTTGCGCCATCAGAAATCCGTATTCTTTCAATGTTGCGGATATCGGCATTTTTCTGGGCGCGTTCCTGCTGATTGTATTTTCCGGGCGCAGCAGCAAGGCTGACACGGGCAAGTGATGTGCGCAAGCCGTCGCGCAGGGCGTGACGCGCGCGCATAAATGCGTTAAGAGCGGCTGAGGGATAGCAGGGAAGGGGTGCCCGATGGCATTCAGGCAGGTGATCTTCGCAGCGATGGGCGTGGCACTTATGCTGCTCGGCGCCTGCACGGACCGCGAAAACCCCATCCTGATGCATGCCGGCTCTGAAGACCGGCGCCCCGATGAATTCAGCATCGTTCCGACCAAGCCACTGGAAATGCCACCCAGTCTGGCCGAACTGCCTGAGCCCAATCCCGGTGGTGTGAACCGGGTCGATCCGCAACCCCGCGCAGATATTGCCCGCGCGCTGGGCGGCAATCCGGCGCTCGCCATGGGGGGCGGGCAGGTGGACGGGGCTATCGTCAACCATGTAAGCCGCTTTGGCCGTGACGCAGATATTCGCGAGCAACTCGCCGCCGAAGATCTCGAATTCCGCCGCCGTAATCAGGGGCGCCTGCTGGAACGGCTCTTCGCGGTCAATGTCTATCACAATGCATATGAATTCATGTGGCTGGACAAATATGCCGAGCTTGAACGCTGGCGCCGCGCCGGGGTGCGTACCCCGACGGCTCCGCCTGAGAACGACTAGACTCTGGCGTGAGAGAAGCAATGTCCAGTTTTCCGTAATCGTGCTATCATCCCCTTATCTTGGCATTCTGCCAGATGGGAGGAGAATCATGCAGAAACACATCATTCTTGCAACTGCCTTTACCCTGCTTGCCGGGCAGGCGCTCGCTGACAGCCACAGCCACAGTCATGACCACGGCGCGGTCGAACGCACACCCTCGCCCGAAGGGGCGATGGTCTATTTCATCTCGCCCTCTGATGGCGAAACTGTTTCGAACCCGGTGACGTTCCAGTTCGGTGCCCGCGGGATCGGGGTGGCGCCCGCAGGGGCGAACTGGCCCGATACGGGTCACCATCACATGCTGATCAACATTGACCCAGCCGATGTCGATCTGAACGAGCCATTCCCCTTCGATGACCAGAACCTCCATTTCGGCGGTGGTCAGACCGAGGTGACGCTGGATTTGCCCGCTGGCGAGCATAGTTTCGTGCTGATCATGGCCGATGATATGCACTTGCCGCATGATCCGCCGCTGATTAGCGAAGTGATCACGCTGACAGTCGAGTGACCTTGTTCGTGCCGGGACTCTCCCGGCACCACACATTCGCGTGCAGCCGCTTGAAACCAGTAGGCAATGCCGTAGCTTACCGGAAAACCTCAGGAGGTTGCCCATGTTCGCGCGCCATCTTGCCTTCGCGGCCTTTCTTCCCCTTGCGCTCGCCACTCCGGCTCCGGCTGAGCCTGTCTCGCACCACGTTCTCGACAATGGCATGGAAGTGGTCATCATTGAGGATCGCCGCGCGCCTGTCGTGGTGAACATGGTGTGGTATCGTGCAGGGGCGGCAGATGAGCCGCCGGGCCAGTCGGGGATCGCGCATTTTCTTGAACATCTGATGTTCAAGGGCACCGAAACCATGGCCCCGGGGGAACTCTCGGCTGTGGTCGAGGCCAATGGTGGGCGCGATAATGCTTTTGTGTCGTGGGATTACACCGGTTTCTTCCAGCGCGTTGCGGCTGATCGACTCGAGTTGATGATCGAGATGGAGGCCGACCGCATGGTCAACCTCTCCTTTACCGAAGCCGAATGGCTGCCCGAGCGTGATGTTATTCTCGAAGAACGCGGTCAGGTGTTGGAAAGCCGCGTCGGCGCGCAATTCAACGAGGCCATGTTGGCCGCGCTCTACAAGGAACATCCCTATGGTGTCCCGATCCTCGGCTGGCGTCATGATATGGAGCAATTGACCGGCGAGATGGCCATGGAGTTCTATCGCGCGCATTACGGCCCCAATAACGCGATTGCCGTGATCGCGGGAGATGTGGACACTGACGAAGCGCTGGCACTGGCCGAGGCGCATTACGGCCCACTCCCGCCCAACCCGCATATCGTTCAGGTGCCGCGCCCTTCCGAGCCCCCGCATCTGGCCGCGCGGCGGCTCGTGTTTGAAGATGCGCGCGTCGGCACACCCTATGTCAGCCGCATGTATCTGGCGCCGGTGCGCCAGTCGGGTGATCAGTCAGAAGCAGCGGCACTCCAGATGCTCGCAGCCCTTCTGGGCGGCAGTTCGACGACCTCGGTGCTGGAGCGGCGGCTCAATTTCGAAGAGGGCATCGCGCTCTCGGCCTGGGCCGGTTACAATGGTCTGGCGCGCGATTACGGTGTGTTCAACATCGGGATGGCGCCGGTCGATGGCGTCTCGCTGGAAGAGGGTGAAGCAGCCCTTGATCGGGTGATCGCCGCGTTTCTGGAAGAGGGCGTTGACCGAGCGCAGTTCGAGCGTGTGCGCCGCCAGTTGCGCGCCTCCGAGATTTACGCGCTTGATGATACGCAACGCCGCGCGCGTCAATTCGGGATCGCGCTCAGTGTCGGGCTGAAGATCGATGATGTAACCGGATGGATCGACGCGCTCGAGGCCGTAACGCCCGAGGATGTCATCGCCGCCGGACAGATGCTTCTCGACAAGCGCGCCTCCGTGACCGGGTTCCTGACCACGCCAGAAACTGAACAAGCTGCGGAGTTGAGCCAATGAAACGCCTCGTTGCCCTGTTTCTGCTGTTCGCCTTTCCGCTGCGCGCCGAGGTCGATATCACTCCGGTCACCGCCCCCTCGGGGCTCGAGGCCTGGCTGGTTGAGGAAAACTCCATCCCGTTCATCTCGCTGGAACTGATTTTTGCGGGCGGTGCCAATATCGAGCCTGATGAACAGGCCGGAGCGGTCAGCCTGATGACCTCGCTGCTCAGCGAAGGCGCGGGCGATATGGACGCGCAGACCTTTGCCGCCCGCACCGAAGAGCTTGCCGCCCGGCTGAGCTTCGATTCCGGACGCGACACAGTGTCGGTTTCAGCGCGCTTCCTGACCGAGGATGCCGAGGCGGTCATAGACCATCTGCGCCTTGCGCTGACCGAGCCGCGTTTTGACGAGGATGCCATCGCGCGGGTGCGCAACCAGAAACTGGCCAGCCTGCGCCGTGACGCGCTCAACCCGAACATGATCGCCTCGCGTGCCTTTGCGCGCACGGCCTTCGAGGGGCACCCCTATGCGCGCGAGAGTGATGGCACGCTCGAGACTGTTGCCGCGCTGGACCGTGACGCATTGCTGGCCGCGCATCAGGGCTCCATCGCGCGCGACCGTGTGTTCATCGGTGCCGCAGGTGATGTGGATGCCGAGACACTGGGCGCGCTGATCGACCGGCTGTTCGAGGGCATCCCCGAGACCGGCGCGCCATTGCCCGACCCAGTGGAGTTCGAGGCAAGCGCCGGGTTTGAGGTCGTGCCTTTTGACGGGCCGCAATCCGTGGTCGCTTTCGGGCATTCGGGGATCAGCCGCGATGATCCGGACTTCCTTGCAGCATTTGTCCTGAACGAAGCATTCGGTGGCGGTCGTTTTGGTACCCGCCTGATGCAGAACCTTCGCGTGGAGCGTGGCCTAACCTATGGGATTGGAACGTTTTTATCAGCGGGCCTGTTGGGGAACAGTTTTCAGGGTCGGGTCTCGACAGATAATCAGAATGTTGAGAATGTGATAGAGCTGTTGCGCGAGGAATGGGCGCAAATGTCTGATGAGGGCATCACCGAAGCCGAACGCGAGCGTATTGTCACCTATCTGACCGGGGCTTATCCGCTGCGGTTTGACGGCAATTCCTCCATCGCCTCGATCATGGCCTCGATGCAATATCAGGAGTTCGGCATAGATTACGTGAACCACCGCAATGACATGATCCGTGCGCTTACACTGGATGAACTGAACGCGGTCGCCGAACGGCTTTTCGACCCCGAGGGATTGGTTTTTGTAGTCGTGGGACAGCCCGTGGGGCTGAACTGAGGCTTGGCAGCAGGGGCGCGGGCGTGCTACATCCTGTAGCATGAATGCACCTGACCGCAAGATACGCCCGGAAATACGCCAGCTTGACGAGGCTGCCGTCAACCGCATCGCTGCGGGCGAGGTGGTCGAGCGGCCCGCCTCGGCGGTCAAGGAACTGCTCGAGAATGCGCTCGATGCAGGCGCCACGCGCATCGAGATTGCCTATGCCGATGGCGGCAAGACGCTCATCCGCGTGCGCGATAACGGGCATGGCATGGCCCCTGACGACCTGCCGCTTGCGCTCTCGCGCCATGCCACATCCAAGATCGACGGCTCCGACCTGCTCGACATCCGCTCTTTCGGCTTTCGGGGCGAGGCCTTGCCCTCTCTCGGCGCGGTTGGTCGGCTGACGATCACCTCGCGGGCCGCGGGGAGTGAGGGCGCCCGGATCAGCGTCACGGGCGGTCGCATCAGCAAACTGCGCCCTGAAGCCGCGCCCCATGGCACCACGGTCGAGCTGCGAGACCTCTTCCACGCCACGCCCGCGCGGCTCAAATTCATGCGCTCCGAGCGTGCCGAGGCACAGGCCATCGCCGACACTGTCCGCCGCCTATCCCTCTCGGCGCCCTATGTCGGCTTCACCCTCGCGGATGTCTCGCAGCAGGCCCCGCGCGAACTGCTCCGCCTTGACGCCGCTCAGGGCGCGCTCTTCGACGCACTCGAAGAGCGCGTTGCCGCCGTGCTCGGGCCTGGCTTCACCGAAAACGCGCTGCGCATCGACACCGAGCGCGAAGGCCTGCGTCTGACCGGCTTCGCGAGTCTGCCGACCTATTCGCGCGGCGCGGCGGTGGCGCAATATCTCTTCGTAAATGGCCGCCCGGTGCGCGACAAGCTGCTGATCGGCGCCCTGCGTGCGGCCTATTCCGATGTGATGGCGCGCGACCGGCACCCCGTGGTGGTGCTCAATATTGACTGCGCGCCGGAACTGGTGGATGTGAATGTCCACCCGGCCAAGACCGAAGTGCGCTTCCGCGATCCGGGGCTGGCGCGCGGGCTGATCGTTTCGGGGCTGCGCCATGCGCTGGCCGAGGGCGGGCACCGTTCGGCCAGCGCTGTGGCCGGGGCAATGCTGGGCGCGATGGCGCAGCCATCGCGCCGTTATACCAGTGACCGTCCCTCTGCACGCGCCGCGCAGGCCGCCTACCAGCTTCAGGCGCCCGCAGGGCTCGCAGATGCGCAGTCCGAGTGGCAGACCCCGCCCGCCGCGCGTGCCGAGCCCGCGCTTGAGGCGCCCCATGCCGCGCCGCTGGGTGCGGCCCGCGCACAGCTCCACGACACCTACATCCTCGCCCAGACCTTGCGTGGCATGGTGATCGTGGACCAGCACGCCGCGCATGAGCGGCTGGTCTATGAGCGCCTCAAGCGCCAGCGTAACGCGAATGGCATCGCCGCGCAGGCGCTTCTCATTCCCGAGATTGTGGAATTGAGCGCCGCTGAGGCCGCTCAGCTACTGGACTTCGCCCCGGACCTCGCCCGCCTTGGCCTCACTGTCGAGCCTTTCGGCGGCACGGCAGTGGTCGTCCGTGAGACCCCGGCGATTCTGGGCGAGATCGACGCGCGCGCCCTGATGCGTGACATTCTCGACGAATTGGCCGATCTGGGCTCCAGCGCGGGGCTGGAGGCGCGGATCGATGCAGTGCTCTCGCGCATCTCTTGCCATGGCTCGATCCGCGCAGGCCGCAGTATGCGCGTCGAGGAGATGAACGCGCTCCTGCGCGAGATGGAGGCGACACCGCTCTCGGGCCAGTGCAATCATGGGCGGCCCACCTATGTCGAACTCGACCTGGCCCAGATCGAAAAGCTGTTCGGACGCAGATGAGCATCTCCTGGCAAGACCCGGTGGTCATCGCGCTGGCGCTGGGGGTGGTCGCATTGGTCATCCTGTGGCGGCTCGCGCGGGTGTTGGGGCCACTTGCGGGTCGTCTGGCCGTGCTCGATGCGCGCCTCTCTGCGCTCGATGACAGCCAGAGCCGGCTTGCGGGCGGGTTGGGGCAGGTGGCGCAGAGCCAGACGCAGGTGATCGGTCTGGTTGAGGCGCGGCTGGCCGATATGGGCCGCTACATGGGCGACACGCTGGCGGGCAATGCGCAGGCCACCGCCTCCAGCATGGGAGCGCTGCGCGAACGGCTGGCGGTGATCGATGCCGCGCAGGCCAAGATCGAGGCACTCTCGGGCAATGTGCTGAGCCTGCAGGATATCCTGTCCAACAAACAGGCGCGCGGCGCCTTTGGCGAGGTGCAACTGGAGGCGCTTTTGTCTGACGCGCTGCCGCCTGATGCCTATCGGCTGCAGGCCACGCTCTCGAACGGGCGGCGGGCGGATGCGCTGATCGGGCTGCCCCAGCCGCTGGCCGTGGATGCGAAATTCCCGCTTGAGGGCTGGCAGGCGCTGCAGGCGGCCGTGGACGAGCCGGGCCGCGCAGCGGCCCGGCGTGCGCTTGCGAACGCGTTGCGCGCCCATATCCGGGCGATAGCCGAGCGCTATATCCTGCCCGGCGAAACCGCCGAGGGCGCGCTGATGTTCCTGCCCTCCGAGGCGATCTATGCCGAGATCCATGCCAGCATGGCCGATGTGTTGCGCGAGAGTTTCGCTGCCCGCGTCTGGATCGTCTCGCCTTCGACCATGATGGCGACGCTGAACACGCTCCGCGCGGTAATGAAGGACCTGCGCCTGCGCGACGAGGCCCGCGCGGTGCGGCGCGAGATCCAGCTCATGGTGGCTGATGCCGAGCGGCTGGGGGCGCGGGTCGCACGGCTTGAGAGCCATTTCGGGCAGGTGCAGGGGGATCTTTCGGAAATCCGCATCTCGACCGACAAGATCACCCGCCGCGGCGCACGGCTCGACGAGTTCGATTTCGCCCGCGAGACTGCGCCGGCCCGCGATTGATTGTCCCTGCTCACGCATTAGCTCGCCTCCCGGCAGGCAGGGAGGCACAGCGATGACATTCGGACCGGCAACCCGCGCAGAAGGATTGGCGCATATGGAGGCGTTCATTCCGCGCATGGGGCGGTGCTACGCAGCGGGGCGCAACTATGATCGCGGGCCGGGGCAGCATCGCGATGTCTCCGGCCTCTCGCCCTGGCTGCGGCGGCGGCTTGTGACCGAGGAAGAGGTCGTCATGGCTGCGATCGGCGCACATGGATTGGAGGGGGCGGAGAAATTCGTGCAGGAGGTGTTCTGGCGCGGCTATTTCAAGGGCTGGCTGGAGCGGCGGCCCAGCGTCTGGGCGGAGTATCGCGACGGGCTGGTGCGCGATCTGGCGGCGTTGGAACGTGACGGTGACTTGCAGCGCCGGGTTAGGGAGGCGGAAAGCGGCACCACCGGGCTTGGTTGTTTCGATGCCTGGGTGCAGGAGCTGGTCGAGACGGGCTATCTGCACAATCACGCGCGGATGTGGTTCGCCTCGATCTGGATTTTCACCTTGCACCTGCCCTGGCGGATCGGGGCGGATTTCTTCTACCGGCATCTGCTGGATGGGGATCCGGCCTCGAACACGCTGTCATGGCGCTGGGTGGCGGGGCTGCATACGCGGGGGAAGTATTATGCGGCTCGAAGCTGGAATATCGCCAAATTCACCGGCCAGCGCTTTGCGCCGGGGGCAGGGGAGCTTGCCGAGGTGACCGAGGGGTTGGAGCAGCTGGAGCCCGAGGGGCTGCCCGAACTGCAGCCCTTGCGCAAGGCGCGCGCGCCGCTCGCGCGTGTGCCGTCTCTGTTGCTTGTGACGGAAGAGGATGGGCGGCTGGAAGAGACGGGGCTGGAGCAGGTGGAGATTTTCGGGGCCGTGCGGCTTGCGGCGTCGCATCTGCGCTCACCGCGCGGGGTTGCGGATCCGGTTGCCGAGTTCGAGGCGGCTGCGCTGTCGGATATTGCGCGGCGGACTGGTGTGATGGCTAAGCCGATGCGGGCCGAGGTTCCGAAGGAGTTGGTCGCGCTGGCTGTGCGCTTGGGGGTGCGGCAGGTGGTGACGGCCTATCTGCCCGAGGGGCCTTTGCGCGACTGGTTGCGGCTGGTAGAGCCCTTGCTGGCGGCAGAGGGCATTGCGCTTTGCGAATGGCAGCGGGAATGGGATCTGGCAATCTGGCCACATGCAACAGCCGGGTTCTTCAAGGTAAAAAAGCAGATCCCGCGGATCGTGGCGCAGCGGCAGTTGCTGTAAGCGCCCACTCAGGGCACTCAACCCACCCACCCGTGGCCCTTCGCGGGCGCTACCCTGCGGTGCCGGGTGGGCGTTTTGAAGGGGATTGGCAATGATGCGGGCGGAGGATTGAGTATTTCTGGCAAGATGAAGCTGCGGCGAGAGATTCTGCAGCCGTTCTAGTAAAGCGCGCGTGCGAAGCACGCGCGCCTTGAAAAGAGTCTTATGAACTGATCGGGTTTCAGAGCAGACGGCGGGCGATGACCTGGGCTTGAATTTCGCCGGCACCCTCGAAGATATTGAGGATGCGCGCATCACAGAGGATGCGGCTGATCGGGTATTCGAGCGCGAAGCCATTACCGCCATGGATCTGCAACCCGTTATCGGCGGCGGCCCAGGCGACGCGGGCTCCGAGCAGCTTGGCCATCCCGGCCTCCAGGTCGCAGCGGCGCTCGGCATCCTTCTCGCGGGCGCTGAAATAGGTCAGTTGCCGCGCCACCATGATCTCGACCGCCATCATGGCGAGCTTGGCCGCGACGCGGGGGAACTCGATCAGGGATTTGCCGAATTGCTTGCGGTCTTCGGCATATTGCATCGCGACCTCAAGCGCGTTCTGCGCCACGCCGATGGCGCGGGCGGCAGTCTGGATGCGGGCGGATTCAAACGTCTGCATGAGTTGCTTGAAGCCCTGACCCTCTTCACCTCCCAACAGGTTCTCGCCTTTGACGCGGAAATCGTCGAAATTGACCGTGTATTCCTTCATGCCGCGATAGCCGAGCACTTCGATCTCGCCACCCGAGATACCGGTATCGACAAAGGGCTTTTCGTCCGTGCCGGGGGTTTTCTCGGCGAGGAACATCGAGAGCCCGCGATAATCCGTCGTGTCGGGGATGGTCCGGGCAAGCACGGTCATCACATGGGTGCGCGCGGCATGGGTGATCCAGGTCTTGTTGCCGTTGATCACCCAATCATCGCCCTCCTTCACCGCCTTGGTGCGTAGCGCGCCCAGATCGGAGCCGGTATTGGGTTCGGTGAAGACTGCCGTGGGGAGAATCTCGCCCGACGACAGTTTGGGCAGCCAATGTTGCTTCTGCTCCGACGTGCCGCCACAGATGATCAACTCGGCCGCGATCTCGGTGCGGGTGCCGAGCGAGCCAACGCCGATATAGCCGCGCGAGAGCTCTTCGGAGACCACGACCATCGCCGATTTCGACATGCCGAGGCCACCGAACTCTTCGGGGATGGTCAGGCCGAACACGCCCATCTCGGAGAGCTGCTCGATCACCTCCATCGGGATCAGCTCATCCTTGAGGTGCCATTCATGGGCGTGGGGCAGGACCTGTTCATCGGAATAGCGGCGGAACTGGTCGCGGATCATCTCGAGCTCTTCATCGAGCCCGGTGGCGCCGAATGTGGCGCGGCCATGATTGTCGCGCATCAGCGCCACCAGCGCCATGCGGGCAGCGTCGCTATTGCCGGCCTCGCGCAGGGTCGCGATGGCGTCCGAGGAGAGATCGGCGGAGAGGCCCATATCCGAGAGCCGCAGGACTTCGCCCTGGTTCATCGGGATACCGCCCGCGATCTGGTTGAGATATTCGCCAAAGGCGATCTGGTGGATGAGTTGCTCCATCTGGCCGAAGCGGCCCTCGCCCTCGAGCCGCTCGGCCCAGCCCTGCATCTGGCGCAAGCTCTCGACATAGGTGGCAAGCCAGGCCAGCCCATGCGCGGCATATTGATCGGCCTCTAGCAGGGCTGCATCGACTTTGCCGGCGGGGGCGATCCGCGCACGCATGTTCGACTGGGCCTCTGCCAGCAGGGCCTCGAGCGGGGGCAGGGCGGCCCTTGTCCGGCCCAGAAGGTCGGGCAGAACGGGCGTCGGGACAGTCTGTCCATCATGCGGCATGGGTCTCTCCGTGTTCAAAACTCGGGTCTCTTTACGATTGCGGCAAGACATAGGGCCTTCGCAGGTGCAGCGCAACAAAAATACTCGAAATAGATGCTGGCTTTACATTTATGTCGCAGGCATTTCGCGGGTGCAGCGAGGTCCGGGCTGCGCTATAGGCGGCGCGTCATCGCAAGGAAGGAATGATGCTGGATTTTTTTTCGGCCGGTCTGCCGCTCTGGGCTTTGGCCGCCGCAATAGGGGTGGCATTCTTTGCCGGGCTGATCAAGGGCGCGCTGGGTTTTGCCTTGCCGATGATCCTCATTTCGGGCCTGTCGAGTTTCATGCCGGTGGAACTGGCGCTGGCTGGGCTGATGTTGCCGACCTTGTTTACCAATCTCAGTCAGGCGCTGCGTCAGGGTTTGGCGGCGGCCTGGGGCTCGACGCGGCGTTATTGGCGGATGCTGTCGGTGATGGTGGCGCTTCTGGTGCTGAGCGCGCAATTTCTCAGCGCGCTGCCCGACCGGGCGCTGCTCGTGCTGCTGGGTGGGCCTATCGTGCTCTTTGCGCTTGTTCAGCTTGCCGGGGTGCCGTTGCGGCTCAATGTCCATCGGCGCAGGCGGGCCGAATGGACGAGCGGGGCAGTGGCCGGGCTTTATGGCGGGATCTCGGGGATCTGGGGGCCGCCGGTGATGGTCTATCTGATCTCGGTCGATACCGACAAATACGATATGGTGCGGGTCCTGGGCGTAGTGTTTCTGGTGGGCGCCGTGGCGCTGATCGGCGGCCATCTGGTCTCGGGCGTGGCCAATTCACAGACGCTGGGCTTTTCGGCGCTCTTGATCGCACCTGCGATGGTCGGGCTGTGGTTGGGTTATGTGGTGCAGGACAGGCTGGATGCGGCGCAATTCCGGCGCTGGACGCTGATCATGCTGGTGCTGACCGGGCTGAACCTGCTGCGGCAGGCGCTGATGTGATCCTGCGGATGTGAAAAAGGGCGGGCCGCCCTGCGGGCGGCCCGTTTCGCGCGAGTGCTGCCATCGGGATCAGTCGGTGGTCACTTCTTCGGTCTGCTCACGCTCAAAGCGGTTTTCGCGTGGCGGGCGACCGATCACATCGCGCAATTCGTCGAGTTCTATGAAATTGTCGGCCTGGCGGCGCAGGTCATCTGCGATCATCGGCGGCTGGCTGCGGATGGTCGAGACCACGGAAACCCGGACGCCCTGCCGCTGCAGGCTCTCGACCAGCGGCCGAAAATCGCCATCACCCGAGAACAGCACCGCATGGTCGATACGGGGAGCGAGTTCCATGGCATCGACGGCAAGCTCGATATCCATGTTGCCCTTGACCTTCCGACGACCCATCGAGTCGGTGTATTCCTTGGCCGGTTTGGTTACCATGCTGTAGCCGTTGTAATGCAGCCAGTCGACCAGCGGGCGGATCGGTGAATAATCGTCATTCTCCAGGAGCGCCGTATAGTAAAAGGCGCGCAGCAGGCGACCTCGCCGCATGAACTCTTGTCGCAGAAGTTTATAGTCTATATCGAACCCGAGCGCTTTGCCGGCCGCGTAGAGGTTCGAGCCATCTATGAAGAGCGCGAGGCGCTCGTCCTTGTAAAACATATCCGGTACCTTGCAGGTCAGGAGTTGCAACGAATGACGCGGTCGGATGAAAGGAAAGCCTGAGGGCTGACAAAACAGGTAACTGCGCGTCATGACATGCGACCAACATATGGATGGATTGCAGAAATGCAATCTGGCGCTGGTGGCTATGGGGGCGAATCTGGCGGGGCATCTGGATAGTCCGGATGCGCAACTGCGTGCGGCCATCGCACAGATTTCCGAAACCGGGCAGGAGGTTGAAGCCGTCAGCAGGTTTTATCGCACGCCCTGTTTCCCTCCGGGCTCAGGTCCCGATTTTGTGAATGCGGCATTTGCCTGCCGCACCGAACTTGAGCCGCCGGACTTCCTCAAGCTGCTGCACCGGATCGAACTCGGTGCAGGGCGCGCGCGGAGTGCGCGCTGGCAGGCGCGGGTGCTCGATCTCGACCTGCTCGCGATGGATGCGCGTGTGCTGCCGGATGAGGCGGGTTTCCGGGCGTGGTCGGATCTCTCGCTTGCCGAGCAGATGCGCCAAGCTCCGCCCGAATTGATCCTGCCGCATCCGCGCCTGCATGAGCGCGCTTTCGTGCTGGTGCCGCTGGCCGATATCGCACCTGACTGGCGTCACCCGGTGCTGGGGCGGACGGTGGCCGAGATGCGTGCCGCCCTGTCGCCCGAGGCGCGCGCCGAAATCTGGTCCCTGCAAGAGCCAGCGTCACGGTGATTTCAGGCGAATTTGGCCTTGAACGCCTTGTAATCCGGGCTTTCGCGCAGTATGTGCGGGTCTAGACCCGGTTTTCCACACGAATTGGAGTGCGCTCATGGCCCGCGTGACGGTTGAAGATTGCGTTGACAAGGTTCCGAACCGCTTCGAGCTGGTGGCGCTTGCCGCCCATCGCGCGCGCGAAGTTGCCGCCGGTGCGCCGATCACGGTTGATCGTGACAATGACAAGAACCCTGTCGTCGCCCTGCGCGAGATCGCCGAAGAGACCCAGTCCGCCGATGAGTTGCGCGAGCGTCTGATCGAGAGCCTGCAGACCCAGATCGAGGTCGACATGCCCGAAGATGATGACATGGCGCTGCTGATGGGTGCTGCCGAGCAGGACGCCCCCGAACAGGATGGCATGAGCGAAGAGCAGATGCTGCGCGCGCTGATGGAAGCGCAGGGGCAGGCGGGCTGACCCTGCCTGACGGCTTGCGCGCAGGCAGGGCATAACAGCTCAGGGGGCAGGCGTGATCACTCAGGACGACCTGATCGCCCTTGTGCGCAACTATAACCCACGGACAGAAGAGGCCCTGATCCGCAGGGCATGGGACTATGGCGCGCAGATGCATGAGGGGCAGGTCCGGCATTCGGGTGAGCCCTATTTCACGCACCCTGTTGCCGTAGCCGCCTTGTTGACCGAGATGCGACTCGATGATGCCACCATCATCACCGCACTGCTGCATGACACCATCGAGGATACGAAATCCACCTATTCCGAGGTTGCGCGGCTATTCGGCGAGGAAATTGCCGAACTCGTCGATGGTGTGACCAAGCTGACCAACCTGCAGCTTTCCTCTTCCGAGGCCAAGGAAGCCGAGAATATTCGCAAATTGCTGATCGCCATGTCGCGCGATTTGCGGGTGATCTTGGTAAAGCTTGCGGACCGGCTGCACAACATGCGCACAATCCGCTCGATGCGGTCCGACAAGCAGGCGCAGAAGGCGCGCGAAACGATGGATATCTATGCGCCGCTTGCAGGCCGCATGGGCATGCAATGGATGCGCGAAGAGCTGGAGGATCTGGCCTTTCGCGTGCTCAACCCTGAGGCGCGAAACTCCATCCTGCGCCGTTTCATCACGTTGCAGCGCGAAGCGGGCGATGTGGTGCTGCGCATCAGCGCCGATATCCGCCATGAACTGGAGCGCGCCGGGCTGCAGGCCGATGTCTATGGTCGCGCCAAGAAACCCTATTCGATCTGGCGCAAGATGCAGGAAAAGGATCTCGCCTTCTCGCGGCTCTCGGATATTTACGGTTTCCGCATCATCACCGAGACGGCGGATGATTGCTACCGTATTCTCGGCGCTGTGCACGCGCGCTGGCGAGCCGTGCCGGGGCGGTTCAAGGACTATATCAGCCAGCCCAAAACCAATGGCTATCGCTCGATTCACACCACGGTTTCAGGGCGTGACGGCAAGCGCGTCGAGATCCAGATCCGCACCCGCGAGATGCATGAAGTAGCCGAGGCCGGGGTCGCCGCGCATTGGGCCTATCGCGACGGGCGGCGCGTCGAGAACCCCTTTGCCGTGGACCCGGCGAAATGGATATCGACCCTCACTGAGGGTTTCGAGAACCCCGAGGATCACGGCGCCTTTCTCGAACATGTCAAGCTCGAGATGTATTCCGACCAGGTGTTCTGTTTCACGCCCAAGGGCGATGTGATCCAACTCCCGCGTGGGGCAACGCCGCTCGATTTTGCCTATGCCATCCATACGCGCATCGGTGACAGTTGCGTGTCTGCCAAGGTGGACGGACTGCGCGTGCCGCTCTGGACGCGGCTCCGCAATGGCCAGTCGGTCGAGATTATCGCGGCCGAGGGCCAGAGACCACAATCGAGCTGGATCGATATTGTCGTGACGGGGCGGGCGAAATCGGCCATTCGCCGCAGCCTGCGCGAAGAGGATCGCGAGCGCTTCATCCGGCTGGGCAATGAATTGTTGCGGGTGGCCTTTGAGGCAAGCGGGCGCGCGTTGAGCGGCAAGGCACTGGCCACGGCTGCGCGGATGCTCAATGTGCCCGATGCCACCGAATTGCGCGCCCGCGTCGGCGAGGCTGAAATCAGCGCCCGCCGCGTTGTGGCCACGCTCTATCCGGAAACCGCCATCGCAGAGCCCGAGATCGACGCGGCTCACCCTGTCGCCGGTCTCGAGGCCGATCAGGGCTTTCGCCGCGCGGCCTGCTGCCAGCCGCTTCCGGGTGAGCGCATTATCGGCATCACCTATCGCGGCAAGGGTGTCGTCGCCCATGCCATGGATTGCGAGGCGCTGGCCTCGCTGGAGGGCCAGCCCGAACGCTGGATCGACCTGCGCTGGCTCGATGGCACGCATCCGGCAGTCTATGGGGTGACGCTCGATCTGACCATCTCCAATGACGCGGGTGTGTTGGGGCGCGTGTGCAGCCTGATCGGCGAGCACAAGGCCAATATCTCGGATCTGCGCTTCATCGATCGCAAGCCCGATTTCTATCGCCTGCTGGTCGAAGTCGAGTTGCGCGGGATTGCGCATCTGCATCAGGTGATGACAGCGCTTGACGCTGAATCCGCTGTCGCTCAGATTATCCGGGCAAGGGACCCCTCGCTGCAGCCATGAGCGCGCGCTGCCGCGAGGTGGAGTAAAGGTCTGTCAGCTTGGTATTCAAACGTCGCACACCAAGGAATTTCCGACAGTCGCTGGTGAATTTCTTCATTCCCGGTGGCGGGTGGGGGCGCTCGGCGAGCTACGTAATGCACCGCCTACGCCGTCTGCCCGACACCCCCGAACGCATCGCCAAAGGCGTCGCGGCGGGCGTATTTGTCAGTTGCCTGCCGCTTTTCGGGCTGCATTTCATCACTGCCGCCTCGGTTGCATGGATGCTGCGCGGCAATATCTTGGCGTCGCTACTAGCCACCTTCTTCGGCAATCCCTTCACCTTTCCGATCATCGCCTATAGTGCGATGGAATTGGGCTCGCTGCTTCTGGGGCGCGGGCATGCACGCAAGATCTCCGAGGTGATGAGCGCTTTTGGCGCGATCTGGGGTGAATTGTGGCAGAATTTTCTGGCGATCATCACCTTTGGCCCGTTCCACTGGGACATGCTTGCGAAATTCGGCGGTGATGTCTTTCTGCCCTATATGCTGGGGGGACTGATCATTGGCGTGGTCTGCGCGGTGCCGGCTTATTTCCTGTCACTTCCCGTGATCCGCGCTTATCGCAACCGCAGGTTGAAGAAGCTGCAGGAACGCTTTGAACTGGTGCGAAAATCGGACCGCGAGAAATGAAATGTGCCCGTCAGAGCAGCATTGAGTTTTGCCATTCACGAGTTAAATTGCACACCGCGAAGGGGTAAGGAGATCGGACATGGTGGCGGACGGATCGCGGCTACGGCTGGGAGTGAATATCGACCATGTGGCGACTCTGCGCAATGCGCGGGGCGGGACCGATCCCGACCCGCTCCGCGCGGCTTTGCTGGCGCAACAGGCGGGTGCCGACGGTATCACGATCCACCTGCGCGAGGATCGGCGCCATATCCGCGACGTGGATGTCGATGCCGTGATGGCGGGGGTGCAGATCCCGGTCAATCTCGAGATGGCGGCGACCCAGGAGATGCAGCGCATCGCGCTGGCGCACAGGCCGCATGCGATCTGTCTGGTGCCCGAACGGCGCGAGGAGCGTACCACCGAGGGCGGGTTGAACGTGGCCGGGGATGACAACCGCCTGCGCGACTATATCACGCCCTTGCGCGAAGCCGGCTCGCGCGTCTCGCTCTTCATCGCTGCTGATGAGGTTCAGGTCGAGGCCGCAGCACAAATCGGGGCGCACGTGATCGAACTGCATGTCGGGGCCTATGCCGAGTATTGCGCCGAGGGCAATGATGCCGCGCGGGATGTCGAATTGCGCAAGCTCTTCGCTGCAGCTGCGCTGGGCAAGGAACTCGGGCTAGAGGTGCATGCTGGCCATGGGTTGAATTTCACCAATGTCGGCCCGATTGCTGCCATCCCCGAAGTGGTCGAGTTGAATATCGGGCATTTCCTGATCGGCGAGGCGGTCTTTATCGGGTTTGAGGCCGCCATCCACGAGATGCGGCGTCAGATGAATCTGGCTCGGCTCTGAGCAGGGCGCGCGGATGATCCTGGGCGTGGGCACGGATCTGGCCAATATCGACCGGATCGCCGGGACATTGGCGCGCTTCGGTGACCGCTTCCGTTATCGCGTGTTCTCGGATGAGGAACGTGCCCGCGCCGCGCGGCGCGGAGAGGATGCCGCGACCTATGCCAAGCGCTGGGCGGCGAAAGAGGCCTGTTCCAAGGCGCTCGGCACCGGGCTCGCGATGGGGATTGCATGGCGCGACATGTGGGTGGCAAACCTGCCCGGCGGCCAGCCGGTGATGCATGTCTCGGGCTGGGCCGCCGAACGTCTGGCCAAGATGACGCCCGAGGGGCATGAGGCGATCATCCATGTCAGCCTGACCGATGACGCGCCGTGGGCGCAGGCTTTTGTGGTAATCGAGGCGCGGCGGCGGGAGGGGCCGTAGCGCGGCTTTGTGCTCTCACATAAGCGCCGATACCAACCGGGCGCGGGCCTCGGGCAGGGGGCGTCCGATGGCTTCTGCCAGCCAGTGATGCAGGAAATAACCGCTCAGCCCCAGCGCCGCGCGCAAGCCATCGGCATCGAGCGGCTGGCCCGTAGCCAGCCCCTCGGGCAAGGGCAACAGCCGCGCGGCATAGTCGCCTGCCCCCTCGCGCGTGACCGCCCGCCCGCTGCGCGGGCTGACATAGGCCAGCCCCTCGCGCGCGCCCGTCACAGCGCATTGTCCCAGATCAAGCCCGAAGCCGGTCTCTTCCAGCAGGCGCAACTCCCAGAGCGCGTAGTCCTGCAGCCAGC
Source organism: Paracoccaceae bacterium (assembly GCA_007694945.1). Classification (GTDB taxonomy): domain Bacteria; phylum Pseudomonadota; class Alphaproteobacteria; order Rhodobacterales; family Rhodobacteraceae; genus Roseinatronobacter. Next base: position 40,962 of record REER01000041.1, on the reverse strand, counting down.
CATTTTCGCCCAGCCGATCCACCAGCGCCTCGGTCGCGGCGTAAAGCCCCGGATAGGCCAGTCGCTCGGGCAGCGCGTAGCGGCAGAGCGCGCAGACCGCACTCAGCCCCAGAAGCGCCAGCAGGTCGCCCATGATCAGACCCGCACGCGCGCGCATCAGGTCCACGCCCAGTGTGCCCATCTGCTCTTCCAGCCGTGCGCGCCATGTCAGGTCAAGCTGCGCGCCCGGTTGCAACACCGGCGCCATCTTGCGCGAGCCGCCACCGCGCACCAGCCCGGCATGGCGGCCATGCAGCGCGGTAAAGACCTCGACCACGGCATTGGCTTCGCCATGGGGCCATCTGGCCAGCAATATGCCCTGATCGCGCCATTCCATGCCTGCGAGCCTTGCCGCCTTGCTGCCGCAACGGCAAGTGTTTTCGCGCGCGCCGCGCGCGCCTAGGCTTGAGCGGCGAATAGAGGAGGGTCGTATGGATCACAAATACCGCATCACCGCCGGGCTGATCGGTAGCATCGGGGCGCTGGCACTGGTGACCCAGGTCGGGCTCAATCTCGCGCGCGATGGGTTGGGATTGGGCGTGACTCTCTGGGGGCTCGCCGGGTTCTTCACGATCCTCACCAACACGCTGGTGGCCGCCAGCTTTCTGCGCATCGCCATCACTGGCCAGCGCCTTTCCTTCGGCTGGATGAGCATGCTGACCATGTCGATGATCATGGTGGCGCTGGTCTATCACCTGATGCTTGCGCATCTTTACCATTTCACCGGGCTCAATTGGTGGACCGATCAGGGCTTTCACACGCTCATGCCCGCTTTCACGCTCTGGTTCTGGCTTATGGAGACGACCCGCAACGCGCCGCGCGGGGGCCAGCCGCTCTGGTGGCTGATCTGGCCCGCGGGTTATGCGGTCTATGCCATCGCGCGCGGTTTGGTGACGGGGTGGTATCCTTACCCCTTCTTCGACCTCGGCGCGCTGGGGTTTGCGCCCGTGGCGCTGCATGTCGCGGGGCTGGTGGTGGGCTTCGCGATACTGGGTTTTGCGCTCAATGCCTTGGGGCAAAGGATGCCGCTGCGCGATCAATACGTGTCGAGATAGGTCGCGCAGCCGGCGAGCGCGGCGAAATCATCCTCGACCAGCGCCAGCGGGAAACGTGCGACCAGATCGGAAAAGCGGCCCATATCGGTGAACGTGGCCTCAAACCCGAAGCGCTCGAACCAGGGCACCATCGCGCGGGCCACCCCGCCGATATAGTAGATGCCGCCGAAAGGCAGCGTGATCAGTGCGAGGTCCGCCGTCACTTGCGCCAGCAGCCGCACATAATGCCGCCCCGTGCGCTGGGCGAGCGCGTCGCCGGCCTCCATCGCCGCGATGATGGCAGCAACCTCCAGCGCCTGCGACACACCCGCCTCATGCGCGTGGAAGGCATAGAGCCGCTCCAGCCCGCTGCCCGCCAGAACATCCTCGACCGAGGCGAAGCCGCGCCGCGCGATCAGCCAGTCCGAGAGCCGGTAATCGAGCGCCTCATGCAGCGGCAGATGGATGTGCCCGGCTTCGGCCGGGGGCACCAGATGGCCTGCGCCAGAGGGATAGACGGGCGCGGCATTGACCCCGGTGCCAAGGCCGATCACCAGTTTCGTGCCCCCTTCGGCAATGCCTGTGCGGATGCGGCGCAGATGGGTGTCGGGCAGGTGGGGCAGGGCGTGGCCCTGTGCCTGCAAGTCATTGAGCAGGCTGACAGAGTCGAACCCACAGGCGCGCGCCAGCGCGCCTGCCTCGACCCGCCAGCCCAGATTGGTCATCTTGGCCATTCCGCCCCGCACCGGGCCGGCAAGGGCGATGGCGGCGCGTGTGGGCGCGTTACGGTGGCGTTCGAGATAGGCCGCGAGCACCTGCTCCAGCCCGGCAAATTCGGCATTGCGAAAACGCTCGGTCGTGCCCGCGATCAGCACCCCGCCGCGCGCCAGTGCCACGCGGGTATTGGTGCCACCGACATCGGCGACCAGTGAGGGGGTCTCGCTGAGGGCCATATGTCCCGCCTATGCTTGCGCTAACGCCGCTTTCAGCACCTGATACGATGCTTTGGGACGGCGTTGCAAGCTGTCGAAATCGACATGGACAAGCCCGAAGCGCTTTTCATAGCCCAGGGCCCATTCGTAATTATCCATGAGCGACCAGACAATATAACCCTTGAGCGGCACGCCTTCGGCGATGGCTTCGCGGGCGACATTCATATGCGCGCGCAGATAGTCGATCCGGGCCGTGTCCGGCGTGTCGGGCTCATCCGGATTGGCCATGCCGTTTTCTGTCACATAGAGCGGCAAATCGCCGGTGTAGTGATCACGCGCGAAGCGCAGGAAATGGCTCAGACCCTCGGGGCAGATCTCCCATCCCATCTGGGTCTGTGGCAGGTCGCCCTCATGCTCGGACAGATGCGGCCAGGGGCCGGAAGCATGGGCAATGCGCTTGCATGTGTAGTAATTCAGCCCCAGCCAGTCGAGCGGCTGGAAGATCGTGGCCATGTCCTCCTGCCAGCCATCCGGCATGTGCGGCCCGAGCCCTTCCAGCACATCCTCGGGGTAGGCGCCCTTGAACATCGCGCCAAGAAACCAGCGGTTATAGATGCCGTCATAGCGCTTGGCTGCGGCGATATCCTCCGCGCTGTCACTCAGCGGCAGGGCATATTCGAAATTGCACACCGCCCCGAGATTGCCCATGCCAAGCCCGCGCATCACTTGCGTGGCGCGACCATGCGCCAGCCCGACATGATGCATGGCCCGTGCCGTCGCGCGGATATCGCGCAGACCGGGCGCATGTGCGCCAAGGAAATGGCTCAACCAGCCGACGCACCAGGGCTCATTGATCGGCGCAGCCGACCAGACCCGATCACCGATGCGGCGGCAGAGCACTTCGGCATACTCTGCGAACCACCCGGCAATGTCGCGGTTGCGCCAGCCGCCCAGATCATTCAGCGCCGAGGGCAATTCCCAATGATAGAGCGTCAGCGCGGGCTTCAGCCCACGCGCCAGCATCCCGTCCACCAGCCGGTCGTAGAAATCGAGCCCTTCCGGGTTCACCGCCCCGCGCCCTTCGGGCAGCACCCGCGCCCAGGAGGTCGAGAAGCGGTAGATGTTGAACCCCCCGCCCGCAATCAGGTCCAGATCCTCTGCCCAGCGGTTCAGGTGGTCGCAGGCCAGCGCGCCATTCTCGGCGCGCACGACATTGCCGGGGGTGGCGGCGAAATCATCCCAATGCGTGCGACCCGCACCGCCCTGCGCATGGCCCTCGATCTGATAGGCCGAGGTCGCGACGCCGAACAGGAAGCCCTCGGGCCAGTCGGTACGTGTAAAGCCCAGATCGTTCATCTCCGCACCGGCCCGGTCGAGGCCCCCAGCACCAGCGAGGTCTCCATCAACTCGGTCAGCGGGCCGCTATCGGGCTTGGCGACAAGGCGCAGCAGCATGGTGGCCGCGCGGCGTCCAGCCTCGCGCACGGAGGATCGGGTGGCAGTGAACAAGGGCACATCTCCATCATTGGGCAGATAGGACAGTTCATCATCATGGGTCACAAGCGAAATGTCACGCCCCAGCTTCAGCCCCAGATCGCTCAACCCGCGCAGAATGCCATAGGCCACGATGATCGAGGACGCGAGAAAGGCCGTGGGCGGCTCTGGCAGCTGGATCATCTCTTGTGCGGCGCGGTAGCCATAGGGTTCGGTCATCTCGCCCTGCCGCATCAGCATCGGGTCCGGTTCGATCCCGGCCTTGGCCAGCGCTTCAAGATAGCCATTGCGGCGGCGCTGGGCGAAATCCATCTCTTCCAGGCCGTTGATCAGCGCAATACGGCGGTGGTCGAAACTGCACAGGAACTCGGTCGCGCGGTGAAACGAGCGCTGGTTGTTGATATCGAGCCAGGAATAGGGCGTGTTCACCCCCGAAGTGCGGCCGTGGACCAGAAAGGGCAGCCCCAGATCAGCCAACAATGCCACGCGTGCATCCTCGATACGTGGCCCGTGCAGAATCACCCCATCGACCGAGCCGCGCGCCACCAGGTCGCTATAGGCGCTGGCCTCGTCATCATCGGGCACCACGCGCAGGATCATCTCATAGCCATTGCTGGCATAAACCTCGCCGGCCCCGGCAATGAAATCGGCGAAGACCGGGTTTACGATTTCATGGCTGGTCGAGAGCGGGATGACATGGCCGATGGCCTGCGCACGGCCTGTGGCAAGGCTCTTGGCGCGGGTGTTGGGGTGGTAATTCGCCGCCGCCGCCGCCTGTTCGACGCGTCTGCGGGTGGCGGCATTCACCTCTGGAAAGCCATTTAGCGCACGGCTGACCGTTGTGGGCGAGAGATCCAGCGAGGCAGCGAGTTGTTTGAGTGTAACGCTCATCTATTGATCAAACCGTGTTGGATTGGCGGGATAATATGCAAAATAGGGCCTTCCTGAAAAGAGGCTTTCGCAGAATGATTTTTTCTGCACCTGCAAAAAGGAGTAATAAAAACAGGGTGCTTAGGTAAGAAACCGATTGACAGCTTTGGAATGTTGCGCCACGGTTTAATCATCCAAAGCGCTTTGGGAAGGCGATTCCAAGGTGCTGGGATGCTGATCAGCACGAGCTTAAGATTTGTGCATTATAAATCGTCAACCGTGGGAGGATGACAATGAAATCCAGACTTTACGCAGGCGTGGCCACGCTTGCCCTGATGACCAGTGGCGCCTTGGCGCAGGACCTGCTTATCGAGCCCGGCACCGAGGGCTTCAACTGGGATAGCTTCGAGGCGTTCTCGGACGCGCATGATTTCTCGGGCGAGACAGTGACCATCACCGGGCCCTGGCTGAGTATCGACGCCGAGATGGTGCGCAATACCATGGCTTACTTCGAAGCTGCGACTGGCGCGACGGTGGAGTATTCCGGTTCGGACAGCTTCGAGCAGGATATCGTGATCGCGATTCAGGCTAATTCCGCGCCCAATATCGCCGTGTTCCCGCAGCCCGGTCTGGCCGCGGATATGGCTGCCCGTGGTGCGCTGTCGCCGCTGGGGCAGGAAACGGCTGACTGGATGGTCGAAAACTATGCCGCGGGGCAGTCCTGGGTCGATTTGGGAACCTTCCCGAATCCGGATGGCGAAGAAGAGATGTTCGGTTTCTTCTACAAGGTCGATGTGAAGTCTCTGGTCTGGTATTCGCCCGACCAGTTCGACGAGATGGGTTATGACATCCCCGAGACCATGGAAGAGTTGCTGGAGCTGTCGCAACAGATGGTCGATGACGGCGGCACGCCCTGGTGCATCGGTCTGGGGTCCGGGGCCGCGACGGGTTGGCCTGCGACCGACTGGGTCGAGGACATCATGCTGCGTCTGCACGCACCGGAAGTTTATGATGACTGGATCACCAATGATCTGCCATTCAATTCGCCTGAGGTGATCGAGGCGATCGAGACTTTCGGCACCTTCGTGCATACTGATGGCTGGGCCCAGGGCGGCCCTGAAGCGGTGGCGACCACCGACTTCCGCGACAGCCCGGCGGGCCTGTTCCAGATTCCGCCCGCCTGCTTCATGCACAAACAGGCGTCCTTCATTCCGTCTTTCTTCCCTGACGGCTCGGTCTATGGCCAGGATTTCGCCTTCTTCTATTTCCCGTCCTTTGCCGAGAAGGACCTGGGCGATCCAGTGATGGGTGCGGGCACGCAATTCGCCATCACCGATGACAGCGAGGCAACCCGTGGGCTGATCGAGTTCCTCAAGACGCCCATCGCGCATGAGGTCTGGATGGCGCAATCGGGCTTCCTGACCCCGCATGCCGGCGTCAATCTCGATACCTTCCGCGACGATTCGCTGCGCGCGATGAACCAGATCCTGCTCGATGCCACCACATTCCGCTTTGACGCCTCGGATGTCATGCCGGGTGAGATCGGGGCCGGGGCCTTCTGGACCGGTATGGTCGATTTCGTCACCGGCACCTCGGCCGAGGATGTGGCCGATGCGGTGCAGGCGCGCTGGGACCAGATGCGCTGACCCTGTGATATCAGGGCAGGGCGGCGCTGAAAGCGCTGCCCTGCAATCATGACCAAGACCGCACTGCACAAGGTAACGTAACGCCCTGCCACCTTCACAGGGCGGGTTTTGGAAGGTCGGCTTCAAGGGGGGAGAAACATGCCACCAGTCCTGCAGGGGATATTCACCATAATCATCGGCGTCGGCGGATGCGTGGCGTATTTCTATTTTTCCAACCTTGTTCTCGACAAGGTAATCTTTCCAGCCCGCGGCCCCAATGCAGGGCGCAACATCAACCGCGCCAACAAGGTTCGGCCTTGGCTGTTCCTGTTCCCGGCCATGTTCGCGCTTGGGCTCTATCTCGCCTATCCGGTTGTGGGCTCCTTCTGGCGCTCGCTGTTTGACCGTTCGGGCAACAATTTCATCGGACTAGGCAACTATATCGATCTGTTTCAGGGGAGTACGTTCCGCACGGCGGTGTTCAACAATCTGATGTGGGTGCTTGTCGTGCCCGCCATGGCCACGTTCTTCGGCCTTCTGGTCGCGCAACTGACCGACCGGCTGAAATGGGGAAATATCGCCAAATCGCTGATCTTCATGCCGATGGCGATCTCTTTCGTGGGCGCCTCGCTGATCTGGCGTTTCGTCTATGCCGCCAACCCCGATATCGGCATCATCAACGCCCTTCGCGACTTTTTCGGAATGACGACGCTGGACCCGCTGCAGGTGCGGTTCTGGAACAATTTCTTCCTGATGTTCATTCTGGTCTGGATCCAGACTGGCTTTGCCATGGTGATCCTGTCTGCGGCCCTGCGCGGCATCCCCGAAGAAACCATCGAGGCCGCGATCATCGACGGGGCGAACCCGTTTCAGGTCTTCTTCCAGATCAAGGTGCCACAGATCATGGGCACCATTGTCGTGGTCTGGACCACGATCACCATCCTCGTGCTCAAGGTCTTCGACATCGTCTACACCATGACCGGCGGCAATTTCGGCACGCATATCCTGCCGAGTTACATGATGACCTACATGTTCCGCGATGACGGACGGGCGACAGCGGTTGCGTTCGTGATCATGATCCTCGTGCTGCCGGTGATGATCTGGAACATCCGCCAGGCACGTGCCGAGATGCGCTGAGGGAGGGCCGAGACATGGATAATATCGCAGGACAAAACTCCGGCAACCGGGTTCTGGTCAATATTACGGTGCTGGTTCTGGTGCTGCTCTGGCTGCTGCCGACCATCGGGCTTTTCGTTTCCTCGTTCCGCGACCGCGAACAGATTTCGGTGTCGGGCTGGTGGCAGGCCCCGTTCTCGGTCGAGCAGAATTTCCGCATCCGGGTGGGCACTGACACGGCCCGCGAGGAAGGCGGTCTGTTCATCATCGAGGGGAATGTGTTCGACGAGCCCGACCTAATGGCTGTATTCGAGGGTGAGCGCGCGCAGATCGCAGCCTTCGGTACCCGCGCCGTGGCGACTGCGGAGTTCGCGGCCGGTGAACAGGTCGAATTGCGACAGGGCGGTACGCTGCGGGTTGACCCGGATGGCAGCTTCCGGGTGGAGAATACCGAAGCCTTCGGGGCGCGCGGCCCGACAATCTATGTCGGTGCACTGACACCACCGCGATTCACGCTCGCCAATTACCGAACAGTGATGTTCGCCGACGGGATGGATCGCGCCTTCATCAACACGCTGACAGTCGCCATCCCGGCCACGATCATCCCGATCCTGATTGCTGCCTTTGCTGCCTATGCGCTGGCCTGGATGGATTTCCCCGGTCGCGGGCTGCTGATCGCGGCGGTCGTGGGCTTGCTGGTTGTGCCCTTGCAACTGGCGCTTGTCCCGCTGTTGCGACTGCATACCGAGATCGGGATAGGGCAGAGTTTTCTCGGGATTTGGCTGGCACATACTGGCTTTGGCTTGCCGCTCGCGGTCTATCTGCTGCGAAATTACATGGTCGGTCTGCCGCGCGACATAATCGAGGGAGCCAAGGTCGATGGTGCCACCGATTTCCAGATCTTCGTGCGTATCATCCTGCCGCTCAGTTTCCCGGCACTTGCCTCTTTCGCGATCTTCCAGTTCCTGTGGACATGGAACGACCTGCTGGTGGCGAAAGTCTTCTTGCCATCCGGCGCGGCAAGTCAGGTGATGACCGTGAAGATCGCCGATGACCTCTTGGGTTCGCGCGGCGGTGACTGGGGCATTCTGGCCGGGGCGGCCTTTGTCTCGATTGCCGTGCCGCTTGTCGTGTTCTTCACCATGCAACGCTACCTGGTGCGCGGCCTGCTGGCTGGCTCCGTCAAGTAAGGACGACAAACGTGACTGCACAAACCATGTTGCAGCCCGATCGCGGGCTGGAGCTCAATTCGGACTGGTGGCGTGGGGCGGTGATCTACCAGATCTACCCCCGCAGCTTCCAGGACAGCAACGCTGACGGCATTGGCGATCTGCGCGGCATAATCGAGCGGCTGCCCTATATCGCCAGCCTTGGTACTGACGCCATATGGATCAGCCCGTTCTTCACTTCTCCGATGAAGGATTTCGGGTATGACGTGTCGGATTACTGCGATGTCGATCCGATGTTCGGCACGCTGTCGGATTTCGACGCGCTGGTGACCACGGCGCACCGGCTGGGGCTGAAAGTGCTGATCGACCTGGTGTTGTCGCATTCGTCCGACCAGCACCCCTGGTTCAAGGAAAGCCGGTCTTCGCAGGACAATCCGCGTGCGAATTGGTATGTCTGGGCCGACCCGAAACCCGATGGCACTCCGCCGAATAACTGGCTGTCGATCTTCGGTGGCTCGGCCTGGGCCTGGGACGCGACCCGGTTGCAGTATTACCTACACAATTTCCTCGCCTCGCAGCCGGACCTGAATTTCCATGAGCCTGCCGTTCAGGAAGAATTGTTGAACGTGGCGCGCTTCTGGCTGGAGCGCGGCGTGAATGGCTTCCGGCTGGATACGATCAATTTTTATGTGCATGACAAGGAGTTGCGCAACAACCCGGCCCTGCCGCCCGAAGAGCGCAACGCCACCATCGCGCCGGCCGTAAACCCCTATAACCATCAGGAACATATCTACGACAAGAACCGCCCGGAGAATCTCGACTTTCTGCGCCGCTTCCGTGCGCTGCTCGACACCTATGATGCCGCCGCCGTGGGCGAGGTGGGCGATGCACAGCGCGGGCTCGAGATCCTTGGCGAATACACGTCGGGCGGAGACAAGGTGCAGATGTGTTACGCCTTCGAGTTCCTCGCGGCCGATCCACCCTCGGCAGCCCGGATCGCAGCAGTGCTGCGCCATCTCGACCATGTCGCGCCCGACGGATGGGCCTGCTGGGCCTTCTCCAACCATGACGTGGCGCGCCATCTCACGCGCTGGGATCTGACCCCCGCCGCCGCGCGCGCCTATGCTACGCTGCTTTTGTGCCTGCGCGGATCGGTGTGCCTGTATCAGGGCGAGGAACTGGGCCTGCAAGAGGCGGAATTGCATTTCGATGACCTGCAAGACCCTTACGGCATCCAGTTCTGGCCCGAATACAAGGGCCGCGATGGCTGCCGTACCCCGATGGTCTGGACCCGCGAAAATCAGAATGGGGGCTTCTCGCAAGGTATTCCCTGGCTACCGGTTGCGCGTGAGCATCTGGCTTTGGCCGTCGATGCGCAAGAGCGCGCACCCGATGCCATCCTGCACCATTACCGCCGCGTGATTGCCTTTCGGCGCGCCCATCGCGCTCTGACGCGGGGAAGCCTGCGCGATCTGCATGTCTCGGGTGATACGCTGTCCTTCATCCGCGAGGAGGCGGGTGAAGTGATGTTCTGCGCTTTCAACCTGAGTCATGAGCCCGCGACCCTTTACCTGCCGGATGGACATTGGGTGACCGTCGCGCAGGAACTGAACAGCTCCGGCCCGGGAGAGGACGGGCTGGTGCATCTGGGGCCGTGGCAGCCCTGTCTGGTCGTAAAAAGATAACGAGGGAGGAAACCATGGCCGATCTGAAACTGACAGATGTCGAAAAGGCCTATGGCGAGGTCAAGGTGTTGTCCGACATCAACCTCGACATCAAGCAAGGCGAGTTGATCGTCTTCGTCGGTCCGTCGGGTTGCGGGAAATCGACATTGCTGCGGATGATCGCAGGGCTTGAGAAGATCACCGGCGGCGAGTTGCAGATCGACGGGATGGTGGTCAATGACATCCCTCCTGCGCAGCGCGGCATCGCCATGGTGTTCCAGTCCTACGCGCTCTATCCGCACATGACGGTGCGCGACAACATGGCCTTCGCGCTGAAGCTTGCCGGGAAAAGCAAGTCCGAGATAGACGCCGCCGTTAAGCGCGCGGCGGATGTCCTGCAACTCGCGCCCTATCTGGACCGCCTGCCCAAGGCGCTCTCGGGCGGGCAGCGGCAGCGTGTGGCGATTGGGCGCTCGATCGTGCGGGACCCAAAAGTCTATCTCTTCGACGAGCCGCTTTCCAACCTCGATGCCGCGCTGCGCGTGGCGACGCGGATCGAGATTGCGAAACTGAAGGAGTCGATGCCAAACTCGACCATGATCTATGTGACGCATGACCAGGTCGAAGCGATGACTCTGGCCTCGCGCATTGTCGTGCTTGCAGGGGGTGGCATTGCGCAGGTGGGTTCGCCGCTGGACCTTTACGAGCGCCCGAATGGCGAATTCGTCGCGCAATTCATCGGATCTCCGGCGATGAACCTGCTGGCGGGCGAAGTGGTGGGCACGGGTCAGCAGACGACCGTCAAGCTGGCGGGCGGGGGCACCGCCAAGGCTGATATTGCCACGACAGATGCCGATATGGGGCTGAAGGTGAACCTCGGCGTGCGCCCCGAGGATCTGATCGCGAGTGATGACGAAGAGTTCCTGTATCAAGGCGAGGTCGACCTGGTCGAAGCGCTGGGCGAATTGACCGTGCTCTATTTCAAGCCGGAATCTGAAGGGGCTGCACCTGTGCTGGCCAAGCTTGCAGGGATTCACGCTGAGCTTAAGGGCCGGAATGTGAAGCTGAAGGCGGACCCGTCCAAGATCCATCTGTTTCACAACAAGGTGTCGTTGCTCTATCGCTGAGGAAGGGCAAGGCCAAGGTCGAGAAAGCCGCCTCCGAACCGGAGGCGGCTTTTTCAATTCTGGATATTCGTTTATTTGAGCGCTTCAGGCGGTACGAAATTCGCGCATCAGGAAATCAGGCACATGGTCGCCCATCCCCACAACCGCGCCGCGCGGATCGCGCCGCGCGCGCTCGCCGCGCTCTGCGCGGCGCTCGCGCGCCGGGCGGCTGGGCTCGGGCTGCGCAGCGGGTGCTTCCTCGGCAGGCTCCTTGGCGGTGACCTCGGGCTCGGGTTTGGGCTCAGGCTTGGGGGCCTCTGCACGCTTGTTCCGCTTCGGCTTCGCCTCGCTTGCGGGGGCCTCTCCGCGGGGCAATTCCTTCTGGACCAGCGTCTCGATCGCCTCTAGATATTTCTGATCCGCAGGCACCATCAGTGACACGGCCTTACCCGAGCGCCCGGCGCGGCCCGTGCGACCGATGCGGTGGACGTAATCTTCGGGATGCGAGGGCAGGTCGAAATTGAACACATGGCTGACCGAAGGCACATCGAGCCCGCGCGCGGCCACATCCGAGGCGATCAGCAGGCGCAGCTCGCCATTGCGAAAGCGCTCCAGCGTGCGGGTGCGCACCGACTGGTCCAGATCTCCATGAATTGGGGCGGCATCGTACTTGTGCTTGATCAGGGACTTGGCGAGGATATCGACCTCGACCTTGCGATTGCAGAAGATGATCGCGTTTTCCAGCTTTTCGCCCTCGGCCTGAATAATGGCCCGCAGCGCGTCGCGCTTGGCCTTGGCGGCTGCGTCGCGACGGGTGGGAGAAAGCTGTATCAGCTCCTGCGCGATGGTCTCCGAAGCCGTGGCCTGCCGCGCCACCTCGACTCGGACGGGATTCGACAGGAACGTATTGGTCACGCGCTCGATCTCAGGCGCCATCGTGGCCGAGTAGAAGAAGGTCTGGCGCGTGAAGGGGGTCAGCCCGAAAATACGCTCGATATCGGGGATGAAACCCATGTCGAGCATGCGGTCGGCCTCATCCACGACCATTACCTCAACCCCGGTCAGAAGCAGCTTGCCGCGCTCGAAATGATCGAGCAACCGACCCGGCGTGGCAATCAGAACATCGACGCCGCGGTCTATAAGCTTGTCCTGCTCGCCAAAGGCAACGCCACCGATCAGGAGTGCCTTGCTCAGGCGGGTGTGCTTCGCATAGATATCGAAATTCTCAGCCACCTGCGCGGCCAATTCGCGGGTGGGGGCCAGCACGAGGCTGCGCGGCATCCGCGCACGCGCACGCCCACGGCCCAGCCGCGTGATCAGCGGCAGCGTGAAAGAGGCGGTCTTGCCGGTACCGGTCTGGGCGATCCCAAGCACATCGCGCCCTTCAAGCGCATGCGGAATCGCCTGCTCCTGGATTGGCGTCGGAGTGGTGTAGCCGGCTTCGTTAATAGCTTTAAGGACCTTGGGGTCCAGCTTCAGGTCGGAGAATTGGGTCATTTGCGTCCATCTGTTACGGCATCGGGCCGTAAACGGTTATGGGACGCCGGTATCTCGCGCCCCGCTTGCGGAGATGTTGCCCATGACAACATCGAGATGCGCGTAACCCATTTATGCTCGCAGGTCAATCTTTATAGCCTTGGTTCGCCCAACAGGCCGTGTGCGGTGCGAAACTGGGCTGTTGCAGGGCGTTGATTTCCGCGCTATTGCTCGCTGCGCTGGATGCGCGGGTGTGGCGGAATGGTAGACGCAGAGGATTCAAAATCCTCCGCCGCAAGGCGTGAGAGTTCGAGTCTCTCCACCCGCACCAGCTTATCTCCCAAATGTCACGGGCACAGAAAAAGGCCGCGCTCAGACGGCGCGGCCCTGCAGTCGTATCCTTTTCGCCACGCGTCAGTTGGCAGCGTTCTTCTTGGCTTCTGCTGCCTTGCGGACCGCGTCGGAGGTCTCATTCGAAGCAGAGCGCGCAGCAGGTGTGACCGGTGCTGGTGCGGGGGCCGGCTTTGCCACGGCTTCACGGTTGGTCTGCAGCGGGTCATCCTGACGCTGCACCGACCCTTCGAAATGTGCACCCGATTCGATCGCGATGGTCTTGTGAATGATATCGCCCTCGACCTGCGCCGAAGATGTCAGGCGTACTTTCAACCCGCGCACGCGGCCAATCACGCGGCCATTGATGACGATATCATCGGCCACGATTTCGCCACGGATGGTTGCGGTGTCACCCACGGTCAGCAGGTGCGCGCGAATATCACCATCAACGATTCCCTCGATCACGACGTCGCCGGTAGTCTTGATATTTCCGGTGATGGTGAGGTCAGAGGCCAGCACAGACGCCGCAGGCTTTGCTTTAGTCACATGCGTGGGGGCCGGTTCGGGTGCGCTGCTGCGCAGGAAAGACGGGGTCGGTTCGGCGGGCTTGGGGGGGGCTTTTTCAGCAGCTTTCGGCCCCGGTTCATTGATACGACTCTTAGAAAACATTCTGTCCAGCCCTTATATAGGTGATTGGGTTCACTGGCCGACCGTTAACCCGCACTTCATAATGCAGATGCACACCAGTCGACGCGCCTGTGGTGCCCATACCACCAATTCGCTGGCCACGCGAGACCCTTTGTCCGGCCCGAACGTCGATTGAGTTCAAATGGGCGTAATAGGTCTCGATCCCGAATTCATGCTGGATGATGACGAGGTTGCCATACCCCCCCTGCCGCCCGGCCTGTTTAACCACACCATCGGCGCTGGCGAGGATCGGGGTGTTGCGGGCCCCGGCCCAGTCCAGCCCGTTATGCATGGTCTGCCGCCCCGTCAGCGGGTGGCGGCGCATTCCGAAGCCCGAGGTCTGGCGTACATTGGCGTTCACAGGGCGCGCGACGGGCAGACGGTCGATGCCGCGCCGATAAGCGTCGATATCGGACATTTGCTCGAGGATCGCATTGGCCCGGGCGATATCGGGATTTGCAGCAATAGAGCCCGAGGTCGAGATGATCGGGCGCAGCGAATCTGTCTGCGAGTTTGCCCCTTGCCGCACGAGGCGGCGGATCTGGTCGGCTGAGACACCCGCACTGCGGAACACGCGCTGCATTGGTTCGACAACCTTGTCCAGCGCCTCTTCGAGCTGGGTGAAGATCATGTGGTTGCGGTCTTTCAGAAGCTCGTTCTCCATCGCCAGATGGCGCGCCTGAATCCGCGCCTGTTCGGCGTCGAGGCCAAGCTCATGCGTGGCAACCGATACGCGCTCCATCGCCGCAAGCATGTAGTCCAGCATTTCTTCATTGTCGCGCGAACGATCAGCGGCTGTCCGGGTCGAGCCTGTCTCGGCCTCCAGCGTTTGCGTCACTTCTGCCAACCGTGCGCGCGCATCATCGCGCTCGCGCGTGATCCGGCGGATGCTGCTGTGGATGGTATCGATGCCGGACTCCAGTTCTAGCCGCCGCTCTTCCGAGGCCAGCAGCTTCATCTGCATCTCGGAGATCCGCTCCATGGCTTCGGCAAAGCGGGCATGCGCGGCCTCGGTCTCGATTGCACGGGCGTCGCGTTCCTCGGCCAACTGGTTCAGGCGCTGTTCATAATTTGCCTGATCGCGCAACGCCTGATCGCGCAGCGTGCCCGAGCCGATACTGTCCATCAGCAAAATCGAAGTGGCGATGATGCCCCAGGCGAAGAAGAGCGTGACGGCCGCGAGCCCGACCGCTTGCGTCGCGGGTCGCAGCCGGACGAAACGAGTGGTGTTGTCAGACCGTAGAAATATGCGCTGTTCGGGGAAGCGGCGTTCCAGCCGCTGATTCAGACGAACGAAGTGGCGTTTCAATGCTACTGTCCTGCTTGTTTCTTAGACCTGCTCACGGCCGTCGCACTGACGTTACTCATTGAACGCGCAGCCCTATTGTCTGATCACAGTGGGGAGCGCTACAATACAGTTACCAGTCTCTTATCCCTCTACCGGAGGATGGTTGTGAGAGGCAACAAAGGAATGGACCGTTGCGCCGACGCATCACGCGCAAAGGGCAGAATCAGCGAAAAATCGCCGACATCACGCCCGGATTTGCAGAAACGAAACATTAATTCCGTTGCAAGACAGAGAGCTTGGCCGGTTTGTTCGCATATCCACGCGAAAATTTGCGGCCGCTTTGCTCAGACCGGTTCGGTGAGCGGCCAGTAGAAATCAGGGGGCAAACCTGCCTGCGCGCGTTTTTCCTCGTTGAAGGGGGGCTTGAGCGGCCCGTGGAAATACCGCCGCACCAGATCCAGAAACACGGGTTGCGGGTCCAGCCCCTGTCTGCCGCAGAGGAAGTTGAACCATTTCGAGCCATAGGCAACATGGCCGACCTCTTCGGCATAGATGGTTTTCAGCGCCTCGACCGCTGCACTCTCGCCCGCGCGCTCGAAAATCTCGATCATACCCGGGGTAACATCCAGTCCCCGCGCTTCCAGCACCATCGGCACGACGGCCAGCCGCCCCAGAATGTCTTCAGCAGTATCTTCTGCCGCACGCCACATGCCCGCATGTGCGGGCAGGGCGCCGTAATGACTGCCCATGGCTTCAAGGCAATCACAGACCAGATTGAAATGCTTGGACTCTTCATCCGCTGCCTTGACCCAGTCATCATAGAAACCAGGTGGCATGTCGATGTTATGAAAGCGTGCGACCAAATCCCAGTGCAAATCGACTGCGTTAAGTTCGATATGTGCAATCGCGTGCAGCAGCGCGATGCGCCCTTGCGTGCTTCCCGGACGGCGTCGGGGCACGTCGCGCGGGTCCAGAAGCTCGGGCCGCGCGGGCCGGGCCGGGCGGTTGGGCGGCTGCGCCTGCCCGAGTGGCAGAGGTGTGCCCGCCTTGCGCGCCGCGAACCAGGCCGCCGCATGGGAGCGCGAGAGCGCGGTCTTGCTGTGCCCGTCTGCCGTGGTCAATACCGCCACAGCCATTTCGCGCAGGGAGAGACTCACGGTGCCTTCACCGCGTCGAGCACCTCGGCCGCGTGGCCCTTGGCCTTGACCTTGCGCCAGACCTGCGCCACGCGCCCCTCGCCATCGATCAGGAAGGTCGCGCGCTCGATCCCCATCGAGACCTTGCCATACATGTTTTTCTCGACCCAGACACCATAGCGCTCGCAGACATCGCCTTCGGCATCCGAGGCGAGAATCACGCCCAGATCATGCTTGGCGATGAACTTGTCATGTTTGGCGACCGTGTCCTTGGACACGCCGATCACCTGCGCGCCCGCGGCCTTGAACTCTTCGCCGAGTGACGTGAATTCCAGGGCCTCTGTGGTGCAGCCGGGCGTGTCATCGCGCGGGTAGAAATAGAGCACGACCTTCTTGCCCTTGAACTCGGACAGGCTCACCTCGCCACCACCATCGCGGGGCAGGGTGAAGACGGGCGCCATTTCGCCTAGTTGTGCCATCGGATGTCTCCTTTTTCACGAAAGTGTTGCCCCAGTTGTAGCGGCATCGGGGCCGAGATAAAGGGGCAGCGAGTCAGAGCAAGGCGCGCGCGATGAGATTGTCGGATTTTGATTTCGACCTGCCCGAAGAGTTGATCGCGACGCGCCCTGTGCGCCCGCGCCCGGCTGCGCGTATGCTGCTGGCCGAAGGCGATACGATACGTGACCGCCATGTCGCCGATCTGCCCGAGATCCTGCGCGCGGGCGACCTGCTGGTGATCAACACGACACGGGTGATTCCCGCCCGGCTGCGTGGCACGCGCATCCGCGAAAGCGCGCAGGGTGCAGTGCGCGCCAAGGTGGAACTGACCCTGCTGGAGCCTCTGCCCGACGGGCATTGGCGCGCGCTCGCCAAGCCCCTGCGCAAGCTTGCGGAAGGGGAGCAGGTCGAGATTGCAGACGGGCTCACGGCCGAGGTGGTCGCGCGCAACGCCGAGGACGTCACACTGCGATTCTCGCTTGAGGGCGATGCGTTTCACGCCGCACTCGAGGCCGCAGGCCAGATGCCGTTGCCGCCCTACATTGCGGGCCGCCGCAAGGCTGATGCGCAGGACCGGGAAGACTATCAGACGGTTTTCGCCCGCGACCCCGGAGCAGTCGCCGCCCCCACGGCCTCGCTGCATTTCGACGAGGCGTTGATTGCCACCCTCAAGGCGCGCGGTGTGCATTTCGCGGAAGTCACATTGCATGTTGGCGCGGGCACGTTTCTACCGGTCAAGGTCGATGACATTCGCGACCACCAGATGCATGCCGAATGGGGCCACCTGTCCGAAGAGGCTGCCCGCGCCATCATGCAGACCCGCGCGGCTGGCGGGCGTGTGATCCCGGTGGGCACGACGGCGCTGCGGCTGATCGAGACGGCGGCCACGTGCCCCGGCGAGATTGCGCCCTGGACGGGCAAGACCGATATCTTCATCACGCCGGGCTATCAGTTTCGGGTCACCGACGGGTTGATGACCAATTTTCACTTGCCGAAATCCACGCTGATGATGCTGGTCTCGGCCCTGATGGGGCCCGAGCGGATCCGGTGCATCTACGCCCATGCAATTAAAGTGCGCTACCGCTTCTTTTCTTACGGGGATTCCTCCCTGCTCTTGCCCTGATTACGACCCGCGCCGGTCGATCCCGTCATATACCTGTTCCCCATGCGCCGCTATGCTGAGCGCGTTACAATCGTGAGCCTCTCCAATGTTCAAAGTCTTCACTGCGTCCTGGGCATTGCTGCTCGGAATGATGCTCCTGATGGTCGGCAATGGCGTGCAGGGTACGCTCTTGGGCATCCGTGGCGCGATCGAGGGGTTTTCGACCTACCAGATGTCGATTGTCATGTCGGCTTATTTCGCGGGATTTCTGTTCGGGTCGAAAATGGCGCCCGAACTGATCCGCCGCGTGGGCCATGTCCGGGTCTTTGCGGCACTGGGCTCGTTGATATCGGCGGTGCTGGTGCTTTATGCCGCGATCCCGGACTGGATGGTCTGGACGTTGCTACGCGTGCTGATCGGGTTCTGCTTCTCGGGCGTCTATGTCACCGCCGAAAGCTGGCTCAACAACACGGCGAGCAACGAGAACCGCGGCCAGGCGCTGTCGCTCTACATGATCGTGCAGATGGTGGGGATCATCTCGGCGCAGGCGCTGATCAACTTCGCCGATCCAGCAGGGTTCATGCTCTTCATCATCCCCTCGGTTCTGGTCTCGCTGGCGTTTGCGCCGATTCTGCTCTCGATCAGCCCGGCGCCCACATTTGGGACCACCAAATCCATGTCGATCCGCGAACTCTATGGCGTCTCGCCACTGGGGGTGATGGGCATCTTTCTGATGGGGGGCGTATTCGCGGCGATGTTCGGCATGACAGCGGTATGGGGCACCGAGGCGGGCCTGAGCGTCTTCGAGATCTCACTCTTCACTGCCGCCATCTATTTCGGCGGGCTGGTGTTCCAGTATCCCATCGGCTGGCTGTCGGACCGGATGGATCGGCGCAGACTTCTGATCATCGTGGCGCTGATCGGGAGTGCGGGCGGGGCGATGGCGGTTGTCTTTGACCTGAGCTTCGTCTGGCTGCTGGGCGTGGCGCTGATCATCGGTGGCATCTCGAACCCGCTCTATTCGCTGCTGGTGGCCTATACCAATGACTATCTGGACCATGACCAGATGGCGGCGGCCTCTGGCGGGCTGTTATTTGTCAACGGGCTGGGGGCGATCATCGGGCCGCTGGCCATTGGCTGGCTGATGTCGCTGATCGGGCCGTCGGGATTTTTCCTCTTCATCATCATGCTGACAACCTCGCTCGCTGCCTACGCGCTCTGGCGCATGACGCAGCGCGCTCCGGTTCCCTTGGCGGAGACGGGACCATTCGCGCCGGTCTCGCCTGTTGTCTCGGCGGCAACAGTCGAGGCAGTTTACAGCGAAATGTCCGAACAACAGGCAGAATCACCCTGAAAAATGTGACTTTTCCGCAAGAAACCGCCCAGTCACGCGGGCGTGAGCGCATAAAACTTGAGCAGTCTGCGAATCACTGGCAGGCTTGTGAATTGTGCGAAGACCAAGGGGAAAAGAAATGTCGACGGTTGATGAGGTTATTCGGTTCTGGGTCGATGAGGTCGGACCGGATGGCTGGTATGCGAATGATCCCGCTCTGGATGAGACGATCCGCGAGCGCTTCGGCGCATTGTGGGAAAAGGCGCGCGAGGGACGGTTGGAACGCTGGGCCTCTTGTCCGCGCGGCTGTCTGGCTTTCCTCATCGTCACAGACCAGTTCCCGCGCAACATGTTCCGCAAGGATGGCCGGGCTTTCGCCACGGATGATCTGGCGCGCAAGGTCGCGGCCCGCGCCTGCCATCTGGGCTTTGACCGGCGCATCGACGAGCCTGCACGGCAGTTTTTCTATCTGCCGCTGATGCATTCCGAGAGCCAGATGGACCAGGATCGCTGCGTGCGCATGTTCCTGCTGCGTATGCCCGAGACGGGCGCCCGCAGCCTGCTGCATGCGCGCGCCCATCGCGCCGTGATCCGCGAATTTGGCCGCTTCCCCTATCGCAACAAGGCGCTGGGGCGCGAGACCACAAAACCGGAACAGGCCTTCCTCGACCGCGGGGGCTACATGACCGCCGTCGAGGCGCTCAAGGAAGCCGCCTGAACGCGAGCCATGCGCCCCTTGCATGACAGGCTTCCGCAGCCCTGCGTTGCGGGACTTCGCAAAATAGTTTAATGGCAAACTATATTGCAGTCGCGACGCAGGGGAGGAACTCACATGGCGGCCAGAGCGTTTGACGTTGTCGTAATCGGGGCAGGGCCAGGGGGCTATGTCGCCGCCATCCGCGCCGCGCAGCTTGGCAAATCCGTGGCTATCGTCGAGCGCGAGCATCTGGGCGGCATTTGCCTCAACTGGGGCTGCATTCCGACCAAGGCCATGCTGCGATCGGCAGAAGTGTTTCATCTGATGCATCGCGCCAAAGATTTTGGCCTGAAGGCGGAAAACATCAGCTATGATCTGGACGCCGTGGTCAAGCGCTCCCGCAAGGTGGCGGGCCAGCTGACAGGTGGCATCGGCCATCTGATGAAGAAGAACAAGATCACGGTCATCATGGGCGCGGCCACGCTGCCAGCCAAGGGCAAGGTGTCGGTCAAGACCGACAAGGGCACCGAAGAACTGACAGCGCCGAATATCATCGTCGCTGTCGGGGCGCGGGCGCGCGAATTGCCGGGGCTGGAAGCCGATGGTGACCTGGTCTGGACCTACAGGCACGCTCTGGAACCCAAGCGGATGCCGAAAAAGTTGCTGGTCATCGGCTCGGGCGCGATCGGGATCGAATTCGCGAGCTTTTTCAACACGCTGGGCGCGGATACCACGGTTGTCGAAGTCATGGACCGCATCCTGCCAGTGGAAGATGCCGAAATCTCGGGGTTTGCGCAGAAGCAGTTCGAGAAGCAGGGCATGAAGATCATGGCCAAGGCGATGGTCAAGAAGCTCGACCGCGTCAAGGGCAAGGTCACGGCTCATATCGAAAGCGACGGCAAGACCGTGACGCAGGATTTCGACACTGTGATCTCGGCGGTCGGGATCGTGGCGAATACCGAAGGGCTGGGGCTGGAAGAGCTGGGTGCGAAGATCGACCGCTCTTTCGTGGTTACGGATGAATATTGCCGCACCGGGGTCGAGGGGCTTTATGTCATCGGGGATGCAACCAACGGCCCCTGGCTCGCCCACAAAGCGAGCCATGAGGGAGTAATGGTGGCTGAACTGATCGCAGGCGGGCACCCGCATGCGGTGGATCCGAGTGCGATTGCCGGCTGCACCTATTGCCACCCGCAAGTGGCCAGCGTGGGCCTGACCGAGGCTAAGGCAAAAGAGGCGGGCTACAAGGTCAAGGTCGGGCGTTTCCCCTTCATCGGCAATGGCAAAGCCATCGCGCTGGGCGAGCCCGAGGGGATGATCAAGACGATCTTTGACGCCAAGACGGGTGAGCTGCTGGGTGCCCATATGGTCGGCGCCGAAGTGACCGAGTTGATCCAGGGCTATGTCGTGGGCCGCACGCTTGAGACCACGGAAGAGGACCTGATGAACACGGTCTTCCCGCATCCGACACTCAGCGAGATGATGCACGAATCGGTGCTCGACGCTTACGGTCGGGCGATTCACTTCTGAGGTCGGACCAAAAGGCGCGGCTGCGCCGCAAGATTTATTGTTTCAGGGGCGCCCTGCCTTGCGGCAGGGCGTTCGGCTGTCGGGCTATGGCAAGCTGCACCTTATCCAGGTGCCATCATTGCGGATAAGCGCACAACCCCGCAGCCCCCCTGATCTTCTTGCCAAAAATACTCAATTTCAGGGATATAGGCCCGGTCACGCCTTTGCGTCAGCGAGGATCCGCGCGATCTCGTCTTTCAGCGCCACGCGCTTGCGGCGCAATTCCTGTTCATGCGCTTCCGAGACCGGCTCGGCCAGGGTCTCGGCGCGGTGCACGGCGCGGTTGACGACATGGTATTCCTCGGCCAGCCGCGCGAAATGGGCGTCGTCGAGCTTCAACTGGTGGATGAGTTCCGCCGCGTCCGGAAATTCCTCGGCAAGCTCATGCGGGGTATGCGACATCTGATCCTCTTTGCTTGGTAGATTTCTGGCACTCTGCGACGGCTGCACCTGCGAAACCTTGATCCAGCGCAAGTCGGGTTTCAGATTGTGTCGCGTTCTGCAGATACGATGGTGTCAAAGAGAGCAGGGCGCGCGCGCGAAGCGCGCGCCCCCTGTAGAGAGATCAGGCAGCGCCTTGTCTACGCTCACCGCCGCCCGGCTTGCCTGGGCCGCGCCGCTTCGCGCCACTGCGTGCCCGTGGTTTGCGCGCCTCGCCTCCGCTCCGCGCTGGACGCGGTCCGCCGCGCCCGGGGCCGCGCTTGCGCGCAGCCGCGCGCGCCGGGCCTGCGAGGTCATCGGACCAAGGTGTACCACCGATCACGGCGAGATCACGCTTCATCATCCGCTCGATTGCGCGCAAATCTCCCATTTCGGCAGGCGCACAGAACGCAATCGCACGCCCCGAGGCACCCGCCCGCGCGGTCCGGCCAATGCGGTGGATATAGTTTTCGGGCACTTCGGGCAGCTCATAATTGTAGACATGGCGCATGTCCGGAATGTCGATCCCACGCGCGGCCACATCGGTCGCCACCAGCACCTTTATTTCGCCCGCCCGAAACTGGCGCAAGGTGCGTTCGCGCTGGCCCTGACTCTTGTTGCCATGGATCGAGCCCGCTGCGATGCCCCAGCTTCCCAGAAGCTTCATCAGCTTTTCGGCCCCATGCTTGGTGCGCGCAAAGACCAGTGCCAGATCCTCGGGATGGGCATTGAGATAGCCCTCCAGCAGCCGCGCCTTGTCGCCCTGGGCTACGAAATGCACCGACTGGTCGATCTTTTCGGCCGGTTTGCCCGGAGGCGCCACCTGAATCCGCTCGGGTCGGTCGAGGTAGGCTTCGGCGATCTCGTTCATCTGTTTCGACATGGTGGCCGAGAACATCAGTGTCTGCCGCTCTTTCGGCAAGAGCGACGCAATCTTGCGCAGCGCATGGATGAAGCCGAGGTCCAGCATCTGGTCAGCCTCATCCAGAACCAGCATCTGTGTGGCGTCGAGGGTCAGCGCGCGCCGGTCAAGCAGGTCCAGCAGCCGCCCCGGTGTCGCCACCAGAATATCGCAGCCCTTGGCGAGTTTCTGGATCTGCGGGTTCAGCCCCGCACCGCCCACCACACGCTGCACTTTCAGCGGCGTCTTGCGGGCAAAGCCGCTCAACGTCTCGGCGATCTGGTTCACCAGTTCGCGCGTGGGCGCCAGGATCAGCGCCTGCGTCGTCTTCGGCGCCGGACGACCAGCACCCAGCAGCGTATGCATCACCGGCAGGCCGAATGCCAGCGTCTTGCCGGTGCCGGTCTGCGCCAGCCCCAGCAGGTCACGGCCCTGCATGATCAGCGGGATGGCGCGGGCCTGGATCGGGGTGGGCGTGTCGAAGCCTTGTGCCTGCAAGCCGGTCATCAGCACCGGGCGCAACCCGAACATCGAAAAATCAGTCAAAATCTGTCCTCTCACAGCCTGCATGCGCAGGCGAAAAGCCCCCGGCGCAAGGCCGGTGGCGGTTTGGGGGCGCGAGTTCAGGCGCGCCGCCCCCCACGCGTGATGTCGGGAAGCTAGTGTCGGGCCTCATGCCCTGCCCGCAACGAAAGAAATGCTCACGCGGCAAGTTACGGGTAGCGAGCAGATGGGCGTTTTCGCCCGACAAGTCAAGGATTAATGCGGATCGGGCTGGCGCGCGGCAAGGGCAAGTGCGCCTGCAATGGCGCACATGGAAATCGGGAACATGGTAAAGACACCGAAGCCGAAGGTCAGATACATGCCGGCGCTCGACGCGAGCAGCAGGACGCCGGCTGCGACATTGACCGAGCGCGCCATGGCGGCCCCAGCAATCGCCAGAATGGGTGCGATCAGGCTCATCGCGCGGATCAGCCCCATATTGGCGACACCACCCGTGAATTCTGCGAATTCAGGGTATCGAATCAGCAGATCAGTATAACCGAAGCTGAAAAAGCCGACCAGCATGCCCCAGAGGCCACCGATCAGACCCAGTATCAAGGCCGCGTTGCGCATGTTTTCCTCAGCCCTCTGAAAATTGGGCAAAACCCTGTCCGGGGGTCCCGATACAGGCAAAGTTCTTGCGTTTTAACCCCGCTATGGCAAACTTTCCACGGGATGACAGACTTTCAAGACGCCTCTGTTTTCGCAGTCGGCCAAGGAAGAACTGGCTGAACGGCCCTGAGGCAATCCTGCTCGGGGGAAGCGAAGACGAGGAGACGACCGATGCCGACAGGCACCGTGAAATGGTTCAACACGACCAAGGGTTATGGGTTCATCGCGCCCGATGGCGGGGGCAAGGATGTGTTCGTGCATATTTCTGCTGTCGAAAGGGCCGGGCTCACCGGCCTCGCCGATGAGCAGAAGATCGCCTATGAACTGCGTGCTGGGCGCGACGGGCGCGAATCAGCAAGTGATCTGAAACTTCTTTGATTTTTCAAGGCCCCTTGCCCTGCGGGCAAGGGGCCCTCAGGCCACGCCAAGGGCGCGCTGCACATCTGCTTTCCAGCCCAGATAGAGCGCGTCACCCGCTCGGATCACCGGGCGCTTCATAAGTGTCGGGTGTTCTGCCAGCAACTCTGCCACCGGGCGCGCGCGCTCAGCCTCATCCAGCCCGCGCCACGTCGTTGAAGCACGGTTGAGAATTGCGTCCCCAAACGCCTCGATGAACTCGGCACGTTCTGCGTTGCTGAGTGGCTCCGCCCGGACATCACGCAAATCTGCCCCATCCAGCGCCTTCAGTGCCTTGCGACAGGTGTCGCAACTCTTGATACCGTAAACCACCGTGCCCATGCGATGCCTCCTTCAATTACTGCTTTGCGTCGAACAAATCGCAGACGCTGCTCAGGAACGGCGCGCGGACGCGCTCGGCTTCCATCAGCAATTCATGCAGCGCGCCGTCGTAATACTCCAACTCACCGCGCGGCCAGTCGGCCATGCGCGCCTCGATCGCCTCGGACGAGACGATCATCTCGCGCGTGCCCAGCCCGCAAAAGGCCGGAATCTCGGGTGCGGGAAGCTGTGCAAGCACGGTCGTTTCGGCCAAAGACGCAACCAGCCAGCGCAGACTCGGGGCGCCGAGGCGCAGTTCTGGGTGCGTCCGTACCTGTTCCTGCATCCACGCATATGCTTCAGGATCGGTC
This sequence comes from Paracoccaceae bacterium, assembly GCA_007694945.1. Lineage (GTDB taxonomy): Bacteria > Pseudomonadota > Alphaproteobacteria > Rhodobacterales > Rhodobacteraceae > Roseinatronobacter. The sequence continues at coordinate 16,231 of REER01000041.1, read as the reverse complement.
GTCAGCTCATTATTGTCGAACGGATTCTCCCAAAGTCGAAATTCGATCCCCGCGCCCGGTATCTCGCGTAGGTCCATCCGGGCCAGACCAAGAACAGTTGTCATCGCCACAACTGCGCGGCGTGTGTTCTTGCTCAACCGCAAGCCCCACATCGGCGCGCTGAACCCGACGGCGCGTGCCGAAAATCCGTCCACAAGAGCGCGCAGGGCAATGCAGCCGCCCATGGAATGCGCGAGCACGAAACGTGGCATGCCAGGTGGTGCGAGCTCGTCCACCACACTCCGCAGCACGGCCACATCACGCTGAAAATGCGCATAATCCGGGATATCGCCCAGTAGTGCCTTGCCTTTCAGCCGGTCGGAAAGCCCCTGTCCGCGCCAGTCGATGGCCACAGCGCCATAGCCTCGTGCGGCCAGGTCTTCAGCGACGCGCGCGTATTTCTCGATCACCTCGGTCCGGCCCGGGAAGAGCGTGACCATACCTTTCGGCCCCACAGGCCAGATCGCCAGTCGCAGCCGCTTACCGTCATCGGCCTCGCGCCAGATGACACGTTCGGGCATGGCGCCGCCTGCGACATCCGAGAAATAGGGCGCCGGCTCCATCAGCTCAGCGCTGAACCCAGCTTCATGGCCATGCCCATATTGCCCTCGATCCGCAGCTTGCCCGACATGAAGGCCATGGTCGGGTTCACATCACCCTCCATGATGCCCTGAAAGGTCTCGACATTCGCGATCATGGTTACATCGGCCTCGTCATCGCCTTCGCGGACGCCGTTTTCATCCACCATGATCGAGCCTTCGCCCTCGATCTCGAATTTCGCCGTGCCCTCGAACCCATCGGACAGCCGCTCGCTCAGCGCCTTGATGGCATGGGTCATGATCTCGCTCATCTCGTGTGCTCCGTTTTGTGATGCCGCGCCTCTGGATTCGCGCGAGCGTTACGCTACAAAAGACTTATGGAGTTGCACCGCGTCTTTCTCAATCCTGTCGTTGCGGCATGTGCCGTGTTTTTCACGGTCGCGCCGGCGCAGGCCAGCGAGGGCAGCACGAGCGGCGAAGTGAGCGAATTGCTGTCCGAACTCCGCGACCCCGATCAGGAGCGCTGGCAGCGGATCGAGCGGCAGATCGCCCGGCTTTGGTCGCGCTCGGGGTCGGCCAGTGCTGATCTCTTGTTGCAGCGCGGGCGCGAGGCCATGAGCCGCGGCGACACCAGCGCTGCAATCGATCATTTCTCGGCGCTGATCGACCACGCGCCCGAGTTTGCCGAAGGCTACCACGCCCGCGCAACCGCCTGGTACATGGCTGGAAATCTGGGCCTTGCGCTGGATGATCTGCGCCAGACGATTGCGCGCAACCCTGATCATTTCAGCGCGCTTGCCGGTCTGGGGCGGGTGTTCGAGGATTTGCGTCAATACGAGCGCGCCCGCGACGCCTTCCGGGCATCTGCCGCTATACATCCCCATCGCACTGACGTAAGAGACGCGATTGAACGTGTAGAGCGTGAATTGACCGGTATCGCCCTCTGAGGGCGTACCGCGGGAGAGACGCAGATGAACATGCGCGCGCAATCGCGGGTCGTCGCGGTGCTCGGGCCCACCAATACCGGCAAAACCCATTATGCAATCGAGCGGATGCTGGCGCATCGCACCGGCGTCATCGGCCTGCCACTGCGCCTTCTGGCGCGCGAGGTCTATGACCGCATCCGCGCCCTGCGCGGCCCCGATTGCGTGGCGCTGGTGACGGGCGAAGAACGGATCGTGCCGGACCGGACACAATACTGGGTCTGCACGGTCGAGGCGATGCCCTTGGAGATCGGGGCTGATTTTGTGGCGGTGGACGAGATCCAGCTTTGCGGCGATGCCGACCGCGGCCATGTCTTTACCGACCGGCTTTTGCATGCGCGCGGGTTGCACGAGACGCTGTTCATGGGGTCGGACACGATGCGCGGCGCTATTGCGGCGCTGGTGCCTGGCGCGGCCTTCCAGCGGCGCGAGCGAATGTCGCAACTTTCCTATTCAGGTTCGAAAAAGATAAGCAGAATGCCGGCGCGCAGCGCTATTGTCGGGTTCAGTGTTGAAAATGTGTATGCGATAGCCGAACTGATCCGCCGTCAGAAAGGCGGCTGTGCGGTTGTCATGGGGGCGCTCAGCCCGCGCACGCGGAATGCGCAGGTTGAACTCTACCAGAATGGCGATGTCGATTATCTGGTCGCGACCGATGCCATCGGCATGGGGCTCAATCTCGATATCAAGCATGTCGCCTTTTCCGCCACGCGCAAATTCGACGGCCACCGCATGCGCCCGCTGGCGCCTGATGAATTGGCCCAGATCGCGGGCCGGGCGGGGCGGTATGAAAATGACGGCTCTTTCGGGGTGACGGGAGAGGCCCGACCGCTGGCCGATGAAACCGTCGAAGCCATCGAGAGCCACAGCTTCATGCCGCTACGCAAGCTGCAATGGCGCAACGGGCGGCTCGATTTCGGCAGCCCCGAGCGGTTGATCGCGGCGCTTGAGAGCTACACTCAGAATGACTGGCTGACCCGCGCGCGCGATGCCGACGATCTCACAGCGCTGAAAATCCTCTCGGATATGCCCGAGGTCCGCGACAAGCTGCTCGACGCGCGCGACCTGCGGCTCTTGTGGGATGTCTGCCGCGTCCCTGATTTCCGGGGTATCTCGACGATGGAACATGCCGGGCTCTTGGCGCGGATATTCGGCTTCCTGCACGATCAGGGCCGAATCGAGGCCGCTTGGCTGGGCCGCAATATCCAGCGCATCGACCGGATCGATGGCGATATTGACGCGCTCTCGCGCCGCTTGGCGTATATCCGCACATGGACCTATATCGCGCAACGCAAGGGCTGGGTGGATGATGAAAACCATTGGCGCGAGGCAACACGCGCTGTAGAAGACCGTTTGTCAGACGCGCTCCATGCCCGGCTGACCCAGAGATTTGTTGACCGGCGTACCTCTGTGCTGCTGCGCCGGTTGAAGCAGAAGGAGAGCCTTGTGGCCGAGGTGAACGACAAGGGCGAAGTGACTGTCGAGGGCGAGCTGATCGGACGGTTGGAGGGGTTCCGCTTCCGGCAGGACAAGGCTGCGTCGGCGGATGAGGCGAAAACCCTGCGGCAGGCCTCGATTGCCGCGTTGACACCGCTGTTCCATCTGCGCGCCGACACATTCTACAACGCGCCCGATACCGAGTTCGATTTCACCGAACAGGGCGGGCTGATGTGGGGGACCACCGCTGTTGGCAAGCTGGTGCGCGGTGATGACGTGATGCGCCCGCAGGTCGAAGCCTTTGTCGATGACGAGGCCGGGCCGGATGTCGCCGAGAAAGTGCGCCGCCGCTTGCAGCATTTTATTGACCGCAAGGTGGCGGCGCTGTTCGAGCCCCTGCAGGCGATGAGCCGCGATGAGGCGCTGACGGGCCTTGCGCGCGGGGTGGCGTTTCAACTGGTCGAGGCGATGGGCGTGATCCCGCGCGAACAGATCGCCGCCGATGTGAAAGCGCTCGATCAGGAGGCGCGCGGAATGTTGCGCAAGCATGGGGTGCGCTTCGGGCAATACACGATCTTCCTGCCGCTGCTTCTGAAACCTGCGCCAACGCGGCTGCGGCTGGTGCTGCAGTCGCTTGCGCAGGGGCTAGATACCTTCCCCGAAAGCCCACCTGCGGGGCTCGTGACCATCCCGAACCTGAAAGAGGTCCCGAGCGAGCATTACATGATGGCGGGTTACCGCCCCTCGGGCGCGCGGGCGATCCGCATCGACATGCTCGAACGGCTGGCCGATCTGCTGCGCGCCTGCGACACGCGCGGCGGGTTCGAGGCCACACCCGACATGCTCTCGATTACCGGCACCACGCTGGAACAATTCGCTGATCTGATGCAGGGGCTGGGCTACAAGGCCGAGCGCGGCGAGCGGATCAAGGTCAAGCCCGAGGCCGCAGCAGAGGGCAGCGCCGCGCCGGAAGCCGTGGGCTCTGACACGCCTGCTGGCGAGGTGGCGTCAAGCGATGCGCCTGCGCCTGAAGAGCCCGCGACGGAGGTTGAAGAGCCTGCCTCCCCTGCTGAAGCCGCTGCCGAACCGGATACGACTGCCGAGCCTGCGCCGCAGGAATCCGAAACGCTCGAAGTGTACTTCACCTTCACCTGGGCGCCCCGCCCACGCCACCAGCCGCGCCCGCAGCGCAAACCGCAGGACAGTCGTCCCAAGGGCAAGCCGAAGCCCAAGGGCAAGAAGCCAGAGCTGAAGCGGGAATTCACCGCCAAGCCCGATCGCAAATCCGACCGGATCGACCCTGACAATCCCTTCGCGGCCGCTCTCATGGGGCTGAAGACCAAGGGCTGAGGCGCGTGTCCGACCCCCGCCCCACCATCCGGCTGGACAAATGGCTCTGGCATGCGCGCATCGTCAAGACGCGCAGCCTTGCTGCCAAGCTGATCGCCAGCCCCGGCATGCGCGTGAACTCGACCCCGATCACCAAACCCGCCTATGCGGTCGGACCCGGTGATGTGCTGGCCTTCGCACTTGACGCGCGCGTGCGGGTGCTGCGGGTTATTATGATTGGTGAACGGCGTGGGCCCGCTTCCGAGGCGCAGACGCTATATGAAGACCTCTCGCCGCCACCCCCGCCCCCGGACCTCTCGCGCCCCACCCCGGTCGCTGGCGGACGGCCCGACAAGCGTGATCGCCGCCGTTTTGCCGCACCTGCACCGGATGCGCTTGATTGATCGTGGCACCGGGGTTATCTCCCCCCCGACGCCGCGGGCCGCGGTGAGATGACAACCAACACGACCCGAGAAACAAGGACCGACTCATGACCTATGTGGTGATCGACAATTGCATTGCCTGCAAATACACCGATTGCGTCGAGGTCTGCCCGGTCGATTGTTTCTATGAGGGCGAGAACATGCTGGTGATCCACCCGGACGAGTGTATCGATTGCGGCGTGTGCGAGCCCGAATGCCCGGCCGATGCCATCCGCCCCGATACCGAGCCTGATATGGAGCCCTGGGTAGAGTTCAATCGCAAGTATTCCGAGAAATGGCCGGTCATCATCACCAAGAAAGACCCGCTGCCCGGCGCCGAAGAGCGCGACGGTGAGACCGGCAAGATGGACAAGTATTTCTCCGAAGCTCCGGGTGAGGGCGGCTGACCTCGCGACGGTGTCGCGCGTATTTGTTACCCAATTCTTGCCGAAGCGCTTTGATTCGGCGGTTTTTTGTGTTATACGGCTGTCATATCAGAAACCGTCCCAGATCGGCAGTGCTGCCAGCTGCCGTTTTTTTGTCGCCATACAGGATCGGATTGCAGGACATCTCCTGCGATGTTCTTTTCGTGCTGCGCGGGGCCAGAAGGGGAAGTTGTGAATGTCCAAAGCCAAGAAATCCGAGTTCCGCCCGAATGATCATGTCGTCTACCCTGCCCATGGCGTTGGCCAGATCGTCTCGATCGAAGAGCAGGAAATTGCCGGTCTGAAGCTGGAACTCTTCGTCATCTCTTTCGAGAAGGAGAAGATGACACTGCGCGTGCCGACCAACAAGGCCGCGACAGTAGGCATGCGGTCGCTCGCTTCGCCGGAACTGGTGGACAAGGCCCTGGCGACGCTGAAGGGCAAGGCGAGGGTCAAGCGCGCCATGTGGTCGCGTCGGGCCCAGGAATATGAGCAGAAGATCAATTCGGGCGACCTGCTGGCCATTGCCGAAGTTGTGCGCGACCTGCACCGCAATGACGACCAGCGCGAGCAGAGCTATTCAGAGCGCCAGCTTTATGAGGCTGCTCTCGAGCGTCTGACCCGCGAAGTGGCCGCTGTGGTTGGTGGGGATGAGACCATCGCCCAGAAGCAGGTCAACGAGGTGCTGCTCTCGCGCGCCGCATGACCAAAGCGACATAATTTCCGACAACGCCCGCGCAAGCGGGCGTTGCGCGTTTCAGGGGCCATATTCAGGGGCAGGGGGCTTGCCGATGCCCTACTGGCTGGACTAAGACAGCCGCAAATCCATCCAGAGCCGGAGACAGACCATGGCAGGCCATTCCAAATGGGCCAATATCCAGCACCGCAAGGGCCGCCAGGACGCGGCGCGGGCGAAACTCTTCTCGAAACTCTCGAAGGAAATCACGGTCGCCGCAAAGATGGGCGATCCCGACCCGGACAAGAACCCGCGCCTGCGTCTGGCCGTGAAAGAGGCCAAGGCTGCCTCGATGCCCAAGGACAATATCGAGCGCGCGATCAAGAAATCGCAAGGCGGCGATGCCGACAGCTATGAGGAAATCCGCTACGAGGGCTATGGTCCTGGCGGGGTGGCGGTGATTGTCGAGGCAATGACCGACAACCGCAACCGCACGGCCTCGAATGTACGCTCGACCTTTGCCAAGAATGGCGGCAATCTGGGCGAAACCGGCTCGGTTGCCTTCATGTTCGACCGCAAGGGGCAGATCGTATACGGCGCGGATATAGGCGATGATGAAACCGTGCTTCTTGCGGCCATCGACGCAGGGGCCGAGGATGTCGAGTCGAGCTCCGAGGAGCATGTGATCTGGTGTGCCGATACCGACCTCAATGCCGTATCCGTCGCGCTCGAGGCCGCGCTGGGCGAGGCCGAGAGCACGCGGCTGGTCTGGAAGCCGCAGACGACCACGGATCTCGATCTCGACGGCGCGCGGGCGCTGATGAAGCTGCTCGACGCGCTGGAAGATGACGATGACGTGCAGAACGTGACCGCGAATTTCGACGTCACCGATGAGGTGATGGCCGCCATCTGACGTGCCGAGCCGCAGAGGAAGCCTGCCGCCCCCTCAATCTTTCTCAACCGCGCAGCGCTGCCAGCGCCTCGGCCAGATCGAGCTTGCCGTCATAGAGCGCGCGGCCCGAGATGGCCCCGTCCAGCGCCGCGCCGCAGTCGCGCAGCGCGATCAGGTCTTCCAGACGCGACACGCCGCCCGACGCGATGACCGGAAGGCTCACGGAACGGGCGAGCGCTGCTGTGGCCGCAACATTCGGCCCCTGCATGGCGCCATCGCGGTTGATATCGGTGTAGATGATCGCCGTCACTCCGGCATCTTCGAACTGCTGCGCCAGTTCGGTCACCTCGACCTCGGTCACCTCGGCCCAGCCGCGCGTTGCGACGCGGCCTTCGCGGGCATCGATCCCGACCGCGATCTGCCCCGGAAACTCGCGCGCCGCCAGCCGCACCAAATCAGGCTCTTCCACTGCCACGGTCCCGAGGATCACCCGGCGCAGGCCCTTGTCGAGCCAACCTGCGATGGTCTCCATATCGCGAATGCCGCCGCCCAACTGGCAGGGAATGTTGACCGCTGCCAGAATCGCCTCGACTGCGGCGGCATTCACCGGCGCGCCGGCGAAGGCGCCGTTCAGGTCGACCAGATGCAGCCATTCTGCGCCCTGTTCGGCAAAGGCGCCCGCCTGTTCGGCGGGGGCATCGCTGAACACGGTCGCCTGATCCATCGCGCCCTTGTAGAGGCGCACGCATTGTCCGTCCTTGAGGTCAATCGCTGGGTAAAGGATCATGAGCGCGCTCTCTGCCGCTGGAATTCATGCGCTTTCTAACCTGTGGCCGGGCGCAGGGAAAGCCCTGTCGCAGCTCAGAACCGCCGCCCGCCCTCGATGACGCGCAATACAGGCGGTTCGACCTGTGCCGGTGCCGCGTCGTTAAGTTCGCTGAGCATCCGGGCCAGCGCGAAACGACGCGGGCCGCGCCCGGTCTCGCCCTCGGTCACCAGCACCCCCAACACCCGATTGCAGCGCCCGCCTAGGTCGGCAAGTGGCAGAAGTGCAAGTCGTGCGGTGACCTGGGGCAGACCGAAGTCCCGCTCAGTCTCCAGCGCGAGCGTGACCCGCGCCCCGTGCGCGATCTGTGCGAGTGCGTCCCGTACTTCGTCGCGTGCAGCACCTGTGAATAGCACGCTCAGCGACATGCCCCGCATATCCATACCCATCAGGTTCTCGACCTTGTGCCCGCAGATGCGCAGACGTGCTACACGCTGGGTGACGATCTCGGCCAGAAAGACATGCGGCAGCGCGTCGCCCAGAGCCTTGGGATCGATATCGGCCCGGGCAGGCAATCTGCCATCGCGGCGCAGGCTGGACCAATAGGCACCGACGCGGGCGATGATCGAGGTCGCCCCCGTCTCGCCATTGCAGTCCGAGGCGTGTTTGGGCATATGATCGACCATGCTTTCCCCTTTCATCCTTCTCGCGCGATGCGAGGCATCCGACCCCCCGTTAAACGCTGCGTCGACCTTGTTTAATTGTGACGCAAGCTCGCTTAACAACTCACTAATAGATCAATTTGTGTGAGAATTCTGGTGGAATTTGTACAAGTGGTTAATTCGTTAACAACCTCCCGGAGATTGCAGAGAGGACCATCATGCACTCGATGACAGGATATGCGAGCAGGGTCGGCGCGGTGCGGCGCGACAGTGCGGGTCTGGAATGGGAATGGGAGCTGCGCGCAGTCAATGGCCGTGGGCTGGACTTGCGGCTCCGTTTGCCCGAAGGTTCTGGATTTCTTGAAAAACCTTTGCGCGACATGCTCTCTGCGCGGCTTTCGCGCGGCAATATCAGCTTGTCCCTGCGGCTCCGCCCGACACAGGCGGCCGCGGCCGCGCAGATCGATATCGAGGCGCTGCGCGGTTTGTTGGCGATGCTTGAGGAGGTCGGTGAGGAGGCGCAGCAGGCCAAAGTCCCGCTGCAGGCCCCGAGCGCGCTCGACTTGTTGTCCTGGCGCGGTGTGCTGCCCACCGGACCCGATCTGGGCGCAATACCGAACGAGGAACTGCAGGTGATTCTCCTTGGTGAGGCCGAGCCGCTGATTGAGGATTTCCTGCAGATGCGCCAGCAGGAGGGCGCGGTGCTTGCGCGTGTGATCGGCGCGCAGCTCGATCAGATCGGAACACTCATCGCGCAGGCGCGTGCGCTGCTTGCGCAGCGCGGCGCCGAGATGCAGGCGCAATTTCGCAAGGCGCTCGCCGCGGTCATGGAGAGCACCGATGCGGACCCGCAGCGTGTCGCGCAGGAACTCGCGCTGCTGGCGGTCAAGACCGATCTTGCAGAAGAGCTCGACCGGCTGGAGGCGCATTGCGCTGCCGGTCGCGCCTTGCTGCAGGCCAGCGGGCCGGTCGGGCGCAAGCTCGATTTCCTGACGCAGGAATTCAATCGCGAGGCCAATACGCTCTGCTCGAAGGCGCAGCATCTGGAGATGACGCGCATCGGGCTTGACCTCAAGACCGTGATCGACCAGATGCGCGAGCAAGTCCAGAACGTGGAGTGAGCCAATGTCCCGGCGCGGATTGCTGATCATCCTCTCCTCGCCCTCCGGGGCAGGCAAATCTACCCTTGCCAAGCGGCTGATGACCTGGGACCCCGAGATCCGCTTCTCGGTCTCGGCCACCACGCGCGCCCCGCGTCCGGGTGAACAAGAGGGGCGCGAGTATTATTTCCGCTCGCGGCACGAGTTCGAGGCCATGATTGCCGCGGGCGAGATGCTGGAGCATGCTGAGGTCTTCGGCAATTTCTACGGCTCGCCGAAAGGGCCGGTCGTCGCCGCGATGGACGAAGGGCGTGACACGCTCTTCGATATCGACTGGCAGGGCGGCCAACAGGTACGCAATTCGACACTGGGGCAAGATGTGGTCTCGATCTTCGTGCTGCCGCCCTCGATCAACGAGCTGGAATCGCGCTTGCGCGGTCGCGCGCAGGACAGTGACGAAGTGATTGCCGGGCGGATGCGCAAGTCGCGCGATGAGATCAGCCACTGGGCAGAATATGATTATGTGCTGGTCAATGATGATCTGGAGGCGACCGCCGAGGCGCTGCAGGGCATCATCGCCGCCGAGCGGCTCCGCCGCGCGCGCCAGCCCGGGCTGAACGAGTTCGTGCGCGGGCTCAATCGCGAGTTCGAGGCGCGCGGGACGGTTTAAGCGCCGGTCCAAGGCGGGCAGGGGAGGCTGTGACATGGACCAGGCCACAGACAAGCCGGAGTTGCGCGCACGCGCAATGGCGCAACGCGCCGAGGCCCATGCGGCGCCCGCAGCGCAGGCCGAGACCCGCGCCGCGACCGAAGCGGCGCTGGGGGTGATCGCAGCGCATCTCAAGGGGCGCATGGCGGTGCTGTCAGGCTATATGCCCATGCGTTCCGAGATCGACCCGCTTGGCGTGATGCGCGCGCATGCGGGCCCGGTCTGCGTGCCGATCGTGCCCGGCCACGCGCAGCCACTGGTGTTCCATCGCTGGACCCCCGAGATGCCGATGGTCGAGGGGCGTTTCAAGGCGCTGGTGCCGGAGACGGTCGAAGAGATGGTGCCCGAAATCCTGGTGGTGCCGCTTCTGGCCTTCGACCGGCGCGGGTACAGGCTGGGCTATGGGGGCGGTTTCTATGACCGCACATTGGCCGGGCTGCGCGCGCGGGGCAAGGTGTTGGCGATCGGCTTTGCCTATGCGGCGCAGGAGGTGGAGGAAGTGCCCATCGAGCCCACTGATGCGAAGCTCGATGTGATCGTGGCAGGGGGTGCGGTCAGCTGGCCGAAATGAGGGCGGGTCCGGGGGCGCGCCCCTGCGGCGCGCGTCTGACGCTGCGAGAGGGTTGGGTCCGTGGCCGTGCTGGATAATGGTGTCTTTGCTGCTCGCTGCGCGCGAGACATCTGATGAGTTTCGCGCAGTGATGCCTGCTGCTCTTTTTGCCAACAGCATGCCCGCCGCCGCGCAGCGGCGCCTCCCTGCTTTGAAAGAGTGTCATGCGCGGGGGGCGGAGTCCCCCGCGCTCCTTCAGAAAACGGAATGATCCCCGAGACCTGCGCTGACCTCACCGCGCAACATGGCAGCGTAATGGTCGCGCAGACTTTCTTCGCCGAACTCGGGTGTCGCCTCGGCATCGTAGCGCCCTGACGCTGCGTCCCAGACCAGCATCGACTCGGTGGCGTAATACCGTCCGATGCGTGCGAATTCGGCCTTGTCGGCCATGCGCGCGCTGACGCGACCCAGAAGACCCGTGCCCGCTATGATCGCATCCATCAGCGCCACAGGCACCTTGCGGAACTGCGCGGGGCGGCCTGTCAGATCGAAGATCATCTCGCCCTGGGCGCGCGGGGTCAGCGCAGGACCCGGTCCACCGATGGGCAGGATGCGCCCGGTCCGGTCGGGCGCGCCGATGCAGCCGATGAGATAGCGCGCGAGATCGCCGTCGCTGATCGGTTTGCAGGCGGTGAGTGTGCCATCGCCGAAGAGCAGGAAGGGCTTGCCCGCCTGCACGCGTGCGACCTGCCCCGAGAGGGATTTGAAAAAGGCAGTCGGGCGGATGATGGACCAAGCAAGCGTGGACTCCTGCAGGGCGGTCTCGAAGGCCAGTTTCGCACGCTGAAACTCCAGCAGGGGTTTCTGCACGCAGATGGCCGAGAGCAGGATGAATTGACCGGCGCCCGCAGCCTCGGCCGCGCGCAGCAAGGCAAGCTGGGCATCATGATCCACTGCCCAGGCATCGCGTGGGCTGCCCGTGCGTGAGGCCATGCAGGAGATGACGGCGCTTATGGGCGGGAGGGTGCGGAGCGTCGCAGCAAGGGTTTCGGGGTCTTTCAGCTCAGCGATCAGCGGCTGCGCGCCCTCGGGCAGGGCGCCCGCTGGCGCGGGCGCCCTGAGCAGACAGGTTACCGCATGGCCCTGTCGCAGCAGTTCGGTGCAGGTCGCGCGTCCGATGGTGCCAGTGGCGCCTGCCAGCAGCACATGGCCGCGCTCACTCGGCATCGATACGCCCGTATTGCCCCTGAAAGAAGCTCAACCCCGCCCCCTCGCGCATATGCACGCGCAGTACCTCGCCCACGACAATGGCATGATCGCCACCGGGATGGACCGCATGGCTGCTGCACTCGAACCGGGCTAGGCAGCCGGGCAGCAGCGGTGTGCCACCTGCGCCCTCGGTCACGCCGTCGAGCGCGAAATCCAGCCCGTCGCCGGAGAAATGCTCGGCCAGCCAGAGCTGATCCTCGCCCAGCACATGGATCGCGAAATGCGCGGCCTGTTCAAACGCCGCAAAGCGGCGCGAGAATCGCCCCGGAGCCCACATCACCAGCGGCGGGTCGAGCGAGAGCGCGGCAAAGCTGTTGGCCGTGATCCCGAGCGGGCCCTTCTCGCAGAGCGTCGTGATCACGGTCACACCAGTGGCGAAGCGGCCGAGCGCATCACGGAAGCTGCGCTGATGCGCGGCATCCGGGGTGAAGACCTGTTCGCTCATCGGGGATCCGTCCATCTCCATCATCCTTTTCGCCACCTGTTCTGCGGCCAGATAAGCTGACCCGGCAGCGTGGCAAGCCTCATTCGCTCTTGCCCGGTTTTGCGGGAAAGACGGCCTCCTGCAGGCGTGCGACCTGCGCGGCCAGTCGCGGCAGGCGGCGCAGCACCTTGCGGATTTCAAGCTGCGTTTCCAGCTTGGTCGCCGGATCACCAAGGATCGCGCGCCCGGCCGGCACATTGGTATAGACCCGGCTCGCGCCGCCGACGAGCACATCATCGCCCACGAAGATATTGTCATTGACCGCAACCTTGCCCGCGAGCAGCACGCGGTTGCCGATCCGGGCCGAGCCTGCGACCCCGGCCATTCCGCACATCATGCAATCCTCGCCCATCTGCACATTATGCCCGATCTGGCAGACCGAATCGATCTTCGTGCCCGAGCCGATCACCGTGTCGCGGATCGTGCCGCGGTCGATGGAGCTATTCGCCCCAAGCTCGACATCATCGCCGATGCGCACAGCGCCCAGCGACTGGATACGGTGCCATTTCTGCGCCCGGAACTGGCGCTCGCCCGAGAGGGTGGCGCGGACATCCTCGGCCCCCGAGGGCTCGGGTGTCACGAAACTGAAACCACAGCCACCCACGACCGAATTGGGCTGGCCGATATAGCGATCACCAATCCGGCAGCGTGCGCTTACGCGCGCGCCGGCATGCAGGATCACATCGGCGCCGATCCCGACATCCTCGCCCACCGTCACATTCGGCGCAATCCGTGCGTTCGGCCCGATCAGTGTCCGCGCCCCGATACTTGTAAAGGGACCGATGCGCGCGCCCGCGCCGATCTCGGCGCTGGGGTGGATGAAGGCTTGCGGGTGGATGCCTTCGCCGAAATCATGGCCCGGATCGAGCGCTTCGCAGATACCCGCCATGGCCCAGCGGGGACGGGGGGCGAAGATCGCGGCCTTGAGGCCCATCGCCTGCCAGTCGGCCCCGGCCCAGAGCACGGCGGCTCGCGCCGCACCTTCGGCGAGGCGCGCGGCATATTTCGGGTCCATCGCCATGGCCAGCGCCTCGGGCCCGGCCTCTGCGGGCTCGGCCGCATGGGTTATGGGCAGTGTGCCATCTCCTGCCCATCCCAACCCGAGGCTCTCTGCCAGTTCCGCAATGCTATGCGCCATCTCGCCTGCTCCGTTTTGCTGGCCCAGATGTAGCGAAAGCTTGCCGATGGGGCCAGCCCTGCTCTTTGCAGGCAGATGACAGGGGGCAGAGGACAGGGCATTGTTCCGTTATGACCATGATGGACTCATCCCTGTGGCGCGCGCCGGTCTATCTGGCGCAGGCCGCGCTGACCATTGCCCGCACCGAGCGCTTGCCCGAGGCGGCCGGTCCGCGTGCGGGCGCGACAGGGCAGGGCGCGCCGCTACGTCTGCTGGTGCTGGGCGATTCCTCGGCGGCAGGGGTCGGGGTGGCGCATCAGGATGCGGCGCTCGTCGGCCAGATGCTGGCCCATCTGGCCCGGCATCGCCGCGTGGCTTGGGAGTTGCACGCGCGCTCGGGAATCACAACGGCGCGGGCGCAGGCCTTCCTGCGCGATACGGGGCCGTGCGACGTGGCGGTGCTGGCGCTGGGCGTCAATGATGTGCTGCGCGAAACCCGCGCAGAACGCTTTGCCGCTGCCCAAGCGGCGCTCCTGCGCAGGTTGCGCGAGTGCCATGGTGCCGGGGTGATCCTCGCCTCTGCCGTGCCGCCGCTGGGGTTGTTTCCGGCCTTCCCCGAGCCCTGGCGTAGTCATCTGGGGCGCAGGGCGAGCCTGTTGGATGAAACATTGCATGAGGTCTGTGCCGAGCAAGGCGCGCAGCATGTGCCTTTTGACATGCAGCCGCGCGCGGAACTTCTGGCGCGGGACGGGTTCCACCCCGGCGCGCCGCTTTATGCGGAATGGGGCAAGCGGATGGCGGGGCTTGCCCTGCAAGCGCTTTCCTGACAGGGGGAAGGGGAAAGGACGACAGCATGCCGAAGAAAGCCGAGAAATCAGCCTCTTCTCCAGAGGTTTTCACGCTTCTGGTCGAGCTCGGGCGCAGCCCGGACGACGACCTGCCCGAGGGTGCAAGCGGGGCCGCCCTGCTGATCTATGCCAGTGGCGCCAACGAGGCCGAGGCCGTGCGCGAGACTGTCGCCGTGCTCAAGACCGCCGGGGTGCGGCCCCTCGATGTCACCAGCTACGGCACGCTCGCGGAGCGGCTGAAGGCGGGGGATCACATCCCCGAGGAAGAGCGCGAGTTGATGGCGCGCGCGGCCGAAGAGAATGCCGTCATCGTGGCGCAGAAGACCTATTTCACCGATGAGGCCGAGGATGACTGAGCCTCTCTGTCCGGTTGCGCTGACCGCTGACCTCATCCGCTGCCCCTCGGTCACGCCCATCGAGGGCGGGGCCTTGCAGTTGCTCGGACGAGTGCTCTCGGGTGCGGGGTTCGAGTGCACGCGGGTGGATCGGGGCGAGACGCCGAACCTGTTTGCGCGCTGGGGACCGAAAGGGCATCCGCGCAGCATCGGCTTCAATGGCCATACCGATGTCGTGCCGCTCGGGAACCCGAAGGACTGGAACCATGCCCCTTTCGGCGCCGGCATCGAGGGCGGGCGCATCTGGGGGCGCGGCGCCTGTGACATGAAATCGGGCGTAGCAGCCTTCGTCGCGGCGGCGGTGGATTTCACCCGCGAGGCCGCGCCTGACGGCGCGGTCATCATTGCCATCACCGGGGATGAAGAGGGGCCGGGGCGCGACGGCACCATCGCGATCCTCGACTGGATGCGCGAGCAAGGCGAGGCGATGTCGGCCTGTATCGTGGGCGAGCCCACCTGCCCCGAAGTGATGGGCGAGATGATCAAGATCGGGCGGCGCGGGTCGCTGACCGCCACGATCACGGCGCGCGGCAAGCAGGGACACACGGCCTATCCGCACAAGGCGCTCAATCCGCTGCCCGCGCTGGTGCACCTCCTGGACCGGCTGGCCAGCCATGAACTGGACCAGGGCAATGACCATTTCGACCCGTCGACCCTTGCGCTGACAACGGTCGATGTCGGCAACCCGGCCTCGAATGTGGTCCCCGCCAGTGCGCGCGCCGTGCTCAACATCCGCTTCAATGACCTGCACACAGGTGCGGGCCTGACCGAGTGGCTGGAGCGCATGGCCGCTCGGGTGGCCGAGGACAGCGGTGTCGCGCTGGAGGTGGCTGTACACATCTCGGGCGAGAGTTTCCTGACCCCTCCGGGGCCGCTCTCGGATCTGGTGTCCCGTGCGGTCGAGGCAGAATGCGGCATCACGCCCCGGCTCTCGACCTCTGGCGGCACTTCGGACGCACGCTTCGTCAAGGATCACTGCCCTGTGGTCGAAGTCGGGCTGGTCGGCACTTCCATGCATCAGGTCGATGAATTCGCCGAGATCGACCAGATCCACACGCTCAAGGCCGTCTATGGCCGGGTGCTGCGGGAGTATTTCGCATGAGCCTGCGCATCGGGCTGACCGAGGATATTCTCACCTGTCATGCCCTGCGCCGGGTCGTCTTCATCGAAGAGCAGCAGGTTCCCGAGGCCGAGGAAGTTGACGGGCGCGACGCAGAGGCGCTGCATCTTCTGGCCTCGATTGACGGGGTGCCGGTGGGCTGTGCACGGCTGCTGATTTCGGGCGAGACCGGCAAGATCGGGCGCGTCTGTGTCCTGGCGGCGCTGCGCGGGCGGGGAATCGGGGCGGCGCTGATCATGGCTGCGCTTGACGTGCTGCGCGACTGCCCCGGAGTGACGCAGGCCAAGCTCGGTTCACAGACCCATGCCATCGGGTTTTACGAGGGGCTGGGGTTTGTGGCGCAGGGGCCGGAATACCTGGACGCGGGGATCGCGCATCGGGATATGGTGCGGGGGGTGTGAGGGGGCTTTGAGCCCTGAGCGGACGGTCAATCGCGAGCAAATGAAGGCTGCATCCGCCCTTAAAGTTG
>REER01000094.1 GCA_007694945.1 Paracoccaceae bacterium | reverse complement strand
GAAATGATACGAATTACAGTTCCGGGTGACTAGGTCATCATCGACTCTGCCGTAGCGGCAAACAGTTCAGGATGGGCGAATCTGCGTGCAGGGTTTATATCAGCATTAATCACATCACAGACCTATGGGAGCCACACATGGACGACCAGACCCGCCTCGAGCTTGAAGCTGCCGCCTTTCGCACGCTTCTGGAGCATCTAAACCGGCGGACAGATGTGCAGAATATCGACATGATGAACCTTACGGGATTCTGCCGGAACTGCCTGTCGCGCTGGTATCAGGAGGCCGCCAATGCGCGCGGCATCGAGATGGACAAGGACGCGGCACGCGAAGTCATCTATGGCATGCCCTATGACGAGTGGAAGGCCAAGCATCAGACCGAGACCAGCGCCGACAAGCAGGCCGCCTTCGAAAATGCCTTTGCCGAGAATGTCGGACCGAAAGCCTGAGGTATGAAGCCCGCTGATCAACTCGCGCAATTCGTGCAGCAGGGGTTGCGGGCGGGGCATTCATCGCAGGAGTTGCGCGACGGGCTGTCCGCCGCTGGCTGGACTGAGCGGGAGATTGACGACGCGCTTAGCGGCTGGACCCAGACCGGGCTGCGCCTGCCTGTGCCGCGCCCACGCCCCTATGTCTCTGCGCGGGAGGCGATGCTTTATGGGCTGATGTTTCTCACGCTTCTGGCCCTGACCTGGCATCTCGTTCGGATTGGCTTTGCCCTGGTCGACATGTGGCTGCCGGGAACGCCCCATGGTCCGCGCGGACCGCTTATCCCGCTTTGGTCGGTGGCGACAATGATCGTCGTGGGGCCGCTATTTCTCGGGCTCTATCAGCACACCGAGCAAAACGAAGCGCGTGACCCCGGCCAGCGCAGGTCACTGATCCGCAAATGGTTCGGCGCACTGGCCTTGCTGTTGTCGGTTCTGGTCCTTCTGGGCGCGGCGATTTCCGTCGTCTATGGGGCACTCGCTGATTTGATCAATGTCACGACACTCGCCAAGACCGGCGTGGTGGTCACCGTGGCGCTTCTGGTGCTGGTCAGCTTCCGTGGCTTCTGGAGTGAAGACTAAGTAGCGACACTCAACGCCCGCGCGAGCAATTGTGCAGTATTCGTTGACAATGTCTTTCACACGAAAAGACTGTTGCGAGTGAGTGTGAAACGCCTTCGGCGAAGGACCCCAAAGAGTTGAGCACATAGAGAATTATTCAACCCATATCTTGTCAGACCCAGCGCTGAAATGAAGGGTTAACCATGTCAGTCCCATCACAGGAGATATGTCATGGAAGTATTCTTTCTTCTCTTTGGCGTTGCCGCCTTAATCGCCGTCTCCGACATGTTCTCCAGCGACTCAGAACCCGAGCCGGAAGATGAAGACCGCATCACTGGTACCGAAGATAATGATCTGATCTTTACCGATGGCGGTCAGATCGTCGAGGCGCTGGGCGGTGATGATACGATCATTTCCGTCGGCGAGGACACGGTCTTCGCTGGTCCCGGTGATGACCTGATCATCGCTCAGGGCGCAGCCACAATACTTGGGCAGGAGGGCGACGATATCTTCGCCATCGCTCCGGAAACGCTTGAGGCCAATGACGAGCAATGGCCCGTCGTGGGCGACTTCAACCCGGAAGAGGATACCCTGATCCTTGATCTGCGCGAAGTCGATCTTGGCGAAGCAGGAACGGAAGAGACCCCGATCATTCTTACCGGTGTGGCTGCGCCCGATGGCGAGGGCATGGTGGTACAGGCCAATGGGTTCAATCTTGTGCAACTGTCCAACTATGGCAGCGATGACCCGCAGGCAGCGCTCGAAGCACTTGTCACCGATTTCGAGGCATTTGCGCTATTTGGCGCGGCTATCGAGTTCCCTGAAGACCCAGACGCCCTGCCCGAGGGCGTGGATGTCAGCGTCAATGATGACCAAATAATCTTCTCCATTCGGGAAGAGTACGCAGGGGGCGGTGCCCTCTCGGTTCCTGACGAGTTTGATCCGCTGGATTTCGGCGTTTCAGAATTCCTCCATGCCATCGACCTGAGCAATCTGTCGGACGATACCCTGATCATCTTTGGCGACGACAGGGTCGGCACTCTGACAGTTGGCGACCTGCCCCCCACCACGCTCAAGCTCCCGCTCTCGGCCATAACATTTGGCGCAGGCAATGACACAATCGATCTACGGCAGGCAGGCGCGGATGATATCGGTCCCAGCGGCCTGATCTTCAACGCCACAGAGGGCACAAACAGCATCAATATTGGGCAATCGATTGACGGCGCCTTCAATCTTTCGGGGGGTGAGAATACCGTGATCGCCGCAGGCGGTGAGGCCATAATAACCGGGGGTCAGAATACTCTCATCGATGCCGATAGCACGACTAACAATGCCCTCATGATCCGGCTGCAGATTTCGCCGGACAACGAGACGACAGTCTCGGGCACCGAAGTCAATCTGTTCGTCGTCGCTGAAGACAATGCGCTTCTGGATACAGTTCAGGTGGTCCGGGACGATGCGGGCGGTGGCGTGATCACTTGGGATGGTGGATCCTTCACTGCTGACAACTTGCGCACCTTGGGAATCCAGACCAACGGAACTTTGGCTACCTGATCGACGGAGATGGTGTCTGCAGGCCACCACCATGTTGGGCATAACAGACTTAGGCGCCCCATGAAACGGAACGCCTTTGCAATACGCCCGATGAGCATCGCGGGAATGGCGACGCACCGTCAGGGTTGGTGGCGGCACTTCAATGGGTTTGCCGAAACAAGCGCGCCATCACTGCTTGCCTGTCAATTCTGCCAGCTTCTGATCAGCGACAGGCCGACCCTTGGCAATGGCTGCCGATTTGACCGGGCCATAGCCACGGAATTCCAGCGCCGAAGACAGGATCGCGCGGGCCTGATCGGCAGTGTCAGACCGGACCAGCGGGCCCAGACGTGACAAGACATCCTCATACCACGCGATCAACTCTCGCTCTTCGCGCCGATCGTGGCCGAAGCGGAACGGGTCCAGCATGGTGCCGCGCAGACCGCGCATCGCGGCCAGCCCGCGCATCACGGGTGTCATCCATGCGCCGAAGCTGCGTTTGAGCGGCCGACCGCGGGCATCCTTGCTCCATGACAGCAGTGGCGGGGCCATGTGATGTTTCACCCGGAAGCCGGGCTCGAACTCGCCGGCAAGCGTCTGATCGAACCCGGTCTGGGTATGCAGGCGGGCGACCTCGTATTCATCCTTGTAGGCCATCAACCGAAACAGCGCCTTGGCCGCGATCAGGGTCAATTCATCCGCCAGCGCCTCGGGCAGCGTTGCGCGGAACTCTGCCAGCCGGTCGCGATAGCGCGCGGCATAGGCCGCGTTCTGATACTCGGTCAGGAAGGCCCCGCGATGCTCGATCACCTCGTCCAGTGTCTTGGGCACTCGCTCGGGTTGCTCTTGCGGCAACCGTTCGGGATGGGCGGCCATCAACCGACCGATGTCAAAGGCGCGATGGTTGCGCTCGACGGCCGTGCCGTTGAGCACAATTGCCTGGCGCAAAGCGGGCTCGCTGACCGGCACCAGTCCTTTCTGCCATGCGAACCCCAGCATCATGACATTGGCAAAGACCGCGTCCCCCATCAGCCGCTCTGACAGCCGGTTGGCATCGAATCCCCAGAGGTTCTCTGCCCCCACAGCCCCGGCGACGACCGCCTCCCGCGCCTTCAGCCGCAAGTCGGCATCGCGGTTCAGCACCAGATCGCCGGTCGGCATTTCGGCGCGGTTGAGCACCATGCGCGTGCCCTTGCGGTAATGCTGCGAGGCCGCACTCGCCGACGACACCACAGCGTCGCAGCCGATCACGGCATCGGCCGCACCGCGGTCAATGCGCACCTGATGGATATCCTCAGGCCGCGCGCCAAGGCGGATATAGCTGAGCACAGTGCCGAATTTCTGCGCGAAACCGGTGAAGTCGAGCACGCTCGACCCTTTGCCCTCGAGATGTGCAGCCATGGTGATCAGCGCACCAACAGTGACAACGCCTGTGCCGCCGACGCCGGTGACGAGCAGATCATAGGGCTCCTCCAGCGCGGGCAGGTCAGGCGCGGGCAGGTTCGCCATCGCGCCTGCCAGATCGAACTCGGCGCCGGTTTTCTTGCGCCGCGTGGCCCCTTCCACTGTCACGAAACTCGGGCAGAAGCCGTTGAGGCAGGAGAAATCCTTGTTGCAGGACGACAGGTTGATCTTGCGCTTGCGCCCGAGCGCGGTTTCGACCGGCTCGACCGATAGGCAGTTGCTCTCGACCGAGCAATCGCCACAACCCTCGCAGACCAGTGGGTTGATCATCACGAAGCGCTTGGGGTCTTCTTCTTGACCCCTTTTGCGTAGGCGGCGTTTTTCTGTGGCGCAGGTCTGCTCATAGATCAGCACGGTTACGCCCTTCACCTCGCGCAATTCGCGCTGCACGGCGTCCAACTCACTGCGGGCATGGATCGAGGTGCCTGCCGGGAAATCGCGGCGGTTGAATTTCTCGGGCGCGTCAGAGACCAGCGCAATCCGCTCAACGCCCTCGGCGCGGCAAGACTGCGCAACGTTCTGCACACTGATCGGCCCATCGACCGGCTGGCCGCCGGTCATGGCCACTGCGTCATTGTAAAGGATCTTGAACGTGATATTGGCCCCACCCGCCACGGCTTGCCGTACAGCGAGCGAGCCGGAATGATACCATGTCCCCTCGCCGATATTCTGGAACATGTGCTTGCCGCCGTTGAACTTCTGCGCGACCGTGATCGGCACGCCCTCGCCTCCCATCTGCGCGAAACCCACCGTATTGCGGTTCATCCAGCTTGCCATGACATGGCAACCGATGCCGCTGGCGGCCTTGGACCATTCGGGCAGCTTGGTCGAGGTATTATGCGGGCAGCCCGAACAGAAATAAGGAGTGCGTTTGGCGCCCTCTACATTCAGCAGAACGGGCGGCTGGTTCGTTAACGCCTTGGCCTTGGCGGGCAGCTCTTCCCCGGGGAAATGGCGGTCCAGCCGTTCGGCGAGGATCGGCACCAGTTGCAGCGGCGACAGCTCGCCGGTCCAAGGCACCAGATCGCGGGTCGCGGCGGCGTCATGCTTGCCGACCATCTTTTCGGGCTTGTCCCCGGGCCAGTCGTAGAAATACTCCTTGAACTGGCTCTCAATGATGCCGCGCTTCTCCTCGATCACCAGCACCTCGCGCTTGCCGCGCACGAAATCGAGCGCCGCGCGGCGGGCCAGCGGCCAGACCATGCCGACCTTGTAGAGATCAATGCCGAGGCGGCGGCAGGCGGCCTCATCGAGCCCCAGGAGGCGCAGCGCCTCCATCGTGTCGAGATGACCCTTGCCGGTGGTGACGATCCCGAAAGAGGCCTCGGGCAGATCATAGATGCGCCGGTCGATCGGGTTGGCCTCGACAAAGGCCTCGACTGCGCGCAGCTTGTGGCCGATGCGGGTCTCGATCTCGGGGCTGGGCAGGTCGGTCGCGCGCACATGCAACCCGCCGGGGGGCAGGTCGATCTCGGGCAGGGTGAAGGCACGGTCGGAGGGCAACTCGACAGACTGGCCGGACTCGGCAGTCTCGGAAATCGCCTTGAAGCCAACCCATGTGCCCGAATAGCGCGAAAGCGCATAGCCATATTCGCCGAATTCCAGATACTCGGCCACGCTAGCGGGGTTCAGCGTCGGCATGAACCAGGTCATGAAAGCTACATCGGACTGGTGCGGCATGGACGACGACACGCAGCCGTGGTCATCGCCCGCCACGACCAGCACGCCCCCTTTGGGCGCCGAGCCATAAGCGTTCCCATGCCGAAGCGCATCACCCGAGCGGTCCACCCCCGGCCCTTTACCATACCACATGGCGAATACGCCCTCATGCGCGCAATCGGGGTCGAGGCTGGCTTGCTGTGCACCTAGGACGGCCGTGGCGCCCAGATCCTCGTTCACGGCAGGCATGAAAGTGATCCGGTTTTCGTCGATCAGCTTGCTTGCGCCCCAGAACTCCTTGTCGAGCGCGCCGAGCGGAGAGCCGCGATAGCCAGACACAAAGCCGCCCGTGTTTAGCCCTGCAGCATGGTCGCGGCGGGCCTGATCGAGCAGAATGCGCACAAGCGCTTGTGTTCCCGTCAGAAAGACGCGGCCTTGCATGCGTGTATAACGATCGGACAGGGCATAGATCTCGAAAGCGTGGCTCTGGTCGGTCATGCGGGCCTCCTGCAATGTAAACACAGAGTAACGTGCGGCTTCTGGAGAATGTGACCAGAATACTGGCGGATTTGCGGTGATGTGGTATAAGTTTGCAGAAACGCCGTGCTAAGCGGAAGGGTTTGCCAATGCAGCTTGATGATCGGGATTTGCGGCTCTTGCAGCTCTTGCAGGAGGATAATCGTATCGCCACAGCAGCGCTGGCCGAACAGGTGGGCATGTCGACCTCCGCTTGCTGGCGGCGCATTCGCGCATTTGAAGAGGCAGGAATCATCACCGGCTATGGCGCGCGGGTCGATCCAGTGCAGCTTGGGCTTGGGTTTCAAGCCATTGTCCATGTCCATCTGACCCGTCATGACCCTGCGCAGTTGGTCGAATTCATCCGCGCAGTCGAGGCCCGCGACGAGGTGATGGATTGTTTCGCGACCACCGGGCAGGCCGATTACCACCTCCGCGTGCTCTGCCGCGACATCGCCGCCTATAACCAGTTTCTCGAAGGCTTTCTCTTTCGCTTGCCCGCCGTTCAGAGTGCGCAGACCAACGTCGTGCTGCGGGAGATAAAATCCGGCACGATCTGCCCAGTGTGACGCTTGTGCAGGCAAATTCGCTGAAGCAAGCCTGCTTGAGGCTGTCCGGCCTGGCGCTCGGCACGATCGAGCGTCGCGCGATCCGGCAAATGCTTTCCGCACATGGGCGGACCGGGTTATGCAAGAGGCTTGATTTCGATTGCTACAAATTGCAGCGTGTCCCAGCGGTGTGTCGTATGTCTGGCCGCACCAGGGAGGACCAATGGCATGCTTGATGACAGGCATCATGGCTGGCTGCTTCAGACCCGGCGCAAGCTGTTCGGATATGCATGCGCATTATGCTCGAGCACGACCGAAGCCGAAGATCTGTATCAGGACACCCTCCTGCGGGTGATGACAGCACGTTCTGCTCCCGAAGAGATGCTGTCCTATCGCGTATGGCTGTTCCGCATCATGCGCAATCTCTGGATCGATCAGCTACGCGCAGAGGGGCGTCTGCCAGTCTTCGAAGATGCCGCCGAGGTCGAAGAATTGCCCAGCGGGCAGCACGATGATCATGTGGTTAATGCATTAGCCGTGCGTCAGGCCTTCGGCAAACTATCAAAGCCACATCGCGATATTCTGGCCTTGGTCGATATCTGTGGTTTCAGTTATGCAGAGGCCGCCGAGACGCTGGATGTGGCTCCCGGAACTATCATGAGTCGAGTCAGCCGTGCCCGCACTGCACTGGCGGAACGGATGCGCGAGGACAAAAACGTGATTGCGATGCCATTGCGACGCAACGCGCGTTGGTTTGGAGAGGGTGGATGAGAGTGCGCGTGCCCGACCATCAACTCAATGCCTTCGTTGACGGCGAATTGCCGCCACCCGAGGCCGCGCAGGTCGCAGAGGCTGTCGCCACAGTCCCTGCTCTGGCTAAGCGCGTGTTGCACCTGCACAGGATGAAAGCTGCGATCGCTGGATTTGGCGATGATTTGCCGTTGCCCGACATACCGGAACCTGTCCGCGCACGCCGCAGACCGCGACGCAAACTCGCCATTTGCGGAGCAGTGGCCGCCATGATCCTTGTAATGCTGGGAGCCGTTCCAGCACTTACTCCGGAGCCTTCCGGTGAAGACTGGCCTAAGCTGACGCAGCATGACCAGTGGCTTAATGAGACAGGCTCGGCTGAAGCGACGAATCTCCCTGAGACTTTCGCATGGATGGAGCCGGTGATGAGCGCCAGTGGATTGCAGCTTGTTCATGCCGACATCCGGCCAGAGGCAATGCATCTCGGCTTCCGGGGGCCGAATGCCTGTAGGCTTAGCCTGTTCATCACACCAATGGAAAAACTGGATGCCACACTCCGCGTGAGCCTGACAGAGGCTGTGCAGCATGCAAAATGGCACATCGAAGGCGTTGCTTTCGAAATGATCGCGCGTGACATGGCGCCTGCGCGCTTTGCAACGGTCGCCACTGGTTTGCATCAGGGAAGTTCGGTCCGGGAAACGGCCGCTGATCTGCGCATCGCGTTGCTGCAATCCGCTCGGCTTCCCTGCGTGGCGTGAGATTTTTTTCTGGCTTAGGGAATAATCCGCATTTGAGACTCGTCCTTTTACATAAGGGCGCGTGCGACATTCTGTCATGCCAGCCCTTATCAGACCGGCACTGGCCATGGGAGGATGAACAGCATGCCAAAGAAAGAACGCGGGCTCATTGAGCTCTATCATGACGATCCGGAACGCGCGGAGTTTCTGGTTTTCGGTCGCGAGGCGGGGCCGGACCGGCGCGGGTTTCTGAAAGGGGCAGGACTGGCTTCGATGGGCGCAGTGCTGGGCACGACAATTCCCTTCAGCGCCAATATGCCCGCGGGGCTGATGCCTGCGGCCCTCGCCGAAACGGTGAATGATTTCACCTTTGACGCCAAGCATGCCGACATGATCGTGCATAATGACCG
>REER01000133.1 GCA_007694945.1 Paracoccaceae bacterium | reverse complement strand
AAGCCCTCCTGTCTCTTGTTGTGGGGGGGGGGGCTTTCGGCCCGCGCCCCCTTAAACCCTTCGATCATGGGGTTGGTTACATGCCCCAGATATAGACCGCGAAGAAGAGGAACAGCCAGACCACATCGACGAAGTGCCAGTACCATGCAGCGGCCTCGAACCCGACATGGCGCTCGGCGGTGAAATGCCCGGCGCGCAATCGGAACCAGCACACCGCCAGGAAGATCGTGCCGATGATGACATGCACGCCATGGAACCCGGTCGCCATGAAGAAATTCGCATAGAACACATCGCCCGAGAAATCATAGCCACGCTGGGTAATCAGGTAGAAATACTCATATCCCTGCAGGAAGGTGAAGGCGATGCCGAGCAAAATGCCGATCAGCAGCGTATGCTCGACCGTCTTGCGGTCGCCATCATGCACCAGTTCGTGGTGCGCCCAGGTCACCATTGCCCCCGACAGGAGCAGCACCATCGTGTTGATCAGCGGCAGATCAAAGGCATTGACCGCATAGATCGCGGGCTCGAGGTATTCGGTGCCAACATAGGTATACATCGGGTACATGGCGTGCTTGAAGAAGCTCCAGAACCATGCCGCAAAGAACATCACCTCGGACAGAATGAACAGGATGAACCCGTAGCGCAGCCCAATCACCACCACGGCAGTATGGTCACCCGAATGCGCTTCGATGACCATGTCCTTCCACCACTCGAACATCACATAGATCACGCCGGCCAGCCCGGCGAGGAACAGCCACGGGCCCGACCCGTGCATCCACAGCACTGCGCCGAACAACATGACAAAGGCCGAGACCGCTGCCACGAAAGGCCAGATTGACGGGGGCAGGACGTGGTAATCGTGGTTCTTAGCGTGTGCCATCGTGGTGTTCCCTCAGCATCTTCTTGTTCGGCGCCTGCGCGCTCAGTTGGTCATCGCCGGGTCTTCGGGCGCGACATAATCATCCGGAATGTTGGTCGGGTGGAAGGTGTAGGATAGCGTGACCGTGTGTAGATCGCGTGCCTCGCGGTCATTCAGTATATCCGGGTCCACGAAATAGGTGACGGGCATCAGCACAGTCTCACCCGGTTGCAGCACCTGCAACTCGAAGCAGAAGCAGTCGATCTTGGTGAAGAAACGGCCTGCCTCATAGGGTGTCACGTTATAGCTCGCCGAACCTGCGATGGGCTGGTCCGTCGGGTTATGCGCTTCATAGAAGGCCAACCCCACTTCGCCCAGCCGGATCTCGCTGGTGCGCTCCACAGGGCGGAAATCCCAGTCGAAATCGCGCACGACCGAGGCATCGAAGCGCACGCGCATGGTCTGGTCCAGCACCACACCGCTCGCGTCTGCCGCCGTGTTGGTGGTGCCGCCATAGCCCGTCACGCGGCAGAACAGATCATACAGCGGCACGGCGGCCCAGCCCATGCCGAACATGAACAGCACCACTCCAGTGGCTTGCACAGTGGTTTTCTGGATACCGGTCAGTTTGTGCCAGACAGCGATCATCTTTGCTGAAACCTCACATTGTCGGGGTCGAGTGCAGGGCGATAGGAATGGTCGAAGGCTTGCAGTGTGCCGCCGCCCTGGACCTTGGCAATGGTCAGACCAAACACCAGCGCGATGAAGCCCACCAACACAACCGCCAGCCCCACATTGCGGCTGGAGCGCCGCTTGTGCAATTCATGTTCGCGAGTGATGGCCATCAGAATACCTCCAGCAATGGCAGGCGTGCGGCGAAATCGGCATAGGCCGGAATGCGCGACAAAACAGCCTCGACCAGAAAGGCCGTGAAAAGCAGGAACAGATAGGCCAGCGAGAAGCGGAAGACGCGCTTTTCGGTTGCGTAATTATCTGCCTCGGCGCAGGTCTCATCGCGCTGCCAGATCTCCCATGCACCCTTGAGGAACATGGCATTCAGCACCAGCGCAAGCGCCAGATATACCGGCCCGCCGATGCTGCTGAAGGCCGCCGCCAGCGCCACTGGCACAAGCGCGAGCGTGTAGACAAGGACATGCGCACGGGTGGCGCGGCGGCCATGTGTCACGGTCAGCATCGGCACGCCGGCTTTGTGATAGTCGGATTTCATGAACAGCGCGAGCGCCCAGAAATGCGGCGGCGTCCACATGAAGATCAGAAGGAACATCAGGCAGGCCTCGATGCTAACACTGCCAGTCACCGCGACCCAGCCGATCATGGGCGGGAAGGCCCCTGCTGCACCCCCAATAACGATATTCTGCGGCGTCGAGCGCTTGAGCCACATCGAATAGATGACCGCATAGAAGAAGATCGTGAAGGCCAGCAGCGCGCCCGCAAGTGCATTGGTCGCCAGCCACAGCATGATGACCGACAGGCCGGAGAGCGCCACACCAAGGCCCAGCGCCTCGCCCGGTTCGACCTTGCCCGCGGGGATGGGGCGGCGCGCGGTGCGCTTCATCACTGCGTCGATATCGGCATCCCACCACATGTTCAGCGCTCCCGAGGCCCCTGCCCCGAGCGCGATGAAGATGATCGCGGCCAGCGCCTCGATCGGGTGGATCGTGCCGGGGGCTACCAGCAGCCCCACCAGCGCCGTGAAGACCACCAGTGACATCACCCGCGGCTTGAGCAGCGCGACGTAATCGCCGAATCGCGCTTCGCCTTCAGTGGCATAGCTCAGGTCGGTGCGAATATCGGTCATCGGGTAGCCCTTGTCGGATGACTGTCAGCTTGCGCGCGCAGTGTTCACTCCGCGGATGCCATTTCGAGGCGCTTCTCTTCCATCCATGCCGGAAGATTGGCAAATTCCGCGCCCTGACGCTCAAGCCATGCGATGTAATCTTCCTCGCTGACCACCTTCACTGTGATCGGCATATAAGCGTGGTTGATCCCGCAGAGCTCCGAGCACTGGCCGAAATAGATGCCCTCTTCCTCGGCATTGAACCACAGTTCTGCCAGACGCCCGGGGATGCCGTCCTGTTTCACACCGAAAGCGGGGATCGTCCACGAATGGATCACGTCCCCGGCGGTTACTTGCAGCACGATGTTGCGTCCTACGGGCACCACCATCGCCGTATCGGTGGCTAGCAGATACAGGTCATCAGTATAACCGAAATCGGCCAGCTCATCGCGCTCGAGCATGAATTGCGAGAACTGGACGTCATGATCAACATACTCGTAATCCCAGTACCATTGCAGCCCGGTGACTTTGATCGTGACATCAGCCTCGGGCATGATCTGCTGATGGCGCAGCGCCGGGAAGGTGAAGAGCGCGATGAACAGCAGGATGAACGCTGGAACCACAGTCCAAGCCACTTCGAGCGGCGTGTTGTGCGTGAAACGCGCAGGCTCTGGGTTGGACTTGCGATTATGGAACACAATCACCCAGATCAGCAACGCAGTAACGAAGAGCGTGATCGGAAAGATGATCCAGTTCAGCAGGTTGTCGAGAAACACGACCTCATGGTGGAGGGCCGTCACTGGGCGCTGCAAAGACATGCCACCGGGGGTCGGAGCGCCAATGACGGGCAGGTCTGGCAGGAATTCTTCCGCAGCAGCACGTGACGCGGATATCACGGCCAGGGTTGCCGTGACCAATGACAGAAAAGGTTTCGACAGTCGCATGTTTCTGTTCCCGTTTATCTGCGCCCTTGAGGCTGCTGTTTGTTCTCCGAGATCCGCATACGGCGGCATACGATGGAATCCCGTTGAGCTTTTTTCCTGTAAAACCATATTAGAGATGTCAGAACAAGCAAAACCGATGCGACAGATTGCCATTTGTTGATATGGATCAACGACAGCCAGGGCGATCTACGCCGCACCGCAGCAAATCAGGAAAGGCCCCTGTCATGAGTGATACTGATTTCCGCCCTTTTGAGAGCAATCTAAACAGAGCCGAGTCCCTCGTCCTGCTGCGCGAGGCCACAAACGGGGCCGATGATGGCGAGATCTTCTGCGAACGCCGTGTCTCCGAGTCGCTCATGCTCGATGACCAGCGCGTGAAATCGGCAAGCTACAATGCGTCCGAAGGTTTCGGCCTGCGCGCCGTCCGCGGTGAGGTGACGGGCTATGCGCATTCCACGCATCTGACCATGGCCGCGCTGCGCCGCGCGACTCAGACCGCGCGTCTGGCAGTGGCCGATGGTGGTGGGACCCTCGCTGATCCACCCGCGCCCACCAACAAGCGCCTCTATACCGATAGTGACCCGATCGCGGGTGCGGCCTTCTCGGTCAAGATCGAGTTGTTGCGCGAAATCGATGATTTCTTGCGCGCGCTCGACAAACGCGTCGTGCAGGTCTCGGTCTCAATGGCCGCAAGCCTGCAACAGATCGAAATCCTGCGCCCCGAAGGCCAGTCCCTGCGTGACACGCGGCCCATGAGCCGGCTGAATATCTCGGTCATCGTCGAGGAAAACGGACGCCGCGAATCGGGCTCGGCCGGTGGCGGCGGGCGCGCGGGGCTCGAGGGCGTGATGGCACGGGCGACATGGGAGGGCATGGCGCGAGAGGCGCTGCGCATCGCACTGGTCAATCTGCGCGCCGAGCCCGCGCCTGCGGGTGTGTTCGATGTCGTGCTTGGTCCCGGCTGGCCCGGCATCCTGCTGCACGAGGCCGTGGGCCACGGGCTGGAGGGTGATTTCAACCGCAAGGGCTCTTCGGCCTTTGCCGGGCTGCTGGGCCAGCAGGTCGCCGCCAAAGGCGTGACCGTGCTCGATGACGGCACCATCCCCGACCGGCGCGGCTCGATCACCATCGATGACGAGGGCACACCCTCGGCGCGCAATGTCCTGATCGAGGACGGGGTGCTGGTGGGCTTCATGCAGGACCGCCAGAACGCGCGACTGATGGGCGTGGCCACCACCGGCAACGGCCGACGCGAAAGCTACGCCCACGCCCCCATGCCGCGCATGACCAACACCTATATGCTGGGTGGCGAGACCGACCCGACCGATCTGGTGGCCGATCTGAAGGACGGCATCCATGCCGTCGGCTTTGGCGGCGGGCAGGTCGATATCACCAACGGCAAATTCGTCTTTTCCTGTACCGAGGCCTACCGCGTGAAGGACGGCAAGATCGTCGCCCCAGTGAAAGGTGCCACGCTGATCGGTGATGGGGCCACGGCGCTGACGAAAATCCGCGGTCTCGGCAATGACATGGCGCTGGATCCTGGCATGGGCACCTGCGGCAAGGCGGGCCAATGGGTGCCTGTCGGCGTGGGCCAGCCCTCGCTGCTGATCGGCGGGCTGACCGTGGGGGGCAGCGCGGCCTCCTGATGGCCGCCTTCAGGTCGGCGCGCGGCGGCGATCGGCATCTACGTTGGCTTGATTGGCTTGTCGCCTATGGCACGGCGTGGCTGGCATTGCTGGTGATCGGTCTGGTTCTGGTCCTAACCACTTCTGTCCTATCTTTTTCTGGGCGAAGAGAGTGACAAAGTGCCACCACTCATTGAAGCGATTATCGATCCGACGGCTTACGGTGCGGTGCTCTTGCATATCACATTCATCAAAGCATGGATGTTTCTGTCGTCCTTGCCGTTGCTCTGGCTTGCGATGCGAGCAGGTTCTGGCGGTTTGATCAGTTTCGCGCTTCTTGGGCTCGGCTACGGCTTTCTGATCGTCCTCATCTTTGAAGGGATTTCACTGGATATCTCGGCCGGGCTCGGGCTGGTAGGCGCGCTCGTGGTGCGTATGATGCTTGGCTATGAACGACCAGAAGCCTTTCTGCACGCGCCGCGCCGAACATCCCGCACTACACCCGTCGGCGTTTGCGAAACATTTCACGGTTGGAC
Source organism: Paracoccaceae bacterium (assembly GCA_007694945.1). Lineage (GTDB taxonomy): Bacteria > Pseudomonadota > Alphaproteobacteria > Rhodobacterales > Rhodobacteraceae > Roseinatronobacter. The sequence continues at coordinate 2,956 of REER01000133.1, read as the reverse complement.
GCGCTTTGGGGTGGTTCTGGCTCTCGCGTCCGGGCCTGCAGACCGCGCACCATCATAGTGGCTCTTTCCATAAGCTGGCGGCACGAAATAATGTGCAAAAAAACCCGGGAAGCGGCTTTTCTTTACCTCGCCTTAACCAAAGCGCGGCAGTGTGGGAACAGAATGAGGCGAGGCGGATGGAATGGCGAAAGATTTGTTTTCTTCTCACCCACCCTTCACCCCACCCACGACGGAAGAAGACCGGCTGTTCTGGCTTCGTCTCATTCGCTCACCGCGCGTCGGTGCCACGACATTTCACCGCCTGATGCGCGAGCATGGCACTGCCGCGGCCGCGTTGGACGCGCTGCCCGCAATCGCGCAGGCCGCCGGTGTTACCGACTATACCCCCTGCCTGCGCGACAAGGCCGAAGCCGAGATTGACCAGGCGCGCGCCAAAGGCGCGCGTATGCTCTGTTTCGGGACCGAAGCCTATCCGGCCAGCCTCGCCAGCATCGCCGATGCGCCCCCGGTGCTGTGGTGCATGGGCCAGCGCAAACCCGTGCTGCGCCCTATGGTGGCGCTGGTGGGCGCGCGAAATGCCTCCAGCCTGGGCACGCGCATGGCGCGCACACTGGCCGAGGGGCTGGGGCTTGCGGGCTATACTGTCGTCTCGGGCCTCGCACGCGGGGTGGATGCCGCTGCGCATCATGGCAGCCTGAAGACGGGCACCATCGCTGTCATGGCAGGCGGTGTCGATGTCATCTACCCGGTCGAGAATACAGTGCTTGCCGCTGCCATCGCTGACCAGGGGCTGCGCATGTCCGAACAGCCCATGGGCCTCCACCCACAAGGGCGCCATTTCCCGCCGCGCAACCGGATCATCTCGGGCCTTTCTCTGGCGGTCGTGGTGGTCGAGGCAGCCGAGAAATCCGGCACCCTGATCACAGTGCAGGACGCGCTTGAGCAGGGGCGTGAAGTCATGGCAGTGCCGGGCCACCCTGTGGACGGGCGCGCTGGCGGTTGCAACCGGCTGATCCGCGAAGGAGCAACCCTTGTGCGCCATGTCGAGGATGTGCTTGAAGCGCTGCAAAGGCTGCAGGACAAGCCGCGACAAGACGACCCGTCGCCGCAAGGACCATCCCCGGAGGTGCAGGCCGGGGCGCGGCATGCGTCCGGCGTGTCGCAGAGTACTGAGCAGGCAAAGACAGCCCACAAGGCCATGCAACCGGCCCCGAACAACAAGACAGGCGCCTCTTCGACCCGAAATAACAGGCAAGAGCAGTGCAAGCAGCCCGCGCCACAAGGCGCGGGCGATTGTCCTTCCAGGCCCGCAGACAGTACGCCACTGGACCAGCGCATTCTCGACTGCCTCGGACCCAGCCCGGTTGCCGAGGATCAGGTCATCCGCGATCTCGCTCTGCCTGCAGCGACGCTGGCACCTGCCCTGGTAATACTGGAGCTGCAGGGCCAGATCCGCCGCCACCCCGGCGCGCTGATCAGCCGCAGTTGAGTGTCAGTTAACTCGCAAGCGCGTTTCATCCGAACAAGCGCTCGGGCGCAGCCGGTTCATGGCCTTTGCACTGCCGAAGAGGCATTACAACGGTCCACCGATACCGCACAGGCATTGCCCAACAACCGCTCATCAATGCCTCATGAGCCTACCGGATCACACACGCTGCATGCGATGATCAGCCTGCCAATGCGACCAGCCCTACCCATTGTAACGGGCAGCGTGCGCCTTGATCCGACCTTGGGGCTCATTGACATTTCCTGCCCCTCTCACACATGTAAGGCCACGAAAAAGGGTCCGCCCCAATTATCGACCAGAGGAATTTCATGGCAGTTGTCGTCGTCGAATCGCCCGCCAAAGCCAAGACAATCAACAAATATCTCGGCCCCGGCCACACGGTTCTGGCGTCTTATGGCCATGTGCGCGACCTGCCACCCAAGGATGGCTCTGTCGACCCCGAGCAGGATTTCGAGATGACCTGGCAGGTCGCCAGCGACTCGCGGAAACACGTCCGCGCCATCGCCGATGCGCTCAAGGACGACCCCGAGCTCATCCTAGCAACCGACCCCGACCGCGAGGGCGAGGCGATTTCCTGGCACCTGACCGAGGCGCTCGCAAAATCGCGTGCGCTCAAGAAGGACACGCCGGTCAAACGCGTCGTTTTCAACGCGATCACCAAGAACGCCGTGACCGAAGCGATGAAGAACCCGCGCGAAGTCGATATGCCGCTGGTGCGCGCCTATCTCGCGCGCCGCGCGCTGGATTATCTGGTGGGCTTCAACCTCTCGCCCGTGCTCTGGCGCAAGCTGCCCGGTGCGAAATCGGCCGGCCGGGTGCAATCGGTCTGCCTGCGCCTGATCGTCGAACGCGAGATGGAAATCGAGGCCTTTCGTCCGCAGGAATACTGGAGCGTGACAGCCGCCCTTACCACCCCGCGCGGGCGTGAGTTCACCGCGCGGCTGGTGAGGCTCGCAGGCAAGAGGCTGGACAAATTCGACATCGCCACGGGCGAGTCGGCGGAAATCGCGGCGCAAGCGGTGCGCTCGCGGGCACTTTCCGTGCAATCGGTGGAGGCCAAGCCCGCCAGCCGCAACCCCTCGGCCCCATTCATGACCTCGACCCTGCAGCAGGAGGCCAGCCGGAAATTCGGCATGGGCGCGAAACAATGTATGTCGGCCGCGCAGCGGCTCTATGAAGCAGGCTACATCACCTACATGCGGACCGACGGGATCGATATGGCGCCCGAGGCCGTGATGGCCGCGCGCGATGTAATCAAGGAGCGCTATGGTGCCGATTACGTGCCGAAATCCCCGCGCATGTACAAGAACAAGGCCAAGAACGCGCAGGAAGCGCATGAATGCGTCCGCCCGACCGACATGGCCGTCAGCCCCGACAAGCTGAAGCTGACCGATGCCGACCAGCGCAAGCTCTATGACCTGATCTGGAAGCGCACCATCGCCTGCCAGA
>REER01000077.1 GCA_007694945.1 Paracoccaceae bacterium | reverse complement strand
AGGATCTGCCAGATATTCGACAGGCCCGGCAGCGCATAGACCCACATCTGCGGCATGACCACCCGGCGAAACGCCTGCGCGCGGCTCATGCCATAGGCCTCGGCAGTCTCGATCTGGGCACGCGGCACTGCTTGCATGGCGCCGAAAAGCGTATTGGCGGCAAAGGCCCCGAACACGAGCGCGTAGGCGATCACGGCCATGGTGAAGGCGTAGAGATCGCGCACCCAGGCTGGAGATCCGACAGCGGGTACCTTCGCCTCGCGGCAGACGATGAAATCATTGCCCTGCCGGATCGGCTGGTCCCAGTCGGGGCAGTTGATATGGTGCATGATCCATTCGATGCCCTGACCCAGTGCAATCGGCACGAACATGAAGAAGACGATATCAGGCACACCGCGTACGATATTGACATAACCCTTGCCCAGCCACGAGACGGGCAAAACAGTCGAGCGCGCCGCGATCGCGCCAATCAACCCCATGCCCAGCGCAATAGGCGCGGTGATGACCAAAAGCAGCATCACCATGAAAAAGGAGCGATAGAACGCGAAATGGGTCGGTGTTGTCAGGTAACACGCGAACCATTGCCATTGCGGCAGGGTGGAGGGATCTGTGCAGAAGCTGAACATGGGGTCTGGCCGTGCCCTAGGGGACAGCAGGCCCGCTGAGCGGGCCTGCTGCGGATGTCACACAGGTCTCAGAATTTGGCGATGCCGTCGCCGAACCATTCTTCGATCAACTCGTTGATCGAGCCATCCTCACGCATCTCCATGATGATGGCGGTGAATGTCTCGCGCAACTCGTTGTCGGATTGACGGATACCCGCACCTGTGCCCTCCCCGGGATACATATCCTCGCCAATGAAGACCAGTTCGCCACCCGAGTCGTTGACATAGGGTTGCAGGAAGTTCTTGTCGGCGAGCACGGCATCGGCTTCACCATTGCGCACCGCCGAGATAGTCTCATCCGGCGTCGGGAATTCAAGCCCGGCTGCATCGCTATCGGCAACAAGCCCCGCCTGTACTGTGTTGGACTGTACTGCGATCACCCCATCCATGATGACCGACTCGTCCGTGCCCGCCAGTGCCATATAGGCCGAAGGGTCGGAGGGCAGATAGTTTTCCGTGAAGGAGATCACCTGGCTGCGTGCTTCAGTGATGCTCATGCCGGCCATGATCACATCGTAATTGCCCGCGACGAGATTGGGAATGATGGTATCCCAGTCATTGAGGACCCATTCGCATTCGAGTTCCGCCCGGCGGCAGATCTCATTGCCGAGGTCGATCTCGAAGCCGACCACGTTGTTATTGTCATCGATGAAGTTCCACGGAGGGTAAGCACCTTCGGTGCCGATCCGGACCACATCCTGTGCCATCGCGCCTGATGCCATCAGGGCAATCGCGGCGGCCATTATGATTGGGTTTTTTCTCATTCTCATCTCCCGTGTTGGTGGTTCTGGTTATTGCCTCAGGCCGCTGCAGAGTGGCTGAGGAATTGCTTGAGCCGCACTGTCTGCGGCGATTTGAAGAGCGACTCGGGCGGACCCTGTTCCTCGATCAGCCCGTTGTGCAGGAACACGACATGATCCGAGACATCCGCCGCCATGCGCATGTCATGGGTCACGATCAGCATGGTGCGCCCTTCCTCGGCCAGCGCCTTGATCACGCGCACCACTTCCTGTTCCAGTTCTGGGTCGAGCGCCGAGGTGGGCTCATCAAAGAGAAGCGCCTCGGGCTCCATGCATAGCGCCCGCGCGATCGCCGCGCGCTGCTGCTGGCCACCGGACATCTGCGCCGGGTAGACATCGGCCTTGTCACCGATCCCGACCTTGGCCAGCAGTGACCGCGCGCGCGTCTCGACCTCGGCGCGATCCTGCTTGAGCACATGGACCGGCGCCTCCATCACATTCTGCAGCACCGTCATATGCGACCACAGATTGAAGCTCTGGAAGACCATGCTGAGATTGGTGCGGATTCGCGTCACCTGCGCACGGTCGCTCGGATGGCGCCCCGGCCCCTGCCCGCGCCAGTGCACGGGCTCGCCATTGAACAGGATCTCGCCCTGCTGGCTGTCCTCGAGCAGATTGCAACATCGAAGAAGCGTCGATTTGCCTGACCCGGAGGACCCGATCAGCGAGACCACATCTCCTTTCTTCGCATTGATAGTGACGCCCTTGAGCACTTCGAGTGTGCCATAGGCCTTGTGAAGGTCGCGGATCTCGATAACGGGTGTCTGGGCCATGGCATCCGGTTTGATCAGATTTTCGCCATTAGGACGAAGCGAATCGGGTTTGGCAAGCCTCAGAATGCTTTGCGCTGTCGATTCCCTGCGCTTTGCCCAAGCCTTGCACGCTTTCGCCGCCCCCTGTAGGGGAAGACAAACCCCTCATACACGCGGAGCGAGCCATGGCGTCCTATCAGTTTGTCTATCATATGGATGGTGTGTCCAAGACCTATCCCGGTGGCAAGAAGTGCTTCGAGAATATCCGGCTGAACTTCCTGCCCGGCGTCAAGATCGGTGTGGTCGGCGTGAACGGCGCAGGCAAATCTACGCTTTTGCGCATCATGGCGGGGCAGGACAAGGATTTCACTGGCGAGGCCTGGGCCGCCAAGGGTGCCAAGGTCGGCTACCTGCCGCAGGAGCCCGAGCTTGACCCTGCGCTTGATGTACGCGGCAATGTCATGCTGGGCGTGGCACGGAAACAGGCCAAGCTTGAGCGCTACAACGAACTCGCCATGAATTACTCGGACGAGACGGCCGAGGAAATGGCCGAACTGCAGGACCAGATCGACGCGGAAAACCTGTGGGATCTCGACAGCCAGATCGACGTGGCGATGGAGGCCCTGCGCTGCCCGCCCGATGAGGCCTCGGTCGAAACGCTCTCGGGCGGCGAAAAGCGCCGCGTGGCTTTGTGCAAGCTTCTGCTGGAAGCGCCCGACATGCTGCTGCTAGACGAGCCGACCAACCATCTGGACGCCGAAACCATCGCCTGGCTGCAAAAGCACCTGATCGACTACAAGGGCACCATCCTGATCGTGACCCATGACCGCTATTTCCTCGATGACATCACCGGCTGGATCCTGGAACTCGACCGCGGTCGCGGCATTCCCTATGAGGGGAATTATTCCGCATGGCTGGAGCAGAAGGCCAAGCGGTTGGCGCAGGAGGCCCGCGAGGACAAGGCGCGCACGAAATCGCTCGAACGCGAGCTGGAATGGATCCGCGCCGGTGCCAAGGCCCGGCAGGCCAAATCCAAGGCCCGGATTCAGGCCTATGAGGAAAAGGCGAGCCAATCCGAGCGTGAAAAGATCAGCCGCGCGCAGATCATCATCCCCAACGGCCCCCGTCTGGGCGGCAAGGTGATCGATATCGAGGGGCTGAAAAAGGGCTATGGCGACCGGCTGCTGATCGAGGACCTGACCTTTGCCCTGCCGCCGGGCGGCATTGTCGGCGTGATCGGCCCCAATGGTGCGGGCAAATCGACCCTGTTCCGCATGCTGACCGGGCAGGAACAGCCGGACGAAGGCAGTATCGAATTCGGCGACACGGTGAAACTGGCCTATGTGGACCAGTCGCGCGATGCGCTGGATGCGAACAAGACCGTGTGGGAGGAAATCTCCGACGGGCTGGACGTGATCCAGCTTGGCGATGCCGAGGTGAACTCCCGCGCCTATGTCGGCGCGTTCAACTTCAAGGGCGGCGACCAGCAGAAGAAAGTGGGGCTGCTATCCGGCGGCGAGCGCAACCGCGTGCATATGGCGAAGCTCCTGCGCGCGGGCGGGAACGTGCTGCTCCTGGACGAGCCGACCAACGATCTGGACGTGGAAACCCTGCAGGCGCTGGAAGCGGCGCTGGAAGATTTCGCAGGCTGCGCCGTGATCATCAGCCACGACCGCTTCTTCCTTGACCGGCTGTGCACGCATATACTCGCGTTTGAAGGCGAGGCGCATGTCGAATGGTTCGAGGGCAATTTCGAGGCCTATGAAGAAGACAAGAAGCGGCGGCTCGGGCCGGATGCGCTGGAGCCGAAGCGGGTGAAGTATAAGAAGTTTGCGAGGTAGTATTTATGTCCGAACAGCGTGGCCGTTCAGTGAGGTTGTATTTGGCGGAAGGCTCGTCCACGGGTATTCTCACGGCAGAGATTGTTAACTGGACTGGCCATATGCTCGCAGCACCGCGGACTCGGCTTGAAGCGGCACTAAAACGAGAAGAGCTTAAAAAGACGGGTGTTTACATCCTCTATAGCGACACATTTGGAGGCGACTTACCCTCTGTGTATGTCGGAGAGGGCGACGAAATCGCCTCACGGCTGCGCTCACACTCAAGAGATGACTCCAAGGACTTCTGGGATCGGTTTGTCGCAATCACTAGTAAAGATATGAACCTCACCAAAGCACATGTGAAGTACTTGGAGGCGCGCTTAATAAAGATACTTCTAGAAGCAAAAAAATGTAGTCTGATGAATCGAACTGAGCCTATATTCGAGAGGCTCCCTGAAGCAGACATATCAGACATGGAGAGCTTTCTCGATGAACTTCAACTAATCCTTCCCGTTGTGGGAGTAGACTTCCTACGCAGACCTAAACTAAATGTGCTCGAAAAGCGCGAAGAAGACGCACAAGTTTTTTTTAGCGTACAGAATTCCGGAAAAGGTATTTCTGCACGGGCAACAGAGGTTGACGGTGAATTCGTGGTTCTCGCTGGTTCAACCGGCAATCTGAATGAAGCACCATCATTTCACGAACGAATTAAAATCATCAGAGATCAAGCAATGGAAAGCGGTAGAATCCACCGCAACGATGCTGAGCATTTCACTGTCTTGGAAGATGTTGCATTCAGCAGCCCCAGCGCGGCGGCGGTTTTCTTATTTGGAACAAGCAGAAACGGTCGCACAGACTGGTTGTTGGAAGGGAAGAATATCACCTATGGAAGCTGGAAAGACATGCAACTTGAGTTTCCCTCTTAGCAAAGCGCAATCTAAAAACGTCTTTTATAAACACCTGCGAGGTTGCCCGCTATGCCGAAGCCTTCCCCCACCTCCGTCCCCGTCCTGACCACTGACGCGGAGGCCGAGGATTTTCTCGCCCAGGACCTCTCAACCCTCGACTACACCCAGTTCAAACCCATGCGCCTTGAATCCCTGCCCAAACCCGCCCCCACACCCAAGTGCCGCCAGACCCCCTGATCACGGCCCTGAAAGCCCAGGCGAAAGCCCCCAGCACCCTATCAACGCCTGATCCGCGAAGCGCTGGAGCGGGCGCTGGACGGCGCCTGGCCGCCCGCAAACGCCCCTTTCACTCCGCCGCCCAATCCGGCTTGCGCTTTTCCAGAAACGCCGCGATCCCCTCCTCCGTATCGCGCCAGAGCATGTTCTCGACCATCACCGCGCCGGTATAGGCATAGGCCTCGGCCAGCCCCATCTCGGCCTGCCGGTAAAACGCCTGCTTGCCGATCCGCACGGCCCCACCCAGCTTGCCTGCCACCACCTGCGCCAGCCCCCGCGCCTCGGCCTCCAGCGCCTGCATGGGCACCACCCGGTTCACCAGCCCCAGCTCCCGCGCCCGGTCCGCCTCGATGAACCCGCCGGTCGTCAGCATCTCGAAGGCCGGTTTGCGCCCGATATTGCGCGTGAGCGCCACCATGGGCGTCGAGCAGAACAGCCCGATATTCACCCCGTTCACCCCGAACCGCGTCCCCTCCGCCGCCACCGCCATGTCGCAGGACGCCACCAACTGGCACCCGGCGGCGGTGGCGATCCCATGCACTTCGGCAATCACCGGCTGCGGCATGGCAGTAATCAGTTGCATCAGGCCGGAGCAGCGCGCAAACAGGTCCGCGAAATAGGCCGCGCCCTTGTCCTCTTCCGCGCGCCCTGCCTGCATTTCGCGCAGATCATGCCCGGCGCAGAACGCCTTGCCCGCGCCCGCAAGGATCACCACCCCGACCGACGCATCCTCGGCAATCGCCTCCAAGTGTTCCGACAATGCCGCCAGCATCCCGTCCGAGAGCGCGTTCAGCGACTGGGGACGGTTCATCACCAGCCGCGCCACCCCTTCCGCAACGTCACAGAGCACCAATTCATCCGCCATCTTGCCATCCTCCTGCAATTTGCCCGAGTGTAGGCGCGTCAAGCCCCGAGGAAAACCCCATGCAGATGGACCGTGACGCCCTGACCAGATTTCTCGCCAGCGACTTTGCCGAGGTGGCCGAGATGTTCGCCATCGACGGGGTCGAGCCCATGGCCGTGACCGTGCGTCTCCTGCACCACCCCCGCCATCTGCGCCCCGGTGGCACGGTCTCCGGGCCGGCGATGTTCGCGCTGGCCGATGTCTCGGTCTATCTGGCGATCCTCGCCATGATCGGCCCCAAGGCGCTGAGCGTGACGACGAATTGCAGCATCGATTTCATGCGCAAACCCGCCGCCGGGGTGGATCTGATCTGCGACGCGCGGCTGCTGAAACTGGGCCGCGCGCTGGCCGTGGGCGATTGCCTCATCTATTCCGAGGGCATGGAAGCCCCGGTGGCCCGCGCGTCGCTGACCTATTCCATCCCCCGTGACCCTCCGTCGCAAGGGGCCACCGCATGAGGCGCGAGGTCCGGACGGCGTCAGCCGGGCGGGCCGACGGGGTGGGCGGGTGGGCGCCTCGTGCGGCGGCCCCGGGCGGCACGGCCCAGCGCCAGAGAAATGTCCCATGACCCCCGCGGCCCGGCTCGATGCCGCCATCACCATCCTCGACCGCATCCTCGCAGGCACCCCGGCCGAACAGGCGCTCACATCATGGGCACGCGCCAGTCGCTTTGCCGGGTCCAAGGACCGCGCTGCCATTCGCGATCATGTCTTCGACGTACTGCGGTGCAAACGCTCCTGCGCGCATCTGGGCGGGTCCGAGACTGGGCGCGGGCTGATCCTCGGGCGGTTGCGCCAGAGCGGTCAGGACCCCGCGACACTCTTCACAGGCGAGGGCCACGCCCCTGCCCCGCTCTCCGAGGAAGAGGCCCACCATTCCCCCGACCCGATGCCGGAACTGGTTGCCCTCGATTGCCCCGACTGGCTCGCCCCGGCCCTGCGTGCAAGCCTTGGCGAGGCCTTCGCTCCGATCATGCAAGCGCTGCGCCATCGCGCTCCGGTCTTTCTCCGCATCAACACCGGCCGCATGACACGTGCAGAAGCCATCAAGGCACTAAACGAAGACGGGATCACGACCACCCCCCACCCGCTCGCCCTGACCGCGCTCGAAATCACCGCCAACCCGCGCGCCTTGCGCCGGTCACATCTCTATCGCGACGGGCTAGTGGAGTTGCAGGATGCTGCCTCTCAGGCCGTCATCGCTGCCCTGCCTCAGCTGAAGGGTGCGCGCGTGCTCGATTACTGCGCCGGTGGGGGCGGCAAGGCCCTTGCCATGGCCGCGCTGGGCGCCGATGTGATAGCGCATGACGCTCATCCGCAGCGTATGGCCGATCTGCCTGCGCGCGCCGCACGCGCGCGGGCCCGTATCACGCTCAGCAATGCCCCTAGCGGCCCCTTCGACCTCGTGCTGACCGATGTGCCCTGTTCAGGCTCGGGGGCCTGGCGGCGCAGCCCGGTCGGGAAATGGTCCCTGACCCCAGCGAGACTTTCCGAGTTGCACCGCCTCCAGGCCGCAATCCTCGATCAAGTCGCGCCCCGAGTCCGACCCGGAGGCAGTCTCGCCTATGCCACCTGCTCGCTGCTAAACTCCGAGAATGCCGGGCAGATCGCGGCATTCCTGTCACGCGCGCCAGAGTTTGAGCGCGCGGCCGAGCACCGCTTCACACCACTCGACGGTGGTGACGGGTTCTTTCTTGCAATTTTGACCCGTAAGTCATTGTAGACATTTGCAACCAAGGGTTGCGCGGCTGTGCAAAGCTGCTACGCTTGAATTAACGCGTACTTAACTCGCCTCTGCCATCGATAGGCAATATGTTTCGTAGAACCGGAGCGACCGCTTGTCCCTGATCGCCCCTGCCTCGGTGCTGGGCCTGTCCAGCCTTTCCCTCGTTCCGATCACATGGCGCGTGATCCTGCTCGCCACCGGCGCAGGGCTGCTGCTGTCGGGATTTGGTGTGCTGCTGGCACCGCTGCCATTGCGGCTGGTCAGTCTGACCGCGGGGGTGGCGCTCCTGATGCTTGCGGGTTTTGCAATTTTGCTGCGCGCCGGGCGCTACTGGCTGCTGCGACGTGATCTCGCATTGCTGGAACATCTCTACGGCAATTCCAGCACTGCCTGCCTGATCTGTGATGCGCAGGGCCATGTCTGTTGGGCGAACAACGTCGCTCGCAGTCTCCTTCCCGAAACCGTCGATATCGGATGCGCGACGCTCTTCGCTGCGCAGAGCGCATCCCCTGCCGCCCGGCTGGAACGGCTGCTCGATCTTGCGCGCGCGAAAGGGCGCACCACTTATCGTTATGAGCTTGATCGCGGCAGCCTGCTGATCCGGGTCGAAGCCCTGTCTGAAGACAGGTTTCTTTGGCAACTTGAACAGCTGGGGGAAGAGACATCGGACGATCTGCCGGTGATTCGCTTTGCGCTTGATGGCACTCTGCTCCACATCGCTCCCTGCCTGCGTCGCGAAGATCTCGACCTGCCGCCGACGCTCTCGGCGCTGTTCTCCGGGCGCCCCCCACCCCCCGGTGTCCTTCACAAGGTTAGCGTCTCGGGCAAGCAGCGTGGGGCGCTGCTCTTGCCTCAGCAAGGCGCAAAAACGGAAGGTAGCGCAACCGTGCTGCTCCTGCCGGCTGCGCCAGAAGCCGAACCGGTCGGGTCGCAACAACGACCCAACACGCATGCCGATCTTCTGGACCTGCCGATTGCCATCGCCCATATCGAGCCCAGTGGCCGGATCAGCTTCGCCAATGGCGAAGCGCGGCGCCTGCTGCGATTGGGCAGCGGGCCGCTTCCGGTGTTATGCGAAACGCTCGAAGGGTTGGGGCGTCCGGTCATGGAGTGGCTCGGCGATATCGCCGCCGGACGGCCCACCACATCGACCGAAGTCCTCAGCCTCAACCGCCCCGACTGCGAGGCCTATCTCAAGGTGACCCTGACCCTGTCCGACCAGAATAACGGCGAACCATCTCATATTGTTGCCGTTTTCAGTGATGCGACGGAACTGAAATCACTCGAGGCAAAATATACCCAGAGCCAGAAGATGCAGGCGATCGGCCAACTCGCGGGCGGTGTGGCACATGATTTCAACAATCTTCTGACGGCGATTTCGGGGCATTGCGATCTGATCCTGCTGCGCCATGACCGCAGCGATCTGGATTACCCCGACCTGATGCAGATCCAGCAGAACACCAACCGGGCGGCGGCGCTGGTGCGCCAGTTGCTGGCATTGTCACGTCAGCAGACGCTGAAATTCGTCACACTCGATCTGGAAGAGACGATGGGCGATGTGATCCATCTGCTCAACCGTCTGGTCGGCGAGAAAATCACCCTGACCCTTCAACATGGCGACAATGTCGCGCCAATACGCTCGGATCGGCGCCAGTTCGAGCAGGTGCTGATGAACCTTGTCGTCAATGCGCGCGATGCCTTGCCCATGGGCGGCGAGATCCGCATCACGACCGAAACTGTCGCGTTGCCCGACGGCCTGCAACGCCCCGAGGTAACCCTGCCACCCGGGGACTATACCTGTGTCCGAGTCAGTGATGACGGAACGGGTATCGCACCCGGCAATCTCGACAAGGTCTTCAATCCCTTCTTCACTACCAAACGTCAGGGTGAGGGGACCGGGCTCGGCCTGTCCACCGTGTATGGGATCGTCAAGCAATCCGGCGGCTATATCTTCGCCGATAGCGAGGAAGGGGTCGGAACCACCTTCACGCTCTATTTTGCAGCGCAGGAAGAAGAGGTGCCGGCCTTGCCCGAGCCGCGCGTTGGATTCAGAAGCCTGCCCATGCTTGAGCAACGCGCATTGATCCTGCTGGTAGAGGATGAGGCGCCGGTCAGGTCTTTCGCGGCGCGCGCGCTCGAATTGCAGGGCCACCGGGTGATAGAGGCGGATTGCGGCGAATCCGCGCTCGAAATCCTCGAGGATCCGACCATCGAGCCCGATTTCTTCGTGACCGATGTCGTGATGCCTGGCATTGACGGTCCGGGATGGGTCGCTCAGGTCCGCGACCGGTTCCCCGACACGCCCGTGCTGTTCATGTCAGGCTATGCCGAGGACAGCCGCGTGGCCGCACGCGCCCGGATCAGCAATGCCAGTTTCCTGAACAAACCGTTTTCGTTGGCGGAATTCACCAGCACAGTTGCAGACAAGCTGCGCGCGCCCAACAAAGCCGCATAGCAAAGTCGTTCGCGGTTCGCGAAAACTTGCATTGCCCAGAGCGCGCAACGCAATATCTCGCCTTGCAACACCACTCTACCAACGCCGTGTAACAAACCCCATTGCGCGGGCTTGATGGGCCTGCATGTCGGACTGCCCCTTCTTCTCACACACGACCCCTTTTTCCGACCACTCGGCAAGCGCCACTTGCCTCGCGTGCAGCGGCGTGCGAGATATTGAACATGGTAACAAACTCACCCGCGCCCAACCCCGTTCTCGGCATTTTCTGGATGATCGTGACTGGCCTGTGTTTCGTGGCTGTCACCGCGCTGGTGAAGTATCTCGGCGATGACATGCCGGCGGCCCAATCGGCCTTTCTGCGCTACCTGCTGGGCTTGGTGTTTCTGCTACCCATGATATCATCGCTGCGCGCGATAAGCTTCACGCGCCGCAGCCTGGGGTTCTACAGCCTGCGCGGGGTGGTGCATGCGCTTGGCGTCATCCTGTGGTTCTACGCGATGACCCAAATCCCGCTCGCTGAAGTCACGGCCATGAACTACCTCTCACCAATATATGTCACCCTCGGCGCGGCGCTGTTCCTTGGCGAACGCATCGCCCTGCGCCGCGTGCTCGCTGTGCTCGCAGCCTTCATCGGTGCGCTGATCATCCTGCGCCCCGGCCTGCGCGAAATCTCGCCAGGGCATCTGGCGATGCTGGGCACGGCGATGCTCTTCGCTGCCTCTTATCTGATGGCCAAGCGGATGTCGGGCGAGGTCAATGCCTCGGTCGTAGTCGGCATGCTGTCGATCACGGTAACAATCTGCCTCGCACCAATCGCCTATGCTGTCTGGGAGCCCCCCACCGCGATGCAACTCTTCTGGCTGTTCTGGGTCGCAGCCTTCGCCACGGCGGGCCATTACAGCATGACACTGGCCTTCGCCGCCGCCCCGATCACCGTCACCCAACCCGTCACCTTCCTCCAACTTGTCTGGGCGGTCACACTCGGTGCGCTGGTCTTCGGCGAGGCGGTGGATGTCTTCGTCATCATCGGCGGGCTGGTAATCATGGCCTCGGTGCTGGTCATTACCTGGCGCGAAGCCGTACTGCGCCGCGAAGCCCGCCGCGCCATCGCCACGCCCTGACCAGCACCAGTTCACTCGGTCAGCGTAGACCCTGCACGCATCTTACGCTGTGCTTCGGTACGCGCGAAGCGCATCATGCCGGCGCCAGGGCCGTCCAGAAACGCGACAACCCGCGCGGGGTCGCACTTTGAAAGTTCACGCAACCACCCGGCAATGGCCTTCCCTATGAACCAGTCATGATCGGGCACATATCCTGCCGCCCAACCCAGCACACGCTCACGCACTGCGAGATCGGCGGGTTTCGGATGCGATAGCCGCGCCCAGGGCAGAGTCATGACCAGCGCCGCGCGCCGGATCCAGAGATTGGCGTCACCAGTCCAGGTCTCGATCTTATCAAGCCGCGACGGGCTGGCCTGCAGGCGCTTTGCGCCTGCAATCGCGGCATGATCGGCCAGCGCCCAACTGTCGAAATCGCGCACCCAGCCTGAAATCATCGCCCAGACCGGCGTATTATCGGGCCGGATGCGTGCCTGTGTCAGCAGTTTGGCGGCGAGAATTCGCACCTCGAGGATGTCACTGCCCCAAAGCCTCTGCGCAACATTGAGCCGGTCAGAAAGGGAAAGCTCGCGGTGCATGTCGCGGGCCATTTCATCGAGCTCAAGCGCCGAGAGACCCAGAAACTCGCGGTCGGTAATTTGATAGACCGCCATCTCGGCGGCGTTGGTCGCATCCCCCATCGCGCGCAGTTGCGCAATCAGGTCAGCAGCCCTGCTCACTCCACTGTCACCGACTTCGCCAGATTGCGCGGCTGATCGACATCGGTGCCCCGGTGCAGTGCCGTGTGATAGGCGATGAGCTGTGCAGGAACCGCATAGACAATGGGCGCAATCAGATCGGGGACCGTGGGCATCTGCAACGTGAAAGGCACGTCACCCGCCTCGACCAGCCCCCTCGCATCCGAGATCAGCAGCACCTTGCCCTGTCGCGCCATCACTTCCTGCATGTTCGACACGGTCTTCTCAAACAGCGCATCATGCGGCGCGAAGACGATCACCGGCAGGTCTTCGTCAATCAGCGCGATAGGGCCGTGTTTGAGTTCGCCCGCCGCATGAGCTTCGGCATGGATGTAGCTGATTTCCTTGAGCTTCAATGCACCTTCCAGCGCCAGAGGATACATCACGCCGCGCCCCAGAAACAGCACATCGCGCGCCTTGGCGAGCACTTCGGTCATGCGCCGGATCTCTTCCTCACGGTCAAGCGCCTGCGCCACGAAACCGGGGGCGGCGCGCAACTCGCTTAGCCTTGCGCGAAAGTCCTCTGCGCTCAGCCGCCCGCGGGCAAGCCCGGCCCGCAGGGCCAGAAGCGCCAACACCTGCAATTGGGCGGTAAATGCCTTGGTCGAGGCCACGCCGATTTCCGGCCCTGCATGGATCGGCAGCACGACCGACGCTTCGCGCGCGATCGAGGAGGTGGGCACATTGACCACGGCCACCACCTGCCCGACATGCGGCGCGACATGGCGCAGCGCGGCCAGAGTGTCGGCGGTCTCGCCCGACTGGCTGACGAACAGCGCCATATTCGCGGGGCCGAGCACTGGCGCGCGGTAACGATATTCCGATGCGATATCGATCTCGACCGGCAGGCCCGCGAATTGCTCGAACCAGTATTTCGCCACCTGGCAGGCATAATAGGCGGTGCCGCATGCGACCATGATCAAGCGGTCCGCCTTGGCGAAATCAAGCCCCTCGGGCAGGTCCAGCGTCTCGGGTCCGGCCCCGGCATAGGCCTCCATCGCAGCGTTCAGGACAGCGGGCTGCTCGGCCATTTCCTTGGCCATGAAGTGGCGGTGGCCGGATTTGTCAACGCGCGCCTGCGCCGCATTGATCCGCGTCATCGGGCGCGAGGTCTGCTGGTCTTCGGCATCGAAAAGCTGCATGCCGCTGCGCGTCAAAATGGCCCAATCGCCCTCTTCCAGATAGGTGATACGGTCGGTCAACTCACCCAGCGCAATCGCGTCCGAGCCGAGATACATCTCACCCTTGCCATGCCCGATGCAGAGCGGCGAGCCGCGACGCGCGCAGACGATCAGGTCTTCTTCGCCCTCGAACAGAAAGGCCAGGGCAAAGGCCCCTTCGAGCCGCTTGAGCGTCGCGCGGGCAGCTTGCACCGGGGTCAAGCCCTGATCGAGGTAGTGGCTGGCAAGCTGCACGATGGTTTCGGTATCGGTCTCGCTGCTGAAATGTGCACCCGCCGCAGCCAGTTCCTCGCGCAGCGCGCGATAATTCTCGATGATCCCGTTATGCACGACGGCCACACGCCCGGCCTGATGCGGGTGCGCATTGGCGACCGAGGGGCCGCCATGAGTGGCCCAGCGCGTGTGACCGATGCCCGCCCGCCCCGGCAGCGGTTCATGCACCAGCGTGTCCGACAGGTTGATCAGCTTGCCGACCGCGCGGCGCCGGTCAAGTTGTCCACGGTTTACCGTGGCGATACCCGCAGAGTCGTACCCGCGATACTCCAGGCGTTTGAGCGCGTCGAGAATGATGGGAGAGACCTCGTGCTTGCCCAGCACGCCGACAATGCCACACATCGCGCTACCCTTTCACTCGCGCAGCCTTGGCTGCGCGCAGCCGGTCCATCAGGCGCTTGCCCAGCCCCGGCTTGGTTTCCTGTCGCGCGCGGCCCAGCGCCAGCGCGTCGTTGTCGACATCCTGCGTGATGACCGAGCCCGAGCCGGTCACGGCGCCGGCCCCGACCCGCACAGGGGCCACCAGCATCGTAGAGGAACCGATAAAGGCCCCCTCGCCGATTTGAGTCTGGTGCTTGAACACCCCGTCGTAATTGCAGGTGACAGTCCCCGCACCCAGATTGGCGCGCGCGCCGACATGCGCGTCGCCGACATAGCTCAGATGGTTGATCTTCGCACCCTCGTCGATCTGGGCGGATTTCACTTCGACGAAATTGCCGATGCGCACATCCTCCGCCAGTTCCGCGCCGGGGCGCAGCCGGGCATAGGGGCCGACGATAGCGCCGCGGCTGACATGGGCGCCCTCCAGATGGCTGAAGGCGCGAATGGTGGCGCCGCTCTCGACTGTCACACCGGGGCCGAAAACAACATAGGGCTCGACCACGGCATCGCGGCCGATGACAGTATCCTGCGCGAAAAAGACCGTGTCCGGCGCGGTGAGGGTGACGCCGTTGTCCAGCGCCTCTGCTCGGGCGCGAGTCTGAAAGGCGGCCTCTGCGCGGGCCAGCTCGGTGCGGGTGTTGATACCCAGCGTCTCGGCTTCGTCGCAGCGCACGACGCCTGCCGAGAGACCACGTGAACGCGCCAGCGCCACGATATCGGTCAGGTAATACTCGCCCGAGGCATTGTCGCTGCCGACCTCGGCAATCAGGTCGAACAGAAGCGCACGGTCGGCGCAAAGCACACCACTGTTGCACAGCCGGATTGCGCGCTCTTCCTCGGTCGCGTCCTTGAACTCGACAATCCGCTCCAGCGTCTCGCCCTGCACCACCAGTCGTCCGTAGCGGCCGGGATCAGCGACCTCAAAGCCCAGCACCACCAGATCATACGTGCCCCGCGCGGCCAGCATGGCCTCCAGCGTCTCGGGGCTGATGAAGGGTGTGTCACCATAGAGCACGACCACATCCCCCGCCTGCCCCGCAAGCGCGTCGCGCGCCCGGGCTACGGCATGGGCAGTGCCGAGTTGTTCTTCCTGCGTGACGATGAGCGCGGTCTCGTCCTCATCTGCGACGACCTGCGCCACCTGCGCGCCGCCATGGCCTGTCACAACCACCACGCGCGCAGGCTCCAGAATGCGCCCTGCGCGCATCGCGTGCAGGATCAAGGGCACGCCCGCCAGCCGGTGCAGCACCTTGGGCAGATCCGAGCCCATGCGTGTGCCCTGACCGGCAGCCAGGATGACCAGCGAAACATTCATGCCATGCTCTCTTGCTCTTGCCTCTGGACGCTGATTTTTCGCGCAGTTAGCGTGTCACTCGCAAGGGGCGCAAGGGTCACTTCTGGTTTCAACGCGTAACACAGGCAATTCTGCGCCCACTGCGTCCGATTTGATTGAAATCAACGTCAGATGCCGCGCGTCCTGCCACGATGCCCGCATCATGACAGGAGGAGGGACCCCATGTATGCTCGGATTATCGTTGCCGTAGACCTTGAACACCTTGATCAGGCCCGTGCGCTGTTCAGCCGCGCGGCCTCGCTTGTTGATGGCGGTGGCGAGATTCGGCTCTTGCATGTGCTGGAGGAATTGCCGGGCTTTGTCGCGGCAGAACTGCCCAGCGATGTCTCGGAGCGCCGGCGCGCCGAGGCCGTGGTCGAACTCAAGGCGATGATCGAGCCTGTGCAAGACCTGCGCGTCGCGCATGAGGTCCGCCACGGCGCGGCCTCTGGGCAGATCCTGCAAGCCGCCGAAGACAGTGGCGCCGATCTGATCATGATCGCCAGCCACAAGCCCGGGCTGCGGGATTATTTCATTGGCTCGACCGCTGCGCGCGTGATACGGCACGCACAGTGCTCTGTGCTGGTAGAACGCTGAAATCAGATAACAACAGGAAACACGTCATGTATAAATCCGTCGTCATTGCCGCAGCCCTTTTCAATGAAGGGGCAACCACCCGCGCCGCGCTGGAAAAGGCACGCATGCTTCTGGATGACGGTGGCAAGATTACACTGGTCCATGTGATCGACGAGATCCCAGGCTATGTCGCCGCCTCGATCCCGAAGGAACATATGTCCGCGCGCCGTCAGGAGGTCGAGAGCCAGCTTGCCGCTATCGCGGGCGGGGCCGATAACGTGGATGTCGTGATCCGGGAAGGGCAGCCTGCTGCCTCGATCCTTGGCGCGTCAAAGGAAGCGGGCGCCGATCTGATCATGATCGCCAGTCACAAGCCCGGGCTGAGCGACTATTTCATCGGCTCGACCGCTGCGCGGATCGTGCGTCACGCGCCAGTTTCGGTCCTGGTCACACGCTGACCGTCGATAAGGCACAGCAACAGGGGCAGGCCACGCCGCCTGCCCTTTTCGCGTAGCATTTGCCTTGGCCGCGCGGCTGTGCAATCTTCCGCCAAACCGGTTTGAAAATCCGGTGAGTCACAAGGGAGAGGCCAGATGTACAAATCCATCGTTATTGCAGTTGCATTGTTCAACAACGGCGCAACCAGTCGCACGCTGATCGAGAAGGCGAACAAGCTGGTTGACCCCGATGGCAGCATAACGCTGGTGCATGTGCTGGATGAGGTCCCGGCCTATCTGGCTGCGGCCATTGCCCGCGAGCAGTTGATGGAGCATCGCAAGGCGATCCGAGAACAGCTCGACTCGCTAGCATCGAGAGCCAAGGCCAAGAATGTGGATATCGACATTCGGGGCGGAAAGCCGTCCGAAAATGTCCTTGCCTGTGCGAAGGATTGCAATGCCGAGCTGATCATGATCGCCAGCCACAAGCCCGGCATGAGCGATTACTTCATCGGCTCGACAGCGGCGCGGATCGTGCGGCACTCGCCAGTCTCGGTTCTGGTCGCACGCTGACGGATTTTTCCTGCAACATGCCGCGATCCGGCCTTCCCTCTGCCGCAAGGGCGGTTATCTGAGGACAGGTTTCACAGGAGTCGTGGATGTCAGATGCACTGGTGATCTTCACGCCGTCGGGCAAGCGCGGGCGTTTTGCGCTTGGCACGCCCGTGCTGACAGCGGCCCGCCAACTCGGGGTCGATCTCGACTCGGTCTGTGGCGGCCGCGGCATCTGTTCGAAATGCCAGATCACGCCGGGCTATGGCGAATTCTCCAAGCATGGGGTGCATGTTGGCAATGGCGCGCTTTCCGAATGGAACGCGGTCGAGCAGCGCTACAAGGACAAGCGCGGCCTGATCGACGGGCGGCGGCTTGGCTGTCAGGCGAAGGTCATGAGCGATGTCGTCATCGACGTGCCGCCCGAAAGCCAGGTGCACCGTCAGGTCGTGCGCAAGGCCGCGTCAGTGCGCGCGGTCAGCATGGACCCGGCGACGCGGCTCTATCTGGTCGAGGTGGAAGAGCCCGACATGCACGAGCCCTCGGGTGATCTGGAGCGGCTGGCCCGAGCGCTGCGCAAGCAATGGAAGATCCCCGAGATCAGCGCCGGCCTCGAGGTGCTGCGAAAACTGCAACCCGCATTGCGCGCGGGCAAATGGCAGGTCACCGTGGCGCTCCACAAGGACCACAGACCCGGCGCCCACCGGCTGCTCGACATCTGGCCGGGGCTTTACGAGGGCGGGCTTTACGGCCTTGCCATCGACCTCGGTTCGACCACCATCGCCGCGCATCTCTGCGATCTGCGCACGGGCGAGGTCGTCGGCTCCTCGGGTGTGATGAACCCCCAGATCCGCTTTGGCGAGGATCTGATGAGCCGCGTCAGCTACGCGATGATGAACCCCGGCGGCGACGTCGAGATGACGCGCGCTGTGCGCGACGGACTGGATGCGCTGATCCGCGCACTGGCAGACGAGGCCGCGATTCCTCCGCGCGCCATTGTCGAGGCGGTGATTGTCTGCAACCCGGTGATGCATCATCTGCTCTTGGGCATCGACCCCGTGGAACTGGGTCAGGCCCCCTTTGCGCTGGCAACCTCTGATGCATTTTCGATAGATGCGCGCGACCTGAACCTCTCCAGCCTGAACCCCGCCGCCCGCGCCTATCTGCTGCCCTGTATCGCGGGCCATGTCGGCGCGGATGCGGCCGCCGTCGCGCTGTCAGAGGCGCCCGAGACCTCCGACGATCTGGTCCTGATCGTCGATGTTGGCACCAATGCCGAAATCCTGCTGGGCGACAAGCATCGCGTGCTCGCCTGTTCTTCGCCCACAGGCCCGGCCTTTGAGGGCGCGCAGATCTCTTCGGGCCAGCGCGCGGCCCCTGGCGCCATCGAGCGCGTCGAGATCGACCCCGCAAGCAAGGAACCGCGCTTCCGCGTCATCGGTTGCGATCTGTGGTCCGATGAGCCGGGCTTTGCCGAGGCCACCGAGGCGACGGGCATCACCGGCATCTGCGGCTCGGGCATCATCGAGGCCGTAGCCGAGATGCGCATGGCGGGGATTTTGGATCGTTCGGGTCTGATCGGCGGGCCCGAGCAGACCGGCACCTGGCGCAGCCAGCCCGAGGGGCGCACCTTCGCCTATCTGCTGCATGATGCCAGCGCCACGGGCGGGCCGCGCATCAGCGTCACACAAGGCGATATCCGGGCGATCCAGCTTGCGAAATCGGCACTCTATGCCGGCGCGCGGCTGTTGATGGACGAGATCGGCACCGACCACGTGGACAGGGTGGTGCTGGCGGGGGCCTTCGGTGCCCATATCAGCCCGAAACATGCGATGGTGCTGGGCATGATCCCCGATGCCGCGCTCGACAAGGTGACAAGTGCGGGGAATGCCGCAGGCACCGGCGCGCGGATCGCGCTATGCAGCATCGCAGCCCGGCAAAGCATCGAGGCCAATGTGCACTGCATCCACAAGGTCGAGACCGCCATCGAGCCGCGTTTTCAGGAGCATTTCGTCAACGCCAATGCACTGCCCCATGCGGTTGATACCTTTCCTGAACTCGCCCGCCTGGTCACACTCCCAGATGTCAGCTTCAACACGGGTGGCAGCGAAAGCGATGGCGGGCGGCGCAGGCGGCGACGCGCATAATGGAAAACGCCCGGATGCGGATGCATCCGGGCGCTCACAGTATTGTCGTCGTCGGGGGCGAATGTCAGTTGCCCGCCATCTCGCGCAGACGCTCCATGACACCCTCAAGCATTTCCGGGTTGTCGCCCGCAGCTTGTAGCAGACCCTCGATAACCGCCCGGTCCGCCATGCTCAGCCCGGCGGCCTCGATCCGTGCGCGGATTGCCTCGACTGACACGTCAAGACCCAGATCCTGCACCTCGAGTTGTTCGTCGATCGCCTCGGCGGCTTCCTCGGCGGCCTCAGGCGAAAGCTCCTGTTCGGCGGCATCGACGGCTTCCTCAACCGCCTCTTCGCCCGGCGTCTCGACAGCCTCTTCGCCAAGAATCTCTTGGGTCATTTCGTCGACGGTCTCGGTGGTTGCATCGACCGCGCCCTCGACGGCTTCCTCGACCGCTTCGGCAGCCTCGTCAGCGACCTCCTCCATCAGCTCCTCGACCGAGGCTTCTTCCTCTACGGCAGCTTCTTCCTCTACCGCAGGCTCCTCCTCAATCGCGGGCTCTTCCTCAATCGCGGGCTCTTCCTCGACGATGGGCTCCTCTTCGACCAATGGCTCTTCCTCGGCCACGTCACCGATATCGGGCTCGACCGGCTCCGGCTCCGCCAGCAATTCCTCAACCTCGGGATCGATCTCAGGGGTTTCGGGTGTGTCCATGACCGGCTCGATCACTTCGGGGGCCTGACGCGACTGGATCCCGAGCCAGATGCCAACCGCGGCCACTGCCGCCGCAATCACGACAAGAAGGGACTTGTTCATCGTTCCATCCTTCCAAACAGAATTACTCTGCGCGTGGCTATGACAGAAAACACACGCGTTGCAAGGCAGACTCGGCTCAATCGCCGAAAACAAGCGCGTTACAGCCGGAATCAGCTCTGCAGGGCTTGATCTTCGCGCTTGAATCGCACATGGCGCGCGTCTAGATTTAATCTGTCTCTCGAAATAACACAAGGAAGCTTCCCATAGCCCGAAGACCGCATAATGCCCCGCCGCAACGTGATACCGGACCGCGCGTCAATGACCGCATCCGGGCGACTGAAATCCGCCTGATCGGGGCTGAAGGAGAGAATTTGGGGGTGGTCAAGCCCTCACAGGCCCTGATGCTGGCCGCGGAGGCCGGGCTGGATCTTGTCGAGATTTCGCCCAATGCGACCCCGCCGGTCTGCAAGATCATGGATTTCGGGAAATACAAATACGAGATGCAGAAGCGCGAGGCCGAGGCCCGCAAGAAGCAGAAGATCATCGAGGTCAAGGAAGTCAAGTTCCGCCCGAATACGGACACGCATGACTACGAGGTCAAGATGCGCAACGTGCTGCGCTTTCTGGAGGCGGGCGACAAGGTCAAGGTCACACTGCGCTTCCGTGGCCGCGAGATGGCGCACCAGAATATCGGCGCCGACCTTCTGCATCGCGTGGCCGCCGATATCGAGGAAGTGGGCAAGGTCGAGAACATGCCCAAGATGGAAGGTCGGCAGATGATCATGATGATCGCGCCGCGCTGATCAGCAACAGTTACTGATCAGAACGCTACCCATTTCCCTGCGTGTCCGCACCCCCGCGACGTCGCGCAAGGGCGGGGAGGGTGGGCGCGAGGTCGCGGGGGTGCGGACACGCAGTCACCCGCGCCGCAACTGCGGCGCGCGTGTGTCGATTTCGGCACAGATATCCGCATCCAGTGGCGCATCCGTGGTCCGCAACAGAAATCCCAGCGTCATATACATCCCCACTGTCGCCATCAGATCAAGCACGCCTTCGCGCCCGACCCGCGCCTCCAGCCTCGTCAAATGTTCCTTATCCAGATGCGCCGTGTCCAGCAAGCTATCGACTGCACCTGCCAGCAGCGCATCTTCTTCAGGCATTCCGGATAGCGGCCCTTCCAGCGCGGTGATACGCGCCGCGCTCAGACCCAGCCGCAGCCCCCGCACGACATGCTGGTTCCATTCATAGCTTGACCCAAGTCTGTGCGCGAGGCGCAGGATCACGATCTCGGCCCGAACCCGGCCCAGCGCGTTCTGCGTGACCACATGCATCCGCAGCGCTTCCCAGGCGCGCAGCAACGCGGGGTGATGCGCCATCACGCGATATACGTTCAACTGGCCCGCAAAGCCGCCGCGCATATCCGCGATCTCGGCGGGCCAGTCTCTATCGCTCAAGGGTGCGAACACGCGGCTCATGCTGCCAGCGCCGCCTCCACCGACTCGGCGAGCCGTCCAGTGATCTCCTCCAGATCCGCCTCGTTGACGATGAAGGGGGGCGCCATCAGCACATGGTCACCCTGCACTCCGTCGATCGTGCCGCCCATCGGGTAGACCATCAGCCCGCGCGCCATCGCCTCGGCCTTGATCTTGGCATGCAGCTTGCACGCCGGGTCGAAAGGCGTCTTGTTCTCGCGGTCGGCCACCAGTTCGATGGCCTGAAACAACCCACGACCGCGAATGTCGCCGACATGCGGATGCTGCCCGAAAGCGGATTCCAGCCCTGCGCGCAGATGAGCGCCCATGGCCTGCACATTTTCCAGCAGCCGGTCGCGTGCGATGACCTCCTGCACCGCCAGCCCTGCCGCGGCCGCCATCGGGTGGCCCATGTAAGTATGGCCGTGCTGGAAAAACCCGGTGCCATTCGCGAAGGCGTCGTAAATCTTCTGACTCAGCAGCGTCGCGCCGACGGGCTGATATCCCCCGCCCAACCCCTTGGCGATGGTCAGCAGGTCCGGCGCGATACCGTCAGCCTCGCAGGCATAGAGATACCCGGTCCGGCCCATGCCGCACATCACCTCATCGAGGATCAACAGCACACCATATTTGTCGCAGATTGCGCGGATGCGTTTGAAATAATCGGCCATGGCGGGCACCGCCCCCGCCGTCGCCCCCACTACAGGCTCGGCAATGAAGGCCGCGACCGTGTCGGGGCCGAGCTCGCAGATCTTGGCCTCCAGTTCGCCGGCCGCGCGCGCGGCGTAATTGGCATCCGATTCGCCAAGC
Source organism: Paracoccaceae bacterium (assembly GCA_007694945.1). GTDB lineage: Bacteria > Pseudomonadota > Alphaproteobacteria > Rhodobacterales > Rhodobacteraceae > Roseinatronobacter. Next base: position 150,106 of record REER01000077.1, on the reverse strand, counting down.
CGCTGCTCGCGATAGGCGAAACAAGGCGCGATGTGGTGCGCCTCCATCAGGAGCGGCTTGAACTGGGCGCGGCGCCATTCATTGCCGCCCGCGGCAAGCGCACCCAAGGTGTTGCCGTGATAGCTCTGGCGCCGCGCGATGATGTGGCGGCGCTGGGGCTGGCCGGTTTCGGTGAAATACTGCCGCGCCATCTTCAGCGCGGCTTCCACCGCTTCCGACCCGCCCGAGACGAGATAGACATGGCTCAGCCCTTCGGGGGCGCCTGCGATCAGCTTGTCGGCCAGCGCTTCGGCCACTTCGGTCGTGAAAAACCCGGTATGCGCATAGGCCAGCCGGTCCAACTGCGCGTGCAAGGCGGCGATCACATCCGGATGCGCATGGCCGAGGCAGGAGACAGCCGCACCGCCCGAGGCGTCGATATAGCTTTTTCCCTCAGCGTCAGTGAAATGGATGCCCGAGGCCGAGACGGCGCGGCGCGGGGGCGAGTGGATGGAACGGTGCAGCAGACGGGTCATGATCAGGGCCTTGCAGGGGACAGGGGCAAGAGTGCCCTTTCAGCCTTAGCAAAGCGCCAATGGGGGGTGCAATGCCCCCTGCCGCGTCAGGACGGGATGCCGCGGGCGGGAAAGACCTCCTCGCGCATCTCGAACTGGACACCATGCGCCAGCAGGCACATGCGCCCATCCGGCAAGGTGACCGTGATGATCCATCGCCCGCCCTCGGTCTGAGAATAAAGCTCCATCATCGCAGACCCGGCCCGGCCCATGGCACGCCGCGTCTGGTCCTGCGCCGAAAGCTGTTCGAGGACACCCTCACGCGGGCCGCATTGCAAGCCCTGGGCTATGGCGGGGAGCGAAGTCAGCGTAAGGCAGGCAGCAAGGCTCAGGGCACGCATGGGCAGATCCTCTTGGGCAGATGGCGGATGGATCGAGCCTGCCAGCGAGCGACGAAAACAAGGTTAACGCCGCGTCCGGGGCCATGTTTGCGCTGCAGCGCGGCAATTCCGTCTTGCCATTTGTGACTGAAAATGATCGACAGACGACATAAAATTTCCGAAGGAGCAGAATCATGGAGACGCGCCCGTTCCGATCCGTGCTGTATATTCCCGGCTCTAAAGAGCGCGCGCTGGAGAAAGCCACAGGACTGGCCGCCGATGCCATCATCTTCGATCTGGAAGACGCAGTCGCCATCGAAGAAAAATCCAATGCCCGTAAGCTGCTGGCTGAATCGCTCGAGACACTGGATTATGGCACGCGGGCACGGTTGGTCCGGATCAACGCGCTCTCGACCGAATGGGGGGCGGACGATCTCGATGTCATCGCCAGCACCCGACCCGAGGCGATCCTGCTGCCGAAAGTGGACGAGGCCGCGGATGTCGATGCGCTGTCCCGTCTGCTTGATGCCCGCCCCGAGACCGCCGAAACCCGGATCTGGGCGATGATGGAATCGCCTATGGGCGTGCTCAATGCCCATTCCATCGCCTGCGCGCCGCGCATGGCGGGGTTCATCATGGGCACGAATGATCTGGCCAAGGACATGGGCGCGCGCTTCCGCACTGATCGCCTGCCCCTGCTGACGGCGCTGCAGCTGCCGCTGATCGCGGCCAAGGCGGCGGGGATTGTCGCGGTGGACGGGGTTTATAACGCCTTCAAGGACGCGGAGGGTCTGCGCGCTGAATGCGAACAGGGGCGCGACATGGGCTTTGACGGCAAGACGCTGATCCACCCTGCGCAACTGGCAATCGCCAATGAGGTCTTTGCCCCTTCCGAGGGCGAGATCAACCTTGCCCGCCGCCAGATCGCGGCCTTCGACGCGGCAACCGAGCGCGGCGAGGGCGTGGCAGTTGTGGATGGCAAGATCGTCGAAAATCTGCATATTGTGACCGCGAAACAGGTTCTGGCGAGGGCCGAGGCCATCGCTGCAATGGCGGAGTGACGATATGGGAACACTGATCCTCATCCTCGGTGTGGCGCTTTGGGCGGGGGCACATCTGTTCAAGCGGCTGGCGCCCGAACGGCGCGCTTCCATGGGCGAGGCCGCCAAGGGGCCGGTGGCGATTGCGCTGGTGGCCTCGATCGTGCTGATGACCATCGGCTACCGCATGGCCGACCCGATCTGGCTCTGGGTCTCGCCGCACTGGATGGTGCATGTGAACAACCTGCTGGTGTTCATCGGCTTCTACCTTTTCGCCGTCTCGGGCATGAAGACAAACCTGCACCAGCGCATCCGCCATCCGCAGCTTTCGGGCTTCAAGGCGTGGGCCGTGGCGCATTTGCTGGTCGTGGGCACAGTGCAGGGGGTGATCCTGTTCGGCGGGCTGCTGGCCTGGGCAGTGGTCTCGGTGATCCTGATCAACCGTGCCGAGCGCCAATGGACCCGCCCGCCGGAAGCTGCAGGCTGGAAAGAGGGTGTGGCGCTGGTCGGCGCACTCTTTGCGACGCTGGTCGTAGGTCAGATTCATGGCTGGCTCGGACCATGGCCATTCGCGGGGGGATAATGAAAGCCTATCGATTGCTGACCGGCCCGGACGACGCATCCTTTTGCCACAGGGTCACCGAGGCGCTGGCCAACGGCTGGGAGCTCTATGGCAGCCCGGCCTACAGCTTCCACGCCAACAAGTTCGAGATGTATTGCGCGCAGGCCGTCGTGAAGGAAGTCGAGGCGACCTATTCCCCCGAATTGAAGCTCGGGAGCCTCTAGGCGCGACGGGCGGGACGGCGCTATTGCAAACCGGGCGATAGTAAGCGGCCGGGAAATGAGTATTTTTGGCAAGAAAATGAGGCGGGGATGAGCAAGACGAATCCGGGGCGGTTTTTCGAGGATTATCGGGTCGGGCAGGTGATCGCGCATGCTGTGCCCCGGACCATCTCCGGCGGAGAACGGGCGTTTTACCATGCGCTCTATCCGGCGCGCGGGGCGCTCTATTCCTCGGATGCTTTTGCGCGCGCCTGTGGTCTGCCAGCCAGCCCGGTCGATGATCTGATCGCGTTTCATGTCGTCTTTGGAAAGACAGTGCCCGATGTCAGCCTGAATGCCGTGGCCAATCTGGGCTATGCCGAGGGCCGGTTTCATACCCCGGTCTATCCCGGCGACACGCTGGTGAGCCGGTCCGAGGTGATCGGGCTGAAAGAGAACTCGAATGGCAAGACTGGCGTGGTCTGGGTGCGCACTCGGGGTGAGAACCAGCGCGGCGCAGTGGTACTGGACTATGTCCGCTGGGTGATGGTGCGCAAGCGCGATGTAGCGGCGCCCGCCCCGGAGCCTGTCGTGCCGGAGCTTGCGCCGGTAGTGGCCGCGGCGGATCTGGTGGTGCCTGAGGGGCTGGATTTCACGGGCTATGACTTCGCGCAGGCTGGAGAGCCGCATCGCTGGGGCGATTACTCTGTCGGTGAGGTGATCAACCATGTCGATGGTGTGACCGTCGAGGAAGCAGAGCATATGCTGGCGACGCGGCTATGGCAGAACACTTCGAAAGTGCATTTCGACCGCACGCAGCGCCCGGACAGCAAGCTGCTGATCTATGGCGGGCATGTGATCTCGATGGCGCGGGCACTGTCGTTCAACGGGCTCGCCAATGCGCAGATGATCGCGGCAATCAACGCGGGCAGTCATGCGAACCCCTGTTTCGCGGGCGACACGATCCGCGCCTGGTCCGAGGTTCTGGACCGTGCCGAAACAGGAGCGCCGGGCGTGGGGGCACTGCGATTGCGGCTGGTGGCGACCAAGGGCGCGGCGGAAGTGCTGAAGGTGGATGGAAAATACCACCCTGATGTGCTGCTCGATCTGGATTACTGGGTGCTGATGCCGCTTTGATTTCCGCTCGTGATGGTCGTTCCGCGTGCTAGACTACGGGGGTTTTCACAAAGGAGGATATCATGAGGGCATTTTTTCTTGCAGCGGTGCTGACGCTTTCGAGCGCTGCGCCTGCCATCGGGCAAGGCACACTCAGTTGCGGCGCGGCACCGGATAGTTGGCCCTTGTTCGAGCAGTTGAAAACGTATTTCAAGAAAGGCGAATACATGACCTTTCTGGAATCCTCGGGGCCGATGCTGGAGCACGAGGTCGAGAATTATGAGGCCTATTTCGGGGTCATGGACGAGTTGTTTCCCGAGGGATTCCATCGCTGTCAGACTGTTCTGGTACGCGACGAAAAACCGGCCTTTAGGCAGGAGATCACGATGTATTTCCGCGACGACATGCGCGGGCCGATTACTTTGCTGCTGACCGGAGTCATGATACGCGGCTCGATGCAGCTCGTGTATTTCAATTACAACTCGACCGTGACCGCTGTTCTGGACGAATTGAGATAAGCTACGCATAGGGTTGAGTCGGGCAACTTGAAGCTGGGTGATCACGCCCGGTTTAGATTGTGATCACGAAATTTGCTGGCGTGATCACAAACCCCATTCAGTTGCCAAGCCAGCCCATGGTTTTTCGTTTTTTTGCGCGATTAGGGCACCTGCAGGCGTGACATTGCTGTGAAAACCAGTATGTCAAGGCATACGGAGCAAGGCTGCGTGAGCGCAGCCGCACCAGAGCGAAGGGAGCCATCCATGGCCGATGTAAACCGGGGCAATCGCCCGCTATCCCCCCATCTGCAAGTCTATCGCCTGCCAATGGCGGCGATCACCTCGATCCTGAACCGGATCACGGGTGTGGGTATGACGCTGGCCGCCGTGCTGATTGTGTGGTGGTTTGCGGCGGGCGCGTTCAGTGCGGAATATTTCAACTTCGTTGATGGGCTGCTGACCTCGATCCTCGGCCATCTGATCCTGATCGGCTCGCTGGCGGCGCTCTGGTATCACATGCTCAACTCCATCCGCCATCTGGTCTGGGATACGGGCCGCTTCATGGATGTCGAGACGGTTGAAAAATCGAGCTATGCCGTCTTTGCCGGCACGGTTGTGCTGACGTTTCTGACCATCATCATCGTCTGAGGAGGCCGAAACCATGGGATTCAAGACCGATTACGCCCGCGTTCACGGCCACGGCGCTGCTGGAGAGGGGCTGCATCACTGGTGGAGCCAGCGCATTACGTCGATCGCGCTAATTCCGTTGACCTTTTTGTTCATCTTCCCTTTCGGGCGCGCACTGGGGGGCGGGCATGAGGCGTTCGTTGCCACCTATTCCAACCTCTGGCATGCGCTGGTGGCAGTGCTCTTCATCATTGCGGCATTCAGTCACCTGCAACAGGGCTTGCAGGTCGTGATCGAAGACTACCTCTCTGGGAAGGTCGCGCGCACGGCGGCGCTGTTGGTCAATACCCTGCTGTGCTGGGCCCTTGGTGTGGCCGGGGTTCTCTCGGTTGCCACTGTCCTGTTCAGCGCCTGAAGGAAGAGAAATGTCTGCATATTCAATCGAAGAACACAGCTATGATGTGGTGGTCGTGGGCGCTGGCGGCGCAGGGCTGCGCGCCACTCTGGGCATGGCCGAACAGGGGCTGAAGACGGCCTGTGTGACCAAGGTTTTCCCGACACGCTCGCATACCGTGGCAGCGCAGGGCGGGATTGCCGCCTCGCTGTCGAATATGGGGCCGGATCACTGGCAGTGGCATATGTATGACACGGTCAAGGGGTCGGACTGGCTGGGCGACACCGATGCGATGGAGTATCTGGCCCGCGAGGCGCCCAAGGCGGTTTATGAGCTCGAACATTACGGCGTGCCCTTCTCGCGCACTGAAGAAGGGAAAATCTATCAGCGTCCCTTTGGCGGGCACACCACCGAATTCGGCGAAGGCCCCCCGGTGCAGCGCACCTGTGCCGCCGCTGACCGGACCGGCCATGCGATGCTGCACACGCTCTATGGGCAGAGCCTGAAGCAGAAGGCCGAGTTCTATATCGAGTATTTCGCGACCGACCTGATCATGTCCGAGGATGGCGTGTGTCAGGGCGTGCTGGCGTGGAAGCTCGATGATGGTTCGCTGCATCTGTTCAGCGCCAAGATGGTGGTGCTGGCGACAGGTGGTTATGGGCGGGCCTATTTCTCGGCCACCTCGGCGCATACCTGTACCGGCGATGGCAATGGCATGATCGCGCGGGCAGGGCTGCCGCTGCAGGATATGGAATTCGTGCAGTTCCACCCGACCGGCATCTATGGCGCGGGCTGTCTGATTACAGAGGGCGCGCGTGGTGAGGGCGGGTATCTTACCAATTCCGAGGGTGAGCGCTTCATGGAGCGCTATGCGCCGACCTACAAGGATCTGGCCTCGCGCGATGTGGTGTCACGCTGCATGACCATGGAAATCCGCGAAGGGCGCGGCGTTGGGCCGAACAAGGACCATATCCACCTCAACCTGTCGCATCTGCCGCCCGAGACGCTGGCGCTGCGTCTGCCCGGCATTTCCGAAAGTGCGCGTGTCTTTGCCGGGGTGGATGTCACCAAGGAACCGATCCCGGTGCTGCCCACCGTGCATTACAACATGGGCGGGATTCCGACCAATTACTGGGGCGAGGTGCTGAATGCCGATGCCGAGAACCCGACTCGCGTCGCCCTTGGTCTGATGGCCGTGGGTGAAGCCGCCTGCGCCAGCGTACATGGCGCGAACCGGCTGGGCTCGAACTCGCTGATTGACCTTGTGGTGTTTGGCCGCGCGGCGGCCATCCGTGCCGGTCAGGTGGTGGACCCGCAGGCCCCCAACCCGACGCTGAACAAGGCCAGTGTGGACAAGGCCATAGAGCGCTTTGACCGTTTCCGCCATATGGATGGTGGCGTCCCAACAGCTGAGTTGCGGGCGGATATGCAGAAGACGATGCAGGAAGACGCCGCTGTCTTCCGCACTGACAAGACGCTGGCTGAGGGCTGCAAGAAGATGGCTGAAGTTGCAGGCAATATGAGCGATCTGAAAGTGACTGACCGTTCGCTGATCTGGAACTCGGATCTGATGGAGACGCTGGAGCTCGACAACCTGATGCCCTGCGCGCTCACGACCATCGTCTCGGCTGAGGCGCGCAAGGAAAGCCGCGGCGCGCATGCGCAGGAGGACCACCCCGAGCGCGACGACAAGACATGGCGCAAGCATACGCTGGCCTGGGTCGATGGCGCGAAAGTCTCGCTCGACTATCGGCCTGTTGTGACCGAGCCGCTGACGAAGCTGGAAGAGGGCGGGATCGACCTGAAGAAAATCGCGCCGAAGGCGCGGGTCTATTGAGCCGCTTCGCCGCGCTCTCAGCGCTTCTGGCGCTGGTAGCCTGCGCCGATGTGCAGGATCAGATCGCACGCGATGCTGCGCGCGCTTCGGTCCGGCCAGTGCTCGCCGAGCGCTTCCCCGGCGTGCCGTTGGAGCCTGCAAGCGATTGCGTGATCGACAATGCCAGCGCGGGTGAGATCACGCGCCTTGCAATGGCCGCAGGTCAGCAAACGTTCAGCCCCGAGACTCAGGCGCTCGTGACCGAGATTGCCACGCGGCCGGAAACGATTAGATGTCTAGCGAAAGACGGGCTCGCCCCGTTCCTGATATGAGGTAGCAAGATGGTTCAGTTTTCCCTTCCCAAGAACAGCCAGATGCGCACCGGCAAGACCTGGCCGAAACCCGAGACCGGGGGCAAGCTGCGCAAGTTCCAGATCTATCGCTGGAACCCGGATGACGGGAAGAACCCGCAGGTGGATACCTATTTCGTCGATCTCGACGATTGTGGGCCGATGGTTCTGGACGCGCTGATCTATATCAAGACCAAGATCGACCCGACCCTGACCTTCCGCCGCTCCTGCCGCGAGGGGATCTGCGGCTCCTGCGCGATGAATATCGACGGGCAGAACCATCTCGCCTGCATCTTCGGCATGGATGAGGTTAAGGGCGATGTGAAGATCTACCCCCTGCCCCATATGCCGGTGGTCAAGGATCTGGTACCGGACCTGACGCATTTCTACGCGCAGCATGCCTCGATCAAACCCTGGCTCGAGACCAAGTCGAACACACCCGCAAAAGAGTGGAAGCAGTCGATTGAGGATCGCGAGAAACTCGACGGGCTCTATGAATGCGTGATGTGCGCCTGCTGCTCCACCGCCTGCCCGTCTTACTGGTGGAATGGCGACCGCTACCTTGGGCCCGCCGCTCTGCTGCATGCCTATCGCTGGATCATCGATTCGCGCGACGAGGCGACAGGCGAACGGCTGGACGATCTGCACGATCCTTTCAAACTCTATCGCTGTCACACGATCATGAATTGCGCCAAGACCTGCCCCAAGGGTCTCAACCCGGCCAAGGCGATCACCGAGATCAAGAAACAGATGGTCGAGCGGGTGCTCTGAAGCGAGTGGCTGTAGGTCTTTGGTCAGCCGTGCAGCGATACTGGCAGCCTTGCAATGAGTATCTTTGGCAAGACGAAGGGGCGGGTGGGACCATCTGCCCCTTTGGTTTTTGGCGCTTTATCTGACATGATGTCGTATGCGCGCGATTGATCTGATTGTCCTCAAATTGCTGCTGGCGCTGGCGCTGGTCGGGTTGAGCGTGGTGAGCATCGCCATGGCGCGGACCGAGACGCGCCCCCTGCCCGTCCGCATCCCGCCGCCCCCTGAATTCGAATTGCGGCTGGCGGAGGATGGTCAGAGTTTCGAGATGGGCGGGCGCGTTGATTTCGGCCTGACAGCAGCATTTCGCAAACTGGTCGCCGCGCATCCGGAGGTACGGAAGCTCAGGCTCGACAGCCATGGTGGCTATATCGCCGAGGCGCGCGGCGTGGTCACAGTGCTGCGAGCGCATGGCATTGCAACGCATGTCGAGCGCCATTGTGCGTCGGCCTGCGCGCTGATCTTTGCAGGCGGGGCCACGCGCACACTGGCCTCAGACGCGCGGATCGGGCTGTATGGATACAGCCTTCGCGAGGATCGCCATTTCGGCATGATCGACCCGGAAGTCGAGATGCAGCGCGATCTGGCGATCTATCGCGCGCAGGGTATCGACGAAGCGTTCGTCCTGAGGCTGGCCAAGCTGCCACAAGCCCCGATGTGGTATCCGGACCGCGCTGAATTGCTGGCTGCGCACATGATAACTGCGCCCTGATGCCCTCTTGACGCGAAGGGACGGGACCGCCACTTCTATCGCATGCTGTTGATTCTCGGCCTTCTGATCGTTTTCATCGTGATCCTCGTGTGGCAACCGTGGAAGCGGCGCGACTGTCGCTGGCGGCAGGATGCGCGCAAGCTGGCCGATGGTCGCGTGCTTTTCACCTGCGCCAGTTGCGGTGCCGAAATCGCGCTGCCCAAGGGGCGCGAGCCGCGCGAATGTCTGGCAGGCGAGCAATGAGCACTGAGCCCGCTGATGCTGCGGCGCGGCGTCGGGCGCCCGCTGTCGTCTGTTATCCGAACGCGACACTGCCCGACGCTCCGTTGGCGCTCTATGCCACTGCCCGGGGCAGGGCAATCAAGGTGGCGCGCCATATCATCCCGCCGCGCGACGCACGGGCATTCGAGGTTCCAGCGGGGCATTTCTTCCGGATTGCCTGCCCCGAAGGAGCGCAGGTGGGCGATCTGAACCTGTTCGCAGCGCAGGACCTGTCGGAGCGCTTCTTCTCGGGCAAGACGCGCGCGCTGCATGGCAGCCATGTCACGACCGGGGCGCGGCTCTGGTCGTGCTTTCCATGGCTACGCCCGATGGCGACGGTCACGGCTGACAGTCTTGCATGGTACGGTGTCGATGCGGACGGGGGCCGCGTGCATGATGTGATTGGCACACGCTGCGACCCATATACCCATCATCTGCTGAGCGGGGGCGAGTATCACCACTGTTGCCACTCGAACCTAGCCCGCGCGCTGGGGGGGCATCTGGGCCGCCCTGCGCGCGGGGTCGAGCATCATGTCCATGATGTGCTCAATGTCTTCATGTGCACTGGTTTTACCCGCGACACGGGCCAGTATTTCATGAAAGCAAGCCCGTCGCGGGCGGGCGATTATCTGGAACTCTTCGCCGAGATCGACCTGCTTGGGGTTCTATCGGCCTGTCCGGGGGGCGATTGCGGGGCCGAGCATTCCTCGGATAGCGCCATCTGCCATCCGCTGGAGGTCACTGTTCTACACTCGCCAGAGGGCGCGCTGGAGGGCTGGCAGAGCCCCGCCCCGAACGGCTATTCGCGCAGCCATGGGGACCCGCGCGAGATATATTGACCCCCGCCCGTTTCCCCTACATACGAAGCGCATGACAGAGCTTTCGCATATCCGCAATTTCTCGATCGTGGCGCATATCGACCACGGCAAATCCACGCTGGCCGACCGGCTGATCCAGATGACGGGGACCGTTTCAGACCGCGACATGAAGGAGCAGTTGCTGGACGCGATGGATATCGAGCGCGAGCGCGGGATCACCATCAAGGCCAACACGGTGCGGATCGATTATCCGGCGAAGGACGGCCACACTTATGTGCTCAACCTGATCGACACGCCGGGCCATGTCGATTTCGCTTATGAGGTCAGCCGCTCCATGCGCGCGGTCGAGGGCTCACTGCTGGTGGTCGATGCCAGCCAGGGGGTGGAGGCCCAGACGCTCGCCAATGTCTATACGGCCATCGAGGCCGACCACGAGATCGTGCCAGTGCTCAACAAGATCGACCTGCCTGCCGCCGAGCCCGAGCGGGTGAAAGAGCAGATAGAGGATGTGATCGGGCTTGATGCCTCCGAGGCCGTACTGATCTCGGCCAAATCCGGCCTTGGTATCCCCGATGTGCTGGAGGCCATCGTGCAGCGCCTGCCCGCCCCAAAAGGAACGCGCGAGGCACCGCTCAAGGCCATGCTGGTCGATAGCTGGTATGACCCCTATCTCGGCGTCGTCGTGCTGTTTCGGGTCATGGATGGCGTCATCCGCAAGGGTGACGCCATCAAGATGATGCAGACTGGTGCGAAATACAGCATCGACAAGCTTGCCGTCCTGAAACCCGCCATGGTCGATGTGCCCGAACTCGGCCCCGGTGAAATCGGCGTGCTCACCGCCTCGATCAAGCAGGTGCGTGATACCAAGGTGGGTGACACGATCACGCATGAGAAGAAAGGCTGCGAGACACCGCTGCCCGGCTTCAAACCTTCGGTGCCGGTGGTGTTCTGCGGCCTGTTCCCGGTTGACAGCAATGAATTCGAAGATCTGCGCAACGCCATCGAGAAACTGGCGCTTAACGACGCCTCGTTCAGCTACGAGATGGAAAGCTCCGCCGCGCTGGGCTTCGGCTTCCGCTGCGGGTTTCTCGGCCTCCTCCATCTCGAAGTCATCCGCGACCGGCTGGAGCGGGAATACGGCATCGACCTGATCACCACGGCGCCCAGCGTGGTCTATCACGTCCATATGCGCGACGGCGAGATGCGCGAGTTGCACAACCCCGCCGACCTGCCCGACCTGACCCATATCGACCATATCGAAGAGCCGCGCATCAAGGCCACGATCCTTGTGCCCGACGACTTCCTCGGCGACGTGCTGAAGCTCTGCCAGGACCGGCGCGGGATCCAGCTGGAACTGACCTATGCCGGCAGCCGCGCGATGGTGGTGTATGACCTGCCGCTCAACGAGGTGGTGTTCGATTTCTACGACCGGCTGAAGTCCATCACCAAGGGCTATGCAAGTTTCGATTACGAGATCATCGGCTACCGCCAGGACAATCTGGCCAAGATGCAGATCCTCGTCAATGACGAGCCGGTGGACGCGCTGTCGATGATGGTCCACCGCGACCGGGCCGAGGGGCGGGGCCGCGCGATGTGCGAGAAGCTGAAAGACCTGATCCCGCGGCACATGTTCAAGATCCCGATCCAGGCGGCCATCGGCGGCAAGGTCATCGCCCGCGAGACGCTGGCCGCCCTGCGCAAGGATGTGACGGCGAAATGCTACGGCGGCGACGTGACGCGGAAGAAGAAGCTTCTGGAGAAGCAGAAGGCCGGCAAGAAGAGGATGCGCCAGTTCGGGAAGGTGGAGATCCCGCAGCAGGCGTTTATCTCGGCGTTGAAGATGGATGGGTGAACCAAAATATGGTATTCAACCTCTTCTAAGCTACACCGAAACCATGGCTTTGACGCCAGAACCTTGCGCCAGATCGCAAGGGTGATGCACTTCAACCAGGCACGCATCGAAAAGGCATGGCATGACCATTTCAGCGCATAAAGTCAGCTTCGACGACGACACGCTCTGGCTCGCCCTCACCGATGGCCGCATTCTTGGCGTGCCGCTGGTCTGGTTCCCGCGCCTGTTGAACGCCACACCGGAGCAGCGCGCGGCGGTGGAAACCACCCCTTTCGGCCTGCATTGGCCAGAACGGGATGAAGACATCTCGATCCCCGCCCTGCTGGCAGGCAAACCCGCCACGCACGCCGCCTGACCAGCCCAAACGGCACAACCGCGCGTTCGCCCAAACCCTGATCGAGACTGCTGGTGCCGGCTGAGGGACTCGAACCCCCGACCTTCGGTTTACAAAACCACTGCTCTACCAACTGAGCTAAGCCGGCCTGATGCCTACATAAGAGCATTCGCTGCCACGCTCAATACAGGATCGTATTTCTTTGCATCCTGCGCCCGAACCCCGGCACGCGGGCAACAATCGCCCCAGTCTGGTCGGAATTGCGTCCATTCCATGTCATAATAGGCGCATAGCGTAGCGCAAACACAAGAGGCAAGAGCATCATGGATATCGCATTGCATCTCGGTGCGCATCTGACTGACGAGGGGCAGCTTCGCAACTGCCTGCGCGCCAATCAGGGCAGCCTGTCCCGCGCTGGCGTCGTGGTCCCTCGCCCGCGCGACTGCCTGGCACCCGTCGTAGAGGCCGCGAATCAGGTCTCCGAGGGGGAAGAGGCGCCCGATTTCATGCCTAGCCTGTGCAGCGCGGTCGGCGCGGATGAGGGCACCCGCCGCCTCGTGCTTGCCGCGCCGGGGTTGCTCGCCCGCCTGCCCGAGGTGCTCGATGGCCGCGTGCTCTACCCGCAGGCAGGGCCGCGACTGCAGGCGCTACGGAAGCTGTTCGCGGGGCAGAGGGTCGAGATCTTCTTCTGCATCCGCAATCCGGCGACCTATGTGCCGGCCTTTCTGGCCAATGCCAAAGCGAAACATGCCGCGAAGGTGCAGCAGAACCTCGCGGGCGAGGCGCTGCGCTGGTCGCAACTGGTGACCGATTTCCGCATGTTCTGGCCCGAGGCAAGGCTGACTATCTGGTGCGACGAGGACACGCCCTTCCTGTGGCACCCACTGCTGGAAAAGGTCGCGGGCGTTGCTCCGGAGGGTGGCTTTGCGGGCAGCTACCAATGGTTCGATAGCGTCATGGTCGAGGGTGGCGCCGAGAAGCTTGAAGCCTATCTGGGCGCCTCCCCGCCGGTCGATGAAGAGCATCGCCAGAAGGTTATTGCGGCCTTTCTGGACAAGTTCTGTGATGATGCCAAGCTCGATGTCGATATCGGCGCCACCGGCTGGGAGGAAGCCCAGCTCGATGTGCTGACCCAGCTTTACGAGGATGATGTCACCCAGATCGCGCGAATGGAAGGCGTGCAGGTGCTGCAGCCCTGAGCCTCACTCCATCCCAAGCGCGGTCTTGTAGAGTTCGAGCACGGCTTCCTCTTCGGCAATCTCATCCGGCTTGCGCTTGCGCAGCGCGATGATCTTGCGCAGCACCTTGGTGTCATAGCCGCGCCCCTTGGCCTCGGCCATCACCTCTTTCTGCTGGTCGGTGATATCCTTCTTCTCGGCGTCGAGATGCTCATAGCGTTCAATGAACTGGCGCAGCTCATCGGCGGTGACGTTATAGGCGTCAGGGGTCATATTGCTCATGGGTGTGTCCTGCTTGGTCTGCCTGAGGCGCGGTGATGCCCAATCGCGCGCGGGCATGCAAGCCCTTCGCTTGACGCTCGAGGGTGGGCCTGCGCTGCACGCGCAAGATAGTTTTCATTTGAAAGCAGCCACCACTCTGTTAACGTCTTCCAAATGCGGTCTTGCAAGGAAGCCGATGCCCACATCATGCAAGAAAGAGCTGCGCAAGTTCGAGAAGTCGCTGCCGATCTCGCTCTTGCGCACGCGCGAAGTCACGACGCGCCTGTTCAAACCCTTTATCGATGATCATGATCTGACGATGCCGCAATGGCGTGTGCTGCGCGCCTTGGCAGAGGCCGATGCTCTCGATGCCAAGGCGCTGGCAGAGCGCTGCGTGATCCTCCCGCCATCGCTGACGCGGATCTTTCGTGGCTTGACGCAACGCGGCCTGATCGAGCAGGTGCCCTGCACCGATGCGCGCCGCCACATGGTCCGGCTGACGCCTGATGGCCTTGCTCTCTTCGAACAGGTCGTACAGGAGTCGGAGCCGACCTATCGTCAGCTTGCCGACGCCTTCGGTGCAGAGCGGCTCGACACGCTGCTCGACCTGCTCAACGAGTTGCGCGACACTGTGCAGCAGATGCAGGACGACTCCCCGGCGACCGCGCCGGAGATGCGCAAGATCGCCGGAATGCGCTAAGCGCGCGTTGGGGTATTCGGGGGGGCCAAGGCTCCTTTGACGTGGGGAGGTTCTGGGCCGAAGGGCGGGCCGGGGGGCGGCAGCCCCACGCTTAACCTTCTCGATCAGGCGCATCAGACGCGGCGCAGCAACGTGACCGCGTTCAGCCCGCCAAAGGCAAAGGCATTCGACATCGTCACATCCACGCGCGCGTCGCGCGCTGTGTTTGGCACGGCATCAATCGGGCAATCCGGGCAGGGCTCGGAAAAATTCGCGGTCGGCGCAATGACACCCTCACGGAGCGCCATCAGGCAGGCTAATAGCTCCACTGCCGAGGTGCCGCCGATCAGATGGCCATGCATCGACTTCGTCGATGACACCGGCAGCCCGGCCAGGTGTGCACCCATGACCGCGCCCAGCGCCTGCGCCTCGATCCTGTCATTGGCCGCTGTGGCAGTGCCATGCGCATTGACATAGCCCACCGTATCAGGCGCAATGCCTGCATCCGCCAACGCCGCCCGCATCGCGCGCACAGGGCCATCAAGGTCCGGCAGGACAATATCGCAGGCATCCGAGGTCATCGCGAAACCCGCCAGCTCGGCCAGAATCTCTGCGCCGCGCGCGCGGGCATGCTCATACTCTTCCAGCACAAAGACCGCCCCGCCCTCGCCCTGCACCATGCCCGAGCGGTCGCGCGAGAACGGGCGGCAGGTATCGGTCGACATGACCCGCAGCCCTTCCCAGGCCTTGATGCCGCCGAAACAGAGCATCGCCTCTGCCCCGCCTGTCAGCATCACATCGGCCTGGCCCGCGCGGATCATCTGCATGGCTTGCCCGATGGCATGGTTGGCCGAGGCGCAGGCTGTCGAGACCGTGTAGGCCGGACCGCGCAGGCCATATTCCATCGCCACATGCGAGGTTCCTGCGTTATGCATCAGTCTGGGCACCACGAAGGGATGCACGCGGTTCTTCCCTTCTGCATAGACAGCGCGGTAATTGTCATCGACCGTGGTATTGCCGCCGCCCGCCGTGCCCATCACAACGCCCGCGCGCAGCCCCAATTCTTCAGTGATCTCCAGCCCCGACTGCGCCATTGCCTGTCGCGCCGAAACCAGTGCGATCTGGGTCGCGCGGTCGAGCAGGCTCAGCCGGTTGCGCTCGAAATGCTGCTCGGGCGCGAAGCCGCGGATCTCGGCTCCGATCTGGACGGTCAGCCGCTCGACATCGCGGCAGGTCAGCCGGTCAATCGCACAATGACCCGCGTGCATTGCCGTCAGAGTTGATGCGACATCATGCCCCAGCGGGTTCAGCGTGCCCGCACCCGTGATGACAACGCGCCTCATGCAGCCTGTCGGGCCACCAGCTTTTCAACCTCGGCAATGATGGCTCCGACCGAAGAGATATCGAACCCCGGCTGCTCGGGTGTATTGGCATTGAACGGCACCGTGATACCGAATCGTTCCTCGATCCCGAAGATGCATTCGACAAGGCCGAGGCTGTCGAGCCCCAGATCGGCCAGCGTGCTCTCAAGCTTGACCTCGGACGGGTCGATAAGAGCCTGTTCGGCGATAATTTCGATAACGCCTTGTGCAATCGAAGGATTGTGCTGCATGACATTGCGCCCCATTGGACATGCCTCTTGCGATCCGGTCTGTGCCGGTATTGCAACCAAATGTAACAGTTTCACAACGATGAGCAATTCAAATCGGCGCGCGCCGCAAAGCGCGCGCCACTGTAAAGGCTCTCGCCAATCTTACATCCGCAAGCCGTTCGCCACAGCACCGGCGCGCAGCAGCGCATCGAAGATGCGTGCATCGCGGCCATAGATGTCCGCGCGGAAATTCAGAGCGCCGCTCGCATCGGTGAAAGCGGTGCGATAGACGAGATGGATCGGCACAGGCTCGTCCAGATAGACCCGTGTCTGCTGGCGCGTGTTCAGCACCGAATGATACAGGCCGCGCGGGTCATCGCTCTGGCGCGACAGCAGCTCATAGGCGAATTCACGTGGGTCATTCAGCCGGACGCAGCCCGAGGAATGCGTCCGCACGACCGTGTTGAACAGATGCCTCTCAGGCGTGTCGTGCAAATAGATTGCATAGGGGTTGGGGAACATGAATTTAACTTCCCCCAGCGCGTTGCTCGGCCCCGGGGGCTGGCGAACGTTGAAGGGGAAATTGGCCGGTGTGTAGCGCGAAAAATCGATCGCCGCGCGTGGCACCACCCGCCCGCGCGCATCCACGACCTCCAGATGCCGCGCCCCGCCCGAGGCCAGCGCACCCCAGTAGGACCGCGCGAGGATCGAGCGCGGCAGGGTCCAGTCCGGATTGATCTCGAGATAGGTCATGCGGTCGGAGAATTCCGGGGTCTGCCGGTCGTTTGCCTGCGCGCCAATGATCGACTTGGTCTCGAAGGTCACCTGATCATTGTCGACGATGCGTGAATGAAAATCGGTCAAGTTGACCCAGATATGCCGATCGCCACGCGGGATATTCAGCCAACGCTCGCGCTCCATCGCCACGATCACCGATTTCAGTCGCTCTTCGGGAGGGACATTTAGCGCGCGGATCGTCGCCTGTCCGGCAATACCGTCGGCTTCGATGCCATGATGGGTCTGGAACGCCATGACCGCCGCCTGCAGCGCCGCGTCATAACTCGCACTTGCCGAGCGCTCCAGATAGCCCATTGCGATCAATCGGTTGCGCAGCGCGATCACACCATCTCCCGAAGTGCCGGGCGAAAAGCGCGCTTCCGGCACGCGCGGGCCCCAGCCGCCCTCGGCAATCACGCGCACCAGGCCTTCGCGCACCCTGAACAGGCGCGCATATTCCGGCGCGGAAGGGGCCAGATTGCGGATGAAAGCGGCAGCCGGTGCTTGCGCAAAGTCGGTCAGCAATTTCTTGGGGTCAGGGCGCGGCAGGAGCCGAACGATTCCGCGATCCACCTGGCGGGGGTCGATCACACCGCTATGCAGATCGCGCGCGAATTGCAGAAAGACCTTTGTGACGCGGGCCTCGAGCTGGCCGCGGTCACGCTCGCTTTCCACAGCCTCGAAGGCGGCGATCAGTCCCGGCAGGTCATACCGGGCCTCCGGCAGCCCGTGATCCGCCGCCCGCGACAGCGCATTGATCAGCGCCTCGCGGCGTGGCGCGTGGTCGGGTCCGGTCCAGAGTGGCTCATAGTCATGGGCGCGATAGAAAGCCGAAATCGCTTCACTGGATGAGACGCTTTCAGCGACGGCCTGCCGGAAGGCCGGAAATTGCTGGGCCGTGGCCAGTTTCGGCGTGGCGGTGCCAAGCAGGCAGACAATACCAGTAACGAATAAACCATGCCGAAAACCGCTGCGAAGCATTGCGGCCATCCAACTTGCCATCATGACCCCCTAAAACCCCGATATATCAATCATGTTATCGCCAAGCAGGTCGATTCACAAGCTTGAGGGCACCCTCTGAAGGGCATGGAATGCGGTTTTCATGCTTTCTTAGTAAATACTGTCTAGTCTTCCGGCATGCACAGAACGCGCAGCCCTCGTGGCACCTCCGGATCACATGCTTGGCCGACACCGCTTCTGGCGGCAGATTGGCAGTTTTCCGCTCAAAATCTGCATGGGACCTCACTGCACAGCGAACGCCTCTTGGGCTCGCGCGTCTTCTATGTCAGTTTTCCAACAAACAACATTGGCAGATGCGATGCGCCAGACTGCATTCGCGACAGGAAAGCCAAGCCAGTCTCAGCAGCGCACCGACCCATGCAAGGCACGGGCACAGCAGAACAGAACGAGGGACCAAGCGACTGATGTCTTTTCCAAGCTCAGCACCGATGAACCGCCGCGACCTCCTTGGCGCTTTTGCCGCCACCGCGATTTGTGCAGCCCCAATCTTCTCCGCTGCCCCCGCCTATGCCCGCCGTTCCGGCGATGTGCGACGGCTGCGCTTCTATTCCGGTCGCACGGGTGAAAGCATCAACCTCATCTATTGGATCGACGGCGAATACGTGCCCGAGTCGCTGGCCGAGATTAATCATTTCTTCCGTGACTGGCGGAATAATCAGGTCCACAATATCGACACCCGCACAATTGATTTTCTATCTGCGACTCACAACATCCTGCGGGTGAGTGAGCCCTACATGCTGCTCTCGGGCTACCGCTCACCCCAGACCAACGCCATGCTCCGCGCGCGCTCACGGAACGTTGCGCAGAACTCGCTGCACACGCGCGGACAGGCCGCCGATGTTCGCCTGCGCTCGCGCACGGTCAACCAGATCGCCCAGGCGGCGATTGCCTGCAATGCTGGTGGTGTCGGGCGCTATTCCAGGTCGGATTTCGTGCACTTGGACTGCGGTGCCGTCCGCAACTGGGGGCGCTGATCGCGGCGCGATGTTTCGGGACAGGGACACGCGCCCGGATCGGTGCTCACTCGGGCACATGATCATCGTTCCATCGCTCGCGGCTCGAGCAATCTCATTGCGAGAGCGGCGAGGCGCCTTTCGCTTTTGACAACTGCAGTTCCGCCCGTGTGAGCAGCAGCGAGCGCTCTTGTCCAGCAAGGGCGTGAACCACATTGTCGCAACGCGTCTTCACACCACCTTTACCGATACCGCGTTACCATTGCCCGAAAAGCGTTTTCCGCGCATAAAGGGTGGTGAAACAAGATTGCGCAGGGTGCGGCATCAGAACCCCACGCGCAGGTCCATTCGCTGGTATCGGGGTACTGAGGCATGCTGCAGTTCGAGAATGTCAGCAAGTCCTTCTGGACCGGGGTCCAGCGCAAGGTCATTCTTGACGGTGCCAGCTTTGACGTGCGCGAAGGTATGAATCTCGGCATCCTCGCCAAGAATGGCACGGGCAAGACGACAGTCATCAACATGATGGCCGGGCTTGAAAAGCCCGATGATGGCAAGATCACCCGCAATTGCTCGGTCTCGTTTCCGCTGGGTTTCATGGGCGGGCTGAATACCAAGCACACCGCGACCGAGAATGTCCGCTATATCGCCGCGCTCTACAGCCTCGACCCGGACGAGGTCGAGGCCTTCTGCCGCTGGCTCTGCGATATCGAAGAATATTTCGACATGCCCATCGGCACCTACAGTCAGGGGATGCGCTCGCGGCTGGCGCTGTCGCTGATGCTGGCGATGAATTTCGACCTCTACCTGATCGATGAGGGCATGCCCAGCACGACCGATGTGGGCTTCAACCGCCGCGCCGGATCGGTCATGCGCGAGCGTTTCGAAAGCTCCACGCTTGTCATCGTGTCGCATCAGGCGGATATTCTTGCGAAATTCTGCCGGTCCGCCGCCGTTCTGCATGATGGCAAACTGTATTTCTTCGACACGCTCGAAGAGGCCAAGGAACTCTATGACTACACCAATTAAACCCAAGCGCTTCCGGCTCAGACGCAGCGCGCAGATCGGCACAACACCGGCGAGTCCCGACACTGCGAAGGCGGACGAAGCGCGCCCCTCGGCCAAGGATCGGCCAGCCAAGGACGCCGCAACCCCCGCGCTCGATGATAAATCGCAAGGCAGCACAGCCGCCCCGAGCGTGGTGGTTGCACGCAAGCCCAAGGATGCCGGCAAAACAGGTGGCAAGGCTCCCGCTTCCCAGACCATGCCCGCCAAAGAGCCGCCCGAGCCACACCCGGCCCATGGTGCCGATCTCGAAGCCCCTGCCAAGGTCGAAGACACCATCGAGTCCATCCGCGCCGAAGGACTCACCGCGCGCCAGTTGCGCATGGCGATGCGCGTGGCCCAGAAGCACGGGATCCGGCCAAGCTCAGCTTATGAGGCAGTGCTGGTGCTGCGCCAGCGCGGTGTCGACCCCTTTGCACGCGCCACCCTGCTCGAACTGGTCGAGAAGGATGAGAAAGAGACCACGGGGCGCGCCCTTGCCCCGCGGGCTGACACGGCCCCCGCCAAACAGGATGAGGGTGACCCTGTCTCGGCTGCGAAAGAGCGCATGGCCCGGATCGCGGCCGAGCGGGAGCGCGAGCTCAAGAAGGTCCGGCGCGAGATCGTCAAGCGCCGCCGCAAGCGCATGGCGCTTCTGGGTGCGCGTCTGCTGGTCTTCGTGACCCTGCCAACCTTTCTCGCGACCTGGTATTTCTATGTCATCGCCACGCCGATGTATGGCACGGAAAGTCAGTTCATCATCCAGCAAGCCGATAGTCAGGGCGGCGTGGGCGCGATGGGGGGGCTGTTGCCATCAGCCGCCGGCATGGGCATTGGCGGGCAGAGCGAAGCAGCCTCGGTGCAGGCCTTTCTGCAGTCGCGCGCGGCCATGCGGCGGCTCGATGCCGAAGAGGGCTTCAAGGAGCATTTCAGCCAGCCCGAAATCGATATCCTGCGGCGTCTGAGCGAGGATGCCAGCAGTGAAGATGCGTTCCGACTCTACCAGCGCCACGTCCAGATCGGCTATGACCCGACCGAGGGCGTGGTGCGGCTGGAAGTCATCGCTGCCTCGCCCGAAGACAGCGAGCGTTTCTCGCGTGCTCTGATCCGCTATGCCGAGGAACAGGTCGACATGATGACCCAGCGCTTGCGCGACAGCCAGTTGGGCGAGGCGCGGGCGAGCCTTGAAGAAGCGCAACAACAGCTGATCGATGCCCGGACAGCTGTGGTCGAGTTGCAGGAGCAGTCGTCTGTGCTCTCGAGCGAGGTCGAGGTATCGCTGATCTCGCAGCAGATTGCGGTGCTCGACGCCGAACTGACCCAGACGCGGCTGAGCCTGCAGGAGTGGCGCTCGAACCCGCGCCCAAACCCGGCCCGCGTGCAGCCGTTGGAGCGCCGGGAAGAAGCGCTGCGCCAAGAAATCGACGACCTGCGAAACATGATGACCCGCGGCACGGATGAAGGCACCTCGCTGGCACGGATCCAGAGCCAGTTGATCATGGCCGAGGCCGAGGTACAGACGCGCGAGATGATGCGCGCGCAGGCCATGCAGCAGCTCGAGAATGCGCGGCTCGAGGTCAGCCGTCAGGTGCGTTATCTGGCGCTCTCGGTCGAGCCTGTGGCGCCTGACCAGCCGACCTATCCGCGCAAGCTCGAGAATTCGGCGCTGGCGTTCCTGATCTTTCTCGGGATCTATCTGTTCATGTCGATGACAGCCTCGGTGCTGCGCGAGCAGATTTCGGGTTGATGATCGAATATCATCGCGCAGATGCTGTGCGCGGGCGAAGCCCGCGCCCCCTCACGCGGCCTGCCCGGCCACCCAACCCGATGACCAGGCCCATTGGAAGTTGTACCCGCCCAGCCAGCCGGTCACATCCACTACCTCGCCAATGAAATAGAGCTCAGGCAAGGTGCGGCTGGCCATGTTCCGTGCGTCGAGGCCATCGGTGTCCACCCCGCCCAGCGTCACTTCAGCGGTGCGATACCCCTCGGTCCCGACCGGCCGCATCTGCCAGCCCTGAACTGCGGCCTCGATGTGTGCCAGCGCCGCTTTCGACTGATCGGCCAGATTCCCCTTCAGACCAAGACGGCCGATCACCTGCCGCGCAAGTTTCTCGGGCAGATAGGCGCCCAAAGAAATGGACACGGCCTGTCGCCCGCGGCGCGCCTTGGCCTGCGCCAGCGCCGCTGCGATATGACTGCCCGGTGCAAGATCGAGCGTTATCGGCATTCCCTCGCGCCAATAGCTCGAGATCTGCAGGATCGAGGGCCCCGAAAGCCCGCGATGTGTGAACAGTAATCCCTCGCGGAAACTGGTGCCCCCGGCCGAGACCTCTGCGGGCAGCGACACACCCGCCAGCGGGCGGATCTCGTCAAGCTGCGCATCGCTGAAGGTCAGCGGCACCAGCGCCGGGCGAGTCTCGGTCACGCGCAGCCCGAAACGCCGTGCAAGGTCATAGCCAAAGCCAGTGGCCCCCATTTTCGGGATCGATTTGCCGCCCGTCGCCACCACGAGCTTTTCAGCCTGCATCGCGCCCGCGCTGGTCTCGACCCGGAACCCGTCACCATGCGTTACCTCGCCCACCTGCGTGGCAAGATGCAAATCCACCGCGGCCGAATTCATATCCGCCACCAGCATCGCGATGATCTCGCGCGCCGAGCCATTGCAGAAAAGCTGCCCCAGCGTCTTCTCGTGCCAGCCAATGCCTGCCGTATCGACGCGGTCGATGAAATCATGCTGCGTGTACCGGCTCAGCGCCGATCGGGCGAAATGCGGGTTCTGCGACAGAAAGCACTCGGGCCGCGCATGGAGATTGGTGAAATTGCACCGACCGCCCCCGGAGATACGAATCTTCTCGCCCGGGGCCTTGGCATGGTCGATCAGCGCGACCCGCCGACCCCGACGCGCCGCCTCGATGGCGCAGAACATGCCGGCAGCGCCCGCGCCCAGAATGATCACATCATATCGGCGCATCATGACACTCGCGGCAAAGCCCGCCCGCGCAGCCGGGCACGGCCCGGCGCGCGCACCCCCTCATGCCTGATACAACGCCACAGCACCCGCGGGCCGGGGGTGCCAAAGCCGGGCCGTTCCCCCGCCATCGGATCACGCCTCTTCGGCTCTTTGCCGCGCCCACATCTGCGCATAGCGCCCGCCCCGTGCCAATAGCGCCTCATGCGTGCCTTCCTCGCTGATGCGCCCCTCTTCCAGGACAATGATCCGGTCGGCATCGACGACGGTCGATAGCCTATGCGCAATGGTCAGCACTGTGCGCCCCTGCCCCATCGCGCGCAAGGAATCCTGAATGCTCTGCTCGGTCTGGGTATCGAGCGCACTTGTCGCCTCGTCCAGCAGCAGGATCGGCGGGTTTTTCAATAGCGTCCGCGCAATCCCCACACGCTGCTTCTCCCCGCCCGACAACTTCAACCCCCGCTCACCCACTGCTGTTTCATAACCTTCGGGCAGGCTCATGATGAAATCATGGATTCGCGCCGCCCGCGCGGCCGCCTCGATCTCGGCCTGCATCGCGCCCTCGCGGCCATAGGCGATGTTATAGGCAATCGTGTCATTGAACAGCACTGTGTCCTGCGGCACCACACCGATCGCGGCATGCAGACTCGCTTGCGTGACTTCGCGAATGTCCTGCCCATCGATCCGGATCGCCCCCCCGGTCACGTCATAGAAGCGGAACAGGAGCCGACCGATGGTCGATTTCCCCGACCCCGAGGGTCCGACAATCGCCACCGTCTCGCCCCCAGTCACAGGCAGGTCGATGCCCTTGAGGATGGGCCGGGCCGGGTCATAGCCGAAGGCCACATTGTCGAACACTACCTCCCCTTCCGTCACCTCGAGCGGCTGCGCGCCTTCGGCATCGCGAACATCGGAAGGCTGGTCGAGCAGGTCGAACATCTCGGCCATATCCACCAACGCCTGCCGGATTTCGCGATAGACCGTGCCGAGGAAGTTCAGCGGCATGGTGATCTGGATCATATAGGCATTGACCATGACAAAATCGCCCACGGTCAGATCCCCCCGCTGCACGCCTGTCGCGGCCAGCACCATCACCACCACAAGCCCCGTGGTGATGATCATCGCCTGCCCGAAATTCAGAAAGGCCAGCGAATAGTTGGTGCTGACAGCAGCTTCCTCATATTTCGCCATCGCGCCATCATAGCGCCGCGCTTCCATGTCTTCGGCGTTGAAATACTTGACTGTTTCGAAATTCAGCAGCGAGTCGATGGCCTTCTGATTTGCGTCGGTGTCCTGCTGGTTCATGATACGGCGCTGTTTCACCCGCCATTCGGTCACGCGAAAGGTGAACCAGACATACAGCGAGATCGTGACTACCACCGCGGCCAGATACCAGAAATCGAACAGCCAGAAGAAGATGACCCCGATCATGAAAAGTTGCAGGATCAGCGGGAAGATAGAGAAGAGCATGAAGCGAAGCAGGAAATCGACGCCCTTGACGCCGCGCTCGATGATCCGGCTCAGCCCCCCGGTCTTGCGCGTGATATGATAGCGCAGGCTCAGGCTGTGGATATGGCCGAAGGTCTCGAGCGCAAGCTGGCGCAGCGCGCGCTGGCCCACCCGGGTAAACAGTACATTGCGTAATTCCTGAAACCCGATTTCCATCAGCCGCGCAATGCCATAGGCCACAGTCAATCCGACGGCACCAACAGCAAGCATCCAGGCCGCGCCCTCACCGGCCAGCGCATCCACGGCAGCCTTGTAGAAAAACGGCGTGGCCACCGCGACCAACTTGGCAAGCACCAACGCCACCAGCGCCAGAACCACCCGCCTACGCGCCCATGGCAGGGAATCGGGCCAGAGATACGGCACCACACGCCGGATCGTGCGCCATCCGCTGGCACGTTCCTGCGCAGCCGTGGGCGTTGCAGGGGGCACCGTATCGGCAGCGGCGGGGTCTGTTGCGGTCATGTCTGGCTTTCTGGCTGGATAAGGCGCAATCTAGGCCCGCCAATGGGGAAAGACCAGAGGCGCGCTGCCACGCAGCCCAACACCCGAGTCGCCAGAAAGACGGGTGGCTAGTCCTCGGGCAGAACGAAGACCTGCCCCGGATAGATCAGGTCAGGGTCACGGATCTGGTCGCGATTGGCGTCGAAAATCCGCATATAGCGCCGCCCATCCCCGAATTGCTCGACCGACATGCCCCAGAGCGTGTTGCCGGGCTGCACGATCAGCGCCTCTGGCCCGCTGGCCTCTCGCGCGATCTCGGGCGTCATCCGCTCGAAGGGAATTTCCGCACGCGAGACGACTTGCGCGGCCTCGTCCAGCTCATCGACGCGCAGGCGATAGACACCGCGTTCAATCCCGGCGAGTTGCGCCTGCCAGTTGCCATCGGCCGTGGCGCGCGCGCGGATGATCGGCTGATTGTCGATATAGATCTGGATATCCGCCGAACTGCGTACACTCCGCCCGCTGAGCGAGACATCACCTTCCGCGTCATAGACCACTGTGTCGATGCTGACACCACCACCATTCTGCGGCAGTCGTGGCGCTTCGCCCAGCATGGTCACCGTGCCATCCGCGCGCATCAGCATGGCCAGCGGCGCGAGGGTGTCGCGGCTCTCAAGCTCGGGCATGTCGTTGACAGGCCGGTCGCCCTCGGGCAGCGCAGCGATCTCGGTGTCCTCCTCGGGAACAGCCGCGGTCCCACCAGGCAACGCAAGTTGAGGCTGGGCCGGATCGTCCATGTCGGGAAAGAGCGGCGCCACCTCGACCGGGCGCGCCATCTGCCGTGGAGCGGCCGGGTCGTCGCCCGCTGCCAGGACCCCGCTGCGCGGCGCCAGCATCACCGTATTCATCGACCGCACCCGGTCTCCGCTCGGCAGGCGGACTTCCAGTTCCAGCACACGCGGTGCCGGGCTGGGCGCGACCTCGAACATCAGCACGAATTCGCCCGCCGCCGTGCTGACGGTCTGCGCTACAGGATCCTCATCGATCAGCGCAGCGACAGTGCTGGTCGCAGGTGCCTGGCCCGCGATCAGCACATCCCCCAGATCGGTCACGCGCACGATATCGAATGCGGGCGCGAGCTCGGCATGCGGCGCGGCCATGGCAAGCTGCACATCGGGAGCGACCTCCTCTGCGGGCACCGCCATCTCGGCAGGTTCGCTCAGCACCAGCGACGGCGGGTCGAATACCGGCTCGGGCTCAGGCGTCTCGGACGGGAAGATCACGATATAGGCCACGCTTGCCGCACCAGCGACAGCGATACTTCCAACCGCCCATTGTGCGAGCGTCTCCTTGGGGAGGTATTTCAGCATGGCTTACCCATAAAGGCCCGTCCCGGCCCCGTGCGAACTTGCAAGACCATAGCAAGCCCGGTAACGGGTCGCAAAACAAATCCTTGCAAGGCTGCCCTGATGCCCGTTCCCACCCTGTCTGTCTGTGTCTTCTGCGGCTCTCGCGCTGGCTTCTCCCCGGCCTATGCCGCCGAAGCGCGGGCGCTGGGCGCCCTCATCGCCGAGCGCGGCTGGCGGCTGGTCTATGGCGCGGGCGATATCGGCATCATGGGCGAGGTCGCGCGCGCAGCCCAGGGCGCGGGGGCCGATGTCTTCGGGGTGATTCCCACCCATCTGATGCAGGCTGAACAGGGCAAGCGCAATATCGGCACGCTGGTCGTGACCGAGACGATGCACGAGCGCAAGAAGGTGATGTTCGCCAATTCCGATGTTGTGGTCGTGCTGCCGGGCGGGGCCGGCACGCTTGATGAATTCTTCGAAGTGCTGACATGGCGCCAGATCGGGCTGCACGAAAAACCCATCTATTTGCTGGATGTGGATGACGTCTGGCAACCCCTGATCACCCTTGTAGACCACGTCATCGCGCAGGGCTTCGCCGACCCGTCGCTGCGCGGCTTCTTTCAGAGCGTCACGAGCGTCGCCGAACTTGACATGAAGCTCAGGCAACACGACCGCTGAGACTACTCCGGCTTCATCTTGCCGAAAATACTCACGCGAACCTTGCGGTCACGGACCCTGTCAATCTTACGCCCGGCCCCGAACATATAGCCGCGGCAGCGCCGCCCGAGGGGGGCTCGATGCCCCCGAGGGCGGCCCCCTCGCACCTATTCCGCCGCCACGCGGCGCGCGCCCAGCATCGGCGCCAGATAGCGCCCGGTATGGCTCGCCGCGACTGCCGCCACCTCTTCGGGCGTGCCGGTGGCCACAATCTGCCCACCGCCATCGCCGCCCTCGGGGCCAATGTCGATGATCCAGTCCGCTGTCTTGATCACATCGAGATTGTGCTCGATCACGATGACCGTATTTCCCTGCTCAACCAATTCGTGCAGCACTTCCAGAAGCTTGCGGACATCCTCGAAATGCAGCCCGGTTGTGGGTTCATCGAGAATGTACAATGTCCGGCCCGTTGAGCGGCGCGACAACTCCTTCGACAGTTTCACCCGCTGCGCCTCGCCCCCCGAGAGGGTGGTCGCCTGCTGGCCCACCTTGATATAGCCCAAGCCCACCCGCATCAGCGCGTCCATCTTCTCGCGGATCGACGGCACAGCCTCGAAAAACCCCTGCGCCTCTTCCACAGTCATGTCCAGCACATCGGCGATTGATTTACCCTTGAACAAAACCTCCAGCGTCTCGCGGTTGTAGCGCTTGCCCTTGCAGGTCTCGCAGGTGACATAGACATCAGGCAGGAAATTCATCTCGATCTTCAGCACCCCGTCACCCTGACAGGCCTCGCACCGCCCGCCCTTGACGTTGAAGGAAAACCGTCCCGGCTTGTAGCCGCGCGCCCGCGCTTCCGGCAGCCCGGCGAACCAGTCGCGGATCGGGCCGAACGCGCCAGTATAAGTCGCCGGGTTAGAACGCGGTGTGCGTCCGATAGGGCGCTGGTCGATATCGATCACCTTGTCGAGTTGCTCCAGTCCCTTGATCGTCTCGCAGGGCGCGGGCGTCTGGCGCGCGCCGTTGAGCCGCATCGAGGCGGTCTTGAACAGGGTCTCGATGGTTAGCGTGGATTTACCGCCCCCTGACACCCCGGTCACGCAGACGAATTTGCCCAGCGGAAAATCGACGGTCACATCGCGCAGATTATTCCCGTTCGCCTTGACCACAGTAAGTTTCTTGCCGTTGCCCTTGCGCCGCGTTTTCGGCACCGGGATCTCGCGCGTGCCACTCAGATACTGCCCCGTCAGGCTCGCCGGGTCGGCCATGATCTGATCCGGCGTGCCTTCGGCCACGATCTGACCGCCATGAACGCCTGCACCAGGGCCGATATCAAGCACATGGTCAGCAGTGCGAATCGCCTCTTCGTCATGCTCGACCACGATCACGGTGTTGCCCTGATCGCGCAGGTTCCTGAGTGTGGTCAGCAAGCGGTCATTGTCGCGCTGGTGCAGCCCAATCGAGGGCTCATCGAGCACATAGAGCACCCCGGTCAGCCCCGACCCGATCTGGCTCGCAAGCCTGATCCGCTGGCTCTCACCCCCCGAGAGCGTGCCCGCATGCCGCCCGAGCGTCAGGTAATCCAGCCCCACATTGACCAGAAATCCCAGCCGCTCGCGGATTTCCTTAAGGATCGCGCGGGCGATCTCGTTCTTCTGCTTCGAGAGCGCCTCTGGCACGCCCTCCACCCATGTCAGCGCCTCGCGGATCGACATTTCGGTGACCTGCCCGATATGCAGAAGTTTGTCAGGCCCGCCTTTGGCGGGACCGATCTTCACGGCCAGCGCCTCGGGCCGCAAACGATGCCCCTCGCAGACGCCACAGGCGCGCTGGTTCTGGTAGCGCTCGAACTCCTCGCGAATCCAGGCCGAATCCGTTTCGCGATAGCGCCGCTCCATATTCGGGATGACGCCCTCGAAAGCGCGCGTCACGTTATAGACCCGACCGCCCTCATCATAGCGGAAGGGCAGCTCTTCACCATTGGAGCCATAGAGCAGCACTTGTTTCACATGCGCGGGCAGGTCCTTCCAGGGGGCTTTCGCGTCGAACTCATAATGGCGGGCGAGCGACTCGATGGTTTGCAGGAAATAGGGCGATTTGCCCTTGCGCCACGGCGCAATCGCGCCATCGGCCAGCCGCAGGGACAGGTCCGGCACGACAAGCCTTTCGTCAAAGAAAAGCTCCACCCCCAGCCCGTCGCAGGCCGGGCAGGCCCCTGTCGGCGCGTTGAAGGAGAACAGCCGCGGCTCGATCTCGGAAATGGTGAACCCACTGACCGGACAGGCAAATTTCTCGGAAAAGGTAATGCGCTCACCCTCTTCCTTCGCCTCTTCCAGCACGGCAATGCCGTCCGCCAGATCCAGCGCCGTGCGCAGTGAATCGGCCAGCCGCGTCTCCATGCCTTCACGCACGACCAGCCGGTCCACCACCACATCAATGTCATGGCGGAACTTCTTGTCGAGCGTGGGTGGCTCATCCAGCTCGTAGAACTTCCCATCCACTTTGACGCGCTGGAAGCCTTGCTTGCGCAGTTCCATAAACTCCTTGCGATACTCGCCCTTGCGGTCACGCACGATGGGGGCCAGCAGATAGGCACGGGTACCCTCTTCCAGCGCCATGATGCGGTCGACCATGTCCTGCACCTGCTGCGCCTCGATCGGCAGACCCGTGGCAGGGCTGTAGGGCGTGCCCGCGCGCGCGAATAACAGCCGCAGATAATCGTAAATCTCGGTCACGGTACCGACCGTCGAGCGGGGGTTTTTCGACGTCGTCTTCTGCTCGATCGAAATCGCGGGTGAGAGGCCCGAGATATGGTCCATATCGGGCTTCTGCATCATGTCGAGGAACTGGCGCGCATAGGCGCTGAGGCTCTCGACGTAGCGCCGCTGCCCCTCGGCATAGATCGTGTCAAAGGCCAGCGAGGATTTGCCCGAACCCGACAGTCCAGTGATCACCACCAACTGGTCGCGGGGCAGGATCACGTCGATATTCTTCAAATTATGCTCGCGCGCGCCGCGCACTTCGATGAATTTCTGCTCGGACATCCGCACCCCCAAGGCTGGTGATAAGCAACATAGACCGCCGCGCCTGAGTCTCCAAGCGAAATGAAGGAACATTTAACGAACAAACCGGCAGTGCCGGAATGCTGCGCGTCAGAACGGCACCGGGGCGCTGACGGTCAGCCCGCGCCCGCCATCAGGGTGGCGCAGGCGCAGGCTCTGGGCATGGAGCATCAACCGCGGATGCGCCCGCGCCGCACCACTGGCATAAAGCGGGTCGCCAAGGATCGGGTGCCCGATGGCCAGCATATGCACCCGCAACTGATGGCTGCGCCCGGTCAGCGGCATCAGCCTCATCCGTGCGCCGGTCGCTTCGCGGCGGATCACCTGCCAATCGGTCTGCGCGGGGCGGCCCGTCTCGTGGCAGACCATCTGGCGCGGGCGGTTGGGCCAATCCACGGTGAGTGGCAGGTCAACCTGGCCCCTGGGTTCCTCGGGGCAGCCCTGCACGCGGGCGATATAGAATTTGCGGGTCTGGCGTTTCTCGAATTGCAACCCGAGGTGACGCTGCGCATGGGGCGTGCGCGCAAAGACCATCACCCCCGAGGTGTCGAGGTCGAGCCGGTGCACCAGCAGGATTTCAGGGAAGACATCGCGCAACCGCGCGATCATGCAATCGGCCAGATGCGCGCCCTTGCCCGGCACCGACAGCAGCCCAGAGGGTTTGTCCGCGAAGACAAGCTCATGGTCCTCGTGCAGGATGACCGGGGCGGCATCGGGCGGGGCATATGTAAAATCGCTCATGCTCTGCCCTTGCGCCAATGCGCGGGCGAAGGCAAGCGGCGCCCGTTCAGAACGCGGCGACAGTGCTTAACGGTTCCTGCACGCGCCAAGCCTTGCGCTGCACATCCGGGTCATTATGGTGAAGCTCATGAGTCTGCACGCCCGGGATCTCGGCAAAACTGCGCATCAGAGTCTGGGGAAAGAAGGTTCGGCGCACAGTCTCAAAGCCTGGCAATTGCCGCAGCACCCCCGAGGTCGAGGCAGCGCAAAACCCTGCGCTGACCGATCCGGTCTCCAGCGCAAGGGCCAGCGCCTGCTCGGCCACCTCGTCACTGACCGGCACCCGCTGGACGACAGCGTAATGCGTCTCGCGGACATGGGTCATGTAATAGGACAGTCCCGCGCCCTTGGTCATGCCGAAGACCACATCGCCGCGCAGCGCGTGATCCGGCAGCCGCCAGCTGCCTGCGGGGTCGAAGATCACACGCTCACGACCGTTTATAAAAAGGCCGGTATGTTCGCCGCGATGGGTTTCGCGGTGCAGGATCGTGACCAAAGTCAACTCGGGCTGTCCGCCATGGACATGGCGCGCGGCCTGGATAACGTCGTCACTGGCCCACGCACCCCTGTCACCACAGGCAGAGAGCGTGGTGATCGCGAGCGACAACAGCAGCAACAGCGCCATCAAGCGGCGCGTCATCCTTGGGATCATGAAAAGGCTCCGGATCAGCGGCGCGCGCCGTGCGGCTCAGGCATTCACCAGCGCCAGAAAGATCAGAACAGCGATACTAATCGCGATACCCCAGATAACGAACCGAATGAAACCGGCAAAAGTCTTCTCCTGCTCGGTGATATCCATCTTTCCGTGTTCATACTCAGCCATGGGACGCTCCTGAACGCATTGATATTGTGTCGATAGCCGATCGCATGCCCGCTGTCACCCCCCTTGCGCGAGGGGCACAAGCGTCTGGGTCAAGGTCAGATCGTCGCGCCCCTTGAGGGCCCTCAGAAGCGTGGAGGGCAACCAGCAGGGGTTGATGTCCTCATAGCCCGGCAATTGACGCAGAAGCGTCGAAACCCCTAAGGCGCAGCCGGTCTTCGGCAGCGCCGGACGGTCGCGGGCGAGGCGCGCAGCCTCGCTCGCGACCTCGTCGCTCACCTCGGTCTCGAACAGGTATAACTCCCACGACTCGGGCTGCACGACCGACCGCAGCACCGCGAGTGCCATCGGCGCCTCTTCGCGCAGAAGAAACGCGCGCTCGATCTCGGGCGTGACCGAATAGGTCACATCTGCGCGGCGATGCCCGCGCGGATCGGGAGTCCAGCCAGCAGGGTCATAGATCAGATGCCCCTCCGGCGCGTGTATCACCATTGCCGCATGGGGCACGAGAAGCGGGCGCCGCGGCTCATAGATGGCGATACGCAATTTTGATGGCCCGTCCCCGGCATAGCCCAGCCCATCACTGCCAGCCACCCCCATGAACAGCGCTGCGCAGCCAGCCAAAGCGACAGAAAAGACCGTCAACAGCGCCGCGGCAAAGCCGCGGCTTGCGCGTATCATGCCTGCCAAATCCAGACCCCGTCATCGCGCAGCCAGCGCCGCGCGCGTCCACGCGCGTGCAGGTGATTCAGATGCGCGATTGTCTCGGCCAGTGCGAGGCCATAGCTGGCCTCGGTCACACGGCGCTTGAACAACATCTCGAAGCACTCACTCGCCACGCGCGGTGTGGACAGATGCGCCTCCAGCCGCTTGAGCGCGCCGAGATGGTTCTCGATTTTCTGACTGAGGCGCTGGGGAAGGCCGGTAAAGGGCAGTTTGTGACCCGGAAGCACCAGATGATCCGACCGCGCATGTTCTTGCAGTTGCGCACAACTCTCCAACCAGTCGGCCACCGGATCGGCCTCGGGTTCGGTCGCATAGACCCCCAGAACGGGCGAGATACTGGGCAAGAGTTGATCCGCACCCAGCACCAGATTGCAGTCGCGGCTCCAGAGTGTGATCTGGTCGGGCGCGTGGCCTTGACCCAGGCGCACATCCCAATCTCGCCCCCCCGCATGCAGAACATCGCCCTCGCGCAGCGCCCGATAGCCCAGCGGCAGGGGCGCGACCGTGTCGCAGAAATTGAACGGACGCTCCTTGGTGCGGGTCTCGATCATCTCGGATGGCATGCCCGCACGGCGCCAGAAGGTGAGCATCTCGGGTGGCGGTGTGGCTTGCGCATCGAGTGTCAGCATCCGCGCAAAGAGCCAGGCGGTACGCGTCGTCACAAGCTCGGCACCCCCGGCCTGAAACCAGCCCGCAAGCCCGATATGGTCTGGGTGATGGTGGCTTGCAATTACTCGGCGGACCTGCTTGCCGCGCAACGGCCCCGCCAACAGTTTGACCCAGATGCCGCGAGCGCGGGTGGTGTCGACGCCAGTGTCGAAGACGGTCCAGCTATCGCCCTCGTCAAGGATGTAGACATTGACATGATCAAGCGCCATCGGCAGCGGCAGCCGCGCCCAGAACACACCTTTGGCGATACGCGTGACGCAGCCCTCCTCGGGCGCGTCCGAGAAGGGGTGGCGAATGCCTGCTGCGTCAGAGCCGTCCATCATGCTGCGAGATCATCATCCGAAAGGGCATAGAGACAATCGGCCCCGGCGCGTGCTTGTGCCAGGAGCCCGACATGCTCGGGCAGAATACGGAATATGAACACGCGCGCAAGAGCCCGGCGCGCGCCATCCTCGGTCAGCGCAGCTTTCAGGTGGTAATGAGACCCCAGAACGCGGGCGAAGGCGCGCAGATAGGCGGTCGCACCTGCAAAACGCTCATTAAGCTCCTGGGCCAGAAGCCATTCGGTAGTCTCGCGCAGTGATTCGGCGGCCTGCCAGACCTCTTCGGCCAGATCGGGCAGCACGGCGCGGGCGGCCTCTGCGCAGTCTTCGATCTCCTGCAACAGGCGGAAGGCGGCCTCTCCGCTGTCCATCATCTTGCGCGCGACCAGATCCATGGCCTGAATGCCATTGGTGCCCTCATAGATCGCCGTCACTCGGACATCTCGCAGATATTGCGCGGCACCCGTTTCCTCGACAAAGCCCATCCCGCCATGGATCTGGATGCCCAGATTTGCCACTTCGATGCCGATATCCGTGCCATGGGCCTTGGTGATCGGAGTCAAGAATGCTGCCCGCGCGGCCCAGTCCTCCGAGCCGGTGGCTGTGGCCATGTCGATTGCGACCGAATTGGCCAGCGCGATGGCCCGGATTGCGAAAATCTCGGCTTTCATGACCGCCAGCATCCGGCGCACATCGACATGTTCGATGATCGCGCCCTTGGCCGAGCACGGCGTGCGGCCCTGTCGACGTTCCTGCGCGTAATGCAGCGCGTGCTGATAGGCACCTTCGGCAATGCCGATACCCTGCACTCCCACACCGACGCGGGCATTATTCATCATGGTGAACATCGCCGCCATGCCGCCATGTTCCTCGCCGACAAGCCAGCCTGTGGCGCGGTCATATGCCATTACCGCCGTGGGCGAGCCATGCAGGCCCAGCTTGTGCTCGAGCGAGACCACGCGCAGCGCATTCCGCTCGCCCGGATTGCCATTCGCATCTGGCAGCAGCTTGGGCACCATGAAGAGGCTGATCCCCTTGGTGCCCGGTGCTCCGTCGGGCAGGCGCGCGAGCACCAGATGGCAGACATTGCCGCCGAAATCATGGTCCCCCCATGTGATGTAGATCTTCTGCCCCGTGATCGCATAGCTGCCGTCCTGATTGGGCTCGGCCTTGGTCCGCAGCGCCCCCACATCAGAGCCAGCTTCAGGTTCGGTCAGGTTCATCGTGCCGGTCCATTCGCCAGAAATCAGCTTGGGCAGATAGAGCGCCTTGATCTCGTCACTGGCATGATGCTCCAGCGCCTCGATCTGCCCCAGCGACAGCAAGGGGTTGACCTGCAAAGCTAGGCAGGCCGCCGACATCATGTCGTTGACCGCGCTGGCGAGTGTCTGCGGCAGTCCCATGCCGCCATACTCGGGCGCCGCGGCGATGCCCAGCCAGCCGCCCTCGGCAATGGCGCGATGGCCCTCGGCAAAGCCCGGTGGGGTCCGTACCACCCCGTTCTCCAATCTCGCCGGGTGCAGATCGCCTGTGCGGTTGAGCGGGGCCATGACCTCTTCGCAGAGCCGTGCGGCTTCAGTCAGGATCGCATCGGTGGTCTCGGGCGTGGCCTCGGCAAAGCGCTCAGTCGCGCGAACCTTGTCGAAATCGACGATCTGATCGAGCAGGAAGCTGAAATCGGTGAGGGGCGCGCGATAGGGCATGGCGGAGCTCCGTGAGGTTGTATCGGGCAGGACTTGGCAAGATCAGCGCAAGCGCCTATGGCAAGTCCAGCCTCCGTCATAAAGCCTCGGGGCGCATATCTGAACTGAAACGCCACGTCACCCGATGCATGTCGCGCCCATTGCCACCGAAGAGCTGCACCCCGATGCCCGAGGGGTGGCGCGCGCCTGCGCGCTGTTGCGCGACGGTGCACTGGTCGCGCTGCCGACAGAGACAGTCTACGGGCTGGCCGGGGATGCCCGGAACACGGCGGCAGTGGCTGCGATCTTTGCGGCCAAGGGGCGGCCCGCGCATAACCCGCTGATTGTGCATCTGCCCTCGCTCGAGGCCGTTGAGGAATTGGCGGATCTTTCCGATGAAGCGCGGGCTTGCGCCCGCGCCTTCTGGCCCGGCCCGCTCACGCTCGTCGCCCCCTTGCGGACGGGCCATGGTCTGGCCGAGGCGGTGACAGCAGGCCTGCCCACAGTCGCGCTGCGCGTCCCCGCGCATCCGTTGGCGCAAGCGGTGCTTGCCGAGTTTGGCGGGCCGCTGGCCGCGCCGTCGGCCAATCCCTCGGGGCGGATCAGCCCGACCGAAGCGCGGCATGTGCTTGAGGGCCTGGGTGGACGGATTGCAGCCGTGCTCGATGGCGGGCCCTGCCCGGTGGGAGTGGAGTCGACAATCCTCGGGTTTGAGAACAGGCGCGCGGTGCTGTTGCGCGCGGGAGGGGTCAGCGAGGAGGCGCTCGCGCGCGTTCTGGGGGCCGCGCCTGCGGCGCGGGTTACAGATGACAGGGTGACGGCGCCGGGGCAGCTTGCCTCGCATTACGCCCCGCGCGCGGCGCTGCGGCTCGGGGCGCACGAGCCAGCGCCGGGCGAGGTCTGGATCGGCTTCGGGCCAGGCTGCGCTGGGGCGGAGCTGACGCTCTCCGAGGCAGGCGATCTGGAAGAGGCGGCGGCGCGGCTCTTTGCAGTGCTGCATGCCGCTGACGCCATGGGAAGGCCGATTGCCGTGGCGCCTGTGCCGGAGGTTGGGCTGGGGGTGGCAATCAATGACCGGTTGCGCCGGGCCGCTGCGCCGCGGCTGACCTGAGAGGGAGTTTGAGGGACTGACATCCCTCAAACTCTCTGTCTCAAGGGGGCGTGCCCCCTTGAGACACCCCGTGAGTATTTCACGGCAAGATAAAGGCTCAGTCGCGCAGAAGCTCGTTGATGCCGGTCTTGGAACGGGTCTGCGCGTCCACGCGTTTGACGATCACGGCGCAATAGAGATTGATGCCGTTCTTCGAGGGCATCGAGCCCGACACCACAACCGAATAGGGCGGGACCTCGCCATAGGAGACATTGCCGGTCTCGCGATCCACGATCTTGGTGGATTTGCCGATGAACACGCCCATGCCCAGTACCGAGCCTTCGCGCACGATGCAGCCCTCGACGACTTCCGAGCGCGCGCCGATGAAGCAGTTGTCCTCGATGATCGTCGGCCCCGCCTGCATCGGCTCCAGCACGCCGCCGATACCTACACCGCCCGAGAGATGCACGCCTTTGCCGATCTGCGCGCAGGACCCCACCGTGGCCCAGGTATCGACCATCGTGCCGCTGTCGACATATGCGCCGAGATTTACGAAGCTGGGCATCAGCACCACACCGGGTGCGATATAGGCCGATTTGCGCACCACGCAGTTGGGCACGGCGCGAAAGCCGGCGGCCTTCCAGTCCTTCTTTTTCCAGTCCGCGAATTTGCTGTCGACCTTGTCCCACCAATGGCCGCCCTGCGGGCCGCCCGAGTGCTTCTCCATGTCATGAAGGCGAAACCCTAGAAGAACGGCCTTCTTGGCCCACTGGTTGACATGCCAATCACCATTAACCTGCCGCTCGGCGACGCGCAGCGCGCCCGAGTCAAGCGCCTCGAGCGTCGCCTCGATCGCCTCGCGCATTGCGCCGCCCGTTGCGGGCGTGATGCTGTCGCGCGCCTCCCATGCGGCCTCGATGGCAGTCTCCAGTGCGGCTGTGTCGGTCATTGGCGGGCTCCATGGCTCTGGTCATCTGTTGGCCCTCGCTATAGCCTCGGGCGCGAGAGACTGCAATTCACGCAAGGACGCCCCCCGCATGAAAGACCAGAGCAAGTTCCGGCCCTTCCCCGATGCACAGGAAGATATCCGCCATTGGGACGAGGCGCCGGACACCGCCCAGACGCGCCATCCGGCCTATCGTCTGGCCTTTGCCGATGGCGATTTCATGCTGCGCGACGAGCTGCGCCCGGTACGGCTGCAACTGGAGCTGCTCAAGCCCGACCTGCTGATGAACGAGCGCGGCATCCAGTCCACCATTGTCATGTTCGGTGGCGCGCGCATTCGCCGCCCCGACGACCCCAGCCCCCCGCGCACGCCAATGATGAAAGACCTTGCACGCTTCTATCAAGTCGCGCGCGAGTTTGCCCACGCGATGACCCTGCGCTCGGTCCAGAGCTACGGGCGCGAGGATGTGATCGTGACAGGCGGCGGGCCAGGCGTGATGGAGGCGGGTAATCTGGGTGCGAA
Organism: Paracoccaceae bacterium; assembly: GCA_007694945.1. Lineage (GTDB taxonomy): Bacteria > Pseudomonadota > Alphaproteobacteria > Rhodobacterales > Rhodobacteraceae > Roseinatronobacter. The sequence goes on along the minus strand of REER01000077.1, from coordinate 112,796 downwards.
GGAGGCAGGCGGGATTTCCATCGGCCTTAATATCGTGCTGCCGCATGAGCAGGCTCCGAATGACTATGTCACACCCGATCTGTGCTTCAACTTTCACTATTTCGCCATCCGCAAGATGCATTTCCTGATGCGCGCCAAGGCGATCACGGTCTTTCCAGGCGGCTTCGGCACAATGGACGAACTTTTCGAGACGCTGACGTTGATCCAGACCGACCGGATGCACAAGATGCCCTTCATCCTGTTCGGGCGTGATTTCTGGACCAGGATCATCAACTGGGAAGCACTGGCCGAGGCAGGCACCATAAGCCCGGAGGATCTGAACTTGTTCCATTATGCCGAAACCGCCGATGACGCGATTGCGATCATCGACGGGTTTGAGGCGGAATGCTGAGCGCCGCGCCCTTGATTGGCCAACTTCAACGCGCCGCCTGCTACGCGAGGCGGCGCACAATCCCCAACCGAGGCCTGGGTCGGATTACTCCGGGCGATGGCATCACGCATTTCTCCTGATCGGGATGGAGCAGCAGCACAGGCCCGTCCTCGGCATCAAGATACCAGCCGATGGCCCGCGCGGCACCGTTCTAAGCGAGTTTGACGGCAGTGACCTCCATCAGATGCGCATCCTGCTTGCCCGCGATCAGTTGGAGGAAAGCGATATCCGGAGACCAGATCAGCATTCAGGCGGCGTCGTACGTCGGTTGACTCAAAGCAATGTGCTAAATCGGCTTTGCGTGGTATTCTCTGCGGTTGGAGGAGGATTGAACCATGATCAATGAAAACGACATCCTGGACATGACATGCCTGAGCCGCGAACAAATTGAGGCCATTGCAGTTCACGAGCATCTGGACGCCGTCTCAGCAGCAGAACTGGGCGAATATCTGATGCACATCCATCACGGACCGCAGAAAGTGCAGCAGATGATCTGCGAGGACATCGCCGATGCCCTGCACCACGATGATCTGACGAACGCGCGCGCACTCTACAAGGCGTTAAAGACTTTTCTGGCCGAGCACCCGGAGGCGCTGCGCGGGAACAATTGACCATCCTGAGGGCTCTGTGCTGGCTTCAGGGCCCTTTTTTCCCACCGTCGCAATGCAGAAGTGACGCACCGCCTGGACAGCGCCTGTCCCGGGTCCGGACGCCGACTCAATGCGTCCAGACCTGCCGCCGGTTGGTCGCGAAATTGTCACCATAGCCACCCGGGCGGAGGTTGGGACGGCGGCTCTTGGGCTCGATCACAATAGCGTCGATGCCATGTGCCTCGGCGTAGGCTTCTGCCGCAGCTCGGTCCTCAAACCGCAGTTGCACCTGCGATTTCATGTCGCCAGAAGACGTCCAGCCCATCAGCGGATCGATCCGCCGCGCCTGTTCGGGGGAGAATTCAAGCACCCAGTGATGGGTCTTGGCATTGCCGGACTGCATTGCGTTACGGGACGGGCGATAAATCCGGGCGCGCATGGCGTGACCTCTCCTTACTCTGCTGTCTTATCCGAAAAAACGGGGCCATATGCAAGCGATGGGACGCATCAGTTGCGGGTGCAGGCAGGAAAGGGTCCACCGAAAGGAGGGAACGAGGAGTAAGTCTTCCGGCTAACGGCCTTTTCCTGCCTGCTTTGAAAAAGTAGGGCTGGCCGGGATGCCCGGCAACAAAAAAATCAATGTTAGATAAATCTTTTCCGGCGAGGCCTACAGGAATCTCCACAAGCGCAAACCCTGCGCTTGCGACAAGCACCCCTCTGCCGTGAAGGTGGCCGGACACTGCGCATGCGCAGTGCCCGACCCTGCCGGTCAGATACTCAGACAGACATATTTCATCTCGAGATAATCCTCGATCCCGTGGCGCGACCCTTCACGCCCAAGGCCCGATTGCTTGACGCCTCCAAAGGGCGCGACCTCGGTCGAGATGATGCCGGTATTCACGCCGACAATGCCGTAATCAAGCGCTTCCTGCACGCGCGTGATCCGACCCACATCGCGGGCATAGAAATAACAGGCCAGCCCGAAGATCGTGTCATTGGCCATCGCGATGACCTCGTCCTCGCTCTCGAAGCGGAAGAGCGGTGCCAGCGGGCCGAAGGTCTCTTCCTGCGCGACCTTCATCGATTGCGTGACCCCTGTCACGACAGTGGGCTCGAAGAAGGTGCCGCCCAGCTCGTGACGCTGGCCACCAGTGACGACCTGCCCGCCATGGTCCAGAACATCGCGGATATGCTCTTCGACCTTGTCCACGGCCTCGGAATTGATCAGCGGCCCGGCCTGCACCCCGTCCGCAAGCCCGTCGCCCACTTTGAGCGCCGCAACGGCCCTGCCCAGCTTCTCGGCAAAGGCGTCATAGACGCCTGCCTGTACATAGATGCGGTTCGCGCAGACGCAGGTCTGGCCGTTGTTGCGGAATTTGGACATCATCGCACCCTCGACCGCCTTGTCGAGATCGGCATCATCAAAGACGATGAAAGGTGCATTCCCGCCCAGCTCCATCGAGCATTTCATCACCTGATCTGCGGCCTGGCGCAGGAGGATGCGCCCAACTTCCGTGCTGCCGGTAAAGGTCAGCTTGCGCACCACCGGGTTTTCGCAGAATTCCTTGCCGATATCCGAGGACCGCGAGGACGTAATCATCGACAGCACGCCCTTGGGCACACCCGCCCGCTCGGCCAGCACCGCCATGGCCAGCGCCGAAAGGGGGGTTTCTGCCGCAGGGCGCGCCACAAAGCCACAGCCCACGGCCAGCGCGGGACCGACCTTGCGCGCGATCATCGCATTAGGGAAATTCCAGGGCGTGATCGAAGCCGCCACGCCAATCGGCTGGCGCAGCACTGTGATGCGCTTGTCGGGCTGGTGGCCGGGGATGGTCTCGCCATAGACGCGCTTGGCCTCTTCGCCGAACCACTCGATGAAGCCAGCGCCATAAGCGACCTCGCCCCGCGCCTCGGCCAGCGGCTTGCCCATTTCGGCCGTCAGGATCAGCGCGAGATCCTCGGTATTCTCGATCATCAGATCATACCATTTGCGCAGCACGCCCGCACGCTCCTTGCCCGTGCGCGCGGCCCAGGCATGGCGCGCCTCTTCTGCAGCGGCAATGGCGCGCGAGGTCTCGGCGCGGCCCAGATCGGCGACCTTGGCAATGACATCGCCGCGCGCGGGGTTGCGCACATCAAAAGTGGCGCCGTCATCGGCATCGACCCATTCCCCGGCCACAAATGCGCGGGTTTCCAGCAGTGACGGGTCGCTGAGCATGGATTTCAGATCGGTTGTCGTATCGAGCATGGTCTCTCCTTTCCTGGTGAGATGTCCCTTGCAATGGAGGTCTTTGCCTCATTGCAGATTCTGGCGGCAACCTATCGCCTTTGCGCGGGAGTGTCACGCGCTGCGCATGGGCGCCCCGCAAAGGCCCGGGCGAAAGAAATTGTTAAGCTCTCTGGCCTAATCTGCCTGCAGAGCGACAAGGACATGCCATGAGCGCCAGTCAGACCGTGCCGCAAATCGTGCCAGAGCCGATACCGGATACCGAGAGCTTTTACGCCGATCTGGTCATGCGCCACTCTTCGGATGGAGTGGTGATTGCCGACCCCGAGCGGTGCGCGCTCTGGGTGAACCCGGCCTTCATCGCCCAGACGGGCTACGCTCTGGCGGATGTTCTGGGCAAGGAACCCGGGACTGTCCTTCAGGGGCAGGACACCGACTTGGAGACGATGCGCAAGATCCGCCAGGCCTGCGCGCAACGGCGCGAGATTCGCGCCGATATCCTGTGTTACACCAAGTCGGGCGAGCCCTTCTGGGTCGATCTGAAAGTCATGCCCGTCTATGATGCCAACGGGCGGCACACGCAGTTCATCTCGACTATGCGCGACATCACCGAGCGTAAGGCGCTGGAAGAGCAGAATGAAGAGATGCGCCATTCCGAGCAGTTGCGCCAGTCCGAGCGCCAGTTGCTCGCGCTGACCAGCGAATGGCTCTATTCGGCGAAATCCATCGATGAATTGCTGATGGTGATCCAGCGCGCCATGCACACACTTATCCCCGAGGCCGAGGGTGCGCTGTACATCTATGACGACAACCGCACGAGCCTCAAACTGGCGGCAAGCTGGGGCACCATGCCCGATTTTGCGCCCCATATCCTCCCTGACGATTGCTGGGCGCTGCGCCGGGGGCGAGCCTATGCCTTTGGCATGAAACCGATTCAGTTCACCTGCGATCATGTGCGCAGCAAAGGCGCCCCCTATTTCTGCCTGCCGATCATCGCACATGGTGAAACCATCGGCTTGATGCATGTTGTGTTCGAAGGGTTCGAGGAAGGTGGCATCATGCGGCACATGCGCGACGAAGTGCTGCGCAACCGCTGGGATATCTCGCTGATCTGTGGCGAACAGATAAGCCTCGCGATTGCCAATGTCCGCTTGCGGCAGGAATTGCATGACCGATCAGTTCGTGACCCGCTCACCGGGCTGTGGAACCGCCGCTGGTTCATCGAGCGCGCGACACGCGAATTCAGCATCGCCGCCCATGAGGATCGCCCGCTGGCACTGATCTCGCTCGATGTGGACCATTTCAAGGCGTTCAATGACCAGTTCGGCCATGAGGCTGGCGATCACGTCCTGCGCGAGGTCGGGCGGGTCCTGACGGCCACCGCCGATGACAGCGTACACCCCTGTCGGATCGGGGGCGAGGAATTCGTCCTGCTCTGCCTCGGCCATGACGAAACGGCCTGTCTGGAGCGCGCGGAAAATCTGCGCGAGGCAATCGCCGCGATGATACTGAGTTCGGGCGGTCGCGCCTTGCCGCAAGTCACGATCTCGGCGGGGCTGGCAGTGCTCGGGCGCGACGGCACACAACTCGAGGCGGTTCTGAAAGCCTCGGACCGTGCGCTTTACCGTGCCAAGGCCGAAGGGCGCAATTGTGTCGTGAATGCTGACAGTCCACCAACCGCGCGCAGCGCGACCGCGTAAGCCGCATGGTGTCCCGCAGTCACCGCCAGCCCACGCGGTGACATGCAGCCCTGTTTTCCGCAACCCGCTGAAACGAAGCTATTTACCCCGCCATCGCGACTGGAGAACAGAGGCAGACCACCCTCCGTCCCCCGGCCTCTGCGCACTGGGTTAACCGAAGGCTATGCCGCGCCGCTACAATCTTGTGCGGCAACAGGTTCGGACAGAACCAATAACCTCACGCGACCCTCGCGCATACCCGACAGGTCTTTGCAGAAATTGACAATACCAAGGGGCAAGCCTATCACCCTCATAAGTGGTTTTTAAATCAGTGCCACCTGACGGGATCAAGATGGACGGCAGTTCCAGGTGGGCGCAGACTTGGCGCCCGAAACACAGACAGACGCCGCGCGCATCGCGGGCCGTTCGCAGGGGTTAACCCTGCCCGCCCCTGATGCCGCCCGCGTATCAGGGGAGTGAACATGACAGTTCAGGCACCGCTCAGCGACATCCGCTTCGACCGCGACTCGAATGACACGGATTTCGACGCCGCCTTCATCGCTGTCGAAATCCAGCGCCTGATGGATGAGAAGCGCGACGACGAAGTCCGCGAGTTCGTCTCCGCTCAGGAACTGGCCGATGTCGCAGCGCTGATCGAGGCACTGCCCGAAGATGTCGATCTGCAGGTAATGCGCCTGCTGACACTGCATGACCAGGCCGAATTGCTCGGCTATCTGCGACCAAGCTCGCAGATCGCGATTGCGCACTGCATCCCCCGGCGCGAATTGGTCGCGCTGATGACGGCCATGAGCCATGACGAACGCGCCGACCTCTACAAGCAACTCAACGAAGAGGCACAAGAGGCCATCCTGCCAGCCTTCGCCAAGGCCGAACGCGAAGACCTGCGCCGCCTTGCCGCCTATGAGGAGTGGACCGTCGGCTCGGTCATGACCTCGGATTACGCCACCCTCGCCCCTGACCTGACCTCGACCAAGGCCATCGAGGCGTTGCGCGCGCAAGCGATCGATGCCGAAACGATCTATTACGCCTATATCATCGACGATGACCGCAAGCTGATCGGCGTGGTCAGCCTGCGCGATCTGCTGGTCGCCCGCCCGAGCCAGCGCGTCTTCGAGGTGATGGATACCGAGCCCGTGTGGATCCGCGCCGATGACGAACAGGAAGCGGCCGCGAAATTGATCGCGCGCTATGACCTGCTCGCGCTGCCGGTGCTCGACAACAATGACCGCCTCGTCGGCATCGTGACCGCCGATGACGCCATGGACGTGACCGAGGAAGAAGTCACCGAAGACTTCTACAAGGGCGCAATCGTTCAACCCATCGAAATGTCGCTGGCCGAGGCGACCATCGCCACGCTCTACAAGGCGCGCATCTTCTGGCTGGTTCTCCTGGTCTTCGGCAATATCTTCTCGGGAGCGGGTATCGCCTACTTCGAGGACACGATCGCTGCGCATCTGGCGCTACTGTTCTTTCTGCCCCTGCTGATCGCGTCGGGCGGCAATGCCGGCACGCAATCGGCCACGCTGATGGTGCGTGCACTCGCCACGGGCGATGTACGCCCTGCGGATTTCGGGCGGCTTCTGTCGCGCGAGGTGGTGGTGGCGCTGACGCTTGGGGCGACGATGGCCGTGGCGGTCTCGACCATCGGGGTCTGGCGCGGCGGACCTGAAATCGCGCTGGTGGTCGCGCTGGCCATGATGTCGATCGTGTTGATGGGGGCGTTGATCGGCATGTGCCTGCCTTTCATCTTCGCCAAATTCGACCGCGACCCGGCGGCCGCCTCTGGTCCGCTTGTCACCTCGATCGCCGATGTGCTGGGCGTGCTGATCTATTTCAGCATAGCGGCGCAGCTTCTGGGCCTCTGAGCACGGCTTGCAATCGGCAGGGCGATTGGCTACCTCCGCGCCAGACAGCGAAAGGCAACGATCATGGACGCAATCGCAGAGCTGCGCGGCAAGTTTCTCGAGCAGATCGCTCAGGCCCCCGATGCCGAGGCACTCGAGTCCGTGCGTCTGGCCGCGCTTGGCAAGAAGGGCGAGGTCAGTCTTTTGATGCGTAGTCTCGGCCGGATGAGTCCCGAGGAACGCCAGAGCGCGGGGCCCGCGCTCAACGGGTTGAAATCCGAGATCGACTCGGCACTCAAAGCCCGCCGCGCGGCGCTGGATGATGCAGCGCTTGATGCGCGTCTCCAGACCGAATGGCTTGATGTCACACTGCCTGCCCGCCGCCGCCCGATGGGCACGATCCACCCGATCAGCCAGGTGATGGACGAGTTGACCGCGATCTTCGCCGATATGGGCTTTTCCGTCGCCGAAGGCCCGCAGGTCGAGTCCGACTGGTATAATTTCGACGCGCTCAACATCGCGCCCGAACACCCCGCCCGGCAGGAGCACGATACCTTCTTCATGCACCGTGCCGAGGGCGACAACCGCCCGCCGCACGTGCTGCGCACGCATACCTCGCCGGTGCAGATCCGCGCCATGCAGGTGCAGGGCGCGCCCATCCGCGTCATCGCCCCGGGCCGCGTCTACCGCATGGACATGGACCAGACCCACACGCCGATGTTTCACCAGGTTGAAGGGCTCGCCATCGACCGCGGCATTACCATGGCGCAATTGAAATGGACGCTCGAGGAATTCTGCCGCGCCTTCTTCGAGGTCGATGAGGTGGAACTGCGCTTCCGTGCGTCACATTTCCCCTTCACCGAACCCTCCGCCGAAGTCGATATTCGTTGTTCATGGGCAGGCGGCCAACTCAAGATCGGCGAAGGCAATGACTGGATGGAAATCCTCGGATCCGGCATGGTGCACCCGCATGTGCTGCGCTCGGGCGGGATCGACCCGGACGCGTGGCAGGGCTTTGCCTTCGGCATGGGCATCGACCGCATCGCAATGCTGAAATACGGCATCCCCGACCTGCGCGCGTTTTTCGAGAGCGACCTGCGCTGGCTACGCCATTACGGCTTCGCCGCGCTCGACCAGCCCTCACTGCCCGCTGGCCTCAGCCGCTGATCCTTCATCTTGCCGTGAAATACTCACGGGGGTTTTCAGGGGAGTGTGCTCCCCCTGAAGATGGGGGTTCTGGCCGCAGGCCAGCCGGGGGGCGGCAGCCCCCCGTCCCCCTCAACAAAAAAAGCCCCCGCCAGCGGCAGGGGCTTTTCCTTAACTCTTCAGCGTCAATCAGCAGCTGTAATACATCGTGTATTCCACCGGATGCGGGGTGTGCTCGTAAGCGTAAACCTCTTCCCATTTCAGATCCATATAAGCTTGGATCTGGTCCTTCGTGAACACATCGCCAGCCAGCAGGAAGTCATGATCCGCCGCCAGTGATTCCAATGCCTCACGCAAGGACGCACAAACCGTCGGGATGCCTTCCAGCTCTTCGGGCGGCAAATCGTAGAGGTCCTTGTCCGACGCGGCGCCCGGATCAATCTTGTTCTTGATCCCATCGATCCCAGCCATCAGCAGGGCAGCAAAGGCCAGATAGGGGTTGGCCGAGGGGTCAGGGAAACGCGCTTCGACACGCTTGGCCTTCGGGCTCTCGGTCCACGGAATACGAATGCAGCCCGAACGGTTGCGTGCCGAATAAGCGCGCAGCACGGGTGCCTCAAACCCCGGAATCAGGCGCTTGTAGCTGTTGGTCGAGGGGTTGGTGAAAGCGTTCAGTGTCTTGGCATGTTTCAGCACGCCACCGATGAACCACAGCGCTTCCTGGCTCAGGTCGGCATATTTGTCGCCTGCGAAGAGAGGCTTGCCGTCTTTCCAGATGGACATGTTGACATGCATGCCGGTACCGTTGTCGCCCTTGACGGGCTTGGGCATGAAGGTCGCGGTCTTGCCATAGGCATCGGCCACATTCTTGATGACATACTTGTATTTCATCAGCTCGTCGGCCTGCTTGGTGAGCGAGTTGAAGATCAGACCAAGCTCATGCTGCGCGGAGGCCACCTCGGTATGGTGCTTGTCCACCTTCATGCCGATGTCTTTCATCGTGGTCAGCATTTCCGAGCGCATGTCCTGATTGGCATCGATCGGGTTCATCGCGAAGTAATGCCCCTTGATCCCGGGGCGATGGCCCGAATTGCCATGCTCGTAATCCGTGTCGGTGTTCCACGCGGCCTCTTCGGCGTCGATCTCGTAGCCGACCTTGTTGAACTTGTCCGAGAACTTGACATTGTCGAAGACAAAGAACTCGGCTTCCGGCCCGAAATAGGACACATCGCCAATGCCGGTGGATTTCAGATAGGCCTCGGCCTTCTCGGCGGTGCCGCGCGGGTCGCGCTCGTAGGGCTCGCCCGTATCCGGCTCCACGATGGAAGCGTGAATGGCCAGGGTCTTCTCGGCATAGAACGGGTCGATATAGACCGAGTCCAGATCGAAGACGAGTTTCATGTCCGACGCCTCGATGCCCTTCCAGCCCGGAACCGATGAGCCGTCGAACATGAAGCCTTCCTCGAGGAAGTCTTCATCGACCAGATCACCGACGATCGTGACATGCAGCATGCGGCCGCGCGGGTCCACAAAGCGGATATCGAGATAAGCGATATCCTCGTCTTTCATCATCTTGAGAACGTCTGCTGAACTCATGTTCTTTTCCCTTGTTGCTGGAGAAACTGTTGTGGATGCGGTTACGCGCATCCTGTCATCTGCGGTGCTTTAAAGCGCGTCATCGCCACTTTCGCCCGTGCGGATGCGGATGGCCTGTTCGACCGGCGAGACGAAAATCTTGCCATCCCCGATCTTGTCGGTCCGGGCGGCTGCGATGATCGCCTCGACCGCCGCATCGATCTGGTCATCCGGCAGGACCACTTCGATCTTCACCTTGGGCAGGAAATCGACCACATATTCGGCTCCACGATACAACTCGGTATGCCCCTTCTGCCGCCCGAAACCTTTGACCTCGACGACCGACAGACCTTGCACGCCGATCTCCTGAAGCGACTCCTTGACCTCATCGAGCTTGAACGGTTTGATGATTGCCTCGATCTTCTTCATGCTGTGGTCCTCATTCCCTCTCCCGCCCCGGCTTGACCGATGACACGCGTTGTGCCCCTGTTCAGATCAAATTCGTGCATGGGCCACAATCTGATAGGGTCCGAGGAGAGGGTGATCCGGACGGCAATACGAAGGCCAGATCAAGATTTGATCTTATAGCCTATATTTTGGGCGTTTTTGAAACGAGGGGCTCGCAGAATGGTCGAAATTCTGACATCTGCCCAAATGCGCGCCGTTGAGGTGGGGGCCATCGATTCTGGTCGGGTCACCGGGCTAGAGTTGATGGAGCGCGCGGGCGCGGGTGTGGTCGCGGAGATTGCGGCGCAATGGCCTGAGGCTGAGCGCCACGCTGTGGTGCTCTGCGGGCCAGGGAATAATGGCGGCGATGGCTATGTCATTGCGCGCCTCCTGCATGCACGGGGCTGGGAGGTGCGTCTTTGGGCGCCAATGCCCGCCATGACCCCGGATGCAACGGCAAATGCCGTACGCTGGGCCGAGATCGGGCCGGTCCTGTCCGAGCTTGAACCGGCCGACCTGACGGGGGCGATCGTTGTCGATGCGCTCTTTGGCACTGGGCTCGGTCGCCCGGTTGGCGCACCGTTTATCGATGCGCTTGCGATGGCGCAGGAGTCGGGTGCGCGATTGGTGGCCGTGGATATTCTCTCGGGTCTCTGCGCAGATACCGGACAGATCCGCACCGAAGGCGCCAAGTGGGCGCGCGGCGCTGACCTGACGGTCACCTTTCAGGCAGCGAAACGCGGTCATTATCTGCTGCCCGCAGGTTGCCTTACCGGCGCGCTGCATGTCGTCGATATCGGTCTGAGCGCGGAGCTGGCCGCGCTGCCAGGGGAGGAAGTGGCTCTTGCGCCTTCAACCCCAACGGCAGCGCGGCTGCATAAAGGTGCCGGGCACAAGTTCAGTCATGGACATGCGCTGGTTCTCGCGGGCGGGGTCGGGCGCGGGGGGGCCGCGCGGCTGGCCGCGCGCTCGGCCTTGCGCGCAGGCGCAGGGCTGGTAACGCTGGCCTGCCCGCCTGCGGCGCTGATCGAAAATGCCTCGCGGCTTGATGCCGTGATGTTGCGCGCGCTGCGAGATGCCGCCGCCCTGCCCGTGCTTTTGAGTGAAATGCGCATCTCGACCATCTGCCTCGGCCCCGGCTTGGGGCTTGGCGCGCGCGAGGCCAGCCTGCTTGATGCTGCGCTGCGGATTAGGCTGCCGCTCGTGCTCGATGCGGACGCACTGACGCTGATCGCGCAGGACACGGGCCTGCGCGCGCTCTTGCACCCTGCCTGCGTGCTAACGCCGCATGAGGGCGAATTCCGCAGGCTCTGGCCTGCGCTTGCCGCTGATGCTGAGCTCTCGAAATGTGACCGCGCCGCGAAGGCAGCGCGCGAAGCGGGCGCAGTGGTGTTGCTCAAGGGTGCCGATACGGTCATCGCCGCGCCCGAGGGCAGGCCCGTCATTCACGCCGCTCTGAGTGACCGCGCCGCCCCGGAACTGGCCACCGCTGGGTCAGGCGATGTGTTGGCCGGGCTGATCGCCGGGTTGATGGCACGCGGGCTGCCACCCGCCGAGGCTGCTACAACCAGTGCCTGGCTGCATGTCGAGGCCGCGCGGCAGATCGGCCCCGGCCTGATCGCGGAGGACCTGCCCGAGGCACTGCCCGCGGTGCTGCGCGCGCTGCGCTGAGGCGTGTACCACTGCGGGCAGGCCATTGGCGAGGATCACGCAATCCACGTCAAAGCTCAGTTGATAAAGCTGGCGCGGTGTCGCGAGGTGCCGCACATGCTGCCCGTCCACCATCCGCGCGGCGCGGGTCACCGCGCCCTGTCCATAGAGTAACTCAGTGCGCCAGTCGCGCAATTCCAGCTTCTGGCCCACACCGACGATAAGCGGCTTGCTCAACCCCGGCAGGGACTCAGACGGCACTAGCCGCACCATATCTCCTGGAGCGGCCCGCATCTGGCGGATTGCGCGCAGTTCATTGATCTGCCCCTCGGCATCCAGCAGCAGATCCCCGGCAATCAGGCGTTCGACCGGGCGCAGGCCGAACACGCTGCGCAGCAGCGTGCCCCGGCCAAAGCCCTGCAGATGCTCCCCGGCCTGAGCGGGCTTGCGCAAGGGGGGCGCGAGGGAAATGCTGTGTGCGACCATGACGGGTCCTCCTGTCGTAACCCTGACGTCCAAAGGTAAGCACAGGGTAAACGGGCGGGATGAGAATGACTGTTTCTCTATCCGCGACAATCACGCCGGATTGGGGCAGAAATACGTCAAGAACGCGGAGTCTTCCCGGCAGGTGCGCCTGCAAAAAACCCTCTCGCATCCGGCAGGCCGATTTGCTAGAGAGCCCTTGTTGCGGGTGTGGCGAAATTGGCAGACGCACCAGATTTAGGTTCTGGCGCCGCAAGGCGTGGGGGTTCAAGTCCCTCCACCCGCACCAAAATTTGCAAGGCGGTCCGGCTCAGACGTCCAGCTCCTCCACAAACCGCGCGTTCTCGCTGATATACTGAAACCGCAATTCCGGTTTCTTGCCCATCAGCCGCTCGACCAGGTCCGAGGTCTCGCCCGGCATGTCGTCATCCACCGAGACCCGGATCAGCCGCCGCGAGGCGGGGGCCATCGTGGTCTCTTTCAGGTCCTTCGCATCCATCTCGCCCAACCCCTTGAAGCGCGAGACCTCGATCTTCCCCTTGCCGCTCAGTCCTTCGGCCAGCAGCCGCTCCTTCTCGACCTCGTCCAGCGCATAGACGCGCTTGGCGCCCTGCGTCAGCCGAAACAGCGGCGGGCAGGCCAGATACAGATGCCCCGCGTCGATCATCGGGCGCATCTGGGTAAAGAAAAAGGTCATCAGCAGCGCGGCGATATGCGCACCATCCACATCAGCGTCGGTCATGATGATGATCCTGTCATAGCGCAGATCATCCAGCCGGAACTTCGTGCCCAGCCCCACGCCCATCGCCTGACAGAGGTCATTGATCTCGGCATTCTGGCCAAGCTTGTTCGACGCCGCCCCGAGCACGTTGAGAATCTTGCCACGCAGCGGCAGCAGTGCCTGCGTCTTGCGGTCGCGTGCCATCTTGGCGCTGCCCCCCGCCGAATCGCCCTCGACAATGAATAGTTCCGTGCCATCGCGATTGGTGGCCGTGCAATCGACCAGTTTGCCCGGCAGACGCAGTTTCTTGGTCGCGGATTTGCGGCTGGTCTCCTTTTCCTGCCGCCGCCGCAACCGCTCTTCGGCGCGCAGAACGAGGAAATCGAGGATCGCGCCGGCAGCCCTGGGGTCGGCGGCCAGCCAGTTGTCGAAATGGTCGCGCACCGCGCCCTCGACCATGCGCGCGGCTTCGGTCGTGGCGAGGCGGTCCTTGGTCTGGCCAACAAATTCCGGCTCGCGGATGAAACAGGACACCAGAGCGCAGCCCCCGGCGGCCATATCCTCACGCGTGATCTGCGTGGCCTTCTTGTTATTCGCCAACTCACCATATGCGCGGATGCCTTTCAGCACGGCGGCCCAAAAGCCCGCCTCATGCGTGCCGCCCTCGGGCGTGGGAACGGTGTTGCAATAGCTCTGCACGAAGCCGTCGCGCGCGGGCGTCCAGTTGATCGCCCATTCGACATAACCGGGCTGGCCGAACTTCTCTTGAAAACTGACCTTCCCGGCGAAGGGTTTGTCGGCATAGGTGACATTGCCGTTGAGTTGCTCGCCCAGGTAATCGGCCAACCCGCCGGGGAAGTGGAATGTGGCCTCCTGCGGGGTCTCGCCGTCCTCTATGGCGGATTTCCAGCGGATCTCGACGCCCGAGAACAGATAGGCCTTGGAGCGGACCATCTTGAACAGACGCGCGGGTTTGAGCTTGAGCGAGCCAAAGATCTCGGCATCGGGGTGGAAGGTGACGCTCGTACCGCGCCGGTTGGGGGCGGGGCCGATCTTTGCCACGGGCCCGAGCGGCACCCCGCGCGAGAACTCCTGCGCAAAGAGCTCCCGGTTGCGCGCCACCTCGACCCTCATATGATCGGACAGCGCATTGACGACCGAGGCCCCGACCCCGTGCAACCCGCCCGAGGTCTGGTAAGCCTTGCCCGAAAACTTGCCGCCCGCGTGCAAAGTGCAGAGTATGACCTCGAGTGCGGATTTGTCGGGAAACTTGGGGTGCGGGTCGATGGGGATGCCGCGGCCATTGTCACGGATTGTGATGGAATGATCCGCGTGCAACTCGATCTCGATCCGGTTGGCATGGCCGGCAACTGCCTCATCCATCGAATTGTCGAGCACTTCGGCAACAAGGTGATGCAGCGCGCGCTCATCGGTGCCGCCGATATACATGCCGGGGCGTTTGCGGACGGGCTCCAGCCCCTCCAGCACCTCAATGGAAGAGGCATCGTAACTGTCAGGCGCACCTATGAGGTCGGACATGTACTGCTCGATTCTCCTTCGGGAGTTCTTACAAGCAGTAGACCATTGCAGTGCAGCAGACGCAAGACGTTGGGTCTTGCGCCTGCTGCGCTGCCCTCAGAGGGTTGTCCAGAGCTGGAACAGCAGCCCCGACGCCAATGCGCCCCCGAGCGAGAGCGCGACATAGAGGCCAAACACCCGCGGCTTGACCAGCGCCCAGACGGCAACTGCTGCTGGCAGCGAGGTCACGCCCCCGGCGACAAGGAACGCCATTCCCGCACCCGCCTGCATGCCCTGCACCATCAGGGTGTCGATCAGCGGCAGGGCTGCATAGCCGTTGAAATAGGCCGGAACACCGACCAGCGTGGCCAGCGCAATGGGGCCGAGTCCAGTGCCGCCCAAGGTTTGCGTAACCAGTTCCGCGGGCACATAGGCGAGCATCAGGCTTTCCAGCAGGAACGCGAGCGAGAGCCATTTCAGCAGGAAGAGAAATGTCTTCAAACCCTCGGTTCGAAACTTCGTGACGCGGGCGGGATCCTGCCAGAATGCCCAGACCGGCGGCTTGGGCGCACGTATCTTGGCGCCACCGCAACCGCCGTTCCCGATCTCTGCGCGCAACGGCTCACTCAGCCCGCCCGCCTTGATGATCAGGTGCACGGCAGTCCCGCCCAGAACCCCCATGGCGATGGCGATCAGCGTCTTGGCGATGGCGAATTCCAGCCCCAGCACTCCGGCCGTCAGCACAAACATGGTCGGGTCCATCAGGGGCGAGGCCATCCAGAACGCCATCACCGGCGCAAGCGGCACGCCGATGGCCAAGAGCGCCGCAATCAGCGGGATCACGCCGCAGGAACAGAATGGCGACAGGCCGCCCGCAAGCGCGCCCATAAGGATCATCATCGCCGGGGCCCCCGTGAAAGCGCGCGCAATCATGTTGTCGGCTCCGGTCGCTCCCGCCCAGGCCGCGATCAGGATCGACGCGCCCAGGAATGGCGCAATCGAGACAAGCGCGCCTGTGACCTTGGCAAACGAAGGGCCAAGCTGGGCAGGATCGATCAGGGCGATGGCAAGGAAGATAAGGCCAAAGGCAAGCCAAGGCTTTTCCTTGCGCAAGACATGCTGAGTAGCCGAGGCAAGCGGACCGGGTTCCGGAAGAGAGTGGTCAGTCACGGGGCAACCTCCTGTATTGGGGTTGGCGTCGCAACGCCCTCGCAGCATTCACAGACCACGAATTCGAGCACATCGCGCAGCGCCTGAACATCGGCGCGGGTCTGCACCTCGCGCCCGTCACGCTGCTGCCGGATCAACCCGGCCTGTTTCAGACTGCGCAGATGATGTGCGAGTGTTGACAGCGGTATGTCCAGAAGCGTGCCGATCTCGCTGACACGCAGACCCTGCGGTTCTGCGCGGACCAGCAGACGAAAAAGAGACAACCGCGCAGGGTGTCCGAGCGCGGCAAGAGCGGAAGCGGATGAGTCGATGCCATGGGTCATAGGTCAAACATAACTATATTTCCGGTTTTGTAAAGATGTTTCACGCCAACGCGGCATTCAATGCAACCTCGTGAAATATCTGCAAAGAAAATCGCGGCGCACGCGCAATCCTGTGTGTTTTCAGCATTGACGCGGACAGAGGCTGGGCTTAACTTCCGCCCACGCGAGAAAGCGGTGAATGGCAATGAAGAATGCAATCGTACTTGTAGTGGGACAGATGCGCATGGGCCGGTAACGGTTTCCCTGACAGGACCCCATGCGCCCCCGAATAAGACGGGGGCTTTTTTTATTGCCAGAGTTGGAATGAAGTCGGAGGAAAACAGCATGTCACGTCAGATGACCGGAGCCAGAATGGTTGTTCAAGCGCTGAAGGATCAGGGCGTGGAAGTGGTATTCGGCTATCCGGGCGGAGCGGTGCTGCCCATCTATGACGAAATTTTCCAGCAAAACGACATCCGCCACATTCTCGTGCGGCACGAGCAAGGCGCCATTCACGCGGCCGAGGGCTATGCGCGCTCGACTGGCAAGCCAGGCGTCGTGCTCGTCACCTCTGGCCCCGGCGCCACCAATGTCGTCACCGGCATTGTCGATGCGCTTATGGACTCGATCCCGATTGTCGTGCTGTCGGGGCAGGTTCCGACGTTCATGATCGGCTCGGATGCCTTTCAGGAAGGCGACACCGTCGGCATCACGCGGCCCTGCACCAAGATGAACTGGCTGGTCAAGGAGACCGACAAGCTGGCCGAGACCATTCATCAGGCCTTTCATGTCGCAAGCTCGGGCCGCCCCGGGCCGGTGCTGGTCGATATCCCGAAGGATGTGCAATTCGCCCAAGGCACCTATTGCCCGAAACCCAAGGCCAAGACCGACCATTACCGCCCGCGCGTCAAGGGCGATCTCGAGGCCATCACAACGCTCGTCGAGTTGATGGAAACCGCCGAGAAGCCGCTGTTCTACACGGGTGGCGGCGTGATCAATTCCGGCCCTGCTGCCAGTCAGCTACTGCGCGAATTGGTCGAGGCCACGGGCTTTCCGATCACCTCTACGCTGATGGGGCTGGGCGCCTATCCGGCTTCGGGACAAAGCTGGATCGGGATGCTGGGCATGCATGGCACCTATGAGGCCAATTGGGCGATGCATGATTGCGATCTGATGATCAATATCGGCGCCCGCTTTGATGACCGGATCACGGGGCGCATCAACGCCTTTGCGCCGCATTCGAAAAAGGCGCATATCGATATCGACCCCTCATCGATCAACAAGGTTATTGCGACCGATGTGCCGATCATCGGCGATGTCGGCCATGTGCTCGAAGACCTGCTGAAGGTCTGGAAGTCGCGCGGGCGCAAGGTCAACCGCGAGGCCGTCGGGCACTGGTGGAAGCAGATCGAGGAATGGAAATCCGTCGATTGCCTCGCCTACAAGCCCTCGGGCACCTCGCCCATCCGACCGCAGCACGCGGTTGCGCGGCTGGAAGCGCTGACCAAGGGCATGGACCGCTACATCACCACCGAAGTCGGCCAGCACCAGATGTGGGCCGCGCAGTATATGGGGTTCGAGGACCCCAACCGCTGGATGACGAGCGGGGGCCTGGGCACGATGGGTTACGGCCTGCCGGCCTCGATCGGCGTGCAGATCGCGCATCCGGACTCGCTGGTGATCAATGTCGCAGGCGAGGCCTCATGGCTGATGAACATGCAGGAAATGGGGACAGCGGTTCAATACCGCGCGCCAGTCAAGCAGTTCATTCTCAACAATGAGCGCCTTGGCATGGTACGACAGTGGCAGGAATTACTGCATGGCGAACGTTATTCGCATAGCTGGTCAGATGCCCTGCCCGATTTCGTCAAGCTGGCCGAGGCCTTTGGCTGCAAGGGTATCCGCTGCGACAATGATGCCGATCTGGATGATGCGATCCGCGAGATGCTGGCCTATGACGGGCCGGTGATCTTCGATTGTCTGGTCGAAAAGCACGAGAACTGCTTCCCGATGATCCCCTCGGGCAATGCCCATAACGACATGATCCTGGGCGAGGCCGAAACACAGGGTGTGATCGGGGCGTCGGGGGCAGTGCTGGTGTGATCGACCAGCCCCGCCCCGCGAGTCCCGGTAGGGCATGCCCCACCCGCCCGCCCGCATCCCCTACCGGGACTCGCGGGGCGGGGCACGGGGGCGGAATTACGACAACCGTATTCAAGGAAAGCTGATGTCCCCCCTGAAAATCAAGAAAGGCTCGTCGAAGCATTCGGCCTATGACCTGCGCGATCCGAATGCCGAGATGCTGGAAACCCACACGCTCGCCGTGATGGTGGACAATGAAGCCGGTGTGCTGGCCCGCGTGATCGGGCTGTTTTCGGCGCGCGGCTACAATATCGACAGCCTGACCGTGGCCGAAGTCGATCATCTGGGCCACCGGTCGCGCATCACCATTGTCACCAGCGGCACCCCGCAGGTGATCGGCCAGATCAAAGCGCAGCTCGAGCGGATGGTGATCGTGCATCGCGTGCATGACCTGACTGTCGAGGGGCCCTCTGTGCAGCGCGAACTGGCGCTGTTCAAGGTCAAGGGCCAGGGCGAGCACCGGATCGAAGCGCTGCGTCTGGCCGAGATCTTCCGCGCCAATGTAGTCGACTCGACGCTGGAGAGCTTCGTCTTCGAGATGACTGGCACACCGGAAAAGGTCGATGCCTTCGCCGAACTGATGCGCCCGTTGGGTCTGATCGAGGTCGCCCGAACCGGGGTTGCAGCACTCGCCCGCGGCACGTGACCTAGATCGGTGTCTCAGATCAGATTTGTGCAAATAACGGTAAGCGCCAACCTCGAATAAGAAAGGCGGCCTACAGGCCGCCTTTATTTTAATTGTCGGGAATGTGAAAGTCAGGCTTCGTCTTCCATCTCCTCGATGGCCGTCTGAAGCTCGTCCTTGCTGACCTCTTTCTCCGTCACGCTGACCTCTTCGAGAACATGATCAACCACCTTGTCCTCGAAGATCGGCGCGCGCAACTGCTGCTGCATCTGCTGGTTCTGCTGTACGAACTCGAAGAACTGCCGCTCCTGACCCGGATATTGCCGTGCCTGTGCGATCACCGCCTGAGTCATTTCCTGATCGGTCACCGTGACCTCGGCCTGATTGCCGATCTCGGCCAACAGAAGCCCCAGCTTCACCCGGCGCACAGCCAGCTTGTCGCTCTCTTCGGTGGTCGCGATCTCCTCGTGGCTGTGGTCATTCGGATCCACTTCTTCCTGCGCGTCATGCCACAGCTGGTGGGCGATCTGCTTGCTCTCTGCCTCGACCAGCGAGGGCGGCAGGTCGAAGCTCACCTTCTCGTCCAGCGCATCCAAGAGCCCGCGCTTGAGCACGGCGCGGCTCGCCTGACCATATTCGGCCTCCAGCCGCTCGGTGATCTGCGTCTTCAGCGCCTCAAGGCTCTCGGCACCGAATTGCTTGGCCATTTCGTCATCAATAGCCGTCTCGGCAGGGGCCTTGACAGCCGTGATGGTACAGTCGAACGTCGCTTCCTTGCCCGCCAAATTCTCTGCGCCGTAATCCTCCGGGAAATTGACCGTCACGGTCTTCTCGTCACCCGCCTTCACTCCGACAAGCTGCTCTTCGAAACCAGGGATGAACTGGCCCGAGCCCAGCACCAGAGGGAAATCCTCTGCGGCGCCACCCTCGAAAGGCTCGCCGTCGATCTTGCCGACAAAACCCATTGTGACCTGATCGCCATCCTCGGCCGCGCCGTCCTTGTCCTCGAAATTCTGCGCGTTCTTGGCCAGATTCTCGAGCGCTTCCTGCACGGCGGCCTCATCAGGCTTCACGACCAGTTTCTCCAGCGCAATGCCCGAGAAATCCGGCGTCTCGATCTTTGGCAGCGCCTCGTAATTCAGCGAGATGACGACATCATCGCCTTCCTTCCAGTCCTCATTGGTCATCTTGACCTCGGGCTGCAGCGCCGGGCGGTCGCCGCTCTCCTCGAAATGCTTGTTCATCGCGCCATCGACAGCGTCTTGCATTGCCTCACCCAGCAGGCGCTGGCCGAATTGCTTCTTCAGCAGCGCCATCGGCACCTTGCCCTTGCGAAAGCCCTTCATCTCGATCTCGGGCTGGGCCTCGACCAGTTTCTCATCGACCTTTGCGTCAAGTTCATCGGCCGTGACCGTGATGGTGTAGCCGCGCTTTAGGCCTTCGTTCAGGGTTTCGGTGACTTGCATGGACATCCTCACATGAATGACAGGCCGCCCGCTGGCGGCCTGAGAGATTTGCGTCTCTCTAAGGGGACGTCTGGGCAGGATCAACCCTGAATCATGGCCTTTATGCCCCGCTCTGGCGCTCTCATCTGCAACAGGTCTTTCCTTGCCCGGCATTAGCGCTCAATAAGAAAGCATTGGTTCAGGAGGCCGAATGCGCAGTCTTGTCGCGATAATGGCACTGGTCGTCATGGCGGTGTCGATCTGGCAACTTGAGGCCCAGCGCGCGGGGCTGGGGATCACGCCGCTTGCCGTCGAGGGCGGCACCCCCGCCACGCTGTTCCTGCGCGAAGACGCTGAGCCCGCGCCGGTGGTGGTGATCGCCCATGGCTTCGCCGGATCGCGCCAGTTGATGGAGCCCTTCGCGCTGACACTCGCGCAGGCGGGCTATGTGGTGGCAAGTTTCGATTTCGAGGGCCATGGCCGCAACCCGCGCCCGATGTCGGGGGATGTGACCTCGATCGACGGTACCACACGGATGCTGATGGACGAGACCGCGCGCGTTGCGCGCGCGGCACTGGACCACCCGCGTGCGGATGGGCGGCTGGCCTATCTCGGCCATTCCATGGCCTCGGATATCGTGGTGCGGCAGGCGTTGGAGGAGCCACCGGGCGACGCCGTGGTGGCCGTCTCGATGTTCAGCCAAGCGGTGACAGCCGAGGACCCTGGTAACCTGCTGGTCCTGACGGGGGAATGGGAGGGGCGGCTGGCTGAAGAGGCCCTGCGCGCGGTGCAACTGGCTGACCCCGAGGCCGGGCTGAACCAGACGGTCGGAGATCCGGCCTCAGGCAATGCACGCCGCGCCGTGCTGGCGCCGAATGTCGAGCATGTCGGCGTGCTCTATTCCGCAACCTCGATGCGCGAGGCCCGCGACTGGCTGGACGCCAGTTTCGAGCGTGAAAGTGACACGCCGCTCGCCCTGCGCGGGGGCTGGATCGTGGCGCTGCTGGTCGCAACTGTCGCGCTTGGCTGGCCGCTCGCCCGCAGCCTGCCCGCAGGCCAGGCTGCCCCCGACACACTCTCACGCAGGGATTTTCTGCTGATCGTGCTCCTGCCCGCTCTGCTTGTACCGCTGACCCTCGCGCCGTTCGAGATCCGCGTGCTGCCGGTGCTGGTAGCCGATTATCTCGCCGTCCATCTCGGGCTCTATGGGGCGTTGACCCTCGCGCTGCTTCATTGGAAAGGCGCGCTGGCGGGGCAGTTTCCGGTGCGCGTCTGGTGGATTGCGCTGGGGGTGGCGCTGTTCGGCATAGTGCTTCTGGGGGGTGTGATCGACCGCTATCTGGCCTCCTTCCTGCCGCATCCGGGTCGCGCAGCGGTGATCGCGGGGCTGGCGCTCGGCGCGGTGCCCTTCATGCTGGGCGACGGGCTTCTGAGCGGGGGTGGTCAGGGGGCGATCGGGCGCGTGGTGGTTGCGCGGCTTGCGTTTCTCGGCTCACTGGGGCTTGCAGTTGCGCTGAATTTCGAAGCGCTGTTCTTCCTGCTGATCATCCTGCCGGTGATCGTGCTCTTCTTCCTGCTCTTCGGCACGATGTCAGGCTGGGTCGGGCGCCGGACCAGCCTGCCAGCCGGAGGGGGTATCGGACTGGGGCTGGTGCTGGCCTGGTCATTGGGGGTGACGTTTCCGATGTTCGCCGGAACGGGGCTGTAGCGCGACTACATCCCCTCGCCGAAACGCTCCGCAACAAGCTCCTGTAACGCATTGGCCAGCGCCTCGGCATCCGTGCCGCTCACCTTGACACGAATGGAGGTCCCCTTGGAGGCGGCAAGCATCAACAGGCCCATGATCGAGTCGCCCGGCACGCTCATGCCATCTTTCATAACTTCGGCATTCGCGTCATGCGCTTCTACCACCTCGACGAATTTCGCCGAGGCGCGCGCATGCAGGCCCTTCTCGTTGATGATCTCCAGCTCGAATTCCTGCATCAACTTCCCCGTCACTGCCCGACATCTATTGCGTTGATATATTTCCGCCCTGCGTCCAGCGCAGCAGCCGTGGCGGCCTGCAACCCGAGATCGCGCGACTTGGCGAGCTTGATCAGCATCGGCAGATTGGCCCCGTAAAGGATGCGCCGGTCCGGACCCGCGCAGGCAGGCAAGGACAGGTTCGAAGGCGATCCGCCGAACATATCGGTCACGACCACCACGCCCTGCCCTGCATCAACGGCATCCGCTGCAGCTGCAATCTCGGCCTGTTTCGCAGCGCGATTGTGGTCATATTCAATCGAGATTGCCGCGATGCCTGTCTGCTTGCCGATCACATGCTCGATGGCCGCGAGATACTCGCGCGCCAGACCTCCATGCGCTACGATCACGATACCGATCACCGGCCGCCCTTACGTCTGCGTCGCGATGACCGACTGTGCGGCCATCCGTTCCAGTTCCCTGTGCCGTTTAGACACCTGCCACCCGGCCTGTGCAAGCGTATTCGCCAGTTTTTCTGCAGTTGCCACCGAGCGGTGCTGCCCTCCAGTGCACCCAAGCGCGATTGTCAGCTGCGCCCTCCCGCCGTGCGCGAATTCTGGCAAGAGGCGCTCTACCAAGTCACGAATTAGCGTAAAGAAACCGTCGAAACGTGGGTCTTCCGTCACGAAACACGCGACAGGCGTATCGCGCCCGTCCTGCGCGCGCAACTCGGGCTGCCAATGTGGATTCTTCAGGAAGCGGCAATCAAAGACCATATCGGCACCCGCCGGAATGCCCCGTCGGTAAGAGAAGGACTCGACATGCACGCGCATCACCCCGGCGGAGGGCTCGGCAAAGATTTCCTGTATCCGGGCGCGCAACTCATGCGGGCTCATCTCGCCGGTCTCGATGAGGATACCGGCACGCGCCCGAACCGGCCCAAGCAGGCGCGCCTCGCGCTCAATTCCCTCGCTGGCCATGCCATTGGGGCTCAGCGGGTGTCGACGGCGGGTCTCGGAATAGCGACGGATGAGCGTGATCACCGGGCAATCGAGAAAGACCATGTCGAAGACAAGCTGCGGATCCGCGCTGAGTTCATCGACCAGCGTCAGCAGTGCGGCGACCGAAAAGTCGCGATTACGCGGGTCGAGGACCAGCGCAAGCGGGCGCTCCAGGCCCCCGGCGACCAGTCGCGAGACCAGGGTGATTGGCATGTTGTCGATTGCCTCGAACCCGATATCCTCGAGCGCGCGGAGCGCAGTGCTGCGTCCTGCGCCCGAAGGGCCAGTCAGCAGCACGAGGCGCGCGCTCTCGGCTTCGGGTCCGGGATGGATGTCTTGCGGGCTCATTGCGGGCGGTCTTCGATTTCTTGCACGATACCGAACCGAACATATTGCCTTATTGCTGCGGCAAAAGCCCGGCTCTCGCATTTGCGAAGGACCGGGACGCGGCAACCTTCGAGAAAATGCCAATGCGGCTCAGGCAGGCGTACCGTCTCGGGGGAATCAAGATCGACCAGAACGACCAGTGGTGCAGCCTCGACAGTCTCTGCGCGCAGCAGACCCACGCCGCGCATCTCGACCAGCCCGCGCAGCCGCGGCGGGGCAGACAGGATGACACTGCCGTCGCGCGCCTGGACGCCGGTTTGATCATCCGACACGAGCCATGCGCCCATGGCGATGAGTTCCAGTGCCAGTTCCGATTTGCCTGCACCTGGCCTTCCAGTGATCAAGACACCTGCCAGCCCCCTGCCGGTCTCGAACGCCACAGCCGTGCCGTGAATCAACCCCGACACCGGCGACCGGATCACAGCGGCAGGCCGACCACGAAGCGCGCGCCAAGCGGGGGGCTGTCGGGCTCGGCGCCCTCGGGGCGGATATTCTCGGCCCAGATCACCCCCTGATGGGCCTCGATGATCTGCTTGGAGATCGCCAGTCCGAGCCCCGAGTGATTGCCGAACTGCTGCGCCGGTCGCTCGGAATAGAAGCGCTTGAACACTTTCTTGAGCGCATTGTCGGGGATACCCGGCCCGGTATCTTCGACGACCACCAGCACTCGGTCCTGACGCTGTCGGGCCCAGACGCGCACGGCGTCGCCATCTTCGCAAAAGGAAATCGCATTGGTGATCAGGTTGACGAAAACCTGCGCCAGCCGTCCTTCCAGTCCGGTCAGCATGACCGGGCCCTCGGGCAGGGCCTTGATGAACTCGACGCCCTTGGCGCGCGCCTCGTTGGACAGATGCTCGCACAGATTGTCGAGCAGTTTCACGAGGTCGAATTCCTCCTGATCTTCCTTGACCAGTTCGGCATCAAGCCGCGAAGCATTGGAGGTATCTGAAACCAACCGGTCCAGACGCCGCACATCGTGTTCGATCACATCGAGCAGCCGATGGATCTGGTCCTCCCGCTTGGCCATGCGCAGGCTGCCGACTGCCGAGCGCAACGAGGCGAGGGGGTTCTTGATCTCATGCGCGACATCGGCGGCGAATTGTTCGTTTGCTTCGACCCGGTCGTAGAGCGCGTTGACGATACCGCGCATCGCGCGTGACAGATCACCGATCTCATCGGGGCGACCGGACAGATCAGGGATCCGGACCCGCGCGCCGGGTGTAGTTTTCCGCGCGTCACGGCGCTTGCCCAGCTCCGCTGCCATCGCGAGATCGGCGAGCGGGTTGGCGATGGTCGAGGCCAGCACGAAGCTCAGCCCGACCGAGACCATCATGGCGATGAGGAAGAATTGCAGCACCTGTTCGCGGTCGTGGCGCATGAGCTGCGCCGTGTCTTCGGCGTCGCGGCGCAGGAACACGGCGCCGGCAAAGCTGTTGTCATGTACGACTGGCGCGCTCGCTGCCAGCCACATGCCATCCTCCATGCCGCGATGCGTGTGCAGAGCCGTCTCACCGCGCTGATTGAGGTCGAACATTCCCTGCGCAATCTGTGCAAAATCATCGGGTTCGGAGAGATGTTGCGTACCAGTCAGAACAGACATTCCCGACCAGATGCTGGACAGAAGGTCGCTGATCATGGTGGAGCGGTCCGGAATATCGCTCAGGTTCGGTTCCGCAGTCCCGCGCAACTGGCCCAGAACCGCACCATCAGGGCCGATGAAGAACATCTCGAAGCGGCGGTCGAGCGAAAGCTTCTCGGCCAGAATGTCGCGTGTCGCCTCAATGTCGCCCGTTACAGAGACAATATCGGCGATGATCTGCACGCTTGTGCCGAGCATCTCTTCCTGCTGGCGCAGGAGCGAGTCGCGGAACGGGTTGGTAAAGAGGATACCCGCGATCAGGATCACGAGCGCGATTAGGTTGAACAGAGCGATCTTGCGCGCAAGCGGAGAGCGGGAAACGCTCAAGATGCCGCGGCGCGCTCGCTTGTCGCGGACCTCGGTTTCCACTGCATCACGCGGTCCGACCCAATCATCCCCGAGGACAATATCAGTGCGTGACCTTACAGCCTCCGTCTGCACCTGCTCACCCGCTTCTCAAGGGGTTCTCCCCGTTTGCCGCTCAGGCTTCGTTATATTTGTAGCCAATGCCGTAGAGCGTCTCGATCGAGGAAAACTCTTCATCGACGCTGCGCATCTTCTTGCGCAGCCGCTTGATATGGCTGTCGATAGTGCGATCATCGACATAGACTTGGTCTTCATAGGCCACGTCCATCAACTGGTCACGCGACTTGACCACGCCGGGGCGCTGGGCAAGCGCCTGCAGCAGCAGAAATTCGGTCACGGTCAGCGTGACATCCTGCCCCTTCCATTTCACCTGATGGCGCAGCGGATCCATCTCGAGATTGCCGCGGACAAGCGCTTTTGACTCTTCGCCGCCTTCGGCTTCGATCTCGCTGGCCTGCTTGCGGCGCAGAAGCGCGCGGATACGTTCGACCAGAAGACGCTGGGAAAAGGGTTTCTTGACGTAATCATCCGCGCCCATGCGCAGGCCGAGAACCTCGTCGATCTCATCATCCTTTGAGGTCAGGAAGATGACCGGCATCTGGGTTTTCTGCCGCAGGCGCTGCAAAAGCTCCATCCCGTCCATGCGTGGCATCTTCATGTCAAGCACTGCCATGTCGGGCATCCGTCGGTTGAATGCGTCGAGAGCCGATTGACCATCATTATAGGTCTCGACCTCAAACCCTTCTGCCTCGAGACAAATAGAGACAGAAGTCAGAATGTTGCGGTCGTCATCGACCAGCGCGATTTTCGACATGGGCCTGCCCTTTACAACTGCTCAATTGCGGCGATATCGCCTTATTTTTGCCACATATTTGCTCATTCCCCTCTCTGGCGCAACAAAATACTTACCGGCTGTCGAGATATCCCGCCTTTTCACCGCTGGGCTATGCGAATCGGCAACACCTTTCTGACAGGACTGTATTGATATTGCGCTAACGCCTTCCTGATTGCGCTAACTGTGACGATCATGCCTATGCGTGGCACAAAGAGCGGTGCTATAGGCAAGGGCAGAGAGACTAGGCGCTTCCTGCGGTTGCGGCTGGACGGCGGACAAGGCAAGACGACATGGCCATGGCGGCGTTCAGTCATGGCGCACCTTTTGGAGCAGAATGCGATGACATCACCCCGCGTCAACCCGAATAAACGCTTGGAGGATCAAGGAATAATGGGCGTGTCCAAAGCCTATTACAACCTGATCGAGCCAGCGCTGGTCGAGGCGGCGATCGCGCGCGGCGAAGGGCGTCTGGGGCTGGGTGGCGCATTTCTGGTCTCTACGGGCACGCATACGGGGCGCTCGCCCAAGGATAAATTCGTCGTTCGCACGCCTGCCGTCGAGGAAACGATATGGTGGGAGAACAACGCGCCGATGGCGCCCGAGGCCTTCGATCGCCTGGAAGCGGACATGCTGGCGCATCTCGAGGGGCGCGAAATGTTCGTGCAGGATCTCTATGGAGGCGCGGACCCTGCGCACCGGCTGGATGTGCGTGTTGTGACTGAGCTGGCCTGGCATGGGCTCTTCATCCGCCACCTGCTGCGCCGGCCTGCAGCAGAGGAACTGGCAAATTTTGCCCCCGAATACACAATCATCAACTGCCCGAGTTTCAAGGCCGACCCTGCGCGCCACGGCTGCCGGTCGGAGACGGTGATTGCGCTGAATTTCGAGCGCAAGTTGATCCTGATCGCCAATACCGCCTATGCGGGCGAGAACAAGAAATCGGTTTTCACGCTGCTGAATTATCTGCTGCCCGGCAAAGGCATCATGCCGATGCATTGCTCGGCCAATCATGCGATTGACGACCCCGAGGATTCAGCGGTGTTCTTCGGCCTCTCGGGCACAGGCAAGACCACGCTCTCGGCCTGCCCCTCGCGGGTGCTGATCGGCGATGACGAGCATGGCTGGTCGGACAGCGGCATCTTCAATTTCGAGGGCGGCTGCTACGCCAAGACGATCAATCTCGACCCCGATGCAGAGCCCGAAATCTACGCCACCACGTCGCGCTTCGGCTCGGTGGTGGAAAACATGGTCTACGACGCGGACACGCTGGCGCTGGATTTCACTGATGACAGCCTGACCGCGAATACGCGCGTCGCCTATCCGCTCGACGCGATCTCGAATGCCTCCGAGACGTCACTGGGCGGGGTGCCGAAGAATATCATCATGCTGACCTGCGATGCCTTTGGCGTGTTGCCCCCCATCGCGCGGCTGACGCCGGCGCAGGCGATGTATCACTTCCTGTCGGGCTTCACCTCCAAGGTCGCCGGCACCGAGCAGGGTGTAACCGAGCCGCAGCCGACCTTCTCGACCTGTTTCGGCGCGCCTTTCATGCCGCGCCGCCCCGAAGTCTATGGTAAGCTATTGCAAGAAAAGATCGCGCAATTCGGCGCCGAGTGCTGGCTCGTCAATACTGGCTGGACCGGGGGCGCTTATGGCAGCGGCTCGCGCATGCCGATCAAGGCGACGCGCGCACTGTTGACAGCGGCGCTGGATGGCTCGCTCTCAGGGGCCGAGTTCCGCCGCGACCCGAATTTCGGTTTTGATGTGCCTGTGGCGGTCGCGGGTGTGCCCGATGTGCTGCTCGACCCGCGCCAGACCTGGGCCGATGGGGCGGCCTATGATACGCAAGCGGCCAAGCTGGTGGCCATGTTTGCCGAAAATTTCGCGCAATACGTGCCCTATATCGATGATGAGGTGAAACAGGCCGCGATTGGCTGAATTTCCCGAAAGTTTCGACAAGGCCCCGCCAGCATGCTGGCGGGGCCTTTGTCATTTTGGGGGCCGGGGGTCTGCGCCCGCCCGGTATTTTGAATACTTTTGACAAGATGAAGATCAGGAGCCAGTCACGCGCCGATACCAGTCGGCGATCTCCTGACGGGCCGCATCATCCATCAACACCGTGCTGCCGGGGGGCATGGCGTGGCTGATCCCGGATTGCAGATAGATTGTTTGCGCAGCGCGCGCGACTTGGGCTTCGGTCTCCAGCACGATCCCCTTGGGCGCCCAGTACAGGCCTGGCCAGAGCGGCTCGGTCGCATGGCACATGGAGCAATGGCCGACCACATTCCAGTAGACATCTTCGAAATGCGGGTCCTCGGCAAAGCGGGCGACCGAGGGGGGCAGACTGGCGAGGTCGGTGGTATCCTCGCGCGGCTGGCCGAGGGTCGAGAGCAGGATGATGGCTACGAAGAGTGCCGTCGTGGCACCCCATGTCCACCACAGATACCCGCCGCCCATATGCATTGTGTTGAAGAAATGCCGGATCGTGACGCCCATCAGGAAGACCAGCCCCGCAATCAGCCAATTGAATTCCGAGGCGAAGGCCAGCGGATAGTGGTTCGACAGCATCAGGAAGATCACTGGCAGCGTCAGGTAGTTGTTATGCGTCGAGCGCTGCTTGGCGATCTTGCCGTATTTCGGGTCCGGCGTGCGCCCGGCCTTGAGATCGGCCACGACGATCTTCTGGTTCGGGATGATGATGAAGAAGACATTGGCCGACATGATCGTAGCGGTGAAGGCACCGAGATGCAGGAGTGCCGCGCGCCCCGTGAAGACCTGCGTATAGCCCCAGGCCATGATCACCAGCAGCACGAAGAGAAGCACCATCAGCCGCGTGTTGTTTTCACCGAAGCGCGATTTGCACAACAGGTCATAGATCACCCAGCCGACGGCCAGCGAGGCCACGGAAATCGCGATTGCCTGCCAGATCTCCAGATCGACCAGTTCGCGGTCGATCAGGTAGAATTCGGCACCGACATAATAGACCAGAACCAGCAGAATGAAGCCGGATATCCAGGTCCAGTAGCTCTGCCATTTATGCCAGATCAGGTGCTCGGGCAGGCGCTCGGGCGCGACCAGATATTTCTGGATATGGTAGAAGCCGCCGCCATGGACCTGCCACTCTTCGCCATGCGCCCCCTTGGGCATGTCGGCCGCCTTGCGCAGCCCCAGATCGAGCGCGATGAAATAGAAGCTCGATCCGATCCAGGCGATGGCCGTGATCACATGCAGCCAGCGCACGGCGAATTCCGCCCAGGCGCCCCAGACAGCCAGTTCCAGCATGACGCATGTCCTTTCTGTTCGTGTGTCGTGACAAGCCTATCCCGCCAGACCGCTTTCTGTTAATTCCAGAAAACACCCAGCAGTTTCAAAATCTGCCAGAAAATCGCCATGGCCTATCTGAACAATGTCAAGATGTTCGTGCGTGTCTACGAATTGGGCAGCATGTCGGCAGCCGCGCGCGACCAGCGCACTTCGCCCGCAGTCGCCTCGGCGCGGGTGGCGGAGCTGGAGAAGCATCTGGGCGTGCGGCTCTTCAATCGCACCACGCGCTCGCTGACGCCGACCTCGAGCGGGCAGATCTTCTACGACGGAGCGCTGAAAATCCTCGATGCCGTGGCCGAGGCCGAAGCAGCGCTGAGCCATGCGACCGCGCAGCCGCGCGGCACGCTCTTTGTCGCAGCCCCGCTGGGCATCGGGCGGCGGCTGATCGCGCCGCATGTGCCCGCCTTCAAGGATGAACACCCCGAGATCGAGTTGCGCTTGCGCCTGTCGGACCGGGGGTTCGATGTTACAGGCGAGGGTCTCGATCTGGCATTCCATCTGGGCCCGCTGGAAGATTCGGCACTCAAGATGCGGCTGATCGCCGAATGCCCGCGCGTGCTCTGCGCTGCACCCGACTATATCGCGCGGCATGGGATGCCAAAGGACGGGGCGGCGCTGGTGCACGACGGCCATGCCTGCCTGAACCTGCGCTTTCCCGGCGCGCGCGAGTTTCAGTGGAGCCTGCAGACCGAGGCCGGCCCGCAGCGCTTCAAGATCTCCGGGCCGTATGAATCTGATGATGGCGATGTGCTGACTGGCTGGGCGCTGGACGGGCGTGGCATCGTGATGAAGCCTGTCTTCGAGGTGGCCGAGCATCTGGCCAGCGGTGCGCTCGTGCCCGTGGCCGAGGCGACGCCGCCCCTGCCCGTATCGCTCGCAGCCCTGACACCGCACCGCCGCTTGCGCGACCCCAAGGTGAGCCTGTTCGCCGAATTCATCGCCACCAGCATCAAGACCGCTCTGCGCGACGCCGAGGCGCTGCTGGCTCAGCTACCGCGATAGGTGGAAAACCCGAAGGGCGAGAGCAGGAGTGGCACATGATAATGGCTCTCGGCATCGCTGATCCCGAAACGGATCGGGATCTGGTCGAGAAACAAGGGCTCCGCCCCCGCCTGCCCGGTTGCGCGCAGATAGGCGCCTGCCTCGAAGACCAGTTCATACTGGCCCGTGGCGAAGCGCTCCGCAGGCAGGATCGGGGTGTCGGTGCGCCCGTCTTCATTGGTAACCATCTGCGCGAGTTCCACGCGCGCCTCGCCCTCCAGCCGGAAGAGCGTGATCGCCAGCCCCTGCGCGGGCAGGCCGCGCGCGGTGTCCAGAACATGCGTGGTCAGAAATCCGGCCATCTCTTGCTTCCTTCTGCAAAACCTGCCCGATCTTGCAGCGGGCGCGACCCTCTGGCCAGCCCCTTCTCACCGTACCGCGTTTGAGGTCTTTCAAAAATTCCCAGAAAGCGGAAATTATTATTCTGGTTTATCACATAATCACGACCAGAGGAGGGACACCCCCGTGAACCGCTACCCGCGCAACCTGACCGGTTATGGCCCCAAGCCCCCGAATGCTGCCTGGCCCGGCGGGGCGAAAATCGCTATTTCGCTGGTGCTGAATTACGAGGAAGGCGGCGAGAATTGCCTGCTGCATGGGGATGCGGCCTCCGAGGGGTTTCTCTCGGACATCCCCGGTGCCCAACCCTGGCCCGGCCAGCGCCATTGGAACATGGAATCGATTTATGACTACGGCGCACGCGCTGGCTTCTGGCGGCTGCACCGGCTGTTCACGTCGCGCGGGCTGCCGGTCACGATCTATGGTGTGGCGACGGCCCTTGCCCGCAGCCCCGAACAGATCGCCGCGATGAAGGCGGCTGACTGGGAGATCGCCAGTCACGGGTTGAAATGGGTCGAGCATCGCGACATGCCAGTGGAGGAGGAGCGCGCCGCGATTGCCGAGGCCATCCGCCTGCACACCGAAATCACGGGCGCCCGCCCGCAGGGCTGGTACACTGGCCGCTGCTCGGTCAACACAGTCCGTCTGGTGGCCGAGACCGGGCAATTCGACTGGGTTTCCGACACCTATGACGACGATCTGCCGCACTGGATGGAGTTCGGCGACCGGGATCAGTTGATCCTGCCCTATACTCTGGAAGCCAATGACATGCGCTTCGCCACCGCACCTGGCTGGGTCACGGGCGCCGATTTCGAGAGCTACCTCAAGGACGCTTTCGATGTGCTCTATGCCGAGGGTCAGGCAGGTGCGCCCAAAATGCTCTCGATCGGGCTCCATTGCCGCCTGATCGGGCGGCCCGGCAAAGTTGCGGGCCTGATTCGCTTTCTCGACCATGCGCAGGCGCATGAGGGCGTCTGGTTCGCCCGCCGAATCGACATTGCTCGCCACTGGGCCACAATGCACCCCCATACCCGCCGCGAGCGCCCCTCGACCCTCGACCGCGCCACCTTTGTCGCCCGCTTCGGCTCTGTCTACGAGCATTCCCCATGGGTCGCCGAGTCCGCCCATGCGCTGGAACTCGGCCCGGCCCATGACAGCGCCACAGGGCTTGCCAATGCCATGGCCCGCGTCTTCCGCGCCGCTACCCCCGAGGCCCGCCTCGAAGTGCTGCGCGCCCACCCCGACCTTGCCGGAAAACTCGCCGCCGCCAAACGGTTGACAACTGAGTCGACGCAGGAACAGGCCAGCGCCGGGCTCGATGCACTCACCGATGCCGAACGCGCCAGATTCGAGCGCCTCAACACCGCCTATGTCGAAAAACACGGCTTCCCCTTCATCATCGCCGTGCGCGACAACACCAAGGCCAGCATCATGGCCACTTTCGAGACGCGCATCGACAACGACAGCGCAACTGAATTCGCCATCGCCTGCGCGCAGGTCGAGCGGATCGCCGAATTGCGGCTGAAGGACATGCTACGATGACCTCTTTATCTTGCCAAAAATACTCAATGCAACGCCGCGCCCCGCCAAAGGCCCAGCCATGACGCCGATCTTCACCCAACCCCTAACCGCCGCTGCCTTCGCCCCCTTCGGCGATGTGCTGGACGCGAAGGGCAAACCAGACAAGCTCATCAATCAGGGCCTCTGCGCGCGCTTCCATGACCGCGCAAGGCTCGATTTCGGCCCCGAGGGCCGCGCGGGTCTGTCGATTTTCGACGCCCAGCCCCGCGCCCTGCCCTACCGGCTCGAAATGATGGAGCGCCACCCCGAGGGGTCGCAAGCCTTCGTCCCGATGCATGAGCAGGCATTCCTCGTGATTGTCGCCGAAGATGCAGGCAACCGGCCCGGCACCCCCCACGCTTTTCTCACAAACGGCGCGCAGGGCATCAATTTCCACCGCAATATCTGGCACGGGGTGCTGACCCCACTGGCCAGCCCGGGCCGTTTCGCTGTGATCGACCGGATCGGGACCACGTCGAACCTCGAGGAATTCTGGTTCGAAACCCCTTGGGAGGTGCGCGGGCGATAAGGTCGGAGGAGGGCCAGCCCGCGCCATGATCGCCGGAGCCCGCAGGGCTCCGGCCTTGCAGGAGAAGGAAAGAATGGCCGATTCAACGCTCGGAACCTCGGCGCAATTGCGCGACCCCGACTATACCCCGCCCATCTACAAGGCCATCCCGCTGGGGGTGCAGCATGTGCTGGCAATGTTCGTCTCGAACGTGACACCCGCGATCATCGTGGCGGGCGCGGCAGGCTTCGGGTTCGGATCGGGCTCGCCCGATTTCCCGAACCTCATCTACATGCTGCAGATGTCGATGTTCTTCGCCGGTGTCGCCACGCTGCTGCAGACCATCACCTTCGGCCCCGTCGGCGCCCGACTGCCCATCGTGCAGGGCACCTCTTTCGCCTTCATCCCGATCATGATCCCGCTCGTGGCAGGCAAGGGCGTCGATGCCATGGCCGCTGTGATGGGGGGCATCCTCGTCGGCGGGCTGTTTCATGCCTCGCTGGGACTCGTCATCGGGCGCATCCGCTTTGCGCTGCCGCCGCTTGTCACCGGGCTTGTCGTCACAATGATCGGCCTCGCGCTGGTGCAGGTCGGTGTGCAATACGCCGCGGGCGGCGTCCCGCTCATGGGTACTGAGCAATTCGGCAATCTGCAAAGCTGGTCCGTGGCTCTCGTAGTAATCCTGGTCACTCTGGGGCTGAAATTCTTCGCACGCGGGATGCTCTCGGTCTCCGCGGTGCTGATCGGGCTGATCGTCGGTTATGGCGTGGCCTTTGCGCTCGGCATGGTCGATCTCGGGGCCATCGGCACGGCTGCCCCCTTCGCACTGCCCACCCCACTGCATTTCGGCATTGAGTTCACCGCTGCCGCCATCATCGCCTTCTGCGCCATGACCTTCGTCTCGGCAGTCGAGACTGTGGGCGATGTCTCGGGCATCACCAAGGGCGGTGCCGGGCGCGAGGCCACCGAGCGCGAAATTCAGGGCGCGACCTATGCCGATGGTCTGGGCACTGCCGCTTCGGGTCTCTTCGGTGCGCTGCCCAACACGAGCTTCAGCCAGAATGTGGGCCTGATCGCCATGACGGGCGTGATGAGCCGCCATGTCGTGACCATCGGCGCGGTGTTCCTGATCTTCGCCGGGCTCTTCCCCAAGGTGGGCGCTGTCATCTCGACAGTGCCCATCGAAGTGCTGGGCGGCGGTGTGATCGTGATGTTCGGCATGGTCGTCGCAGCAGGCATCTCGATGCTCTCGGATGTGCACTGGAACCGGCGCAACATGGTGATCTTCGCGATTGCGCTGTCGCTGGGTCTCGGGCTGCAACTGGAGCCCTCGGCGCTTCAGCACCTGCCCGACACGCCGCGCGTGCTGCTGACTTCGGGCATCCTGCCGGCGGCTGCCATCGCCATCGTACTCAATCTCATCCTGCCCAGGGAACTTGCCGGCGAGGCGACCGAAGAGGTCTCGGGCGGACTGCACGGGCATGGCGAGGGGCTGAACCCGACGGATCGCTGAAACCCGCGACAGGGGAAGACGGGCCGGACGCGCAGCGTCCGGCCTGCTTGCTCGCAGTGTTCAGGAATCGCAGATATTCAGCAGGCTCACCCATTGCCCGTCACTCAGAAGGCTCAAGCGGGCGGGCTCGCTGCCCATCGGGTCACCCTCGCGCAGGCTGGCCTGCAAGGCGGTCAGGCTGGGGTCAAGCGGATATGGATTGTCGGTAAAAGGGCGGGTGGACAGTTCGACCCGCGCGAAGCGCTCAAGCAGCGGCTCCACTTCCGGTATTGCCAATTCTGCTCGATAGATCGCCGCAGCATAGCCGCGGATCGCGCTATCCGAAAGCTCACCCGACGTCAGAAGTCGAAAGGTCGCCACCACGCCCGCATGACGCAAGAGCGGATGCAGCGGGTCTTCCTCAGCGCTGCGCTGCGCCGCGAGCAGGATCGCCCCACCGAGTGCCTCGGCGCTCTCGGCCTCATAAAGCAGCCGCGCGTCGATGACGAATAGCCGCCCCATGACATGCTGCACGCGTGGCGCGTCCACCGGCAGATCGCGCATGACGACGATGCGCGCCGGGGTCTGGAACAGGGCGCGCTGCAGCACACCCAGCGCTGGGTCACCATACGGGCTCCGGCAGAGCTGCGCGCCGCCCTGCTCCAGACCGCGCTGGAATGTCTCGGCAAACTCGGCGCGCTTGGCCATGGGCACGACCGAGGCCGTATGCTCGACCAGCGCCGGAGGCACGATCAGCGCGCCGCCCAGGACGACAGCCATACTGGCCGTCACGAGGACAGGGCGGCGCAGCCGTTGCCAGAACGAGCGCTCGGGCTTGAGCGCGGATTGCAACTCCTTGAGCGCGTCGATCAGCAGCGCGTCGTCGATCTCGAGCACTTCACCCGGATCACCTTCCGGGCTGTAGAGCGCCGGGCGCTTCCCGGGGTTGAGCCGCTCCACGGCCGGCAGGGACCAATGGCTGAGCACCTGCTCGCTGCGACTGTCCGAGATTACCAGCGTAGCGTCGCCGAAGCAGACCACCACCTCGCGGCGCTGATCCTCGCGCGAACTGGCCCAAAGCCCGGTTCCCTCCAGCCGTGCATATTTTTCCAGCGCAGTCATGGCGCCTTGCCTGCTCTTGTTATGTGCGTCACGCTATACCAGCGGCAGGACCATGACCAGCGATCACAAATCGCGTACCTGCGCCCGGAGTTCAAATTTCTGTATCTTGCCGGTCGATGTCTTGGGCAGGTCCATGAAGACCACGCGCTTGGGCGTCTTGAACCCGGCCAGCCGCTCGCGGCAGAAGGCGATCAACTCGGCTTCACTCGCGTTACGGCCCGATTTCAACTCGACGCAGGCACATGGCACCTCGCCCCATTTCTCGTCCGGCTTGGCCACGACCGAGGCAAGCCCGACGGCCGGGTGCTTCATCAGCACGCCCTCGACCTCGACCGATGAGACATTCTCGCCCCCCGAGATGATGATATCCTTCGCACGGTCGGCAATCTTGATATATCCGTCCGGGTGCTGGTAGGCGATGTCGCCAGAGTGGAACCAGCCCCCCTTGAACGCCTCGGCGGTCGCCTCGGGGTTCTTGAAATAGCCTTTCATCACCCCGTTGCCCCGGTGCATTATCTCGCCCAGAGCGACTCCATCTCGCGACACGGGCAACATGGTCTCGGGCGTCATGACCGTGATTCCCTCCATGAAGGGCATGAGCACCCCTGTGCGAGCCTTGACCTCGGCGCGTTCGTCGCCTTGTAGCTCGTCGAACCCGTCATGCCAAAGGCACTCGGTCGCCGGACCATAGGTCTCGGTCAATCCGTAGACCTGGGTCACATTAAAGCCCAGCGGCTCGATGGCCGCCAGCGTCGCCGCCGCAGGCGGCGCGCCCGCCGTAAACACTTCGACCACATGGTCGAAGGGCAGCCGCTCTTCTTCGCTGGCATTGATGATGGTCTGCAGCACGATGGGCGCGCCGCCGAAATGCGTGGCGCGTTCAACGCTGATTGCATGATAGACACCCTTCGCGGTCACATCACGCAGGCAGATCATCGTGCCACCGACCGCAGGCAGCATCCAGGGGTGGCACCACGCGTTGCAATGAAACATCGGCACGATCGTCAGATAGCGCGGGAACATCGTCATCCGCCAAGAGATCGGCTGCGAGAGCGTCGAGAGGTAGGCGCCACGATGATGATAGACCACGCCCTTGGGCCGCCCGGTCGTCCCCGAGGTATAGTTCAGCGCGAGGCTCTCCCACTCATCTTCGGGCATGATCCACGCATAGTCGGGATCACCTTGCGCAAGCAGATCCTCATAGACCGGATACGCGCCCGAGGGTAAGAACCCGGCCTCCTTGTCGACCACTTCGACCAGTGTCGGCGGATGCGCCAACGCATCACAGGCTGCGCGCGCCTGATCGATGAAAGCGGTATCGGCCAACAGCACCTTTGCCCCGCCATGCTCGAGGGTATAGGCCACTGTGTCGACATCGAGTCGCGTGTTGATGGCGTTGAGCACCGCGCCACAGGCGGGCACCCCGAAATGTGCCTCGGCATGGGCGGGGATATTCGGCAGCAGCGTCGCGACGACATCACCCGGCTGCACGCCCAGCCCGGCCAGCGCCGATGCAAGCCGGCTTACCCGGCGCTGATAGTCCCGATAGTTGTGTCGCGTCTCGCCATAGACGATGGCCTCATGCTCGGCAAAGACATCGGCTGCGCGCCGCAGATGTGACAGCGGTGTCAATGGCGTGTAATTGGCCGCACATTTCTCAAGGCCGGTCTCGTCGCTGAGCCACCCCATGTTTCCCTCCCTATTTCTCTGGTCTGTTTGTCCGGGCTTTCAGCTTTGTCTGCTGCGTTTCTTGTCACTGTGCCGACATCAGACCGTAATCACACGCATGATAACCAGTTGTGCCCCGAAAAAGTCCAGATTTTTTCCAGCTTTCGCCACAGCGCACGTGTTGGTTGTTAACCAAGATTAAAAGTCACTTCAGACAAGAGCGAGCAAGAAGAGGTCAGCGATGATACGGTCACAAACCTCAGAATCCACGAACCCGCCACGTTCCGGCAGCATCTTCAGCAAGATGAGCCAGCGGCTTCGCCACAGGTCG
Source organism: Paracoccaceae bacterium (assembly GCA_007694945.1). Classification (GTDB taxonomy): domain Bacteria; phylum Pseudomonadota; class Alphaproteobacteria; order Rhodobacterales; family Rhodobacteraceae; genus Roseinatronobacter. Next base: position 75,206 of record REER01000077.1, on the reverse strand, counting down.
CGGTCAGGCGCGAAGGGCAAGAGCTTGTACAACACCGCCATGCGCGAAGATGGATTGCTGCCCGGCACCATGATCGCCACCGAGCAAGGCTGGACAGCAGTCGAAGATATCGTGCCGGGTGACCGCGTTCTGACCTTCGACTTTGGTCCGCAAGAGGTGCTCGAAAACCGCACGATGGTGCTGGATATGAAATCGATCCCGGAGCATAAAGCCTATGTCATGCATGTTCCGAAAGGTGCAATCGGCAACGCGTTCGAGACACGACTCATGCCCATGCAAGAGGTCCTTATCGAGTCCGACAAGGCCGAGGCAGAATATGGTGACCCATTCGTGCTGATGCCCTGCCTGCTTCTGGATGGATACAATGGTATCAGCAAGACACCCATCAGCGGTCAGCTATCCCTGTCCTTGCTGTTGTTCAAAGGCCAACAGGTGATTCAACTCAATGGCGGGGCACTGGCTTTCGCTCATACCCACGCCTGTTTCTCGCCCTGGCCGTCCGAAAATCCAACACCGCGCGAAGTCTATGTGCGGCTTTCGCCACAACGCTTGATCGAGCTGATCGATTGGAAAACCGATCAGCCCGATGCGATGTCAGACCAGCAAAGCCATCCGAAACCGTCCTGCTCCGGCCCCTTTGCGGGGCAGAGCGTCGAGGAAAGCTATGCTGCAGTCGCCTCACGGCTGTCATAGAAAGCGGCACCTTTCTCGGCCATCTGGCGCAGCATCTGCGGCGCGCCGAACCGCGCGCCGAACCGCGACTCGAGATCATCGCAGACCTCGACCGCGAATGCGGCCCCCAGCATGTCGAGCCATGAGAAAGGTCCACCCGACCACGGCGCGAATCCCCAGCCAAGGATCGCACCGACATCACCTTCGCGGATATCGGTCAGCACGCACTCTTCCAGCGCACGCACGGCCTCCAGCGTCTGGGCGAACATCAGCCGGTGCTGGACCGTGATCAGATCTGGCTGCTCTTCTGCGAGGGGGAATTTCTTGCCCAGCCCTGACCAGAGTTCCTGCCGCTTGCCCTTCTCGTCATAGCTGTAGAAGCCCGCCGCCGCCTTGCGCCCCAGACGGCCCTCTTCGACCATCCAGAATACCACCTCGTCAACCTCGCCATCCGGGTAGGCATCGCCCATCGCCGCGCGCGTGGCCTTGGCGATCTTGGCACCGAGGTCGAGCGAGGTCTCATCCACCAGCTGCAGCGGCCCCAGCGGCATGCCCATCAGCCGGGCGGCGTTTTCCACCAGTGCAGGGGCGACGCCCTCGCGCAGCATGCGCATGCCTTCGTTTAGATAGGGGATGATGCAACGATTGGCGTAGAAGAACCGCGCGTCATTCACGACAATCGGCGTCTTGCGTATTTGCCGCACGAAATCGAGCGCCTTGGCCACTGCCCGATCCCCGGTCTGCTTGCCGCGGATGATCTCGACCAGCAGCATCTTGTCCACGGGCGAGAAGAAATGGATGCCGATGAACTGTTCCGGGCGGCCTGACGCCTTGGCCAGATCGCTGATCGGCAGGGTCGAGGTGTTGGTCGCAAAAATCGCGTCCTCCGGGATGGCGGCCTCGGCCTTGGCCGTTACTTCGGCCTTGATCTTCGGGTCCTCGAACACCGCCTCGATCACCAGATCACAGCCCTCGAGCGCACTGTAGTCGGTCGTGGGCGCGATCCGGCCCAGCACCTCGGCCTTTTTCGCCTCCGAGACCTTGCCGCGCTTCATGCCCTTGTCGAGAATCCCCTCGGAATAGGATTTCCCCTTCTCCGCCGCCTCCTGCTTGGCGTCGATCAGCACCACCTCGATGCCCGCATTCGCCGCGACATAGGCAATCCCCGCCCCCATCATGCCCGCGCCCAGAACGCCCAGCTTGCGCACCTTCTCATCAGCCACATCAGGCCGGTTGGCGCCCTTCTCCAACGCCTCCTTGTTGATGAAGAGCGAGCGGATCATCGCGCCCGAGGACGGGTTCATCAGCACATGCGTGAACCAGCGCGCCTCGACCTTGAGCGCGGTGTCAAATGGCACCAGCGCCCCCTCATAGACTGCCGATAGCAGCGCCTTGGCCGCCGGATAGGCGCCCTGCGTCTTGCCATTGACCATGGCCGAAGCGCCGACAAAGGTCATGAAACCGGCCGGATGATAGGGCGCGCCGCCGGGCATCTTGTAGCCCTTGGCGTCCCATGGCTTGACCAAATCGGTGTCCGTAGCGTTCAGAACCCACTCCTTGGCGCGGGCCAACAGCTCATCCCCTGGCACCACCTCGTCGATGATGCCTGCCGCCTTGGCCTTTTTCGGCTCCGACAGCTTGCCCTCCAGCAGGAAGGGCGAGGCCCCCATGGCGCCCAGCTTGCGCGCCAGCCGCGTGGTCCCGCCCGCACCGGGGAAGATACCGACCATGATCTCGGGCAGGCCGATCTTGGCCTTGGGGTTGTCAGCGGCGATAATCCGATGACAAGCAAGCGGAATTTCCAGCCCGATCCCCAGCGCTGTGCCGGGCAGCGCCGCGACAATCGGCTTGCCCCCTGTCAGTTTCTTGGGGTCCATGGCCGCGCGCTCGATCTTGCGCAGCGCATGGTGCATCGACATGATCCCCTCGAACAGCCCCTTCTCGGGCTGATCCCCGGCCATCTCTTTCATCTTAGCGATGACATTCAGGTCCATGCCGCCCGCGAAATCGGGCTTGCCAGAGGTGATGATGACGCCCTTCACACCCTCATCGTCCAGCGCGCTATCGATATGCGCGTCCAACTCGCGCAACCCTTCCAGCGAGAGAACATTCATCGATTTGCTGGGGATGTCCCATGTGATCGTCGCGACGCCATCGGCATCGACGGAATAATGAAACTCGGTCATTTCGCTTCTCCCTTCGGCAGGACGCGGGGCCCGGCCCAGTCGCTGCCATCATGATAGGTAAACCTGTTGCCTGCCGCCGAGATATGGACCTTCATGTCCACATCGACATAGGTGCAGATGTCGTCCTCGACCTTGGTGCCCACGACCAGAAACCGCGCCGGCGCTTCCGAACGGTTGACGAACCGGTGCCCGTTCGCAACTCCCGCCTTCCACGCTGCGCAATCGCCCGCGCGCATCTCGGTCTCGCCCGTGTCCTCGACCAGCGTCAGCACACCGTCGAGCACCATGGCAAACTCATCCTCGCGCAGGTGCCAATGGCGCAGCGAGGCCACGCCGCCGGGTTGCAGCGTCACCATATTGACGCCGAACTGCGTGAGCCCCACCAATTCGCCCAGCCGCTGCGAAGACCGCCCGGCCATCTGGCTGGCATAGGGTTCGGGATAGACCGAGCCGGTTCTGACCGGCGCCTGGCTTGGATCGAGCTTCGGCATCAGACGCACTCGATGATCGTGGCCGCGCCCATGCCAGAGGCCACGCAGAGCGTCGCCAGCCCGGTGCCCTTGCCGGTCCGCTCCAACTCATCGAGCAGCGTGCCAATGATCATCGCGCCGGTTGCGCCCAGCGGATGGCCCATGGCAATTGCGCCGCCATTCACATTGACCCGGTCGGAACCGACGTCAAAGGCCTGCATGAAGCGCAACACGACCGAAGCGAAGGCCTCATTGACCTCGAAGAGGTCGATATCGGAAATCTGCATCCCCGTATCGCGCAGGATCTTCTCGGTGACCGGTACTGGACCGGTCAGCATGATGGTTGGGTCTGTGCCAATCCGCGCAGTTGCACGGATGCGAGCCCTTGGTTTCAAACCATATTTCTTGCCGAATTCTGCATTCCCGATCAGCACACCCGCCGCCCCGTCGACAATGCCCGAGGAATTGCCCGCATGGTGGATATGTTCGATTTGTTCAAGGTGCGGGTATTTCATCATCGCCACCTTGTCGAAACCGGGCATCACCTCGCCCATCTCCTTGAAGGCCGGCTTGAGCGCGCCAAGGCTCTGCATGTCCGTGCCGGGGCGGATGTATTCGTCACGGTCCAGAATGGTCAACCCGTTGATATCGGTGACCGGCACGACCGAACGCGCGAAGCGATCTTCCTCCCATGCCTTGACTGCGCGCTTCTGGCTTTCCACGGCCAGCGCATCGGCCATATCGCGGGTAAAACCGTATTCCGTGGCGATGATATCCGCGGCAATCCCCTGCGGCACGAAATACTGATCCATCGCGACCGAGGGGTCCACGGCCACCGCCGCGCCGTCCGAACCCATGGCGACGCGGCTCATCATCTCGACCCCGCCTGCGATGTAAGCCATGCCGACACCACCCTGCACCTGCCCGGCCGCCAGATTGACCGCCTCCATTCCGCTGGCGCAGAAACGGTTGATCGCGAGGCCCGGCACCTGCTCATCGAAATCCGAGGCCATCACGGCAGTGCGCGCAAGGCAGCCGCCCTGCTCGCCCACTTGGGTGACATTGCCCCATATGACATCCTCGATCGCGCGCGTGTCGAGATCATTGCGCGTTCTCAAGGCATTCAGCACCAGCGCCGAGAGGCGCACGGCCGTGACCTCATGCAGACTGCCATCGGCCCGCCCCTTGCCCCGCGGTGTGCGGATGGAGTCATAGATAAAAGCGTCGCTCATGGTTCCCTCTCTTTCACGATATTGATTGTGCCCGCTCGGCAGGCGAGCCGGGCATCAGGTCATAAGGGTGTTTCCAACCCGGCAGCCCCGCGATGCGCTCCAGCCAGTGGTCTATCCCGGGCCAGTCGGCGCGGTCAAAACCGAAAGACTCCGGGTAGAACAGATAGCCACAGCAGGCAAAGTCCGCGATCGTCGACTCCTCACCCACGATCCAATCACGCGTGCCAAGATGCGCGTCGAGAACCTTGCAGGCATCGCGAAACCGCGCCTTCTGGAACGCGACGACAAGCTCGGGCCGCTTCTCGGCGGGCAGGAAATTGGCCAGAAAACGCGCGGAACCCGCATTGGCCGAAAACTTGTGCGCGTCCCAGAACAGCCAGCGCAACACCTCGTCTTCTTCTTGCAAGTCCTTGCCACCGAACCGCCCCGCCTTGCGCGCCAGATGGCGCAGGATGACAGCCGACTGGGTCAAGACCTTCGCGTCATCCTCTAGAACCGGGACCTCGCCCATAGGGTTGAGCGCGCGAAACTCGTGACTTCGGGTGGCGCCGGAAAAGAAATCAACCCAGATCGGCTGCCACTCGAAGCCAGCGAGTTCCAGCATCAGGGCGACCTTGTATGCATTGCCACTTTCGCCAAAACAATGAAGCTTCATGGCCCTCCCTTCCGACGTTTTGCTCACCTGAGAACGGTCAATTTGAGTATTTTTGGCAAGAAAATGATGCTGTCTTGTTTACGGCTTCTCAAAAGCAGCGTGTTAACCTAAATACGCGGTGCAGGCTGGAGAGCCGATGACCGTGCGAGGAAATGCCCCGCCTGACGACCGCCCTGGATGCAGTTTCCAAATGGCCGTCGGCGAGGCGGGGACGGCATGCAGCTCGTTTTCTTGTCGAAAATTCTCCCGCCGGAGTCGCCCGCGTTTCATTTCTTCCGTGCCTCGAGTTCCGAATTGAACAGGCGCAGGCGATGGCCGAGATTATCGGCATCCGTCACCGAGTCGAAATTCTCGAACAGGAAGGACAGCGCCTCGCCCTCATCCAGTCCCGCTTCCTGCGCGAAGCGACGCAGGCGGCGATAGCCGTCTTCGGTCATCGCGGCATTGAAACGTCGGGTCAGTCGAAAGCGTTTGGGCATGATCCTCTCCTGCTGGATGCCAGACGCCAGGTGAAACCTGGCGTCTGTTTGCAATCAGAATTGTTCGCTCGACAAGGCCATCACAGTCTCGCCGCCGCTCTGGATCCGGGCGAGGTGCATCGCCGTGGCGGGGAGTTGGCGGGCCATGTAGTAGCGGCCTGTGGCGAGTTTGGCCTCGTAGAAATCGCGGTCCGACGCGCCCGAATCGAGGGCAGCATAAGCCGCCTTTGCCATTTGCGCCCAGACGAGGCCGAGGCAGACATGGCCGAAGAGATGCATGAAGTCGCTTGACCCGGACAGCGCGTCATTGGGGCTCTTCATGCCGCGTTCCATGAAATACACGCCAGCAGTCTGAAGGTCTTTCGACGCCGCCTTGAGCGGGCTCAGGAAGCCTTCCAGTCGGGTATCCCCTTCATTCTCCTTGATGAAGCCTTTCACCATCGCAAAGAAGGCCATGACATGCTTGCCGCCATCGGCGGCGAGCTTGCGGCCCACGAGATCAAGCGCCTGCACGCCGTTCGCGCCCTCGTAGATCATGGCGATGCGCGCGTCGCGAGCGAATTGGGACATGCCCCATTCCTCGATATAGCCATGCCCACCATAAACCTGCTGAGCCTGCACGCACATGTCGAATCCCTTGTCAGTCAGGAAGCCCTTGATAACCGGCGTCAGCAGCGAAATCAGGCCATCGGCCTCGGCATCCTCTGAACGATGCGCACGATCGATCAGGCTTGCCCCCCACATTGTAAACGCGCGCGCGCCTTCGACGAAGCTCTTCTGGTCCATCAACATGCGGCGCACATCGGGGTGCACGATCAGCGGATCGGCGGGGCCTTCGGGGTTCTTCGCACCCGTCACATCGCGCCCCTGCAGCCGGTCCACGGCATAGGCCAGCGCGTTTTCATAGGCGACGGCGGCCTGGGCATAGCCCTGCAGGCCAACACCGATACGGGCCTCGTTCATCATGGTGAACATTGCGCGCATGCCCTTGTGCAGATCGCCGATCAGATAGCCAGTCGCGCCGTCATAATTCATCACGCAGGTGGCATTGCCGTGAATGCCCATCTTCTCTTCGATCTTGCCGACCGAGACACCGTTGCGCGGGCCAAGACTGCCATCGTCATTGACCAGAAACTTCGGCACGATGAAAAGCGAAATGCCCTTGGTGCCTTCACCCCCGCCCGGCGCCTTGGCCAGCACCAGATGGATCACATTCTCGGCCATGTCGTGATCGCCGGCCGAGATGAAGATCTTCTGCCCGGTGATCTCGTAGCTGCCATCATCCTGCGGCTCGGCCTTGGTGCGCATCATGCCCAGATCTGTTCCGCAATGCGGCTCGGTCAGGTTCATTGTGCCGGTCCAGTCCAGCGAGACCATTTTCGGCAGGTATTTTGCCTTCTGATCGTCGGACCCATGCGCGAGGATGGCCGAAATCGCACCATGGGTCAGGCCCTGATACATGTTCAGCGCCATATTGGCCGAGACGAAAATCTCACCCACGGCCGAGCCCATCAGATAGGGCAGGTTCTGGCCGCCGAATTCCTCGGGAATGTCAAGCCCGTTCCAGCCGCCCTCCTTGATCTGCTCGAAAGCCGCCTTGAAGCCCTCGGGCGTATAGACTACACCATTTTCCAACCGGCAGCCCTGATGGTCGCCCACAGCGTTGAGGGGGGCAAGCGCGCCTTCGGCGAGCTTGGCAGCTTCTTCGAGGATGGCAGAGGTGAAATCGGCCTCGAGATCGGCATAGCCCGGAATATCGGACTGGCTGACCTGCAGCAGGTCATGCAGCACGAATTGCAGGTCTTTCGTCGGTGCAGTGTAGCTCGGCATTGTGTGTCTCCCTTATTCGGCGGCCTTGGGGCGGTCTGCATTGCGCAGCACGGCATCTCCCCAGGCGAGATCCTGTTTGAGTTCGGCAATCGCCTCGTTCAGCTCGTCGCGCTGGCGTTCCATATCGGCCAGGCGCTGGCAGGCGATGTCATAAGTCTTGCGCAACTGCTTGAGTTCGCTGTCGTCGCGGTCATACATGTCGAGCAGCTGCCGGATTTCCTCGAGGCTGAAGCCGAAACGCTTACCCCGCAGGATCAGTTTCAGCCGCGCCTGGTCGCGGCGCGAGAACAGCCGGTGTTGACCGTCACGCTGTGGGAACAGCAACTCCTTGGACTCGTAAAACCGCAGCGTGCGCGGCGTGACGCCAAACTCGGCGCACATCTGGCGTATCGTCTTGAAACTCTCCGACATGACGGTCCTCTCCCTCCGGGCCAATATACCCGGTTGTTACGAAGAAGATACCAATGTTGACGTGAACGTAAAGTTAAACGCCGCGTCACGGCACGGAATGACGCCGCGTTCACTCAGAGGTGATGAGCTTCGCTGCGTCTTCGCGCAGCTTCTGCAGATCGGCAATCGTGCGCTCCAGCTCCTCGGCCTGTGCCCGCAGCGCGATCAACTGCCGGTCGGCCATCTCGAGCCATGCCCGCAATTGCGGCTGGGTGCCCTCTTTCTCATAGATTTCCAGCCATTGGCGGATCTCTTCGAGCGAAAACCCGAACCGCCGCCCGCGCATGATCAGGGTCATGCGGGCCACCTCGCGCGGGGTATAGAAGCGATTGCGGCCTTCCTTCTCGGGGCTCAGAAGCTCGATATATTCGTAATAACGCAGCGTGCGCGGGGTCACATCGAATTTCGCGCACATCTCCTTGAACGTCAGTCTGCTGCTCATCCCGCCTCCCCGCGCATGTAGGTGCAGCTTAGGGCTGCGCGGGGCGGGATGCAATCTCACGGCTTGCCATTCCGGCGTGATCCGGCGCAGAAAGGGCAGCGACGCGCAAGGATGTGAGAAATGGTCGGAAACAGTCCGCAAGATTTCATTGAGGCCCTGCCCTTTGCTCGCGCGCTGGGGATGCGGCTGGAGGAGATCGGCGACGGGAAGGCGCGGATCTCGATGGACTGGGACCCGCGTTTCGTGGGTGACCCTGCCACGGGCGTGATACATGGCGGTGCGGTCTCGGCGCTGATGGATACCTGCGGGGGTGCGGCAGTAATGTCCTATCCCGGCGCGCTGACCACGGCAACCATCGATCTGCGCATCGACTACATGCGCGCGGCCAAGCCGGGACAGCGGATCACGGCTGAGGCCGAATGCTATCATGTCACCCGCCGTGTGGCCTTTGTGCGCGCCACGGCCCATGACGAAGACAGCGCCAACCCTGTCGCGACGGCGGCAGGCGCCTTCACCTTTGATCGCAAGGAGGGTCACTGATGGCACGGCCCGAACCGGTTCAGCAGGTCAAGCGCCGGCGCGACCTGGCGCTCAAGACCCTGGTCGACTCCGTGCCCTATGCCGGGTTTCTCGGGATCAACTTCGAGCGCCATGGCGATGAGTTGACCGCCGTGTTGCCCTATGACGAGAAGCTGATCGGCAACCCGGTGCTGCCCGCGCTGCATGGCGGGGTGATCGCGTCTTTTCTGGAAGTGACGGCAATCATCGAGCTGAGCTGGGCCATGCTCTGGGATGAGGTGGAAACCGGGCGGCTCACACCCGAGGCGATGGCCGCCAACCTGCCGCGCCTGCCCAAGACAATCGATTTCACGGTCGATTACCTGCGCACGGGCCTGCCCCGCGATGGCTATGCTCGCGCGCAGGTCAACCGTTCTGGGCGGCGCTATGCGTCCGTGCATGTCGAGGCCTGGCAGGACAATCGCGCGCGGCTCTTTGCGCAAGCGACCGGGCATTTCCTGATGCCGCCGCGCGGGAATGGCTGAAACGGCGGCGCTCTCGGACCGGCGCATTCTGAAAATTGCCGTCCCCATCGTGCTGGCGAATCTGTCGGTGCCGATCCTCGGCGCGGTCGATACCGGGGTTGTGGGCCAGATCGGAGAGGCCGCGCCCATCGGCGCGGTCGGGCTGGGCGCGATCATTCTCGCCTCGATCTACTGGATTTTCGGTTTTCTGCGCATGGGCACGACCGGACTTGTGGCGCAGGCCACAGGCGCTGGGGATCTGGCCGAAAGCGGCGCAATCCTGACGCGCGGGGTGATGATCGGGCTGGCAGCGGGCGCGGTGATGGTGCTGGGGCAGGCCGGGATCACATGGGCCGCCTTCCGGATCGCGCCCGCGAGTGCCGAGGTCGAGGCGCTGGCGCGCGATTATCTTGTCATCCGCATCTGGGGCGCGCCTGCGACGATTGCGCTTTATGCCGTCAATGGCTGGCTGATCGCGACCGAGCGCACGCGCGGCATACTGGTGCTGCAACTCTGGATGAACGGTCTGAATATCGGGCTCGATCTGTGGTTCGTGCTGGGCTTGGGCTGGGGCGTGCAGGGGGTCGCGATCGCCACGCTCATCGCTGAAGTGAGCGCGCTGGGGCTGGGGCTCTGGCTTTGCCGGTCGGCGTTTTCGGGGGCGCAGTGGCGGGACTGGGCGCGGGTGTTCGACCGGGTGCGGCTGAGACGCATGTGGGTGGTCAATTCCGACATCATGCTGCGCACCATCGCGCTGCAGGCGGCGATGACGGGGTTTTTGTTTGTCTCCGCCGGGTTTGGTGATGTGGAACTCGCGGCCAATCAGATCCTGTGGCAATTCCTGCTGATCACGGCCTATGCACTGGATGGGTTTGCATTTGCAGCCGAGGCTTTGGTCGGCCAAGCCGTCGGTGCGCGCTCGCTTGCGATGATGCGGCAGGCAAGCATCCGTTCCTCGATCTGGGCATTGGCGGCATCGGTTACGATGGCGCTGGGGTTCTGGATTGCGGGCCCCTGGGTGATCGACCTGATGGCCGTGGATGAGGGCGTACGCGCTGCGGCGCGGGTCTATCTGCCCTTCGTGGTGGTGCTCGCGGTGCTGGGGCTTGGGGCCTATATGCTCGATGGCATCTTCATCGGCGCCACCGGCACGCGCGAGATGCGCAACACTGTGGTGCTCGCGGTGCTGATCTATGGTCTGACGATCTGGGCCTTTGTGCCGAGTTACGGCAACCCGGCCCTCTGGAGCGCGCTGATGCTGCTTAATGTGTTGCGGGGGGTGTTCCTGGGAGTGCTCTATCCGCGGCTGGAGCGCCGGGTCGCGGCGGCGGAATGAGGGGCGCTGCCCCTCAGACCCCGGAGTATTTCGGGCAAGAAAATGATCAGAGCCATTCCTCGCGCCCGGTGCCGACCACTTCGGCGAGGGTCTCGAAGCCGTCGCGGTCCATCAAATCGAGCAGCCCCTGATTGAGGCGCGGCACAAGCGAGAGGCCATGATAGACAAGCCCCGTGTAAAGCTGGAGGGCCGAGGCGCCGGCGCGGATTTTGGCATAGGCCTGCTCGGGTGTGCTGATGCCGCCGACGCCGATCAGGGGGAGTTTGCCTTGGGTCAGATGCGAGAGGCGAGCGAGCAGACGCGTGGACAAATCGAACAACGGCGCGCCGGAAAGGCCGCCTTTTTCTACTGCGCTTGCAGATTTTAAACCTTGACGCGAGATCGTGGTGTTGGTGGCGATGATCGCGTCGACCTGCGCCTGCAGCGCGACATCGGCGAGTTCGGCGAGTTCGGACTCGCTCAGATCGGGGGCGATTTTCAGGAAAATGGGAATCGGGCAGACGAGTTGGGCGCGGGCTTCCATGACGCCTTTCAGCAGCGCTGCGAGCGCTTCGGCGCCCTGCAGGTCGCGCAGCGCCTCGGTATTGGGGGAGGAGACATTGACCGTGGCAAAATCCAGATGCGCGCCGGTCAGGGTGAGGACCCTGGCGAAATCCTCGGCGCGGTCGGCGCTGTCCTTGTTGGCGCCGAGATTGAGCCCCAACACCATCGTCTTGGGTCTGTCCCTGAGGCGTTCGAGGATAGCCTCCGCGCCCTCATTGTTGAAGCCGAACCGGTTGATCACTGCCCTGTCCTGCGACAGCCGGTAGAGGCGCGGGCGCGGATTGCCCTCCTGCGGGCGTGGCGTGGCGGCACCCACCTCGACGAAGCCGAACCCGACACGGGCAAGGCCACGGAGCGCCACGGCGTTCTTGTCAAACCCGGCGGCAAGCCCGATCGGGTTGGGCAGGTCGAGCCCCGCGATACGCATGTTGAGGCGCGGTGAGGTGACCGGCCGAGGCAGTGGCGCGAGCCCCTGGCGCAGTGCTGCGAGGGCAAAGAGATGCGCAGTTTCCGGGTCGAAACTGCGCAGGAGCGCCAGCCCAGCGCGCTCGATGAGGCTCATACCAGCCGCTCCGGAAAGATGTGGCCCGACGCGCCCAGCGGCAGGGACTTGTCCCAGACCACATCGCTGCGGCGCAGCGGGCGGTGGAGATGGGGAAAGAGCGCGCCGCCGCGCGAGGGCTCCCATTTCAGCTCCGGGCCAAGGGTGTCAGCCTCGACCGCGACAAGGACCAGATCGCTCTCGGTGGCGAAATGTTTCGCGGCGGTCTCCATGACCTGCTGCGCGGTCGAGAAATGGATATAGCCGTCATTTTGGTCGACCGGGGCACCGAGGGTTTCACCCTCGGTGACCAGCAGATCCCATTCTGCGCGGCGAAATATCTTGTAAATCAGCATGGGAGTCTCTTGCCTCGGGACGGGCGGAAGGTCAATCGCTCAGAGCGGACCGCGCAGACGCTCCTCGCTGAGCAGAACATTCGCATCCACGGCCCCCACGCCGGGCAGAGTCATGATCCGGCGGCGCAGGACACGCTCGAAATCGGGCAGGTCGCGGGCAACGACGCGCAGGCGGTAGTCATAGAGGCCGAGCACATGCTGCACGGTCTGGACTTCGGGGATGGCGCTGACCGCGCGCTCGAAATCGGCAAGGCTGACGCGGCCCTTGGCGGCGAGGCTGATACCGAGAAAGACCGTGACACCGAGACCGAGTGCGGCAAGGTCGAGATCGAGGCGGGTGCGCGCGATGGCGCCGGCGTCGCGCAGGCGTTTCAGGCGCCGCCATGTCGCAGGCTGGCTGAGGCCGAGCCTGCGGCCCAGCGCGCCAGCGCTTTGCGTGGCGTCCTCGGCCAGCGCGCGCAGGAGGGCGCGGTCAGTGGGGTCGAGGTCGATCATGGCCGGGCTGCGGGGGGCGCTGCCCCCCATTGCCGCTGTTGGGCTTTGGGTGCTGCGGGTAGGCCTGCTTCCCGGAGTATTTGTGGCAAGATGAAGATCATAGCGGAAGGCTCTCGGCCTGTTTGATGTCAGACAGATGCATCAGGGCTTCAAGATCGGCGATATGTGGGAGCGTCAGGATGCGGTCGCGGTATATGTCCTGATAATGTGCCATGTCGCGGGCAATGAGGTTGAGGCGCACATCGACCCGACCGAGGAAGGTCTGGATTTCGAGCACCTCGGGCACCTGACGGGCGGCGGCTATGAATTCGTCGAAGGCGCGGGGGTTGGTCTTGTCGAGAGTGATGCGCAGGCTCACCTCGACCGCCCAGCCCAGCGCGCGCCAGTTGATGACGGCTTGCTGACCGCGCAGGATGCCGCGCGCGCGGAGCCGTTCGAGCCTGCGCCAGCAGGTGGCTTCGGTCAGGCCCGCGCTCTGGGCAAGCTGCGCGGTCGTGGCCTCGGGTGCTGCGATGAGTTGGCGCAGGAGGCGGCGGTCGGTATCGTCGATCTGCATGATTTTTTCGGTTTACCTGATTTTGCGAATGAAAAATATCATAATTGGCGGAAAATTGCGAGATATGAAACGACATTCACGCAGATGAACCTATGCTGCGCGATGATCAATAACCCCAAGGAGGAGAGCGCCATGCGCGTCTACTATGATCGCGATTGCGATGTGAACCTGATCAAGGACAAGAAGATCGCCATTCTGGGCTATGGCAGTCAAGGCCACGCCCATGCGCTGAACCTGCGCGATTCGGGTGCCAAGAATGTGGCCGTGGCGCTGCGCGAGGGCTCACCTTCGGCCAAGAAGGCTGAGACCGAGGGGCTGCAGGTCATGGGCATTGCCGAGGCCGCCGCCTGGTGCGACCTGATCATGTTCACCATGCCCGATGAATTGCAGGCCGAGACTTACCGCAAGCATGTGCATGACAATCTGCGCGACGGGGCGGCGATTGCCTTTGCCCATGGTCTGAATGTGCATTTCGGACTGATCGAGCCCAAGCCCGGTGTCGATGTGATCATGATGGCGCCCAAGGGCCCCGGCCACACGGTGCGCAGCGAATATACCAAGGGCGGCGGTGTGCCCTGTCTGGTGGCAGTCCATCAGGATGCGACCGGCAAGGCGATGGAACTGGGCCTGTCCTACTGCTCGGCCATCGGCGGCGGGCGCTCGGGGATCATCGAGACGAATTTCCGGCAGGAATGCGAGACCGATCTCTTTGGCGAGCAGGCGGTGCTCTGCGGTGGTCTGGTGGAACTGATCCGCATGGGCTTCGAGACGCTGGTCGAGGCGGGTTACGAGCCCGAGATGGCCTATTTCGAATGTCTGCACGAGGTGAAGCTGATCGTGGACCTGATCTATGAGGGCGGGATCGCGAATATGAACTATTCGATCTCGAACACGGCCGAATATGGCGAATATGTCTCTGGCCCGCGCATCCTGCCCTATGACGAGACCAAGGCGCGGATGAAAGCGGTGCTGACCGATATCCAGCAAGGCAAATTCGTGCGTGATTTCATGCAGGAAAACGCCGTCGGCCAGCCCTTCTTCAAGGCCACGCGCCGCATCAATGACGAGCATCAGATCGAGCAGGTCGGCGCGAAATTGCGCGCGATGATGCCCTGGATCGGCGCGTCGAAAATGGTCGACAAGGATCGTAACTGATCGGTTGATGCCCTACTCTGCTTCGGCAGCGGACTGATCCACGAAAACCGCCCTGCTGACTGCAGGGCGGTCTTATTCGATCAATTCTTCCGACGGGATGACCGGAAAGAACAGCCCGCCCGACCAGAGGCCGAACCACTTGGCGCCGTCATGGGGCGCATGGGTGCCCAGGTCCACCAGCCGGTAGAAGCTCTTGCGGTCGATCAGCGCCTCCAGCCCCGCGCGGATCATGACATAGGGCGAGGGCTCACCCGTTTCGGGGTCGCGGATCACGCGCAGGGGGTGGTCCGGTCCGGCGTGGGCCTCGTCGCCGACATTGGTCACAAAGGTCAGGCGCTGGTCGATGCCTTCGCCCTCGACCCGGAAATCGACCGCGACAAAGGGCGCATCCTCGACCGTGATGCCCACTTTCTCGACCGGGGTGACCAGATAATACTTGTCGCCCTCGCGTTTCAGGATGGTCGAGAAGAGCCGCACCAGCGCCGGGCGACCGATGGGGGTGCCCTCGTAGAACCAGGTCCCGTCGCGCGCGATGCGCATGTCGAGATCGCCGCAAAAAGGCGGGTTCCACAGATGTACGGGCGGCAGGCCCTTGCCCTTGCTGGCCGCGCTTGCTGCTTCGGCCAGCGAATTGGCCGAAACTGTCACGGTATTTTGTTCGCTCGTGGATTTTGCCATTGGCCCCTCGTGCGATATGTCTCAGGGTATCACGACACAAATATGTCGTGAACACCATCCTGCAAGGAGCCTTGGCATGACCCCGGACAGCGACCTTATCGCGGAAATCGAAACTCTGGGCGACAAGCTTGCCGAGGCCCGCGAGAGCATCAACCGCCGTTTCATCGGCCAGCGCAATGTCGTGGACCTGACCCTGACCGCCATGCTCTGCGGAGGTCATGGTCTGCTGATCGGCCTTCCGGGTCTGGGCAAAACGCGGCTGGTGGACACGCTTTCGACGGTGATGGGGCTGAAAGGCAACCGCATCCAGTTCACGCCCGACCTGATGCCGGCAGATATTCTGGGCTCGGAAGTTCTGGATGTGGCCGAGGACGGCAAGCGCGCCTTTCGCTTCATCGAGGGGCCGATCTTCTGCCAGCTTCTGATGGCCGACGAGATCAACCGCGCCTCGCCCCGCACGCAGGCCGCACTGCTGCAGGCCATGCAGGAAGGTGAAGTGACCGTTGCGGGCACACATCACGCGCTCGAGCGCCCGTTTCATGTGCTGGCCACGCAGAACCCCATCGAGCAGGAGGGCACCTATCCTCTGCCCGAAGCACAGCTAGACCGGTTCCTTGTGCAGATCGACGTTGAATATCCGGACCGCGCGACCGAGCGGGACATTCTCATTGCCACCACTGGCGAGGGCGAGGCCGCTTCGCATGAGGTCTTTACCGCCGCCGATCTGATTACCGCACAGAGCCTCTTGCGCCGGATGCCTGTCGGCGAGAGCGTGGTCGACGCGATCCTCGATCTGGTGCGCGCCTGCCGCCCTGAAGAGGATGAAGCGCATGAGGCCGTCCGCGATGCCGTCAGTTGGGGGCCGGGGCCGCGTGCGGCGCAGGCGCTGATGCTGACCGTGCGGGCGCGGGCGCTGCTGGATGGGCGGCTTGCGCCCTCGGTCGAGGATGTGGCCGCAATGGCAAGGCCGGTGCTCAGTCATCGCATGGCGCTGGGCTTTGCGGCACGAGCGCGCGGTGAGAACCTGGGCGATATCATCGACGGCGTGGCGCGTGAGGCGACGCGTATGGAGATTGCGGCTTGAGCGACCCAACTCTCCTGCGTGCGCGATCCGAGGCGCTGGCAGCCCCCCTGCCCGCGCTTCTTGTGCAGGCCGAACATCTGGCGGCTTCGGTGCTACCGGGGGCGCATGGGCGCAGGCGCGCGGGTCTGGGCGATGAATTCTGGCAATACCGTCAGGCAGGGCCGTCGGATGCCGGCGCGCGGATAGACTGGCGCCGCTCGGGCCGGTCTGATGTGCATTTCATCCGCGAGACCGAATGGCAGGCCGCGCAGGCGGTGACGCTCTGGGTCGATACCTCGCAGGCAATGGCCTTCACAGGGCATAAGTATCGCGAGACCAAGAGTGCACGGGCGCGGCTTTTGGGGCTGGCACTCTCGGTGCTGTTGTTGAAGGGTGGCGAGCGTGTCGGTCTGATGCCCGACCTACCGCCGCGCGCGGGACGCGCACAGCTTGACCCGCTGGCGATGACGCTGAGTGCGCCTGAGGGCACTGGAGATTACGGCTCCCCGTCACTGATGCTGATGCCAGCGCATTCGCAGGCTGTGTTCCTGTCCGATTTCCTTGGCCCTCCGGACGCTTTGCGCGAGTCTGTGGGCCGCGCTGCGGATCGGGGCGTGCGCGGGGCGCTGTTGCAAGTGCTCGATCCGGCGGAAGAGGAATTCCCCTATCAGGGCCGCTCGATCTTTGAATCGATGGCCGGGGGGCTTCGACATGAGACCCTGCGCGCCAATGACCTGCAGGAGCGCTACCGCGCGCGGCTGGCCGAGCGCAAGGACATGCTCGCGGGGCTTGCCCGCGCGACGGGCTGGCAGGTGCTCTGCCACCATACCGACCAGCCACCCGCCAGCGCGCTGATGTGGCTCTGGCAGATGCTCGACGCAGGTCGGGGGCGCTGATGTTCACACTCGGACCGCTCGGTTTCACGGCTCCTGCCCTGCTTATTGCACTCGTCGCGCTGCCGGTGCTGTGGTGGCTGCTGCGCGCGGTCCCGCCCGCGCCAGTCATCCGCCGGTTTCCCGGTGTTGCGCTGCTGATCGGGCTGAAGGACGAGACGACCGAGACCGACAAGACGCCATGGTGGCTTCTGCTGCTGCGCGCGGTTGCGGTGGCCGCGCTGATCGTGGGCTTCTCGGGTCCCGTTCTGAACCCCCAGCCCGCGCGCGAGGGGACAGGGCCGTTCCTCATCCTGATGGATGCAAGCTGGGCGAGCGCCCGCGACTGGCCGCGCCGCATGGCCCGCGTCGATGATCTGCTAGCCGAAGCCGCGCGCACGGATCGCCCTGTCGCCGTGGTCTCGCTGACGGACCTGCCCGCCGATGACACGCCCTTCCGCAGCGCCGACTACTGGGCCGAACGCCTCCAAAGCTTCGAGCCTGCGCCCTTCACCGCTGACCCAGAGGCAGTTGCCGACTGGCTGGACACTCTGCCGGATCAGGTAGAGACCTACTGGCTCTCGGATGGGCTGGCGCATGAGTATCGCGAGGCCCTGACCGCAGCGCTGGGCGGACGCGGCCCGCTGACGGTGTTCGAGACGGCGCGCCCCGTGCGTGCGCTGGCCCCGCCCGAGTTGCGCGAGGGCGTCGTTCATCTGAGCGCGCACCGGTTGTCCGGTCAGCCCGCACAAGAGGTCGAGATCGCGGCCATCGGGCGCGACCCGGCGGGGGTGGAGCGCACGCTTGCGCAAGGGTCTCTGGAATTTGCCGAGGGGGACGCGACCGGCGCGCTCGAACTCACCCTGCAACCAGAGCTCCGCAACCGCATCACGCGCTTCCAGATCATGGGCGAGCGCAGCGCGGGGGCCGTCGCGTTGACCGATGACGCGCTGCAGCGGCGCAAGGTGGCGCTGCTGACAGGGCGCGAGGGGCGCGAAGGGCTCGACCTGCTCTCGCCCTTCTTCTACCTGCGCGAGGCGCTGGAGCCGGTGGCCGAGTTGATCGAGAGCGCCTCGGTCGATGACCTGCTGCTGACCGCGCCTGATGTGCTGATCCTTGTCGATATCGCGCAGTTGGCTGAGTTGGAATCCGCGCAGATCCTCGATTTCGTCAATGATGGCGGGCTGCTGCTGCGCTTTGCCGGGCCGCGTCTGGCGGCGAGTGACGTGGCGCGCTCGGAAGAAGACCCGCTTCTGCCAGTGCGGCTGCGCATTGGCGGGCGCACGGTCGGCGGAGCGATGAGTTGGGGCGAGCCGCGGCGGCTGCGCGATTTCGGCGCGGATTCGCCCTTCGCGGGGCTGCGCATTCCGTCTGATGTGACGATCAATTCGCAGGTTCTGGCCCAGCCCGACCCAACACTGGCCGAGCGCACGATTGCCTCGCTGGCCGATGGCACCCCCCTGGTGACCCGCAAATTCTCGGGCGATGGACAAGTTGTCCTGATCCACATCACGGCCAATGCCGAATGGTCCACGTTGCCGCTCTCGGGCCTCTTCGTCGAGATGCTGGAGCGCCTTGCCGTCTCGACCCGCCCCGCCGCGCTGGGGCCTGACGCGCTGACTGCCAGCCAATGGCAACCCGAACGCGCGCTCGATGGGTTCGGGCAGGTGATCGACGCCAGCGCGCGCCCGGTCCTGCCCGGCGAGCGGCTGGCCGAGGGACAATTCGGGCCAGACCTGCCGCCGGGGGTCTATCGCAGCCCCATCGGCACTGTAGCGCTGAACATCGGTGAAACGGACATGCAACTTGCGCCCGCGACATGGCCCTCCTCGGTCACGATCGAAGGCGATGCACAGCCGGTCGAGCAGGACCTGAAAGCGCTGTTCCTGACACTCGGCCTCGGCGCGCTGATGCTCGACATTCTGGCCGCGCTCTGGCTCTCGGGCCGGTTGCGCGCGGCCACCGCCGCGCTGGCGCTGCTGGCGCTGCCGCTTGCGAGCCCTGCCGAGGCGGATGACCGGCTGGCCTTGGAGGCGACCTCGGACATGGTGCTGGGCTATGTGCTCTCGGGCGATCCGCGCGTAGATGAGATGTCGCGCGCAGGCCTTCTGGGCCTCAGCCGCACGCTCTATGCGCGCACCTCGATCGAGCCGGGGCCACCCATTGGCGTGGATATCGAGAGCGACGAATTAACCTTCTTCCCGCTGCTCTACTGGCCCATCACCGAGAACAGCGCGATCCCCTCGGATGCGGCCTATGCCAAGCTCAACCGCTATCTGCGGGGTGGCGGCATGATCATGTTCGACACCCGAGATGCCGAGCTTGCAGGTCTGACCCGCACCACGCCTGAGGCGCGCCGCTTGCAGGCCATCGCGCGCCCGCTGGATATCCCGCCACTGGAGCCCATCCCGGAGGATCATGTCCTGACCCGCACCTTCTATCTGATCCAGGAATTTCCGGGCCGCCATACAGGCCGCGATGTCTGGGTCGAGGCCGCGCCCCTTGACGCTGAACGCGCCGAGGGGATGCCGTTTCGTAATCTCAATGACGGGGTGACGCCGGTGATCATCGGCGGGCATGACTGGGCCGCCGCATGGGCCGTCGATGAGGATGGCCGACCCAAGGTACGCATGGGCATGGGTGTCACGGGCGAGCAACAGCGCGAGATTGCCTATCGCTTCGGGGTGAACCTGATCACCCATGTCCTGACTGGAAATTACAAATCCGATCAGGTCCATGTCCCTGCCCTGCTCGAAAGACTCGGCCAATGATCAATGGACAGGAAATCATCTTTGCGCCGCTACTGCCCTGGCCCGTGATCGCAGGCATTGCTGTGCTTGCGGCGCTGATGGTCGGGATTGCGCTCTGGCGCGGGCTGCGAGGCTGGTGGCTGCGGGGGCTTGCGGCGCTGGCGCTGATTGCGGCGCTGACCAACCCGTCGCTGTTAAGCGAGGAGCGCGACCCCTTGCGCGATATCGCGCTGGTGCTGGTCGATGACACGGCCTCGAACCGGCTGGGCATCCGCGAGGAGCAGACCGAGGCTGCGCTTGCGCATCTGGAAGGTGCGCTTGAAGGGCTGGGCGATATCGACACCCGTGTTATCCGCCTGCCCGATGGCCCCGGCAATAGCGGCACGCAGCTCACCACTGCGCTGGCCGAGGCGCTGGCCGAACTGCCCCGCGACCGGATCGCGGGCATCTTTGCGCTCTCGGACGGGCAGATCCATGACGAGACCCCGGGCCTGACACTGCCCGCGCCGTTCCATCTACTCAAGACCGGTGAAGAGTCCGATTGGGACCGCCGCCTGATCATCCGCAACGCCCCCGCTTTCGCCATTTTGGGCGAGCCGATCACACTCACCCTGCGCGTCGAGGATCAGGGCGCGGTGCCGCCCGATCTCAGCCGCTTCGCTACGCTCGACTATGCCATCAATGGCGGCGAGATGCGTCAGGCGATGGTGCCCGTGGGCGAGGATATGGAGATCACGGTCACGCTCGACCGCGGTGGCATGAATGTACTGCAATTCGAACTGGAAGAGGCGCCCGGCGAACTCACCACGCGCAACAATGCCGCCATCGTGCAGATCAATGGCGTGCGCGACCGCCTCAGCGTGCTGCTGGTCTCGGGCGAGCCGAATGCCGGGCAGCGGACATGGCGCAACCTGCTGAAATCCGACCCGGCGGTCGATCTGGTGCATTTCACCATCCTGCGCCCGCCCGACCGACATGACGGGGTGCCGGTCAATGAGCTGTCGCTGATTGCCTTCCCGACGCGGGAACTCTTTGTCGAGAAGATCGATGAATTCGATCTGATCATCTTCGACCGCTATCGCCGCCGGGGCATCCTGCCCAACAGCTATTTTGCCAATATCGCCCGCTATGTCGAAGATGGCGGCGCGCTGCTGGTCGTGGGCGGGCCGGAACTGGCCAGTGCCGACAGTATCTGGCGCTCACCGCTGGGCGATGTCTTCCCGGCCTACCCCACTGCCCGCGTGATCGAAGAGGGCTTCCGCCCGCAAGTGACCGAATTGGGCAAGCGCCATCCGGTGACCTCGGGGTTGGAAGCGCTTTCGCCGATGACCGAGGACGGCCCCGGCTGGGGCCGCTGGTTCCGCCAGATCGACATGATCCCCGACCGTGGGCAGGTGGTGATGTCAGGCCATGATGACCGGCCCCTACTGATGCTCGACCGCGTGCGAGACGGGCGGCTGGCACTGCTGACCTCGGACCAGACATGGCTTTGGGACCGCGGCTATGAAGGCGGCGGGCCGCAACTGGAACTGCTGCGCCGTCTCGCGCATTGGATGATGGGCGAGCCCGATCTGGAGGAAGAGACCCTGAGCGCGACTGCCGAAGGCAACCGCGTGACGATCATCCGCCGGACGCTGCGCGACGAGGTCGGCGAGGTGACGGTCACTGGCCCTGACGGGACCGAGACAGTGCTGGAGCTGGAAGAGCATGGCCCTGGCGAATACCGCGCCGAGTGGGATGCCCCCGAGATCGGACTCTACCGGCTCTCAGAGAGCGACCTGGAGGCCGTGGTCGCGCTCGGCCCACAGGCCCCGCGCGAATTCGAGGAAACTATCGCCACAGCGGAGAAACTACGCCCGCTGGTCACTGCCTCGCGTGGTGGCGTGGTGCGCGTGGAAGAGGGCCTGCCGGATTTGCGCCTCGTGCGCGAGGGGCGCGCTGCGGCCGGTCGCGGCTGGCTGGGGCTGACCCCGCGCGATGCGTATCTGACCACAGAACTGCGCACGGCCGCGCTTCTGCCCGGCTGGCTCTGGCTGATGCTGGCAGCCGGGCTGGCGTTGGGGGCGTGGCTACGCGAAGGACGGTAAAAAAGCGCAGGGCACGATGTGCCCTGCGCCCTTGCAATCAGCCGCGCGCAGCGCGGCTGCCTCCCTCAACGGATTACTGCGATTCGAGCACACCGCGCGCGATCTGATCGGCCTCGATCGACTCGAAGAGCGCCTTGAAATTGCCCTCGCCGAAACCGTCATCACCCTTGCGCTGGATGAACTCGAAAAAGATCGGTCCGACCATGGTCTTGGAGAAGATCTGCAGCAATATCCTGGTCTCACCGCCATCGACCACACCTTCGCCGTCGATCAGGATGCCATGCTTGGCCATCTTGTCGATGGGCTCTTGGTGTCCTTGCACGCGGTCATGGCTCAGCTCGTAATAGCTCATCGGCGGCTTGGGCATGAAGCGGATGCCCGCCTCAGCAATCGCATCGGTCGAGGCATAGATATCCTCAGAGCCGACCGCGATATGCTGGATGCCTTCGCCCTTGTAGCGCTTGAGATACTCGACAATCTGCCCGGTCTCGCCGCGATCCTCGTTGATCGGAATGCGAATCCGCTGGCAGGGCGAGGTCAACGCACGGCTGAAGAGCCCGGTATATTTCCCCTCGATATCGAAGAAGCGGATCTCGCGGAAATTGAACAATCGGCCATAGAACTGGAACCACTTGTCCATATTACCCTTGAAGACATTATGCGTCAGGTGGTCGAGATAGTAGAAGCCCACGCCTGCGGGCTTGGGCGCGCTCAGCCATTCGAAACCGCCATAGGGGTGGCTCTCGCCATACTGGTCGATGAAATAGATCAGCGAGCCGCCAATGCCGACAATCGCAGGCACATCCAGCGTCTTGCCAGGGCCCTCATAAGGCTCCGCGCCCAGCTTCACGGCATGATCAAAGGCATGCAGGGCATCGACCACGCGCCAGCCCATCGAGGGCGCGCAGGGACCATGCTCGGCGGCAAAGCGCGCGGCATGGCTCTCGGGGTCGCTGTTCAGCACATAGGTGATATCGCCCTGCTGCCACAGCTCGATATCGCGCGCGGGGTGGCGCGCGGTGCAACTATAGCCCATGGCACGGAACTGGTCGCGCAACATCTCCGGTTCCGGATGGGCGAATTCGACGAATTCAAACCCGTCAGTGCCGGCGGGGTTCTCGGGCGAAATGCTGGCGCGGGGGGCGAAATGCGGAAAGGGACCCATGTGCTTCTCCTCTGGTGCGATTTGTTGACTTACACAAACAACTTATCGCAAAGCCTTCGCATGTTTCGCGCGAAGTTGGACGGGTTTCCTGTTTATATGCTATTCATAGCGCATATAATCGACACAACCTGCGAGCTTCCCGCATGCTGGACCAGATCGACCGAAACCTCCTCGTAGCCCTTCAGCGCGATGCGACCCTCACCGCCGACGCACTTGGCGCCGAAATCGGCCTCTCACCCAGCCAGGCCGCCCGCCGCCGCCAACGGCTCGAGGCCGCGGGAATCATCATCGGCTATCGCGCAAGGCTCGATCCGGGTCGGGTCGGGCTCAGCGTGCAGGCTTTCGTGCAGGTGCAGATGGGCACGCATGACCCCGAAGGCGCGAAAAGCTTCAAACGCCTGCTCGAAGCCCTGCCTGAAGTGCTCAATGCCTGGACCCTGACAGGCGAGGCCGATTACCTGCTGCGCGTCTGGTGCGCCGATCTCGGCTCGCTCAACCGGCTGATCCATGAGCGGCTGCTGCCGCACCCGGCAGTCGCGCGGGTGCAAAGCCAGATCGTTATGGACCAGCTCAAACAGGCGGCAGCGCTCCCGGTCTGAAGTCACGCCCCGCACGCACCCCGCGCACCCGCCCTCCCTCGCTGCGCGCCCCTGCAGGGCGCTTGCTTGCCGTCTGCGCGCGCGGGGCGCGTGCGGCGGAGCACGCCACCTCTGGACATTCCCGGCCCATGCAGGCCAAACAGGGCGCAGATGACAGGAGGGGCGCGTATGGAGATCGCGACACTGGCCGAAGAGGTGCAGAGCGGCAAGCGCCGCGCGCTCGCGCGCGCTATCACGCTGGTCGAAAGCACCCGCTCCGAGCATCGCCGCGCGGCCAACGCCCTGCTTGAAACGCTTGCAGGCAATGGGCGCGAGGCCATCCGCATCGGCCTCTCGGGCACACCCGGCGTCGGCAAATCGACCTTCATCGAGAGTTTCGGCCTGATGCTGATCGCGCAGGGGTTGCGCGTGGCCGTGCTCGCGGTGGACCCGTCCTCGGCCCGCACGGGTGGCTCGATCCTGGGTGACAAGACGCGGATGGAGCAGCTTTCGCGCGCGCCCCAAGCCTTCATCCGCCCCAGCCCCAGCCAGACCCATCTCGGCGGTGTCGCGCGCCGCACACGCGAGGCGGTGGCGCTCTGCGAAGCAGCGGGCTTCGATGTTGTGCTGATCGAGACTGTGGGCGTCGGCCAGTCGGAAACCGTAGTCGCCGATCTGTCGGATGTGTTCCTGCTGTTGCTGGCCCCTGCCGGTGGCGATGAATTGCAGGGCGTCAAGCGCGGCATCATGGAAGTGGCCGACATCATTGTGGTCAACAAGGCCGATGGGGATCTCAAAGCCACGGCCAACCGCACCTGCGCCGATTACGCAGGCGCGCTGCGCCTGCTGCGCCGCCGCCCCCATGACCCGGAAGGATTCCCCAAGGCCATGACCTGCTCGGCGCTCGAGCGTCACGGGATCGAGCAGGTCTGGCAGGAAATCGAGACCCTGGTGACATGGCGCCGTGAAAACGGCCACTGGGCCGAGCGCCGCACCGCGCAGGCCCAACACTGGTTCATGGAAGAGATCCGTCAGAACCTGCTCGCCCGCCTATCGCAGCGCGGCGCGCGCGAGGTTATCGACAGGCTTGGCGCGCAGGTTGCCGAAGGCGAGACCACAGCCAGCACAGCCGCCGCCGAGGCGATCGCCCGGCTATGGCCGGAAATCCGCGCGTCGGAGCCGCTGGAATCGCTTGACGGGCGCGCCGATAGCCCCTAAGAGCACGCGACGAGTTTCAGGCGCTGCATTGCAGTGCCCTTTCGCTTTTGGCCGCGCGCCATGCCGTGGCCCCAGATCTACGAGGATAACTCCATGTCGCGCCGTTGCGAACTGACCGGAAAAGGCCCGATGACGGGCAACAATGTAAGCCACGCCAATAACAAAACCCGGCGCCGCTTCCTGCCCAATCTGCAGGACGTCTCGCTACAATCCGAGGCTCTGGGCCGCAGCTTCAAATTGCGTGTCTCTTCGGCCGCGCTGCGCTCGGTGGACCACCGTGGCGGGCTCGACGCCTATCTTGCGCGCGCGAAGGACGAAGAGCTTTCGCCCACCGCGCTCAAGATCAAGCGCGAGTTGACCAAGGCTCAATCCGCAGCCTGAGAGTGTTTGAGTTGTTTTCAAAGGCCCCTGCCGGAGGCAGGGGCCTTTGTCATTTCCGCGCTGCAAGACCGTTGCATTCCGCGCAGCTTCGGCCTTAAAGAGGCGATGTGGTCCCGTAGCTCAACTGGATAGAGCAGCCGACTTCTAATCGGCAGGTTGAGGGTTCGAGTCCTTCCGGGATCGCCACTTTCTCAGATGTTCGGGAGCCCTGAGGATATTGTCTTTTTTCAGAACGCTGGGGGCTTCTCTTTACCCTGAGGAGCCGCCAGTTCAGCCGAGATCAAGCGCCGCATGGCGGTTCACATCCTTGTAGAGCAAGTAACGGAACGGCTCGGGCCCGCCCGCATAGCAGGCCTGCGGGCAGAAGGCGCGCAGCCACATGAAATCACCCGCCTCGACCTCGACCCAGCGCTGGTTCAGGTGATAGACCCCCTTGCCTTGCAGCACATAGAGTCCGTGCTCCATCACATGCGTCTCGGCGAAGGGAATGCAGGCCCCCGGCAGCAGCGTAACGATGGTGACATGCATGTCGTGACGCATGTCTGCCGGGTCCATGAAGCGGGTGGTGGTCCAGCGCCCTTCGGTCTCGGGCATGGGGCTGGGTGTGATCGCCTGATCGCTGGTCACGAAAGGCGCAGGCGCGTCCAGCCCTTCGACAGCACTGTAACGCTTGCGGATCCAGTGGAAGCAACAGCGCAACTCGCCCCGGTTCTCAACCACCCAGTCGAGCCCCGCCGGCAGAAAGGCAAAGCCGCCTGCCTCAAGGCAATGGGTCTCTCCATCGTAATGCAGATGCAGCGCACCCTCGACCACGAAGAGCGCGGTCTCGGCCCTAGGATCAGTCTCCGGGCGAGTGCTGCCGCCACCGGGCGCCAATTCGCCGATATATTGGGAGAAGGTCTCGGCAAAGCCGCTTAATGGCCGTGCCAGCACCCAGAAGCGCGCGCCGCGCCAGAAGGGCAGCGCGCTGGTCACGATATCCGAGAACACGCCGCGCGGGATGACCGCATAGGCTTCGGTAAATAGTGCCCGGTCGGTCATGAGTTGCGTTTGCGGTGGCAAACCGCCTGTCGGGGAAAAATAACGCGGGGGTGAATCTGTCATCGGATCTGCCCTGAGAAAACGTCAGTCCTTGGCTATCACGCACGCGCCCCGCTGCACTATCGGTTTTTCGCGAAGAGAGTTTCTTGAAAAACCACTAAGTTACCCTTCGAGCGTGAGGCCGGCACGGACGACCTCGCCGCGCAGGGCCGCGCACAGCAACTCGGTCCCGCTGATGACAGGCGCGTCGGCGGGTTGCATCAGCGAGATCACCCGCTCCGCCTGTTTCATCGCTAGCGGGCGGATGACCACTTCGGTCGAGTTCGCGATCAGCCTCCGGGCATAGAGTTCGGGCAGGATCGCCACACCTGCCCCCGATGCAGCCATCATGCGAATGGAATCGAGGCTCGTGCCCTCGTATTCCTCCGCGATCATCCCATGGCAATCCGACGCCATCGCATAGACGATGCGCGACAGCCGGTGCCCACGGTCGAGAGTCAGGAAAACCCGCCCGCGCAGATGTGCCGCGTTGACTGGGCCGGTGCCTTTGGCCAGCGGGTCGTCCCGGGCGACCGCAAGCAGCAGATTCTCGCGAAACAGTCGGTCCTGACGCGTGTTGGGGTGGTCCTCGGGGGTCGAGATGATCAGGTCGAACCGGCCCTGGCGCAAGCCCTGCTCCAGCAGCCAGGTGCTTTCCTCGCGGATCAGAATCCGCAATTCCGGGTGGCTGGCATGAAGTGCCGCAACCACCGGCGGCAACAGATATGGGCCAATTGAGGGCAGAACTCCAAGCCGAAGCCGCCCACCAAAGGGCTTTGAGGCACCCTCGCGCGCGAAGCTGCGCAGGTCTTCGACCTGCGAAACGATGCGCTGCGCCCGTCGCGTGATCTCGTCACCCATCGCAGTAGGGCTGGCCCCGGACCGCCCGCGATCGAACAGCCTGATGCCAAGATCGCGCTCGACCTCTGCGATCTGCGCCGAGAGGCTCGGCTGGCTGACATTCAGGGCTTCGGCCGCGAGGCCGAAGCCCCCGAGACGGGCGACCGTCACGATATACTCGAGCTGGCGCAGCGAAGGACGCATCGATAGCCTACAACTATGTAACCAATGATCACAATATATTTGTTTTATGTTATTGCGCAAGCCATCTGCACCTCCAGTTTACCGCTCATAGGTGCCTCATGGATGCTGCTCTCGCGACGCTCACCAACAACCTGATCGTGCCAACCATCCTGTTCTTCGTGCTGGGGCTGGTGGCAGCCTTCATGCGTTCGGACCTCTCGGTGCCGGGCGGGGCCGCCAAGTTCATGTCGCTCTATCTGTTGCTCGCCATCGGCTTCAAGGGCGGCGTGCAGATGGCCGAAAACGGGGTCGGGCCGGAGATGCTGACGGCCATCGGCGCGGGTGTCTTTCTTTCCTTCACATTGCCGTTTCTGGCCTATGGGCTGTTGCGCGTGACCTCGAAACTCGACCGTGAGAATGCCGCTGCCATTGCGGGCCATTATGGTTCGATCTCGATCGTGACATTCGTCGCCGCCACCTCGATCCTCACCCTCTCCGACATTCCCTATCCCGGCTACATGATCGCTGTCGCAGCTGCGATGGAAGTTCCGGCCATCATCTCGGCGCTCTGGCTCGCCTCGCGCGGCCCAGACCGCCACGAGAGTGACGCAGGCGGCGAGGTCTGGCGCGACATCTTCGCCAATGGTTCGATCCTGCTGCTGGTCGGTGCCTTCGTGATCGGGCTCGCGACCGGGGCGGATGGCGCCAAGACCATCGACCCCTTCATCGGGCAACTCTTCACTGGTGTGCTGTGCCTCTTCCTGCTCGACATGGGGCTACGCGCAGGTCACAGCCTGATCGCACATCGCCACATGCTCAGCGCGCCGATCTTCGCCTTTGGCATGGTCATGCCCATGACCAGCGCGGTGCTGGCCTATGCGATGGGGCTCGCACTGGGCATGAGCGGGGGAGGGCTGTTCCTGTTTCTGGTGCTGGCGGCCTCGGCCTCGTATATCGCCGTGCCCGCCGCGATGCAGATCGCGCTCCCACGCGCGCAGGCAGGCATCTATCTCACCCTCGCGCTGGGTGTAACCTTTCCCTTCAACCTCACACTCGGCCTGCCGCTCTATTACTGGATGGCGATGTAGTCCCAGCCCCGCGCGGGCATCCCGCCTGTGCCCTGCACAGGCAAGCGCCCGCAAGCGGGTCAGGGCGGGTAGGCGGGGAGCTCGAGCGGGCGCTTTGTCCAGACGTCATTCGGGCACCAGACGCATCAGAGGCACGCCCTCGCCATCGGCCAGAACATAGATGAACCCGTCATCGGGCCCGATGGCCACATCGCGAATCCGGTGGTCCGCCCCGTCGAGCAGACGCGAGACTTCGCGCAAGCCCCCATCCTCTTCAGCCCAGAGCCCGAGATAGCGATGGAACAGATTGCCGATCAGCAAATGACCCTGCCAGTCGGCAAAGGCCTCGCCAGTGTAGAACACCATACCCGAGGGCGGATTATGGTCGGTCCGACCGGCAGGCCAGTGATGGATCGGGGCCACGAAACCATCGCCTTCCTGATGCGGCGGCGCGAATTCCTCACCCCCGCGATAGGTCACACCGAAGGAGGCGAGCGGCCAACCGAAATTCCCACCGCGCTCGACGATATTGACTTCATCGCCCCCCGCTTCGCCATGTTCGGCCAGCCAGATCGCGCGGGTCTCGGGATGGACGGTCATGGCCTGGATGTTCCGGTGGCCATAGGACCAGATCGCCTCGGCCGCACCATCATGGCCAACGAACGGGTTATCCTCGGGGATTTCACCATCCAGCGTCAGCCGGATCACCGCGCCATTCTCGCTGCTGACATCCTGGCTGATATGCGCCTCCGTGAAATCCTTGCTGCCCCGGTCACCGAAGCCGGCAAAGAGAAACCCGTTCTCGAACACGATCCGCGAGCCGAAATGCGCACCGCCCGCCAAGCCGGGGCTGACAACGTGCAGCACTTCCAGATCGACCAGCGCACCTGCGTCACGATCAAGGCGCGCGCGACCGATATGGGTCGAGGTGCCCCCCGGGACCTCGTCAACCCAACTCATGTAGACATGCCCTGTTTCCGCGTAATCGGGCGAGACAGCGATATCCAGCAGCCCCCCTTGCCCCGCAGCGACGACCTCGGGCGCACCGGCGAGCGGTGTGATGCCGCGCTCCGCATCCCAGAGGACCACATCACCACCGCGCTTGGTCACGATCAGTTCGCCCGCATCGGGCAGAAAGGCCATGCCCCATGGACGATTGAGGCCCTCGGCAAGGGTCTCGACGGAATAACCTGTCTGTGCCTGCGCGGCACCCGCGACGATCAAAGCGGCGAGGCCGGTCATGAACGGCTTACGCATCTCTACTCTCCCTTCGACAACTCGATATTTCTCAACGTGCGCCCTGTCACGGCGAGTTCAAGTCACGATACTGCGGGTCGATGCTTGACTCGCGCAGGCAACGGGCGTAAGCGACCATCTCTGCCGGAAGTTCAGAGCTTCCGGTCCTTGGCTATTGCCTTGGATCGCCACCCGCCAGCGCGTTGCGCCCGTGGGTGCAATTTGGGTTTGCGCATGGCTGCGCGTGAAGGAGTGACGCATGTTCGAGAACCTGTCCGAACGCCTGTCCGGGGTCTTTGACCGGCTGACGAAACAGGGTGCGCTCTCGGAAGATGACGTCCGGGCCGCTCTGCGCGAAGTCCGTGTGGCGCTGCTCGAGGCTGATGTCTCGCTCGACGTGACGCGCGATTTCGTCAAGCGCGTGCAGAAAAAGGCCACGGGTGCCGCAGTTACCAAATCCGTCACGCCAGGCCAGCAGGTGGTCAAGATCGTCCATGACGAGCTGATCGCCATGCTCGAGGGTGAAGGCGACCCCGGCGCGCTGAAAATCGACAACCCGCCCGCTCCGGTGCTGATGGTCGGCCTGCAGGGCTCGGGCAAGACGACCACTACCGCCAAGCTCGCCCGCCGCCTGACAGAGCGCGAGGGCAAGCGCGTGCTGATGGCCTCGCTCGATACCAACCGCCCGGCCGCCATGGAACAGCTCGCCATCCTCGGCACCCAGATCGGGGTCGACACGCTGCCCATCGTCAAGGGCCAGACCGCGGTCGAGATCGCGAAACGCGCGAAACAGCAGGCCACCTTGGGCGGCTATGACGTGTTCTTGCTCGACACGGCAGGACGGCTTCATATCGATGATGTTCTTATGGACGAGGTGCAGGCCGTCCGCGATGTCGCCAACCCGCGTGAGACACTCTTGGTCGTCGATGGCCTGACAGGTCAGGACGCGGTGAATGTCGCCGCCGAATTCGACGGCAAGCTCGGTGTCTCGGGCGTGATCCTGACCCGGATGGATGGCGACGGGCGCGGCGGCGCGGCACTCTCGATGCGCGCCGTCACCGGCAAGCCGATCCGCTTCGTCGGCCTGGGCGAAAAGACCGACGCGCTGGAAACTTTTGACCCCAAGCGCATCGCGGGCCGAATCCTCGGGATGGGCGATATCGTGGCCCTCGTGGAAAAAGCGCAGGAAGTGCTCGAGGTCGAACAGGCCGAGCGCATGATGAAGCGCTTCCAGAAGGGCATGTTCAACATGAACGACCTGCGCATGCAGCTAGAGCAGATGCTCAAGATGGGCGGCATGCAGGGTGTGATGGGCATGATGCCCGGCATGGGCAAGATGTCCAAACAGGCCGAAGCGGCAGGCTTCGACGATACCATGCTCAAGCGCCAGATCGCGCTGATCAATTCGATGACGAAAAAGGAACGCGCAAACCCCGCGATCCTTCAGGCCAGCCGCAAGAAGCGCATTGCCAAGGGCGCGGGGCTGGAAGTCTCGGAGTTGAACAAGCTTCTGAAACAGCACCGCCAGATGGCCGACATGATGAAGACCATGGGCAAGAAGGGCATGCTGAAACAGGCCATGGCCGGGATGATGGGAAAGGATGCCACGCCCGACACCGACCCGCTCGACCCCAAGGTGATGCAGCAGGCCGCGCGCCAGATGGGGATGAATCCGGGCATGTCGGGTATGGGTGGCATGCCCGGCGG
Organism: Paracoccaceae bacterium; assembly: GCA_007694945.1. Lineage (GTDB taxonomy): Bacteria > Pseudomonadota > Alphaproteobacteria > Rhodobacterales > Rhodobacteraceae > Roseinatronobacter. Next base: position 43,881 of record REER01000077.1, on the reverse strand, counting down.
GTTGCCGCCGGGCCTCTCCGGAGTGTTCAAGAAGAAATGAGCGCGCTCGCCCTCTCCATTCCGGTGATCGAGACCGAGCGGCTGATCCTGCGCGGACCGGCCGAGCGTGATTTCGAGGCGTTTGCCACCTTCGCCGCCTCGGAGCGATCGCATTTCGTCGGCGGCCCCTACACACGCTTCCGCAGTTGGGGCGCATTTCTGGCAACATTCGGCCATTGGGCGCTGCGCGGCTTCGGCATGTGGATGGTCGAGTATCGCGAGACCGGCGCCACAGCCGGGCGGATCGGGATGATCTTCAACGATGGCTGGTCCGAGCCCGAACTCGGCTGGCACATTTATGACGGGTTCGAGGGGCAAGGTCTTGCATACGATGCCGCCACAGCCGCACGCGACTATGCCGCGCGCCATCAGGGGCTGGACCGCGTGATCTCTCATATCGATCCAGCCAACACCCGCTCGCTCGCCCTCGCCCGCAAGCTCGGTGCGCGTTTCGAGCGCGACGGCATGCTCATCGAGTGGCCGATGCAAATCTGGCGCCACCCCTCTGCACTGGAAGCCCAGCCATGATCCCCTTCATCTTGCCAAAAATACTCTCGGGGGGCGGCGGCCCGCAGGGCCGCCGGGGGGCAGACAGTCCCCCTCCCGCGCCCGCATTGCAGCCCGGAGGCCGCCATGGCTGACGACACCACCCTGCGCGCCGCAGACCTGCTGGCAGATCACCGCGACAGCATCGACCGGCTGGACGCGATCCTTGTCTACACGCTGGGCGAGCGGTTCAAGCACACCCAAGCCGTAGGCCGTCTCAAGGCGCAGCATGATCTTCCCCCGTCCGACCCTGTGCGCGAGGAGCGCCAGATCGAGCGGCTGGAATGGTTGGCCAAGGAGGCCGATCTCGACCCGGAATTCGCCAAGAAATTCCTGAATTTCATCATCTCGGAAGTGATCCGTCACCACGAGCAGTTGCAACGCTAGATTCGGCGGGCTGCGCCCGCCGCCACCGCCATCGACCAAGGAGAAACTGACATGGCCACGAAAATCCGTCTCGCCCGTGGGGGCTCTAAGAAGCGCCCGCATTATTCTATCGTCGCTGCTGATTCGCGTATGCCGCGCGATGGCCGCTATCTCGAGAAACTGGGCACCTATAACCCGCTTCTGCCCAAGGATAGCGAGGATCGCGTGAAGATGGATCTGGAGCGCATGCAATACTGGCTGGGTCAGGGCGCGCAACCGACCGACCGGATTGCTCGTTTCCTCGAGGCTGCCGGTCTGCGCGAAAAAGCCACCCGCGCCAATATGAAGAAGGCACAGCCCGGCAAGAAGGCGCAGGAACGCGCCAAGGAGAAGGCAGATAAGGCCGAAGCCGCAGCTGCCGAATAAGCGTTGCCAGGGGGCGCTCGCGCGCCCCCCCCTCACCAGCCCCGAGGGGCTGGTTTCACCCCCCTTGAGAGTATTTCGGCAAGGAAATGAGCGGGTCACGGGTCTGTGTCGGCGCCATTGCAGGGGCCTATGGGGTGCGCGGGGAGCTGCGCCTCAAGAGTTTCTGTGCCGAGCCGCGCGCAATCGCTGAATATGGCCCACTCTGGTCCGAGGACGGCAGCCGATCCTTCGAGGTGACGCTTGGTGTGGCCGTGGCGCAGGGCTTTGCCGCCCGGCTATCGGGCGTGCGGACGCGCGAGGAGGCCGAGGCGCTGCGCGGCATGCGCCTTTTTGCCGAGCGCGACCGCCTGCCCGACCTGCCCGAGGACGAGTTCTACCATGCCGATCTGATCGGGCTCGAGGTGTTTAATACTGGTGGCGTGTCGCTCGGGCGAGTGAAGGCCGTGCTCAACCATGGTGCCTCGGACCTTCTGGAACTGATGCGGCCCGGGCAGAAGGGGGCAGTGCTGCTGCCCTTCACCCGCACGATTGTGCCGACGGTCGATGTGGCCGCAGGCCGCATCATCGCAGACCCGCCCGAAGGTCTGATAGAATGAGTGCGCGGCGCGCCGCCGGGCGGCTATCGATCACCCCCTCGCTTTCCCCGCGCAATATTGAGGCCCCTAAGCCCAGCGCGCAGGCGTGGCAGGTGAGGGTCATCACGCTCTTTCCCGAAGCCTTTCCCGGTGTTCTGGGCCATTCGCTGACCGGGCGCGCGCTCAAGGAGGGCCTCTGGGGGCTCGCGCCCATCGACCTGCGCCCCTTCGGCATCGGCAAGCACCGCAATGTCGATGACACGCCCGCCGGGGGCGGCGCAGGAATGGTACTGCGCGCTGATGTGCTGGCGCGCGCCATCGGGGTTGCCCAGCGCGGGGCTGCCCACTGGCCACTAGTCTGCCTCAGTCCGCGTGGGCGGCTCTTCACGCAGGCCATGGCCCGTGACTGGTCGCAAAAACCGGGTGTGGTGATGATCTGCGGGCGGTTTGAAGGGATCGACCAGCGGGTGATCGACCATTTCGGGATCGAGGAGGTCAGCCTCGGGGATTTCGTCCTGACCGGGGGCGAAATCGCCGCGCAGGCGATGATCGACGCCACAGTACGGCTGTTGCCCGAGGTGCTCGGCAATGCGGCCTCGGTCGAGGAAGAGAGCTTTTCGCAGGGCCTGCTGGAACATTCGCAATATACACGCCCTGCCGAGTGGGAGGGCCGGTCAATCCCGCCCGTGCTGCTCTCGGGCAATCATGCCGAGATTGACCGATGGCGGCAGGACCAAGCCGAGGCGCTGACACGCGAGCGCCGACCCGATCTCTGGGAGAAGTGGCGGAACAAGCGGCCATAGCGGCGCAAACCTGAGCCGACGTATCCGCCCGTCCGGCGCAGCCGGACAAGCGCCCGCGAGCGGGTCATGGGCGGGTGGGCGGGAACCCCGAGCGGGCGCTCCTTGCGACGGCTAGACCCGGCGCAGCGCCTGCCTTAGTCCCCGGCTCGCTCGATCTGCGCGCCCAACCCGCCCATCAGCGCCTCGAAGACCGGGAAGGATGTCGCGATCGGGCTGCCATCATCCACGCGGATCGGGTCGCGCGATGCGAGGCCGAGGCAAAGGAAACTCATCGCGATGCGGTGATCCAGACGGCTCTCGACCGTTGCGCCCCCCGGCACTTCGGCCAAGCCATGCACGGTCAGGCTGTCCTCGCTCTCCTCGACCCGTACCCCGCAGGCCTCCAGCCCGCGCGCCATGGCGTCGATACGGTCGGACTCCTTCACCCGCAATTCCTTGATGCCGCGCAGCACGGTCTTGCCCTCGGCGATCGCTGCCAGTGCGGCGAGAACCGGGTATTCGTCGATCATCGAGGCCGCCCGTTCGGGCGGCACCTCGATGCCCTTGAGTGCTGAAAACCGCACCCGCAGATCCGCCACCGGCTCGCCGCCCTCGTCGCGCGGATTCTCCATCACCAGATCCGCGCCCATATCCTGCAATGTCAGAAAAATGCCATTTCTGGTGGGGTTCTGGCTTACGCCGGGCACCAGAATATCGGAATCCTGCACCATTAGCGCCGCGCAGACCGGGAAGGCCGCTGAGCTTGGGTCACGCGGTACGGCCACATCCTGCCCCCGGAGCTCGGGCTGACCTGTGAGCGTTATCACCCGCCCCTCGGTGGTCTGCTCGAGGGCAACCTCTGCCCCGAAGCCGCGCAGCATCCGCTCGGTATGGTCGCGCGTGGGCTCGGCCTCGATCACCACAGTCTGCCCCGGCGCATTCAGCCCCGCCAGCAGCACCGCCGATTTCACCTGCGCCGAGGGCACCGGAAGCGCATAGCGCACCGGCACGGGCTGCGCCGCACCGATCAGCGTCAGCGGCAACCGCCCGCCGCGCCGCCCGAACGCCTGCGCGCCGAACAGCGCCAGTGGCTCTGTCACCCGCCCCATGGGCCGCTTGTTTAGGCTCGCATCGCCGGCAAACGTGGCGGCGATATCTGTGGTGGCGATCGCGCCCATGATCAGCCGCACGCCTGTGCCGGAATTGCCGCAATCAATGACTGTCTCGGGTTCGGCGAACCCGCCCACGCCCACGCCATGCACCGACCACGCTCCGGGCCCATGCTGCGTGACCTCGGCGCCAAAAGCGCGCATCGCGCGGGCGGTATCGAGCACATCCTGCCCTTCCAGGAGCCCGGTGATCCGTGTCTCACCCACGGAAAGCGCGCCAAGGATAAGCGCGCGATGCGAGATCGACTTGTCGCCGGGCACCTCGGCCACACCGCGCAGCGGGCCAGAGCGGTGGGCGATCATCGGCAGAGCAGTTCCGTGGCCGGACATGGGCGAGCCTTTGCAAAGCGGGTCTTTGCGCGGCTCTTAGCGCAAGCACTGCGCGCCGTCCATGGGGGCTCAGTCTTCGGGCAATTCCGCCAGCACTTCGGCCAGCAGCGCCTCTAGCTCAGCGCGAATGGCAGGGCTGCGCGCGCCCTCGATCCCGCCCAAGCCCTGCCCCAGCGTCTCGGCATAGGCCACGCGGTTGGCGATTTGCGTCTCGGCAATCGCAGCCTCGAGCGCCTTGGTGGCCTCGGCAATCTCGGCGCCGAGCCGCGTGCCCGCCCTTGCACGGTTCAGCACCACCAGCACGCCGCAATCCTCTCGGCGGGCGAGGTCGAGCACACCATCGGTGGCCCAGAGATCGACATGGCTCGAGGCCACTGGCACCAGCACCAGATCCGCGGCGCGCAGAGCCGGGCGCAGGTCGCTATCGGCCTTGGGCGGCGTGTCGATAATGACGATATCCGCCGCATCGCGCAGCTTGCCGACCTCATAACCCACACCCCAGGCCGAAGCGGTCGAGAACTCCATCCCCTCGGCGCGGCCCACTTCATGCCGGGTCATGAACCAGCGCCCGAGTGAGCCTTGCGGGTCAATGTCGAGAAAGGCAACCGTCTTGCCCGCCCGCGCCAGCATCACGCCCAGATTGACCGCGAGCGTCGTCTTGCCAGAGCCACCTTTCTGCTGTGCGATCGTGATTACCTTGCCCTTGGCCATGCGCTCATCCCCTTTGCTGCGCTGCAGCATAGCGATTTTTTTCGCATATGCACGCAGAATCTCTCACCCGCGCATATCCTTGGGCGAAGCCATCACGACCATGGTTGTGATCGTGTTCAGATGCGGAAAGGCACCGAGATATTCCGTGTGGAAATGCTTGTAGGCCGGCAGGTCCGCCACCTCGACCCGCAGCAGATATTCTATGGTGCCGGTTATGTTATGACACTCGCGCACTTGTGGTGCCGCGCGCATCAGCCGCTCGAAAGCATCCTGCGCCGATTTGGTATGCTGCGAAAGGCCCACTGTCACATAGGCAATGAACCCGATCCCCATCTTGGCCGGGTCGACCACAGCGCGATAACCGGTGATGACCCCGCGCCGCTCCAACTCCTGCACCCGGCGTAGACAGGCCGAGGGAGAGAGGCCAGCCTTTGCGGCCAGATCGAGATTGCTGATCCGGCCCTCGCGCTGCAGGACCCGCAATATCTTGTCGGAAATATTGTCTATTTCATTCATGAATTGCACAATTACTGCAATTTGTGCAGCATTTGCAACCTCTTCCCTTTGCGCGAAGCATAGGATTGCCCAAAGAATCACGGAATGCGCCCATGCCAATTGACCTCTTTCTGGCTCTCGCAGCGTATGCGTTCGTTACCTCGGTGACGCCGGGGCCGAATAATGTGATGTTGCTCGCCTCTGGCGTGAATTTCGGTTTTCGAGCCACGCTGCCGCATATGTGCGGCATTGCGCTGGGGCATGCTTTCATGGTGTTCCTGGTGGGCGTCGGGCTGGTGGGTGTCTTCGTGACCTATCCGCCCGCACGGATGGCACTGACCGTTGCCTCGGTGGGCTACATGCTGTTTCTGGCCTGGAAAATCGCCAATTCCGCCCCGCCGGAGGGCAGCACCACCCGCGCCCGACCTCTGACGTTCCTTCAGGCAGCAGCGTTTCAATGGGTGAACCCCAAGGCCTGGATCATGGCGCTCGGTGCGGTGACGCTCTATGCGCCGGGGCAGGAATGGCTGGCCGTGGCCTGGGTGGCAGGCGTGTTTGCGATGGTCAATTTTCCCTCGGTCGCTGTCTGGGCGGGCTTGGGTGTGGGTCTGCGGCGCTTTCTGGACCGCCCGGACTGGCTGCGCGCCTTCAACTACACCATGGCGGCTCTGCTGATCGCATCGCTGATTCCGGTGCTGGCTGCAGGCTGAATGCTTGCGCGATGCAACCTCCCCGGCTAGTCTGACGTCTGATCGTTCGCGATCCGAAAAGAAAAACAGATATCCTTGGGAGGATAGACATGACCATCAGACTGACTGCGCTCGGCCTTGCCGCAGCGCTGACGGCAGCACCGGCTGTCGCGCAAGAGCTTTCCATCGCCACCGGCGGCACCGGCGGGGTGTATTTCCCCTATGGCGGCGGCGTGGCCGAAGTCATCAACCGCCATGTTGATGGCGCCACCGGCAGCGCCGAAGTGACCGGCGCTTCGGTCGAGAATGTGGCCCTCGTCTCACGCGGCGACAGCGATCTGGCTCTGGCGCTGGCCGACACCGTTTATCAGGCCTTCAATGGCGAAGGGGCGTTTGAGGGCCGTCAGGTATCCGAGATCCGCGCGCTGATGTCGATCTACCCCAACGCGGTGCAGATCGTCACGCTGGCCGATAGCGGCATCACCTCGCTGGAAGACCTGCGCGGACAGCGCGTCTCGGTCGGTGCGCCGGGTTCAGGCACCGAAGTCAGCGCGCAAACGCTGCTCGCGGCCAATGGCATCACCTATGACGATTTCACGCCCGAGCGGCTGAACTTCAATGAGACCGCCGATGCACTGCGCGACGGCGACATTGCGGCCGGGTTCTGGAGTGTGGGTCCGCCCACCTCGTCGATCATGAACCTTGCGACGACCCGCGACATTGCCATCATCCCGATGAGCGATGAGGAAATCGCCAATGCCATCGAGGTCGAGCCTACCTTTGCACCCTATACGCTGCGCGCCGGCATGTATGACGGGGTCGATGAGCCCGTACAGACCATCTCGACCCCGAATGTGATGATCGTGCATGAGGATATGGACGAAGAGTTGGTCTATAACATCGCGCGCGCGATCTACGAGAATGTCGACGAGCTGATCGCCATCCACCCTGCAGCGAATGACACCACGCCGGAATTCTCGATTGCCTCGACCCCGATCCCCTTCCACCCCGGCGCGCTGCGCTATCTGGAAGAGATCGGCATGACCGTGCAGGATCATCAGCGTCCGTGAGCGGGGCCTTGGCGGCGCGGCGCGGTGGTTGACTGCCGCGCTCGCACTGGCTCTGCCCGCTGGGGCAGAGCCTTTTCTGGAAATCTCGGTCGAAGGCAGCGTGCTGCGCACGCTGCCCTTGCCTGAAGAACAGGAAATTTGTCTGCGTTGGGCGCATTCGGTGACAGGGGGCAAGGTGGCCGATTGTTTCGAGAACCGCGCCGGGCAACTGGTGCTGACCCGATCCTACCTGCATGATTTCGCCGCCGGATTGGGTGAGATCGAAGGCCGCGGCAGGCTTACTTCAGCGCCCGAGGGCGGTTACTGGATCGAGGACATGGACGAGCCGCTGCCCGACAACCTCCTGCGTCTGCGAATCGGTGCGACGCGAGTTGGCCACACGCTCAGCAGCGGCGATATTGACATCCCCCTTTCCGAGCTTGCGCCGGGCGCGCAGGCCATCCTGACCCTCTCAGCCGAGTGACCAAAGCCGATGAGCACGACACCAGAGCGCCCCGCCAGCTCCGATCCTCCTTCGACCGATGAAGACCTGATCCCGTCGAATCTGCGCTCTGCCGATGCCATGCAGCCACGCCCGGTGCTGTGGCTGATCACCGCTGTCGCGGTATCGCTGTCACTCTTCCAGCTTTACACGGCAGGCATCCAGCCCTTGGGCCTGTTTTACCAGCGTCCGGCGCATCTGGCCTTTGTGCTGGTGCTGGCCTTCCTGATCTTCCCTGCGTTCGGGCAGACCCGCCCACGCGGCGTGCTGGGCTGGATCATCGACGCGGCCTTTATCACGGCAGGTTTCCTAAGCGGCTTCTACATCATCTGGAACCTCGATGCGATCATCGCCCGCGCAGGCTGGTGGAGCCAGACCGATATCATCTTGGGCATCATCTGCACCGTCGCGGTGCTGGAGGCCAGCCGCCGCGCCGTGGGCATCGGCATGACCATCATCGGCGCGATTGCCATCCTCTATGCGCTTGCCGGACCGCGCGGCGCGCTGCCTGCGCTAGGCGAATGGATGCCGGGCGTGCTATCGCATCGCGGGGCCAATGTGGACCGGCTGGTGGGGCAGCTTTACCTCGGGCAAGAGGGTATCTTCGGCTTGCCTTTGGGCGTGGCCGCGACCTTCGTGTTCATGTTCGTGCTGTTCGGTGCATTTCTGGAAAAGACCGGCGCAGGCAAGTTCTTTATCGACCTGGCCTTTGCCGCCACGGGGCGCAAACCGGGCGGGCCTGCGAAAGCCGCCGTTATCGCCAGCGCGGGCATGGGGTCGATTTCCGGCTCGGCCATCGCCAATGTGGTCACCACCGGTTCTTTCACCATCCCGCTGATGAAACGGCTGGGCTACAAGCCCAAACAGGCGGGCGGCATCGAGGCCGCGGCCTCGACTGGCGGCCAGATCACCCCGCCGCTGATGGGTGCGGGCGCGTTTCTGATCTCGGAATACACACAGGTGCCTTACATCGAGATCGTGATGGTCTCGATCTTCCCGGCCGTCCTCTATCTCGGCACAGTCTATCTCTTTGTCCACATCGTGGCAATGAAACAAGGCATGCGCGGCCTGTCGCCCACAGAGTTGCCAATGGTGCGGCAGGTGCTCAAGGCAGGCTGGCAATTCATCGTGCCGCTGGTTTTGCTGGTGTGGCTGTTGGTCAATAATATCTCGCCCATGCGCGTTGGCTTTTGGGCGATCATTGCCGTGATCGGGGTTGCCGGGTTACGCGGGCTCTGGGCACTGGTGGCCGAGGGGCCGCTGACGGGCACGCGGTTGCAGGCCTCGGTGATGCGCGGCGTGCGGATGATCTTCGAGAGCCTGGAGCTGGGCGCGCGCAACGCGGTTGCGGTCTCGATTGCCTGTGCGGTGGCGGGCATCATCGTAGGCGTGGTCGGGCTGACCGGGCTGGGGCTCAAATTCTCGTCTATGATGGTCTCACTCTCGGGTGGCAATATCCTGATCGCGCTCGGGCTGGTGCTGATTGCCTCGCTGATCCTCGGGCTGGGGCTGCCGGTGACGGCAAGCTATATCGTGCTGATCGTGCTGGTGGGGCCAGCGCTGCACACTGAATTCGGCATCCCGCTCCTGATCGCGCATCTGGTGGTGTTCTGGTATTCGCAGGACAGTAATGTCACGCCCCCTATTGCGCTCGCAGGGTTCGCCGGCGCGGCCGTCGCAGGCTCGAAACCGATGGAGACATCGGTTCAGGCGTGGAAATTCGCCAAGGGCCTGTATCTGATCCCGCTCTTCATGGTGTTCAACCCCGAGATCATCTATGGTGGCCCGCCGCTGCATGTGCTCTGGACAGGGTTTACCGCGATCCTCGGTCTTGTGGCCTTCGCGGCCACGATCGAGGGGTTTCTGTTCGGGCGGATGGACCCGGTTTCGCGGCTGCTGGCACTGCCCGCCATCGCGGCGCTGTTCTGGCCCGATTTCAGGGTCGAGGTCGCCGGAGCGGGGGTGATCCTCGTGCTGCTGGCAATCAACTGGCTGAACGCGCGCGAGCGGCGCGCCGCGTTATGACTCTGACAGCGCGACCTTCATGTCGGTGACCTGATAGATCACCTCGCCATCGGCCTCGACAATGCCGTTGGCCACACCCATGGTCAGGCGACGGGTCTGGATCGCCTTGGTGAAATCCACCTTGTAGGTCAGCATCTTGCGGTCAGGGCGCACCATGCCGGTGAGCTTCACCTCGCCCACGCCCAACGCATAGCCCCGCCCCTGCCAGCCGCGCCAACCAAGGTTGAACCCGGTCAGTTGCCATAATCCGTCAAGCCCAAGACAGCCGGGCATGATCGGGTTACCGGGGAAATGGCACTCAAAGAACCACAGATCGGGGTTGATGTCGAATTCGGCGACGACATGACCCTTGCCATGCAGCCCGCCATCGCCCGAGATATCGGAGATCCGGTCCATCATCAGCATGGGCGGCTCGGGCAATTGCGCATTGCCCGGACCGAACAGTTCCCCGCGTGCGCAGGCAAGCAGGGCGTCCTTGTCGAACGAGGTCGGGAACTGGGTCATCAAGGTCTCCTGAAGGGTTTTCCCCCTCTAGCATCGCGTCCTGAACAGAGGCAAGGGGAGCCCGCGCCGCAGTTGCGACCTGTTTTCATTTGAAATCCGGCGCCATGATCCTTTATATGGAGTTATGGAAACGTGTTTTGCATCAGTGACCGATAGCGCGCTGAAGGCCGGTCAGGCATGGCTGGCCCGCGGAAATGTGCGCCCGACCCGTCAGCGTGTCGCGCTGGCAAGTCTGCTTGTGGGGGATGGCGCGGATCGCCATGTGACCGCCGAAGGGCTGTTCATGGCGGCAAAGTCGAGCGGTGAATCCGTCTCGCTCGCGACCGTCTACAACACCCTGCGTGCCTTCTGCGATGCTGGTCTGATGAACGAGATCACGGTCGATGCGACCCGGTCCTATTTTGACACCTGCACCGAAGATCACCCACATTTCTTCTGGGAAGACACGCAGGAACTGACCGATGCGCCCTCTGCCGAAGTTGCCTTTTCGCGCCTGCCCAGCCCGCCCGAAGGGGCGCGCATCGCGCGCGTCGATGTGGTGATCCGGTTGCGGCAGAATTAGGCGCCCGCCCGAACCGCTTGCTTTCAGATTGTTTAGACGCTGAGCGCGGCCCCGCTCTAGCGACCCTCCATATCGTCAAGCAAATGCCGCCCGCGCGCATCCTCGACCTCGATCACCCAGAGATCCGGATCAAACCCACATTGCCGCGTCACCGCCGCATCAACCTCGGGCTCCGGCCCGGCGCAAAGCTCCTGCCAGACCCTTGCACCGCTCTCGAGATCGAAACTGCGCGTAAAGGCCTGCGCCTGCCCGTCCATCCGCGCGAGCTTGACCAGCACGGCACCCGCGGTCGCATCGCCCTTGCGGATGACATAGGCAGGGATACCTTCGAGTTGCAGCCGTCGCAGATAGGCCGCGACCCAGACATGCGCGGCCAGTCGCGCACTCATGTATTCCCGTCGCGGAACTCCAGCCCCATCTCGGAGTAGCGCGCGGCCTCTTCCAGCCAGTTCTCGCGGACTTTGACCTGCAGGAACAGATGCACCGGGCGGCCAAGGAAATCGGAAATTTCGGCCCGTGCGGCAGTGGAAATCGCCTTGATCGTCTCGCCCTTGTTGCCGAGCACAATGCCCTTGTGCCCATCGCGCGCGACATAGACCACCTGATCGATCCGAACCGAGCCGTCCTTGCGTTCCTGCCAGCTTTCGGTCTCGACCGTCAGTTGATAAGGCAATTCCTCATGCAGGCGCAGGGTCAATTTCTCGCGGGTCATTTCCGCCGCGATCAAGCGCATGGGCAGATCGGCGATCTGGTCCTCGGGGTAGAGCCATGGTCCCTCGGGGAGCTCCTCGGCCAGCCAGCGGCGCAGGTCGACCACGCCATGCCCCTTCTCCGCCGAGATCATGAAGGTCTCAGCGAAGGGATAGGCCGCGTTCAGCTCAGCCGTGAGCGCCAGCAGCTCCTCGGATTTCACGCGGTCGATCTTGTTGATCGCCAGCACAACCTTCTGCTTGGGCGTGATCCGCTCGCGCAGCGCCTCCAGAATCGCGCGCACGCCATCGGTCATGCCGCGATGCGCCTCGACCAGCAGCACCACGACATCGGCATCGGCAGCGCCCCCCCAGGCCGCAGCCACCATGGCGCGATCCAGCCTGCGGCGCGGGCGAAACAGGCCCGGCGTGTCCACGAACACGATCTGCGACGCCCCCTCGATGGCCACGCCCCTGATCCGCGTGCGCGTGGTCTGCACCTTGTGTGTCACGATGCTGACCTTGGCGCCGACCATCCGGTTGGTCAGCGTCGATTTCCCGGCATTTGGCTCGCCAATCAGGGCGACAAAGCCCGCCCGTGCGGGGGTATCGGTCATTCGTCTTCCTCCAGTCGCGCCAGCAGGGCGCGTGCGGCCAGTTGCTCCGCCTGCCGTTTCGAGCCAGCCTGCCCTTGCGCAGACTCACCGCGCGCAAGCCGCACTTCGATGATGAATCGCGGCGCATGGTCGGGGCCACTGCGGTCAAGCTCCACATATTCAGGTGTGGGCTGTCCCCGTCCTTGCGCCCATTCCTGCAAACTGGTCTTGGCGTCGCGTGCATCATCCTTGACGGCCACGATCCGTCCGCCCCAAAGCCGCAGCACGACATCGCGCGCGGCCTCGAACCCGGCATCGAGATAGACTGCCGCGATCACCGCCTCCATTGCGTCAGCGAGGATCGCCTCCTTGCGCCGCCCACCCGAAAGCATCTCGGAGCGGCCCAGTTTCAGCGCCTCGCCCAGCCCGATACTGCGCGCAATATCGGCACAGGCCTCCTTGCGCACAAGCGCATTGAAGCGCGGCGCAAGCTGGCCCTCATTGGCTGCGCTATCCGCGTCGAGCAGCGCCTCGGCCATCACCAGCCCGAGCACGCGGTCGCCCAGAAATTCCAGCCGCTGATTGTCCGGGCGCGCAGGCGTCGACATGGATGGATGGGTCAGCGCCTCGCGCAAGAGCTCCGGGCGCGTGAAGTCATGGCCCAGACGGGCGCAGAAAGCGGACAGATGCGTCGCCAACTTCACGGCAGACTCTGGAAGAAGCGGTCACTCCGCCAGGTCCAGAAGAAAAACAACGACCGTCCCTGGGCCGAGAAGACCACATGGCGCGCGCGCCCGATCAGATGGTCGAAGGGCACCATGCCGACACCGCCGACCTGACGTGGCATCCGCGAGTCGAGCGAATTGTCGCGATTGTCGCCAATGAAGAAGAAATGCCCCTCAGGCACGGTGAAGACAGGCGTGTTGTCGCCTGCGCTGTTGTCAGTGATGTTGAGCACTGGAATGCTGCGGCCCTCCGGCAGGGTCTCAATGGCGCGCGACTTGATGCACTCGCCCCCCTGCCCCACCGGCGCATTTTCGCAGCGCGGGAACTGCCGGCCACCGCCCTGACGCTCATAGACTTCGACAAATTCGCCGGCTGGCTCCTGCGGCACTTCCTCGTCATTGAGCCACAGGCGACCTTCGCGCATCTGCACACGATCACCGGGCAGGCCAATCAAGCGCTTGATATAATCCGCGCCGGTGCCCGGGTGACGGAACACCACGATATCACCGCGTTCAGGCTCGCTGCCGAAAATCCGCCCTTCGAAGGGGCAGAGGCCGAAAGGGCAGGAATAACGCGAATAGCCATAGGCCATCTTGTTGACGAAGAGAAAATCGCCGATCAGCAGCGTTTCCTTCATCGAGCCCGATGGGATGTAGAAGGGCTGGAAGAACAGCGTGCGGAACAGCCCGGCAATCAGCAGGGCATAGAAGATCACCTTGATGTTTTCCCACAGCCCATCTTTCTTGCCGTCAATCGCGCTCATGCGTCCTGTCCATCTGCCGCCCGGTGTCGCGCGCTTCATGGGCGCGCACGGGGACGGAGTCAAGCGTGCGGGAGCGCTCGCCCACGGCTTTGTGCAGGCGCAGATTGGGGCTTTTCAAGCGCGCGCCCGCTGCCTATAGTCATGGCCATGATCTGTGGTGGCGACATTATCGCGCAACGCATGGCCCGGCCCCTTGGGTTGCTGCTTCTTCTTAGCAGCCTCTGAGCGTGTCCCGCATGGGCGCGCCGCTCAGAGGTGACCAGCGCCCGGACGACACCCACCCCACAGCCTGACAGGATTTCCCCATGACCAGCACGGCCAGTTCGCAGGACCATGTCCTGATTTTCGACACCACCCTGCGCGATGGCGAGCAATCGCCTGGCGCGACCATGACCCATTCCGAGAAGCTCGAGATCGCCGCGCTGCTTGACGAGATGGGCGTGGACATCATCGAGGCGGGCTTTCCCATTGCGTCAGAAGGCGATTTTCAGGCGGTCATGGAGATTGCGCAGAACGCGAAGAATTCGGTCATCTGCGGTCTTGCCCGCGCCAATTTCACCGATATCGACCGCTGCTGGGAGGCCGTGCGCCATGCCGCCCGTCCGCGCATCCATACCTTCATCGGCACCTCGCCCTTGCATCGCGACATCACCGCGCTCGATCAGGACGGGATGGTGCAACGTATCCATGACACGGTGACCCATGCCCGCAACCTCTGCGACAATGTGCAATGGTCGCCGATGGATGCCACTCGCACTGAACCGGATTTTCTCTGCCGTGTGGTCGAGGCAGCCATCAAGGCCGGCGCCACCACCATAAATATCCCCGACACGGTCGGCTATACCTACCCACGCGAATCTGCCGATCTTATCGCGATGCTGCGCGAACGCGTGCCGGGCGCGGATGAGATCATCTTCGCCACCCATTGCCATAATGACCTCGGCATGGCGACGGCCAATGCACTGGCTGCTGTCGAGGCCGGTGCGCGCCAGATCGAATGCACGATCAACGGTCTGGGCGAGCGCGCGGGCAATACGGCTCTGGAAGAGGTGGTGATGGCGCTGAAAGTGCGCAATGACATCCTGCCCTTCCGAACTGGGATCGACACGACGAAAATCATGGGCATCTCGCGCATGGTGGCCGCCGTTTCAGGCTTTCCGGTGCAGTATAACAAGGCCGTGGTCGGCAAGAATGCCTTTGCGCATGAATCGGGCATCCATCAGGACGGAATGCTGAAGAACAAGGAAACCTTCGAGATCATGCGCCCGGAGGATATCGGGTTACAGGCCACGAATCTGGTCATGGGCAAGCATTCAGGCCGCGCGGCACTGCGCGCCAAGCTGTCCGATCTGGGCTATGAGTTGGGTGACAACCAGCTCAAGGATGTGTTCGTGCGCTTCAAGGCCCTCGCCGACCGCAAGAAGGAAGTCTATGACGACGACCTGATCGCGCTGATGGCCGAAGCCTCGCTGGCCGATGACGATGCATTTCTGCAGATCCGCCGGTTGCGCGTGATCTGTGGCACTGAAGGCCCACAAGAGGCCGAAATGACCCTGCGCGTGGGTGGTGGCGGGGAGAAATTCATCGACGCAACCGGTGACGGGCCTGTGGATGCGACATTCAACGCGATCAAGATGCTGTTCCCGCATGATGCGCGGCTGGAACTCTATCAGGTCCATGCCGTGACCGAGGGCACCGACGCACAGGCGACTGTCAGCGTGCGGCTGAAACGCGGTGATGTGGTCTATTCGGGCCAGTCCTCGGATACCGATACGGTCGTGGCCTCGGCCAAGGCCTATATCAATGCTCTCAACCGTCTGGTGATGCACCAGCATCGCGGCAACCTGTCCGCGCTGATGAGTTCGGCGGGGTAACGGGCGGCAGCGCGCCCTAGCGGGGCGCGCTGTTCAGAACCCTGTCAGCATCAACGCCCCCGCCAGCGCCGAGGCGACGAGCATCGGCAGCGACCAGCGGTGAAAATCGCGCCAGATGCCCGCTTGTGGCGCAAGCCGCAACGCGATCAGGTTCGCAAGTGAGCCGATGGCAAGCCCGAAGCCGCCCACATTCACCCCCCAAGCCAATGCGCGCCAATCCTCGGCGAATGGCGCGAGGAAGATGGCTGCGGGCACGTTCGACATCAGTTGCGACAGGGCCGCGCCCATCACAAAGGTCGCCGCGTCGCGCTCCATCCATACGTCAACCTGTCCTGCAAGAACCAGGATCCGACCCAGCAGCCCCAGATTGACGAACATCAGCACGAACACGAGCAGCAGCGCCCAATCCACCCCGCGGAGCACCTTCGCGAAGGCAAGCGCATAGATAGCGATGACGAGGGCTGCGCCGGGTGACGCGTAGCCCGCATTCACCGCCCAGAGAAACACCGGATAGGACAGAAGCGAGAGCCGCATTAGCCCGCGTTGCAGCGTCAGCGGGCTGTCGCTATGCGGCAAGCTGAGCTGTGCACGGCCAAAACCCAAGGGCACCAGTGCCAGCACCAATACCAACATCGCCCCGCCCACTGGCAGCATGGCCAAGGCGAACTCCCAGAACCCTGCGCCGGACCCCTGCCACAGAAACAGATTCTGCGGGTTGCCGACAGGCGATAGCGTCGAGCCCGCATTGATTGCGAGCGCTTGAAAGATGACAAGCCGCGCGACTGGCAGATCGATCATCCGCGCCAGTGACAAGGTGAGCGGCACGGTCACGAAGAGCGCGACATCATTGGTCACGACTGCTGCCAGTGCAGCCGCGAACAGGACTATGGCCACAGCAAGCCCGCGCAGACTGTTGAAGCGCTCCAGAATCCAGCGCCCGAGCCGGTCCATCAGGCCTGATACCTCGAGCGCGCGGCTCATCACCATCAGGCCGGCCGGCGCCGAGACGGTTTTCAGTCCACCAGCGCCGGCAGTTCGGGCCGGCGCAAGGGTGCAAGCCAGAACACGACGGGAAATCCGGCCAGCAGGACCAGCAGCAGCCAGTCGCGCGTCAGTCGGTTGAGGAGTCGGGCTGGCAATCTGGTCACGGAAGCTCTTGCGTGTTGTCGGCCGCGGCAGGGCAATGCCCGCCAAGCCTAATCGGTGGGCCGAGGCCGGTCCATGCGACTTTTGCCGCGACAATTGGGGTTGAAGCCGATGTGGCGTGAGCACGAGAGCCTACGCTGCTTTCACGCAATAGTGCGGCCTCTGCGCCATTTCCCGCCCACTCTCCGGCACGCCCCCCTTTACCGCCCCGGTCTTCGCACCCTATAAGGCGCAGAATGGCGTTAGCCTTTGGGGCCTTGCGCCCTGCCCCTTGTGATCACGGATACCCCGCATGAACTTCTTCCCCAGCCTGTTCACCTCTGACATGGCCATTGACCTCGGCACCGCCAACACGCTGGTCTATGTCAAGGGGCGCGGGATCATCCTGAATGAACCCTCGGTGGTGGCCTATCACTCGAAAGACGGGCGCAAGGCGGTGCTGGCGGTGGGCGAGGATGCGAAACTCATGCTGGGACGCACTCCCGGCAGCATCGAGGCGATCCGCCCCATGCGCGACGGGGTGATTGCGGATTTCGATGTAGCCGAGGAAATGATCAAGCATTTCATCCGCAAGGTGCATCGCAACACGGTCTTCTCCAAGCCCAAGGTCATCGTCTGTGTGCCCTATGGCGCGACGCCAGTCGAGAAACGCGCCATCCGGCAATCGGTCCTGTCGGCAGGCGCGCGGCGCGCAGGGCTGATCTCGGAGCCGATCGCAGCGGCCATTGGGGCGGGCATGCCGATCACGGACCCCACGGGTTCGATGGTGGTCGATATCGGTGGCGGTACGACCGAAGTTGCGGTTCTGAGTTTGGGCGATATCGTCTATGCGCGTTCGGTGCGCGTGGGGGGCGACCGCATGGATGAGGCAATCGTCAGCTTCCTGCGCCGCAATCAGAACCTGCTGATCGGGGAATCGACCGCCGAGAAAATCAAATGCTCCATCGGCACCGCACGCATGCCTGATGACGGGCGCGGCAAGTCAATGCTGGTGCGCGGGCGTGACCTGCTGAACGGCGTGCCTAAAGAGGCCGAGATCACGCAGGCGCAAGTCGCCGAGGCACTGGCCGAGACCGTGACCACCATCTGCGAGGCGGTGATGATCGCGCTCGAGACCACGCCGCCCGATCTGGCCGCCGATATCGTTGACCGCGGCGTGATGCTCACAGGGGGCGGCGCGCTTCTGGGCGAGCTGGACCTGGCCTTGCGTGAGCAGACCGGCCTGTCCATATCGGTTGCTGACGAGGCGCTGAATTGCGTGGCCATCGGCACCGGCAAGGCGCTGGAATACGAGAAGCAGCTGCGCCACGCGATCGATTACGAAAGCTGAGCGCGGCCATCGATCAGGGTGTGAGGTTTGGCCAACACGCCACGGCAAGATCAGGATTTCATCCGTCCCGTCCGGCGCGTTCTGGTGGGACTTTTGGCGGTATTGCTGCTGCTCACGTTCCTGATCTGGCGCATCGACAGCCCGCGCGTGGAACAGTTCCGCATGGCGGTGATCGACCGCGTGGTGCCCTCTTTCGACTGGGCCATGCGGCCCGTCGCACGCGCTGTTGCCATGGCGGAGAATTTCCGCTCTTACGCGCGCATCATCGAGCAGAATCAGGAGTTGCGCCGCGAATTGCAGCAGATGCGCGCCTGGCGCGAGGCGGCGCTTCAGCTTGAGCAACGCAATGCCCAGCTCCTCGACCTCAATCAGGTTCGGCTCGACCCGCAACTGACCCATGTTACCGGCGTGGTGATGGCTGATAGCGGCTCGCCCTTCCGCAATTCTGTGCTGTTGAATGTCGGCGCGCGCGACGGGGTGCAGGATGGCTGGGCGGTGATGGACGGGCTCGGGCTGGCCGGTCGAGTCGCTGGGGTTGGCAACCGCACGGCCCGCGTGGTTCTGCTGACCGATACCGCAAGCGCGCTGCCGGTCGTGATCCAGCCATCGGGGCAACGGGCGATGCTGGTCGGAGACACCTCTGCCTTCCCGCTGCTGGAATTCATCGAGTCCCCGGACGAGGTGCGTCCTGGGGACCGGGTGATCAGTTCGGATGATGGCGGCGTGTTTCCCGCAGGGCTTCTGGTGGGTGAGGTGGTGCAGACTCGTGACCGACGCCTGCGCGTGCGGATCGCAGCCGATTACAGCCGGCTGGAATTCCTGCGCGTGCTCCGCTCGCGCCCAGTCGAGCGGATCACTGACACAGGCGCGCTGATCACGCCCCCTGTCGATTTCGGCAATGATGACGACGAGGACGCTGCCAGCGAGCCAGAGAGCATCGGCGATGGTTGAGCGGCGACAGACCAAGCGCTTGATGTATGTCGCGCTCTATCTGGGGCTGGCGGCTGCGGTTACCTTCTACCGGTTGCTGCCGCTGGGGGGCTATGATGCTGGGGCGGGCCTCGGTCTGGAGCCCGCATCTGACATCGCGCAGGGCCTGCGCTGGCAGGATATTCCCGCGCCGGACCTGCTGCTGTGCCTCACGCTGGCTTGGGTCGTGCGCCGCCCTGACCTGCTGCCCGCTCCCGTGATCGCGCTTTATTTCTTCATCGAGGATATCCTGCTGCTGCGCCCGCCGGGGCTCTGGGCGCTGATCGTGCTGCTGGCCAGCGAATCGCTGCGCGCGCGCAGCGAACGGTTGCGCGACAACGCCTTCTGGATGGAATATGCGCAGGTGGCCGGGCTCTTGCTGGTGATGTTCCTTGCAAACCGGGCCGTGCTCGCGATTGTGATGGCGCCGCAGGCCCCGCTCGACTTGAGCTTGATGCAGTTTCTCGCCACTCTGGCAGCCTACCCGGTTGTGGTGGCTGTGTCGCATTACGTTTTCGGATTGCGCAAACCCGCGACCGGCGAGTTGGATGCATTGGGGCAGCGATTGTGAAACGCACCGAGCGCGAAAAGGAATTCAGCCAACGCGTGATCAGCCGTCGCGGGTTGCTTCTGGGCTCGGTGCAGCTTGGCATCGCGGGAACGCTGCTGTGGCGGTTGCGCGACATGCAGCTCAACCAGGCCGAGCAATTCCACCTGCTGGCCGAGGAAAACCGCATCAACCTGCGTTTGCTGCCACCTGTGCGCGGGTTGATCTTTGACCGCAATGGCGTGCTGCTGGCCGGGAACGAGCAGAATTACCGCGTGGTGATGAAACGCGACGATGCCGGCGATATCGATCTGGTGCTGTCGCGGCTGGCGCAGCTCATCCCGCTGACCGAAGACGATATCGAGCGCGCGCGCCGTGACATGCTGCGCAACCGCCCCTTTGTGCCGGTGACTGTGGCCGAGCGTCTGAACTGGGACGAGATCAGCCGCATCGCCGCCAATGCCCCGGCCCTGCCCGGCGTGACCCCCGAGATGGGCCTGTCACGCTACTATCCGCTCTATGAGGACACGGCGCATGTCGTGGGCTATGTCGGCCCCGTCTCCGAGCGCGATCTTGAAGCACTGGAGGCCCCGGATCCGGTGCTGATGATCCCGCGGTTTCAGATCGGCAAGAGCGGTGTCGAGCGGATGCAGGAAGAGACCTTGCGCGGGCGGGCAGGCTCGCAGCGCGTCGAGGTCAATGCCGTGGGCCGCGTGATGCGCGAGTTGGACCGGGTGGAGGGCACGCCCGGCGACAATGTCCATCTGACAATCGACGCGAAGCTGCAGAATTACGCGCTTGAACGCCTACACGGCCAGTCAGCCGCTGCGGTGGTAATGGATGTCGAGACCGGCGATATTCTTGCGCTTGCCTCTGGGCCAAGTTTCGACCCCAATCTCTTTGTGCGCGGTATTTCCTCGACCGATTTCCGTGGCCTGCTGGACAACGAATTCCGCCCGCTGGTGAACAAGACAGTGCAGGGCCTCTACCCCCCCGGCTCGACCTTCAAGATGGTGACTGCTTTGGCTGCGCTCGAAGCCGCTGCGACCGATGGGCAGGAGACCGTATTCTGCCCCGGTCATATGGATATCGCGGGCCATCGTTTCCACTGCTGGCGCCGCGGCGGGCATGGGCGGGTGGGTATGGTGGCGGCCCTTGCACAAAGCTGCGACGTGTATTTCTACGAGATGTCGCAGCGTTGCGGGATCGACAAGATCAACGAGATGTCCACCCGCCTTGGCCTTGGCATCCGCTATGATCTGCCGATCACCTCGGTCTCGGCCGGGCTCAACCCGACCCGTGAATGGAAACAGCGCAACCGCAATGCCGACTGGCGCATCGGGGACACGATCAATGCCTCTATCGGACAGGGCTATGTGCTGACGACGCCGCTGCAACTGGCGGTGATGACCGCGCGGCTGGCGTCGAACAAGGCGGTATTGCCGCGCCTGCTCCGCGACCCACTGGAGCGCGCCGAGCGCGAGATGGCCAGCCTCGATCTGCGCCCCGAATGGCTGCGGCTGATCCGGCGCGGCATGGTTGATACGGTCAATCATCAGCGCGGCACCGCCTATTCCTCGCGCGTGGTGGCCGAAGGGCAGATGATGGCGGGCAAGACCGGGACCTCGCAGGTGTTCTCGATCACTCGCGCCGAGCGCGAGGCCGGGATCCGCCGTCAGGAAGACCTGCCCTGGAACCGGCGCAACCATGCGCTGTTCGTCGATTATGCGCCGGTGGACAATCCGCGCTTTGCCGTGGCCGTGGTGGTCGAGCATGGCATGGGCGGCTCATCGGCAGCCGCACCCATCGGGCGCGACATCACGCTGGCGGCGCTTAATGGCGGGGTGCCCCCGCTCTCGGCCTATCCGGCCCCGCAGCGCAACCGCATCCGCGCCGAACAGATCGAACTGGAAGAGCGCCTGCGCGCGCCCGAAGCAATGAGGGTCAGCCGCGCATGAGTTATCTCGAGTATAACACCAAGCGCATGCCTGCGGGACTGGCCAAGGTGCTCTATGTCAACTGGCCGCTGGTCGCCTTGCTGATCGCGGTCGCAGGCTACGGCTTCATCATGCTTTACTCGGTCGCGGGCGGCAACGCCACGCCCTGGGCCGAGCCGCAGCTCAAGCGCTTCGCTGCCGGGCTGGTGATCATGTTCGTGGTCGCCTTTGTGCCACTCTGGTTCTGGCGCTCGATCGCGGGGCTCGCCTATGCAGTCTCGATCCTGTTATTGATTGGCGTCGAGTTCTTCGGCTCGGTCGGCATGGGCGCGAAACGCTGGCTGGAGATCGGCCCGTTACGGCTGCAACCCTCGGAGCTTGCCAAGATCACCACTATCATGGCTCTGGCGGCCTATTATGACTGGCTCGACCTCAAGAAAACGTCGCGCCTGCTCTGGGTGCTCTTGGCCGCACTGATCGCGGTTGTGCCTGCGCTTCTGGTTGTGCGTCAGCCTGATCTGGGCACGGCGATGCTGATCGCGCTGGGTGGCGGTGTGGTGATCTTTGCCGCGGGAGTTCACTGGGCCTATTTCGCCGCTATTCTAGGCGCAGGGGTGGCAGTGGTCACGGCGGTCCTGCAATCGCGCGGGACCGAATGGCAGATCCTCAAGGATTACCAGTATCGCCGCATCGACGCCTTCCTAGACCCGACGCTCGATCCGCTTGGCGCAGGCTATCACATCAACCAGTCGATGATCGCGCTTGGCTCGGGCGGCTGGTCGGGACGTGGCTTCATGGAAGGCACGCAGGCGCGGCTCAACTTCCTGCCCGAGAAACACACAGATTTCATCTTCACCACGCTGGCCGAGGAATTCGGTTTTGTCGGGGCCTCATCGCTGCTGCTGCTCTATATGCTCATCATGGGGGTCTGCCTACTCTCGGCGCTGAACACCACAAGCCGCTTCGGCGCGCTACTGATTACAGGCGTAACCGGGACATTCTTCCTCTATTTCGCGGTCAACATGGCGATGGTAATGGGGCTTGCGCCGGTGGTGGGCGTGCCCCTGCCGCTGGTCTCCTATGGAGGCTCGGCGATGATCGTGCTGATGGTGGGCTTTGGCCTTGTGCAGTCCGCACATATTCACCACGCGCGCCTGCCGTCATGAGCCTGACCCTCCTGTTCGCCGCCGGTCCGGGCACCTCCGAGGAATATCACGCGCCGCTTAGTGAGGCGTTGCGCGCGGCGGGACTGGAGGCGCGGATCGTGACCGAGGCCGCGCCCGAAGACGTGGATTACATCCTCTATGCGCCCGCAAGCCCGCTGCAGGATTTCTCGCCTTATACGCGCACGAAAGCCGTGCTCAGCCTCTGGGCCGGGGTCGAGAGGATCGTCACGAACCCGACCCTGACCCAGCCGCTCGCGCGCATGGTGGACCCGAGCCTGACCCGCGGCATGGTCGAATATGTCTGCGGCCATGTGCTGCGCTATCATCTGGGTATGGACGCGCATATTCAGGCCGCGCCCGGAGATTGGCGCCCGGTCGAGCCGCCGCTCGCGCCCGAGCGCCTTGTGGGCGTAATGGGGCTAGGGGCTTTGGGGAGGGCCTGTGCCGAGGCGCTGCGGGATTCCGGGTTTGCTGTCTCGGGATGGGCGGCGAACCCGAAAGAGATCGCCGGGGTAACCTGCCACCATGGCCCCGAGGGGATGCAATCTCTGCTGCAAGGCACTGAAATCCTGGTCACGCTGCTGCCGCACACACAGGCAACCGAGAGCATTTTGAATGCCGGGACGCTGGCCACGCTGCCGCGCGGGGCCTGTCTCATCAACCCCGGTCGCGGTGCGCTGATCGATGATGATGCTCTGCTGGCCGCGCTGGAGAATGGCCAGATCGGCCACGCGACACTCGATGTCTTCCGCACCGAGCCGCTGCCCGCCGATCACCCCTATTGGCACCATCCGAGAGTCACGGTCACGCCCCATATCGCGGCCACGACCCGCGCGGCCAGTGCATCGCGGTCGCTGGCGGAAAATATCGCGCGGGTGGAGGCAGGGCTGCCACTGCTGCACGAAGTGCCGCGCGTGCGGGGTTATTGAGTCCTGCGGGCGTTCAGGTTTTGGAAAGAGTTTACTGCAATCATGCCTGTTGGGGTAATCTCGGCATGGCTGGGGGTATGATGCAAGGCAGTATTCTGCCTCATGGCACAGGCGAGCAAGGGCAGCGCGCGGCGCTGCCCGAGATCCTGCGCCCTCTGCCCCCCCCTGACCCCAGCCATCTGCGCCGTGCGCTTTTCTTCGGCCTTGCCTGCCTACTGACATTTGCTGCGCTGCTGCTCACCAGCACTCTGGTCGATCATTGCGCAGAGGATGCACGCTTCTGCACGGCAACGGTCGGTTCCGTTCAGCCCGATCCCGAGAGTCCACCGACAGAGGTCGCCACCGTAATCCTCGACAGGAAGCCGAGTTCACAGAGCGCAGCGCTGGGCGATGGTCACCGCCCGGTCCTGCGTCATGCCTATGAGCCCTTGCCGCTGAGCATGGATTCCGAATCGGGCCGGGTCTTCGTGCTGCCCCCCGGTCGCAGCATGCTCGACATGGCGACCGAAACCGGCGTCATATCGCTGGACGAGATCGCGCTGATCGCGGTGGTGCACCGGGATGGTGAGCGACAGGCCCTTGTCCGACTGCCCGACGGGCGGATCTTGCGGCTGGTGCAGGGGGACGCACTGAAAGACGGTACAGTCGCGGCCATCAGCGACGATGCGCTCTATCTCATGGGGCCAGGCATGACCCCGCGCGCGTTCGTGCTCGGCGGGTAGGAAATCGCAGCAACAGCGCGGAATCAAGACCCCTTCAGTTTGACAGCTTCGCGGTCGGAAAGTTCCTGCACGATCTACCGGCTTGCCCGCGCCATGCGCCCTCGGGCCGTGAGGGTGGGTGGGTGGGCACGGTCCGAGGGTGCATGGCGGATGTGCCGAAGGGATCAGGCAAGCACCAGATTACGCCGACGCCGGAACCCTCGCGCTACACCCAGCGTTGCGGCACAACCGAATAGCCGAGATAGAGCGGATGGCGCGGGTGCCCGGCCTTGCTCAGCCCCAGATTCCAGAGTTCCACCCCCTGCGCGCGCAAAAGCCTCTCCACTGCGGGACCGCGGTTCAGATGCACCCCATGCGTACCCCAGGCGCAGATGATCCGGTCGGCCCAAGGCGCACTCTCGGCAATCGCCTGGTCATTGAGCGGCCCCACCGGGTCGGCGGCCGCGCGCATCGCGCGCGGATCGGTCGCGCGCCAGGCGAAGATATTGCAGACGCGAAACGCGCCATAGCCCAGCGCCCGCGCCCGTCTCTCGCAACGCTCGACGGTCGGGTCATTCTGCACCTCGGTCGCGGTCGAGGGGTTCAGCATGACGAAGAGTACGCGGCCCTGATCCGGTGCCCATTCGCGCGTCAGCAGGTAGCGGTAGCGTGCGCAATCCGAATAGACCGCAACCGAGGGCGCATCGCCCTTCACATGGCTGCGGGTGACGACCTCTGCACCCGGTTTCATGGCTGGTTGAACACACGCGAGGGGTGCAACTCGCCCGCCTTGTAGCGGCCCACCGCCACGGCGCGGCCCTCAAGACTTGCCCACGCCTCATCGCCATAATCGACATCCGAGGCCAGCACCATGCCCGGATTACCATTGCGCAACCGCGCCGCGCCTTCGGGTGTTGCGGGCAGTTCGGGCAGATCGGCAAGCCCGGCCTCCAGCGGATGCAGATGGGCATCGAGCTCCGGCGTCTGCGCCAGCGCGTCGATCTGCGCCATGCTGAGCCCGTCCGATACCTCGAACGGCCCAGACCAGAGACGGCGCAGCCAGGTCACATGACCGTGGCAGCCGAGGCTCGAACCCAGATCACGGGCAATCGCACGCACATAGCCGCCCTTGCCGCAGACCATCTCCAAGTCGACATGATCCGCATCAGGCCGCGCCACCATTTCCAGCCGCTCGACCCAGAGCCGGCGGGCGGCAAGCTCCATCTCCTCGCCCGCGCGGGCGATGTCATAGGCTCGCTCACCCTCGACCTTGACGGCGGAAAATTGCGGCGGTACCTGCATGATCTCGCCACGAAACCTCCCGAGCCCGCGCTTTATCTCTTCATCGGTGGGCCGCGCGTCGCTCTCGGCGATGACCGCGCCCTCGGCATCATCTGTCGTCGTCGCCTGCCCCAGCCGCACCATGAAACGATAGCATTTCAGTGCATCGGTGATGTAGGGCACCGTCTTGGTGGCCTCGCCCAGCGCCACGGCCAGCACCCCCGTCGCGGCTGGATCGAGCGTGCCGGCATGGCCGGCCTTCTGCGCCTGCAATGCCCAGCGCACCTTGTTCACGACGGCTGTCGATGTCACCCCCTCAGGCTTGTCGACCACCAGCCAACCCGAGATCGGGCGCCCCTTGCGCTTGCGTGCCATGGCTCTCCTCGTCTTGCGATGGCCGGCGTCCTATTGCGCGGCGGGCTCCGCGTCAACGACCTTGCCGATGATCGGCCCCAGCAGCGTGCCCCAATCCGAGCGGCGCATTTCGGGCGCGTGCAGGCGCGAGACATTGCCATCGAGATACAGCGCCTGCGGCAAGCCCAGATGATCGCGGAAGAACCGCGCGAATTCGAAGAAGTTCACCGGCGTATCCGCAATGACGAAAACCGCACGCTGGCCATCCGCCGAAACCCCGACGCCATTGCGGATCAGCCGCGAGTCCGAGCCTTCGATAAAGCGCGGGTGATAGGCACCATCGATCACCAGCATCGGGCCGCTCTGCGCGGCATGGATGCATTCCGGCGGGGCCTTGGCAAAGGCGCGGCTCTCGATCAGCTTGAAACGGCCCTCCTCTATGCAGAAGACGCCATTGGGCAACATCCCGAAATTGCCCGGCCCTTCCGAGGTGACGATACGCGAGACCTCTTCGCCATCCTCAATATAGAGCCCCACCGGGCTGCGGTCAGAATGATACATGCTGGCATTCATGGCGAAGCCCAGCCGCTTGCCCTCGGCGGCCAGGGCTGTGTCGATACTGCGGAACGAGCCATAGACCTGCTGATCAGCGCCGTAGAGAAACAGCCGCAGATCATCGCTGACCATAGCCTCGCAGGCGGTGAAACTCTGGCCCTGATACTCGCTGCGCAGGCATTCTGCCGCGGCAGTGCCTGCAAGGAGCCATGCGGCCAGCGCCGCAACATATGCTCTAGCGCTGCACGTCATCCTCATCCGACCCGCTCGCGATATCGCGCTGCACGCGCTCGTCCTGCAACAGCCTGCGGGTTTCGTCCATGCGGTCGAAACTCTCATCGATCTGAAAGCGCAGATCGGGGGTGTATTTCAGCGCCATGCCGCGCGCGACCAGATGGCGCAGCTCGGCCTTGTTGCGGCGCAGGGCCGCCAACGCCCCGTCCTGATCGCGCCCGCCCAGCGGCATGACGAAAGCCGTCGCCACCCGCAGATCGGGCGAGGCGCGGACCTCGCTGACCGTGATCGGGACGCGCGAAAGCTCCGGGTCATGCACATCCCCGCGCGCCAGAACCTCCGAGAGGTTGCGCCGGATCAGCTCGCCCACGCGAAGCTGCCGTTGAGAGGGCCCGCGGCCCGAGTCGAAGCGCGATTTTGCCATGTCAGAATACGTAGGTGATCACATCCCCACGCGCAACGAGGCTTTGCCATTTTCTGACCGCAGCGCTATGGATGCGCGCGATCACGCGCATGGGCGGTCGAACTGGCAATCGATGGAGGCATAAATGGTGCGGATGGCAGTGATGGGCGCATCGGGGCGCATGGGCCAGATTCTGATCCGGCTGATCGATGAGAGTGACAGCGCCACACTAACTGGTGCTGTCGAACGCGAGGGGCACGACTGGGCAAGCCGCGATCTGGGCGCGGCCATGGGTGGCCCGCCGCGCGGGCTTATCGTGACCTCGGACCGGGCCGAGGCGCTCGCCGCCTCGGATGTCGTGATCGACTTCACCACTCCCGCTGTCACTGTCGCACTGGCGCAGGAGGCCGCGCGCGCGGGTGTTGCCCATGTCATCGGCACCACCGGCTTCAGCGAGGACGACCTCGCGGCGATTTCGCGCGCCGCCGAAACGGGCCGGATCGTGCGCGCGGGCAATATGAGCCTTGGCGTGAACCTGCTGGTCACGCTCACGCGACAGGTCGCGGCAGCGCTGGGCAGTGAATATGATATCGAGATTGTCGAAGCGCATCATCGCCACAAGGTCGATGCACCCTCTGGCACCGCGCTGATGCTGGGCGATGCCGCCGCCGAAGGCCGCGGCGTGGCTCTGGGCGATGTCGCTGACCGGGGCCGCGACGGGATCACGGGCGCGCGCGCGCCCGGAGCCATCGGCTTTCACGCCATTCGCGGTGGCGATTACGTTGGTGAGCATGACGTAATCTTTGCAGGCGAGGGCGAGCGGATCACGCTGCGCCATGTCGCCTCGGACCGTGCGCTATTCGTGCGCGGCGCGCTACGCGCCGCGCTCTGGCTGCAGACACAGGGGCCTGGGGAATATTCCATGCTCGATGTGCTGGGTCTTGCGCGCTGACCAAGTAATTTGAAACCGATCTGCGGTCTTCTGCGTAACAGCACTGTCTGACACGAATGAACGAGGTGGAAAATGCGTGGCCTGTTTGTCATTGGTGCTGCAATGGTGATGGCAGCAACGCCCGCCCTTGCCGATTTCCAACCGGTTCGCGAAGAAACGACTTTCCGGGCGCTGGTCGAGGGGCGCGAGCTGACGCGGCTTGGCATCCGACTGCAGGTGCTGCCGCAGGGCCAGATCACAGGGCGCGGTTTCGGGATGCAGGTTGGCGGCGAATGGGAATGGCGCGACGGCTATTTCTGCCGCACACTGGAATTCGGCAGTTCGGGCGACCCCTATAATTGCCAGCTTGTGCTGCGTGATGGTAACACCTTGCGGTTTATCTCTGACCAAGGCCAAGGCGATCAGGCCGATATGCGCCTGCGCTGAGCCTGTCCACTGTTGACCCGGGCCCGCCTCCGCCCGATGCTGCTTCATCTGGTGGAGGTATCATGTTCAGCACGCAGGATCAGCGGATCAGTATTGATGGGGTCAATGTCGCGTTCGATGTCTTAGGCGATGGCCCGCCCGTCCTGCTGCTGCATGGCTTTCCACAGACCCGCGCCATGTGGCGCCCCATCGCGGCACATCTTGCAAGCCGTTACACGGTCATCACACCCGATTTGCGCGGCTATGGCGCCTCAGGCAAGCCCGGGCAGGACCGGCCACAGGAGTGCAATGCCTACAGCTTTCGCGCGATGGGTCAGGACCTGTTCGGTCTGATGGAGACGCTTGATCACCATCGCTTTCACCTCGCGGGTCATGATCGCGGCGCTCGGGTGGCGCATCGCATGGCGCGCGACGCTCCCGGGCGGGTGCAGAGCCTGACGATCATGGATATCGTTCCCACGCATCTGCTGCTCAGCGAATTGACCCACGATGTAGCGAAGACCTATTATCATTGGTTTTTTCTGTCCCAGCCACACCCCTTCCCCGAAACGCTGATCGGCGCGGACCCGGATTATTTCTTCGAGGCCTGCCTGCTGGGCTGGGGCGGTGCCAGTCTCGACGATTTCGCACCCGAGCTATTGTCCGCCTATCGCGCGGCCTGGCGCCGGTCCGAGACGATCTTCGGCATGTGTCAGGATTACCGCGCAGCGATTGCCCATGACATGGCGCACGACGCCGCCGACCTTTGCCGCAAACTCTCTTGTCCGGCGCTGGTGCTTTACGGCGCCGAGGGGGCCATGGCGAAGGCCTATGACGTGCCAGCCACATGGGCCGACCGGCTCGCGCAGATGCAGGCGCAGGCCATCCGCGGCGGCCATTTCTTCCCCGACACAGCGCCGCAAGCGACAGCCGAGGCTTTGGGCGCGTTTCTCGACGGGTTGTAATCCCCGCAAAGGCCATGCCGCATCTGGTGCAGAAACAGAATTGACCGAGCGGTCGGCTTATGCAAATCTCCTTCCGGATCAGGGAGGAGATCCGACATGCACGCACCCAGTCAAGCGCGGCACTCATGAAGCCGCAACAGATTGCCGAGGCTTCCGCCGCCGCCATGTGGAACGATGACAGCGCTAGCCAGCGGCTGGGCATGACGCTGGACCACATCGCACCCGGCGAGGCCGTGCTCTCGATGTCCATCACTGAGCATATGACCAATGGCCATGGCATGTGCCATGGCGGCTATATCTTCACGCTGGCCGATTCGGCCTTTGCCTTTGCCTGCAACAGCTACAACCAGCGCGTCGTCGCCCAGCATTGCGCGGTCAGTTATCTGGAGCCGGTCGAACGCGGCGCGCGGCTGATGGCCCATGCCCGTGAGGTGAGCCGACGCGGGCGCTCTGGCATCTATGATGTGCGCGTCACCAATGAGTCAGGCACCATCGTCGCCGAATTCCGGGGGCATTCGCGTGTTATCCCCGGCACGCATTTGAGGGAGGAGTAACCATGGAAGACCTGTCCCCGAAACCCGGCGATCTGGAGCCGATCGAGACCGCCTCGCGCGATGAAATCGCCGCGCTCCAGCTTGAACGGCTGAAATGGTCGCTGCACCATGCCTATGAGGGCTCGCCCTTCTACCGCCAGCGCTTCGACGCGCATGGCGTGCACCCCGATGACCTTCACACGCTGGCCGACCTTGCCAAATTCCCCTTCACGGTCAAGACTGACCTGCGCGACACCTATCCGTTCGGCATGTTCGCAGTGCCACGCGAACAGCTCGTGCGCGTCCATGCCTCCTCCGGCACCACCGGCAAGCCCACAGTTGTGGGCTATACCCGCCGCGATATCGACACCTGGGCCAATCTCGTCGCCCGCTCGATCCGCGCGTCGGGTGGGCGCGCGGGCGATATCGTGCATATCGCCTACGGCTATGGGCTGTTTACCGGTGGGCTTGGCGCGCATTATGGCGCCGAGCGGCTGGGCTGCACTGTCGTCCCGGTCTCGGGCGGGATGACCGAACGGCAGGTGACGCTGATCGATGATTTCAAGCCGCGCATCATTATGGTGACGCCCTCCTACATGCTCTCGATTCTCGACGGCTTCCAGCGCGCCGGGCTCGACCCGCGCGAAAGTTCGCTGGCCGTGGGCATCTTCGGCGCTGAGCCCTGGACCAATTCCATGCGACTCGAGATCGAGGAAGCCTTCGACATGCATGCAGTCGATATCTATGGCCTGTCAGAGGTTATGGGTCCGGGCGTGGCGAATGAATGCGTCGAGGCCAAGGACGGGCTGCACCTGTGGGAGGATCATTTCTACCCCGAGATTATCAACCCAGAGACCGGCGAAGTGCTGCCCGATGGCGAGATGGGGGAACTCGTTTTCACCACGCTCACCAAGGAAGGGCTGCCGATCATCCGCTACCGCACGCGTGACCTCACGCGGCTTCTGCCCGGCACCGCGCGCTCGATGCGCCGGATCGAGAAGATCACGGGGCGGTCGGATGACATGATCATCCTGCGCGGGGTCAATATCTTCCCCACCCAGATCGAAGAGCAGATCCTGAAATGCGAGGGGCTGGCACCCCATTTCCAGATCGAGCTGGTGCGCGAGGGGCGGATGGATGCGATGATCGTGCATACCGAAGCCGTTGAAGGCGCCGCCAGTCGTGAGGCCCGCGACGCTGAGTCCCGCGCACTGGTGCACCATATCAAGAGCACGCTCGGTGTGAGTGCGAAGACGATCGTGCACGAGCCCGGCGGGGCACCGCGCTCCGAGGGCAAGGCCAAGCGCGTGGTGGACAATCGCCCGAAAGAGGGTTGAGATGGCCCGCTCACGCGCGCATGATTTCGAGGACAAGCAACGCGCCATCCTGCGCAGTGCGGCGGCGGTCTTTGCCGAGTCAGGCATGGACCGCGCTTCGATGTCACAAATCGCGGCCCGTGCCGAGGTCTCGAAAGCTCTGCTCTACCACTACTATACCAGCCGAGACGCGCTGATCTTCGACATCCTGCGCACCAATCTGGGCGAGTTGGAGGCCGCGATCCTTGCTGCGGATTCCCCAGAGGCTCCCCCGCGCGAACGGTTGCGCCAGTTGGTGCATACGATCCTCGAGCAATACCGCGACGCCGATGACTATCACAAGCTCCAGCTCAACGGCACGCATTCCCTACCCGAGGCAGAGCGCGCAGAAATCCTCGCCATAGAGCGGCGCATCACACGTCATGTCGCAGGCATCCTCCGTGCTATCCGCCCCGATATCGACGCGAACCGTCCGCTGCTGATGCCGGTCACCATGTCGCTCTTCGGCATGGTGAACTGGGTCTATATGTGGTTTCGCGAAGGCGGTCCGATCACGCGCGAGGGTTATGCCGATCTGGCGACCGATCTGCTCTTGGGCGGCATTGAAAGTCTGAACTGAGCCATTGCGGAGCCAGTCAGACGGTCCGCCTCAATAACATGCACAACGCCCGTCGAGTCCCGGCGGGCGTTGTGAAAGACAGTCTCGCATGGTTGGGTGAGCGCGCTGCACCCACCATCCAAGCAAAGCTTAGCGACGGATGCCCAGCTTGCCGATAAGGTCGCGGTAGCGGCCCTCATCCTTGCCGCGCAGATAGTCAAGTAGCTTGCGGCGGGTGGCAACCAGCTTCAGCAAGCCGCGGCGCGAATGATTGTCTTTCTTATGGGTCTTGAAATGCTCGGTCAGGTTGCTGATGCGTTTCGTCAGCACGGCCACCTGCACTTCCGGCGAGCCGGTGTCACCCTCGGCGCGCGCATATTCCTTTATCAGGCGTTCCTTGTCGTCAGCAGTAATCGACATCGCGGTCTCCTTTTTTCTGATGGTCTGTGACGGCGCAGGCCGGGATGTCGTCCAGCAAGGCCCTGTCATGTGCCAGCAACACACGCAAAGGGCCATTAGACCAATTCGGACGCGATGAAAACCCCCATTGGTCAGTGTCATGCAGGGTGTCGCACAGCGTCCGCACTGCCCGAGATACGGCCGTTTCGCGAAGGCACGCGTTAACCAATTTCCCGGATTGTTCTGTGAAAACAGAGGTTTTGACTTAACCGAGAGAGGTCGCCATGGCATATTGCGAATGGGGTGTCCGGCCGTAAGGCTGATTTTTCAAGTGGGTGGATGAGTGATGTGGTTCCTGTTCGCAATGGTCGCCGCCGCGGCGGCGCTATCCATGACGGATATGCTGGTATCGTCGGATGACGGCGATGGTGAGGTCGACAGCGAAGAAAACGATGATGCAGAGGCAGAGAGCAGCCCCGCGACGGGTTCGTTGTTGCTGGACTTGGAAAACGACCGTTCGCCCCCGGTCACAGCGCCAACCGACGCAATCGCCGAAACGGACCTCAACGAGTCGGAAGCGCTGATCGAGCCCTATGACGACGAGCCGGTTGTCGAGTATCTTGACCCAACAGCCCCAGCGCAAGGTTCTGGCAGCGGCGGCTCCAATCCGACCCCACCCGAGGACCCGGATGCTGGCCTCTATGACAATCTGGGCGAGCGCATCCATAGCAGTGACGCCTACCCCCCAGCTTCGGCACCCGAGCCGGGCGTGCAGATCGGCACGGACGGCGATGACAGGCTGGTCGGGTCGGGGGCAGGCGACACGCTGATCGGCGGCGCGGGCAATGACACGCTTATCGGCAATGGTGGCGATACTGTGCTGATCGCGGAGAGTGGCGACAATCACCTGATCGGCGGCGAGGGCAACGACCGGCTGATCGGCGGCAGCGGCAATGACACGCTCGAAGGCGGCTGGGGCGATGACCTGCTGATCGCAGGCGGCGGCGCGAATGTGCTTATGGGCGGGGCGGGCGATGATACTCTTGTCGGGGCGAAGCTCGATGACACCGGGCGCGATATCAGCGGTGCCAATTTCCTCAATGGCGGAGCAGGCGATGATCTGCTAATCACCGGTCAGGGCGATATGCTGCATGGCGGCGAAGGAGCGGATGTCTTCGCGCTCGGCGATTGGCTGGCCGGTGCCGCGCCCGCGACCATCCTCGACTACAACCCGCATCAGGACCAGATCACCCTGCACTACGACCCGGAGCGGCTGGCAGCACCGGTCGTCACTGTGGGGTTTGATGCCAGTGACCCGGCAACCGCCCGGATCCAGCTTGACGGGCAGATCGTTGCCTTTGTCGTCAGTGCGCCCGACCTTGTCGCCGAAGATATCGCTCTTGTGGCGGAACTGCCGACCGAGATACTGGCCGCAGAATGAGCCTGCTCAGTGGGTCGCACTGGCATCGCAGCAGGGCACCTGCACCCTGATCGGCTTTGGCGAAAACCTTGCCCGAGACCACTTTCCTCAGCGGAGTTTGACCAAATATTGCGGGGGCCGCGCGCCTTTTGGCGCATGGCCCCCGAAGAACCATCAGAACCTGTCGCGACTCAATCCTGCGTGCTGACCGAGACCACCTCGACCGCGAAGGTCAGGTCCTTGCCTGCCAGCGGATGATTGGCGTCCAGCGTCACGAGTTCGGGGCCGACCTCTGCGATCACGACAGGGATGGCGCGTCCATCCTGGGTTTGCATCTGCAGTTGGGTTCCCGCTTCGAGCGGGATGTTGTCGGGGAACTGTTCACGCGGCACATCCTGCCGACCCTCGGGCCGGTAATCGCCATAAGCTTCGGCGCAGGGGATGGTGACTGTCTTCTCTTCGCCCGCGCTCATGCCCTCGATGGCACGGTCGAGGCCCGGGATGATCATGCCCGAGCCCATTTCGAACTCGAGCGGCTCGCGTCCCTGGGACGAATCGAAGACCGTGCCATCTTCGAGCGTGCCCGTGTAGTGAAATTGCACGATGGTGCCGGCGGTTGCCTGCGTCATGGAGCGTCTCTCCTGTCAGTGGGTTTGGGGGGGTGAATGGCAGAGGCGCGCAAGCTCGCGCGGTAACTCCTTGCTCTATTATATGATGCCGTGCCGAGGCCGGATTGTAAACCCAGTGGCCGGTCGGCTTGACGGCCCCTTGCAAGTCAGGGCATAGCCGCACGCACAACAGGAGGGCTGTCATGACATCGCGATCGAGGCCAGACGCCGCGCCGCGCAATTTCTATGGCCGGATCAAGGGCAAGACGCTCAAGCCAGCACAGCAACGCTATCTCGACGAGGATCTGCACGCGCTCCGCCCGGTCGGGGTCAGCATTGAGGACAACCCCGAGCGCAAAACCGTCGATCCGCGCGCCTTCTTCGGCGATGACCGGCGGCTCTGGCTTGAAGTGGGTTTCGGTGGCGGCGAGCATCTGGTGCATCAATGCGAAAGCCACCCCAAGCAGGGCTTCATCGGCTGCGAGCCCTATATCAACGGGGTGGCGATGCTCTTGGGCAAGATCCGGCATGCCGGGGTCGACAATCTGCGCATCTACCCTTGGGACGTGCGCGACCTCTTTGATGTGTTGCCGGATCGCTGCCTTGCCGGGGTCTTTCTGCTCTACCCCGACCCATGGCCCAAGGCCCGCCACCACCGCCGCCGTTTCGTCACGCCCGAATATCTCGACCCGCTGGCCCGGGTGATGCATCCGGGGACCGTGCTGCATGTGGCGACCGATATCCCAGATTATGTGCGTCAGACCATGGAAGAAGTGCCGCCCGCCGGATTCGACTGCCTGACGCCCGCGCCCGAGGATTGGGCGCAGCCCTGGGAGGGCTGGTATTCGACCCGCTATGAGCAGAAGGCCCTGCGCGAAGGGCGCGCGCCCCATTACCTGCGCTTTGCGCGCAATGCGCAAGCGGTGCGGGGCGACGCGGCGTAAGCACGGCCGCAGGATCATTTTGTAAGGCGCGCCCGATCAGGCAAGCCTGTGCGCTGATGAGCTATGCAGGTGAGGGACAGATCATGGCAAGGAAAGCACGCGACAGCCGGTTTCTGGCGTCCCTGGGGTTTCTTGGCTTTCGTGGCTTCCTTGGGTTTCTGGGCTTTCGTGGCTTCCTTGGCAGCGACGCCCCCGCGCTGGCCTGCATGGCGATCTGGGCAGGGTTGGCCACACGCCGCTGAGTCTGGCGAATGAGGGCCTTGCCCGAATCGGGTTGGAACATTTATAGAACATTTATATGCTGACCGATGGGGCGCTGCATGTCCGCACCAGACCCGCAAGGCTATGCCGAGCTTTGCGTGACCTCGAATTTCACCTTCCTGCACGGGGCCTCGCATCCCGAGGAACTGGTCGCGCGGGCGGCGGAACTGAGGCTCAAAGCCATTGCCATCACTGACCGCAACTCGTTGGCAGGGGTGGTGCGCGCCCATGTTGTCCTGCGCGAGATGGCGCGCGCGCGCAGCGAGGCGCTGGCCATCCGATCACATCGCCAGACCGACACCTCCAGCCGCCAGACCGAGACGGGCGCCACGCTGCCCGTGCCCGATGGCCCCCTGCCCCGGCTGATCGTTGGCGCGCGGCTGGTGCTGAGCGACAGTGCTGTGGAATGGCTGGCGCTGCCGCTCGACCGCGCGGGCTATGCGGGGCTGTCGCAACTGCTCAGCCTTGGCAAGCGGCGGGCATCAAAAGGGGCCTGTCATCTGACCCAGGCCGACCTCCTTGCGCGCGGGCAGCAGATGGTGCTGATCGCGCTGCCGCCCGAGACACTGGACGCGCAGGCCGAGGCGCAGGTCCGCGCCGTCTCGTGCGCCTTTCCCGGCAATGCCTTTCTCGGTGCTGCCCCCCACTATGACGGGCGCGATCCTGCGCGGTTTGCCGCGCAGGCCCGTGCGGCCAGCCGCGCGGGCCTGCCCATGGTGGCCTTGGGCGATGTGCTGATGCACCGCGCCCAGCGGCGTCGCCTCGCTGATGTGCTGAGCTGCCTGCGCGAGGGGCTCACCATCGACACGCTTGGCGCGCGCGCGCTGCCCAATGCCGAACGCCGCCTGAAATCGGGGGCGGAGATGGCGCGGCTCTTTGCGACCTATCCTGCTGCGATCCGCCGCACACTGGAAATCGCCGACCGCTGCGCCTTCAGCCTCAATGAGCTGTCCTACGAATACCCTGACGAGATCACGGATGGCGAGCCCGCGCAGGCGCGGCTCGAGCGGCTGGTGCGCGCGGGGCTCTGGCGGCGCTTCCCGAATGGCACGCAGCCCGAGACCATGGCCAAGGTCGAGAAGGAATTGCGCATCATCAAGGCGCTGGGCTTCGCCGCCTATTTCCTGACCGTGCATGACATTGTCGATTTCGCGCGCAGTCGCGGCATCCTGTGTCAGGGGCGAGGATCGGCTGCCAATTCGGTGATTTGCTATGCGCTGGGCATCACTGAGGTCCCGCCCGACACGATCTCGATGGTGTTCGAGCGCTTCATGTCCGAGGCGCGCGGCGAGCCCCCCGATATCGACGTGGATTTCGAGCATGAGCGGCGCGAGGAGGTGATTCAGCATATCTATGAGCGCTACGGGCGCGACCGCGCCGGGCTGACCGCGACCGTGATTCATTTCCGCTCGCGCGCCGCTGTGCGCGAGGTGGGCAAGGTGATGGGGCTCTCGGTCGATGTGGTCTCGGCCTTGGCCTCCTCCTCGATGGGCTGGCGTTCTGGCCCGCCTGCGCCCGAGCGGTTGCGTGAACTGGGGCTGGACCCCGACGAGCCGCGCCTCGCACAGACCATGGCGCTGATCGCCGAGATCATCGGCTTTCCGCGCCATCTGAGCCAGCATGTGGGCGGGTTTGTCATCACCAAGGGGCGGCTCGATGCGCTGTGCCCGATCGAGAACGCCGCGATGGAGGGGCGCACGGTGATCGAATGGGACAAGGATGACATCAACGCGCTGGGCATCCTGAAGGTCGATGTGCTGTCCCTTGGCATGCTGACCTGCATCCGCAAGTGCTTCGACCTGATCGCGCTGCATGGCGGGCCGCGCTACAGTCTGGAAAACCTGCCGCGCGAGGACAGCGCCACCTATGACATGCTGTGCAAGGCGGACGCGATCGGCGTCTTTCAGGTGGAGAGCCGCGCGCAGATGAATTTCCTGCCCCGGATGCGGCCGCGCTGCCTGTATGATCTGGTGATCGAGGTCGCCATCGTGCGCCCCGGCCCCATTCAGGGCGGCATGGTGCATCCCTATATCCGCCGCCGTCAGGGCAAGGAGGCCGTGCATCTGCCCTCGAACGAATTGCGCGGCGTGCTGGAGCGTACGCTTGGCGTGCCGCTGTTTCAGGAACAGGCGATGCAGATCGCCGTGGTTGCGGCAGGCTTCACCCCGGAAGAGGCCGACCGCCTGCGCCGGTCCCTGTCCACCTTCAAGCGCATGGGCACGATCAGCAGCTTCCGCGACCGGTTCCTGGCCGGCATGGCAGAGCGCGGCTATGACGCGGGGTTCGCGGGAGCCTGTTTCGCCCAGATCGAGGGCTTCGGCGAATACGGCTTCCCCGAGAGCCATGCAGCGAGCTTTGCGCTGCTGGTCTATGCGTCCGCATGGCTCAAGCACCACCACCCGGCGGCTTTCGCCTGCGCGCTGCTCAATTCCCAACCGATGGGCTTCTACGCCCCGGCCCAGATCGTGCGCGATGCGCGCGAGCACGGGGTCGAGGTTCGGCCTGTGAGCGTCAACCATTCCGACTGGGATTGCACACTGGAGCCTCGCGCCGATGGGCAGCTTGCGCTGCGGCTGGGGTTCCGACAGGTGCGCGGGATGCGCGAGGAGGATGCCGAATGGATCATGGCCGCACGCGGCAATGGCTATCCGGATGTCGAGAGCCTATGGCGGCGCGCAGGCGTGGCCCCTGCCACGCTGACGCGGCTGGCCGAGGCCGATGCGATGGCCTGCCTCGGGCTGGCGCGGCGC
The DNA here is from genome assembly GCA_007694945.1 of Paracoccaceae bacterium. Lineage (GTDB taxonomy): Bacteria > Pseudomonadota > Alphaproteobacteria > Rhodobacterales > Rhodobacteraceae > Roseinatronobacter. Next base: position 5,760 of record REER01000077.1, on the reverse strand, counting down.
GAGGCGCTCTGGGCGGTGCGCGCGCTGCGCGCACCCAAACCCCTGCCGTTGTTTGCGGTGGGCTTCGATGACGAGGGCATAACCGAGGAACCTGTAAACCTGCCCGCGCTCTCGCTTGGCGAGGCGGTGGTCGAGGATTACCTCTCACTGCGGCTCTCGCTCCGCGCCCATCCGATGGAACTTCTGCGCCCAGCCCTGCCGGGGCTGACCCCGCATGCGGGGCTGATGACGGCAGCCGGGCGGGTCGAGGTCTGCGGGCTGGTGATCACCCGCCAGCGCCCCGGCACCGCCTCGGGCGTGATCTTCATGACGCTGGAGGACGAGACGGGGGTGAGCAACATCGTCGTCTGGCCCAGGGTCTATGAACGTCACCGCCGTACGGTCATCGGTGGACGGCTGGTGCGGGTGCGTGGGCGGGTCCAGCGCGAGGGCGCGGTGGTCCATGTGATCGCGGAAACGCTGCACGACCTCTCGGACCGGCTGGGGGCAATGGGGCGCGGCGTGATCGACCCGACGGCCGGGCGGTCGGACGAGGCGCGCCGTCCGGTGCCCACGCGCCAGCCGCGATCGGTGCGCCACCCACGCGAGCAGGCGAAACAGCTCTTCCCCAGCCGCGATTTTCACTGAGCCGCCAACAGCGCCGCCCGCGCCTGCAAACGGCAAGCAAGGGCCCGGAACGGGCCCTTGCGAGGGTGGGCGGGCGGGCCGTTTGCGGGCGCGGGCGGCCGACACCTCCGCTCAGGACAGATCCAGTTCCAGCCGCCCGCGACGGTAGCGCCCGCCGATCACGAAACCGGGACACTCGACTTCCGGAAACTCGCCGGCCCAGTCGCGGAAACGGTCATTGCTGACCACGCGCGCACCATAGTCGCGCGCCGCGCGCAGGATCAGCGCATCGGCCACTTCGCCCTTGTTCACCACCATCACACGCGCCCCCGGCAGACCCAGCGCGCGCGCCAGTTTCGGGTGATGCAGATAGCGCCCCTCCAGCTTGTAGCCCGCATTGGCATCGAAGACGACGCCCGGTCTGTAGCCCTGCGCCGCCAGATGCTCGACCACATCGCGCACGGTCTCGAGCCGCGGTGCACCGCCGCGCCAATGCATGATGTTGGAGCCATCGAGCAGCACGACCGGTGCCCGGTCGGCACGCCGGCGCCGCCCGCGGCGCCACACCAGGACAAGCATGACCAGCAGGCTCGACAGCAGCCAGATGGCCTCGGTCATTTCCCAGCCCTGCAGGCTGACACCCAGATCGCCAAACGCGCCTTGCATCCTACCCCCGTTCACGGCTCGAACGCCTCATGGCGCAGGAAAACGGCGGCAATATGGCCGCAACACCCCGCTATGCCCCAAGATCACTGGACAGGCGCGCCCTGCTTTGCTATGAGCCAGCTTCCTGCAAGATCATGCAACTCTAACTTGGAAAGGTGGTGACAACCACATGCAGGTATCGGTTCGCGACAATAACGTCGATCAGGCCCTTCGTGCGCTGAAGAAGAAACTCCAGCGTGAGGGTGTGTTTCGCGAGATGAAGCTCAAGCAGCATTTCGAGAAACCCTCCGAGAAGAAAGCCCGCGAGAAAGCCGAAGCCATCCGCCGCGCGCGCAAGCTCGCCCGGAAAAAGGCACAACGCGAAGGCTTGCTCTGATCTGACAGAGCCGAAAAGCGGGGCGTCCCCGCCACGAACGACCCCCGAGGCCCGGCCTGCGGGGGTTTTTCATGCATTGCGGGCGCTGACAGCGACCCGTCGGCCCGCTTTCGGTCACACTCCGGCGTCTGTGCGCCCGCGACGATCATGGCGCAGATTGGCGTAGAGCACATGGTTGCGCCAGCGCCCGTTGATCTGCAGATAGCTTTGCGCCACGCCCTCGTATTTGAACCCCGACCGCTCCAGCACCGCGCGCGAGGCCTCATTCTCCGGCAGGCAGGCAGCCTCGATCCGCGAGAGGTCCATGACCGCAAAAGCATGACCCACCACAGCGCCAATGGCCTCGCGCATATAGCCCTGCCGCACGAAGGGTGCCCCCACCCAATAGCCCAGCGTCCCCGCTTGCGCCGGGCCGCGGCGGATATTGTCGAGCGTGACTGCACCAACCAGCGCCCCATCCTCGTAACGGAAGATGAAAAGCGGCAGTGCTGTGTCCGACTTGTAGCAGCGCGCCGCCCAGTTAACGCGATTGGTGAAGGCCCGACGCGTCAGATGATCCTGCGACCATGTCGGCTCCCACGGGGTAAGAAAGCTGGCCGAGCGGCGGCGCAACTCGGACCAGGAGCGGTAATCGGAATGCGCGGGCAGGCGCAGCGCAAGGCGCTCGGTCTCGATCTGAAGCTTTGGCTTCAGCCCCAGCATCAGGCCGCAAGCCGCTCGCTCAGCGCCGCGAGATAGGGCGCGCGGTCTATCGGGCCGTAGAGCGCCAGCGCCATGCCGCTGCGCTCCAGCATCTGTTCGGCATGGGCGCGCACGGCAGGGCCATCCACGGCCTCGATCCGGGCAATCGCCTCGCTGATATCGGGCACGCGGCCCCAGATCGAGAGCAGCTTGGCCATCCGCTCTGCGCGCTGAGAGGGGCTTTCGAGCCCCATCAGCAGCCCCGCCTTCATCTGCGCCCGTGCCCGCGCGACCTCATCCTCGCGCATGTCCCCGGCGGCGCGTTTCAGCTCTTCGATGGTCAGAACTGCCAACTCGCCGATCTCGGCGGCACCGGTTCCGGCATAGATGGTGATCAGCCCGGTATCGGAATAGGCCCCGGATTGCGCAAAGACGGTATAGCACAGGCCGCGATCCTCGCGCAGGCGCTGGAACAGGCGCGAGGACATGCTGCCCCCCAGCGCGCCCGAAAAGACCTGACTTGCGTAGAAATCCGGCGCCCGGTAGTCGGGCGCCTCGAGCGCGAGAGCGAAATGCGCCTGCTCCAGCCTGCGCATCTCGCGCCGCTCGCCGCTGACGAAACGCGCGGGCTCGGCGACAAGTCGCGGTCGGGCAGGCAGATGCGCGAAGAGCGGCTCGGCCAACCGCACCAGCGTATCGTGATCGACCGCGCCAGCCGCCGACAGGATCATCTGCCCCGGCCCGTAATGCTCGGTCACGAAGCGCCGCAAATCGCCTGCGTCAAAGCTTGATACCTGCGCCGACGGGCCGAGGATCGATCGCCCGATGGGCTGGGCGGGATAGGCAGTTTCCTGCAGCCAGTCGAAGATGATGTCATCGGGCGTGTCCAGCGCCTGCCCGATCTCCTGCAGGATCACCCCGCGTTCGACCTCGATCTCGCGCGCGTCAAAGGCCGGGTTGAGCACGATATCGGCCAGCACATCCAGCGCGAGCGGGACATCCGCACGCAGCACGCGGGCGTAATAGGCGGTCATCTCGCGCGAGGTATATGCGTTGATGTAGCCGCCCACATCCTCGATTTCCTCGGCGATCTGCAGTGCAGAGCGCCGCGCCGTGCCCTTGAAGGCCATGTGTTCCAGAAAATGCGCGACCCCGTTCTGCGCCTCGACCTCATGTCGCGCGCCGGCCTCGATCCAGAGCCCGACCGTAGCCGATTCTATCCCCGGCATATGCTCGGTGACGACGCGGAAGCCATTGGTGAATGTCGTAATCTGCGCGCTCATGCGGAAATCCATTCGTTGATGACGCTCTGCACGGCGGCAAGCTCATTCGGCAGTCGGGTGACGCGCTCGGGGCGCTCGAACAGGTCCGCCATACGCGGGGGCAGCGACGGGCGTTCACCCGTTGCTGCCTCGACTGCATCGGGGAATTTGGCTGGGTGGGCGGTGGCCAGTGTGATCATGGGTGTTGCGGAGAGATGCGCTTCGGCCACATGCACGCCGACGGCTGAGTGCGGGCAGAGCACCTCGCCCGTCTCGCGCGCGATGCGGGTGATGGTGGCGCTGGTCTCTTCCTCCGAGGCGCGGCCCGAGGCGAAGGCCTCGCGCAGGAATTCCAGCGCGCCCTGGCTGATGTGGAAACCGCCGCTCTCCTTCAGTTCCGCCATCACACGCGCAACGGCTTCGCCGTCGCGCCCGTAAGCATCGAACAGGGCGCGCTCGAAATTCGAGCTGACCTGAATATCCATCGACGGGCTGATCGAGGGCTTGACCCCATCCGTGATGTAGTCACCCGCCGAAAGCGCGCGGTGCAGGATATCGTTCTGGTTGGTGGCCACGACCAGTTTCTCGATGGGCAGACCCATGGCGCGGGCAATGTAGCCAGCGAAAATATCGCCGAAATTGCCTGTCGGCACCGTGAAACTCACTGGACGGTGTGGTGCCCCCAGCGCTACACCTGCCGAGAAGTAATACACCACCTGCGCCAGCACCCGCGCCCAGTTGATCGAGTTCACCCCTGCCAGTTTCACCGAATCGCGAAAGGCGAAATCGTTGAACATGTCCTTGACCAGCGCCTGACAGATGTCGAAATCACCATCAATGGCGAGCGCATGGACGTTATCCTCACTCGGGGTGGTCATCTGGCGGCGCTGCACTTCCGAGACGCGGCCATGCGGGAACAGGATGAACACATCGACATTTGCGAGCCCCCGGAACGCCTCGATCGCCGCCGAGCCGGTGTCGCCCGAGGTTGCGCCGACGATGGTTACGCGCTCGCCCGAACGGGCAAGCGCCGCCTGAAAGAGCTGCCCTATGAGTTGCATCGCGAAATCCTTGAAGGCGAGCGTCGGGCCGTGGAACAACTCCAGCAGGAAATGGTTCGGCGCAAGCTGTTTCAGGGCTGCGCGGGCCGGGTGGCCGAAACCCGCATAGGCGCGCGCGATCAGCTCCTGAAACTCCGCATCGCCAAAGGCCCCGCCAATGAAAGGGCGCATGATGACAAAGGCCTGATCCTCGTAGCCCTGCCCGGCCAGCCCGGCGATCTCGGCGGTGGTCATGGGTGGCACATGCTCGGGCAGATAGAGCCCGCCATCGCGGGCCAACCCCGTCAGCATCGTCGCTTCGAAATCGAGCACCGGGGCCGCGCCCCGTGTGGAGATGTAGTTCATGACAGGCCTGATCCTCAGTCGCGTTGCGCACTGATACGCCACAGAAAGAACAGTGTCATCCCCGCCCATGCAAGCGCCATCAAAAACCACTGCACAGCGTAACCAATATGGTTGTCTGGGATCGAGACGGCATTGACTGGAACCGGGGTGATGTGCGGGTCTGTGAGATTGCTGTCGCGCAGCACAACCAGAACCGGCTCGGTGTCAAGCTGGCGGGCGAGTTCCGGCACATCGCGCGCGAAATGCAGATTGCGCGACACATCATGGTCGGGGGTGAAGCGGTCGGAATCGCGCGGCCAGTGCAGATTGCCGATAAGCGCAACCTCGGTCTGCGGCGCGAGGTCGAACGCATCGCGGTCGGCTTCGCGCAGGAAGCCCCGCTCGATCATGATGCGCCGCCCGGTATCGGTCTCGAACGCCGAGATCAGATGAAAGCCGGGGCCGCGGTCGCGCTGTGCGGCAAGTACGAACGTGTGTTCCGGCAGCAAGCGGCCTGCGACCTCGACCGGACGATAGCGGTCTTCTTCGGGCGAGAGGGTGCGCGGCAAGGCAACCGGCGCATCAAAGATGCGCATCTCCATCTCGCGGATGAGTTCGGCTTTTTCCTCGGCGCGATTGAGTTGCCAGACCCCGAGCGAGATCAGGATGGCGCAGCCCACCACACCGAAGAGTGCAGGCACGATCATCCGGCCTATCATCGCAAGCCCTCCTGTCTCATGTCGAGGGGGGGGGGGGGGGGGGGGGGGGGGGGGGGGGGGGGGCG
>REER01000131.1 GCA_007694945.1 Paracoccaceae bacterium | reverse complement strand
GAGATCCGCCCCGCCTTCATGCTGCGTTCGTCATGCCGGGTCCCGGGCGGAACCCAGACCCCCTGACCCTGCAGATCCCCTCGGCCTAGCGCGCAGAGCGTCTGCAGGAAGGAACTGCCGGTCTTTTCAGTGCCGATGTGGAGGTGGAACAGCACCGCAGTCACTCCGCCCCGACACTGTCACGCACCGGGCGCCCGGCCGCCTGTCGATCAGGCCGGGTCATTTCGACCAGCATGTAGTCATTGGGCAGATCGCGGAGGATGTGCGAGGTGGGATTGTTCGCATGCGAGCGGACAACCGCGTGGTTGTGCCTTGAGATCGTTGTGAGGCACCTGAACCCCGAGTCCCAGGCCGTGTTGTAGAGGATCTGGTTCATGACGCGCCCGATGCCCTGCCGGTCCCACTCCTGATCGATGGCCCGCCCCACAAAGGCCTTGCGCGTCCAGAAGCAGCGCAGGAAGAAATAGCCCACCAGCGTGTCCTCGCGGAAGACGCCGAACATGACAAAGGCCGGATCCCTGGCCTTGCGCCGCACGCTGTCCACATCATACCCGTGCGGCTTGAAATGCGCCATCCGCGTGTCGGGCTGACGGGCCAGGAACGCCGCGACAGTGGGTGCGTCATCTGGGGTCAGCAGGCGGAATGCAAACCCGTCAAGCGTGTAGCGTTGCAGGCAGGCGCGGGCATTTGTCATGATCCGGCGGCTGTGCAGCATGACGAACAGGATCGAATTCGCCCATTCAACGCCGCGCCACAGGAACGGCAGGCGATGCTTGAGCCTGAGCAGCAGAGCGATCACGCGAAAGCCTCGAGCCGCCGCTTCAACCCCTGCCCCACCGGCAATTGCCAGACCAGCTTGCACCAGTCGTGATTGCCCTCGATCAGCCCGGGGCCGTCAGGGGTGATGACGATGTCCCACCCGATCGAGCGGTTCTGCCGATGCGCGAGGCTCGCGGCGCGGGCGAGCGCCAGGGTCTCGGGCCAGAAGGGGATCTGGAAGCCCTCGATCGGCGTGCCGGTGACGGGGTGGACGGGTTCGGGCGCGCGGGTGATGTCGGAATAGACGCCGGGGCCGGTGACGCGGCCGGTATCCTCATCGACAGGGGCCGCGAGGTTGCCGGCGGCCATGTTGTCGACCTCGGAATCGACCGAGATCCGCAGCCGGCAGCCGAGGATATGGCACTGGTCCTGCGCATCGAGCGCGGTGAAGATCCGCACCGTGTTCACCCCCGCAGGCGACAGGCGCATCATCTCCGGGTGCTGGCAGATGCCTTCCTCGACCAGATCATAGCCATTGCGGGTCATGAAAGGCACCAGATCAGCGGCCGACAGTTCAGCCGCCGCCACAAAGGCAATGCCCACCCCGCAATTGCCCCTGGCGGGTTTGAAGACCAGCCGGTCATGACGCTGCAGCACCTGCTCGGCCAGGCCGGGCTGCGCGGCAAGCGCTTCGCGTGTGTAGACCGCATGACGGAAGAAGTCGCGATACGCCTCATGGAAGCGGCACTTGTCTTCGAGGATCTCGCGCGCACCGGGCGGGTTTGCGCGGCGCTGGAACTCGTACATCGTGCCGGTGCCGGCCCATTTGGCTTTTTCTTCGGACGACAGCTCGAAAAACCGGAACTGGTAGTATTCGAGGATCGAGATGTTGTAGCGCAGGCTGTCACGGAGGATCCGCGCCCATTGCCCGCGCCGCGACCAGCCCTTTTCACGCTGCAGATAGGCCATGAAGGCCGCCAGCCGCGCCCGGTCCAGCCGGCGCAGGTAATAGGCGAAATAGGCCAGACGGCGGGGGATCTCTTTCACCGGCCTGCCTCAATCCGCCGCGCAAGCTCGCCCGCGCCGATGAATTCGACATCCGGCCAGCGCTGGACGATCCCCTGCAACAGCCGCTTGAGCGCATCCAGCCCGTCGCGGCGATTGGCCGGGTCGATATGCCCGCAGAAATTCACCCGGTGCGAACTGATCATCGCGGGCTTTCCCCAGCGAAACGCGGCGGCGATCTGCGACAGCGTGCGCGCAACCTCATCGGTGCCGGGGCGCAGATTGGGTTCGAACACCACGTTGCGCACCAGCGTCACATGCCCCTGCCCGCGCTTGCGGCCCAGAAAATTCACCTCGCGCCGGGTCTTGCCACGATCAAGCTGCCGGACCGTGTGCAGCGGCTTGTCGATGGCGCGGATCCCCTGCCCCTCAAGGAACGCATACAAATCGGGGTGCAGCCGTTGCGCGGGTGGGGTGAAGCACGTCGCGGGGCGCCCGAACACGCGCTCGAACAAGGCCAGCCCGTCCGACAGTATCTCCCGGTGCTGCGCAAGATCGGCCTTGTCGGCCAGCCCGAAGGCATGGGTGAACCCCACCCCCGGGGACGCGGGATCGTCGCGCAGGCCAGCCATGGACTTGACGGCGATATTCGCTATCGCATCCGCATCGCGGCGCGCAAGCTTGTGTTCAAGCAGCCGCAGGTTCAGATGCTCCCGCCCGTGGAATTCAGGCTGCAACAGCCCGCGCGCGATCCCCTCCTGCCACAGCGCCCAAGCGCCCTCATAGGCGTCCGGGTCCTCGGACGAGAGGCGCGCAAAGCTCTGCGGCAGGTCCTCGTAGCGGTACTGATCGGGGGTACCGCGCAGGGCGTCGAAATCAGGGTTGGCCGAGAGCGAATAGGGCGTGAACACTGCACCCTGCCCGGCCTTGTCACGCACCGAGTCCAACACCTCGAGCAGCGCTTCAAGATCCGCGCGCGTCTCAAGCGTATCGAGGCGATCAAAGCGGCCATCCACCGCAAGCCCGGCCTTCGTCAGCGCCTCATGCGCCGCGGGCGACGCGATGCGGACATTGCCGTAATCATCGACGTTGAAGACGACGAGCTTCTGCCGGGAGCGCCATCCGGGGATGTTCTTGAGCGATTTCATCAGGCGAGTATACCAGCGGGCAGCTCGACGCGCGGGCCGATGACCGGTAACTGTCTGCGCGGGTCAAAGAAATCTTTCATAGATCTTTGCCATTTCTTGCATGGAGTTTGACAAAGTGAATTCCTGCGCCTTTGCATAAGCTTTACGTCCCATCGCCTCGCGCAAGGACGCATCCCGGAATAATCTCATGACATGATCCGCGAATTCCTGCCTGTCATTCTGCTTGAACAGAAACCCGGTCTCGCCGTTCTCTACGAACTCGCGATGCCCTCGGTCCTCGCTCGCAACGATCGGCACGGCGCACATCATTTGCTCCAACAGCGCTATCCCCAGCCCTTCGTGCCTACTTGCCGAAATCCCGACATCAGCGATGCGCGCAAATTTTGCCACATCATCCCGGAAGCCCTTGAAGAGAACCGTGTCCTGCACACCAAGGGAGTTGGCGATTGCTTCGCACTCCTGCATGAGTGCGCCCCGACCCAGAAAAACGACCTTGAGGTCAGGGACTGCCGCGCGGAGTTCTTGCACGACGTCGATGATGAAACGATGGTTTTTGCGCGGTATGAATTCCGCAATATAGAGCAGAATGAAATCATCCGCATCAAATCCTAGTTCCTGGCGCAACGCAAGACGCTCCCCTGTACTAGCCGGTGCGAAGCCCCGCGGCTGGATTCCAATTCCCGGAATCCGTTGCGACGGCGCACCCCAGAGTGGGTTCTTAGTGTAGGCCAGATCCTCCGCGTTGATCGTTACGATGCAGTCTGTAAGATGGCTCAAAAGAAGTTCGGCTGGATAGAATGCCAACCAATTCCTGAACGGACCTCTCTCGTAGAAATGGAACCCATGCGACGTGTATAAAAGCTTTCCATCTCGCCGACGCCAATTCCGGGCGGCGAGACGTGCCAGCGCACTGGGGATGGGCGTGTGGCAATGGAGTAGATCGTAATCCCCATGATCAATAACGCGCTTCAGATCTGCGTAGGCGCGTCGTAGGCGCGCTGGATTCAGGCTACGTGGAAAGCCTATCCGGTATACCTCGCGCGCCATGTCGAAGCTGATGCCGCCCCGGTCCTCGAAGGCGAGATCCACTGTATGCCCTTTATGCACTAGCCATTCCAGATAGGGAACATGGAATGTCCGCAGATGAATGTCGCTCGTTGCGATATAAAGTATGTTGGCCATTAATTGAGGGCGTGGACTCGTTTGCTCGATCAGGAGAAGTGTTCCTGAAGGAATTTTTCATAAAAGGAAGCGCGCCTGGCGTTCAGGTGATCTCTGGAATACGCAGTCGCGCGCTCGAAATTCCGCCTCGCCTCCTCTGCCTGCATGCCCTTGTCGGCGAGCGCTGCAAGAATTTCGGTGATCCGACCGAGCTCACCCGGGGAGAAGATTCTCTCCGACGGAATCAACTCGGGGATGCCGCCAGTCCGCGCTCCTGCACAGGGCAAGCCGCGGCTCATGGCCTCGATCATCGCACGGGGCAGGCCCTCCTGCCGGCTTGGCTGGACATAAACATCCATATCGTCAAGAAGTCCAAAGACCCGCGCATGTTCGAGCGCACCGTGGAAGACAACCCGTTCCTCGACACCCAATACCTTCGCAAGCGTGCGCAGGCGCGTCTGATCGCCGCCCCCCACAAGGTGGTATTCCGCATCCACCCCACGCTCCAACAAGGACCGGAGCACGGAAATGACATCGGCCTGACCCTTGTAGCGTACACCAACATCCGCAACAGTCACCAGCCGCAGGGGGCGAAGCTTCTCGCCTTGGGTCACGATGTGCTTGAGCCGGTTATCGAGCACCGCGGCGTCAGGCGCAGGAATATCCACGTCCGATATTGCTGCACTGTGGCCTTTGGTCGGGTAGCGCCCCTGAAGGAAATCCTCAGTGACATAGATGGAATGAGTGCTCTCGCGCATCACCGCTTTCTGCGCAAGGTAGTACCAGGGCGCGGAAAGCTTCGCCTTCCAGTGATGGTTCCAGAGTGCATCCCAGTTGCAGGCCACGCATTCGGTGAGGACGGGCTTGCGAAGCGCTCTCGCGCGCGCCACGGCGAGCCGCGACGTCAGGCTGGGAATGCGCGCGACCAGCAGATCCGCCGCGCGCACTTCGCGATCGATGATCCGCATTGCAGTGCGGTGGTTCAGCACCCGCCCAACGGGAGACATCAGGTTCGGCACCGGGACGAAGGAAAACCTGTCGTCGGAGATGCGCGAGTAGCGGGAGGTTTCACCCGTGAGCCGGGCCTCGCGCATCAGGAATGTGACATGATCCCCCAGTTGCAGATAGCGCTGCTTGATCGCCTCGCTGTAATGCGTGCCGAAGATTCCGCCATCATCAGAACGATAGAGCGGCCCGTTGTGAACGAAGAGCACCTTACGCACAGGCGGCCTCAGCATGTGTGGGCTCGAACGTGTGCAGCGCCAAGTCCAGATTGCGCGACATGTCATAGCGCTGGCGCACCCAGTCGATTGATGCAGTTGCCGATGTCGGGTCTGACAGCGCTGCTTCGACCCGTTTGCGCGCCGCCGCCACATCTCGCGGCGGGAACAGGGTCTGCGCCAGCACTGAGGGCAGCGCCTCACGGATGCCGGGGATGTCCGACGCTGCGATCGGCACGCCGCACAGCATTGCCTCGATCAGGGCGTTGGGCTGGCCTTCGGTCACCGATGGGAAGAGAAACACATCCATGGCGTGATAGAGGTGATCGACATCCGCCCGGATGCCCAGTGGTAGCGCCACGTCGCGGAGCCCGGCCTTGTCCAGCCGCGCGAGGAACTCCGGGCTGTCGGTGCCGGATCCTGCCAGCAGCACCCGCACCTTTGGATGCGTGCGACGCAGCTGCGCCGCCACCGCAAGCAACGTGTCGTGGTCCTTGGCCGGATCAAGCCGGCCGACATGACCGATCACCTGGGCATCTTCCGGAATGCCCAGCTGGGCGCGCTGCTGCGCCTTCAGCTCGGGCCGGGGGCGGAAGCGGGTGGCATCGACCCCGTTCGGGATGATGCCGAATTTTGCAGATCGCACCCAACCGGGCCCATGATGATTGTCAAGCGCGGCGCGGCTGTTCGACAGGATCCGCGTTGCACCCCAGTGAAGCAGCGCCAGGGACGCGCGGGCATGAAGCCGGCGCCCGGGCGTCGGGGCATAAGCCGGTGTCGAGCGCCGATGCCAGCCCAACCTGACGGGCACACCGGCACGCCGCGCAAGGCTGAGCGCGAGCCCCCCGAACACCCCGGTCAGCGTTGTAATGGCGTCGAACTGATGATCCCGGAGGAACCGGGAGAATGACCGGACCTGACGCGGATGGCCAAAGCCGGGACTGGCGTGATGCACCTCGGCGCCGGCCTCCCGGAACGCGTCTTCTAGGATGGCGTTGCGCAAATTGCCCGAGGTGACATGCCACTCATGCCCGGCGCTGGCCGCATGCCGGATCAAGCGCAGCGCATAATTCTCGGCCCCGCCAGAATCGAAACTCGGCAGCTGCACCAGGATACGCCGACGCCTCACTGCGTGGCCACCCGCGGGCTGGAGACCACCTCCTCGAGCAGAGATTGCCACTTGCCGGCTACGCGCGCCTCGGTAAACTGCTCGGCGGAAATCAGCGCCGCCTTTGCCATGCGCTCCCGTTTGTCGGGTGATGTGCAAAGATCCATGATGGCCGCTTCCATTGCCGCGAGGTCACCGGTTTTCACCAGCGCGCCGTTCTGGTCGTTCGAGACCAACCACGACGCCATCGGGTAACTGTCAAACACCACCGGCACGGCCCCCCGGCTCTGAGCCTCAACCAGCGTGTTTGGGAAGCCCTCGAATTCCGAGGTCATGATGAAGACCGCCGACCTGCGAAAGAAAGGCTCGGAGACCTGCTTGCCGTGGAAGGTGATCCGCGGGATCCCCTTCTGCGCGGCTTCGCGGCGCAGGGCGTCACCAAGATCGCCATCGCCCACCACGTCAAACTCCCAATCCGGCAACCGGGCTGCGAGCCGCTCCCACAAGGGGAGGATCATATCCGCACGCTTCTGCGTCCGCGTCACCCGCCCCAGCCAGAGGATCCGCTTTTCCTTGGCAGGCACTTCGGGCGCCACATCGGGAATGCTGTTCGGGATCAGCACGATGGAGCCGAGATCGAACTCGGGCACGAAAAAGCGCAGCTCTTCCAGATTGGGTTCGGCAAACAACACGAAACGATCATATGTCGCGAGGATCCGGCGCAAATCAGCCGCGTGTCGGCGCTTATGGCGCGCAAGCAACAGCTGATGCCCCAGCGCTGTCTTGCCGAGAGGTACAAACGCAGCGGGCAGAGATCGCTCGGCATAGGCGTCGAGATTGTTGCGCACCGAATAAAGCGTGTTTCGCAAACATCCCAAAGCCGGCGCGGGGTATTGGCGCAGAACGGTTCCGATCGGATGCTCATAGGGCATCTGGTTGATCGTCACATCGGGCTTGAAGCGCTGGAGATGCGCCGCAAGCGCATCCAGATTGCGCGGCTCGGCCACTCCGCCAGCAAAGGGCGCACCAACAACTTCGCAGGTCGGCTGGTCGATATGACCATCATTTGCAAAAGAAAACACGCTGATCTCATGGCCAAACGGGGAGAGCATACGCGAGAGCTTCACGGTGCTCATCTGTACTCCGCCCGTGGACGGATCGAGCGGCGGGGTCAGGGTTATGAGTATGCGCATTTCTTGTGACCGCTACATGATAGGCAATAGGAAAAAGCGTAGCGCTTCCTTTATGGTCATGTTGATGTCAGGTTCCAGCCACACCGCGAATGGCATACCGAGTAAAAAAACACTGGGAAAGTCAAGGAAGGTCGAAGCGTTAAACGCGAGATAGGGGACGAAAAGTACCATACTCAACCCGATCCCCACAGGATAAAGACGCCGCATCAGAGGCACACGCAATTGATTTCCCTGCGCCAGCCGCCACATGATAAAGGCAAGACCGATGAACACGGCACCTGCAATCCATGATCGGTTCGACACTGCAGAAATAAACCACATCGAATTCGACAGCGTGATCATCAGAAGGCCGATAGAGAATATCTTCTGCTGAAAGGCAGACATACTCAAGAGGTAGACGCCGGACGCAACAACGGTGAGGACAAAGACGTTCAAAGCCCATTTCTGAACACCTGCATTTCTCAATACGCGCCATATCCGAACCCCGCCGGTACCTTGGGTGAAGGCCCTATACACCGAAGCGCCAACATCCCCACGTTCATCGCGTTGATAACTCCGCAACATACTCGCCCCAACCTCAGTGCGGTTGAACTGCGCCTCAAGAGCTCCTGAAGGCAAAAAGGTCGTCACGCTCGAAGCGAAAAACAGCGCTGAATACAGCACGGGGCGGGACCCGAAGATCAGCACAATGAAGGCCGGGATCACCATGATAGCCCAACCGATATGGATGAAAGGCGGGCAGGCCATCAACAGGACATAGCGCCATCGCCCGGTCTCGTGATATCTTAGACAAGCATAAACAAGGACCCACAGACCTGTCCACGTCCGTACGGTGTTCACACCTTCGATATTCTTGAGAAGCAGAAAGGTGATGACCAATAGCAACGTGAATACTGGCAACTGCACAGATCGCCAGCCGCGCAGCGCTATTACGAGCGAACCAGCAAAGAAATATCCATACACAAACGCAACAAAGGTGAAGAAAAGCGCGGGCAACCCGAGCACACCGCTGACAAAGTAAGACAGAACGTGGATATAAAGATCTTGCTGATGCGGTCCGCGCGTCAGGGTCAGAATATTCCAGACGCCGTCCACGAACTCATAGAGCGTCATGTCAACGTATTGCGTGTAAGCACTATACAGGTGCCGGACGCCGTCCGGTCCGTCACGCATGCCAGGCGTGAAGCTGA
>REER01000034.1 GCA_007694945.1 Paracoccaceae bacterium | reverse complement strand
GAAATGATACGAATTACAGTTCCGGGTGACTAGGCGAAAGCCGGCTCTCTCCGGTCCGCCCGAAAAACGAGCTCTATTGCAGCCCTGTAGGCCGACGCCAATGCCACCGAAGCGATGCTCGATGCAGAGTTCATTACGAAATGGTATTTCAATCGAGAGTTTCGCCGAGAAACCGGGCAATCCCCCACCGTGTGGCGGGCGGGTCGCGCGGATTGACCTTCTGAAGCGTCGGTGCCTGACCAGCGCTTATCCCCCAACGAACTCGAAGCTGAAATTCCGCTTTGCGCCTGCTGGCGGGGGCGGGAAGGGTGCGGCGCGGCGGATATGGTTGACCGCTGCTCTGTCCAGCGATGCATTGCCTGACGAGCGGGCCACCGAAACCGCGTTGAGCCCGCCATTGTTCGAGACGCTGAAGGATACCAGCACACTGCCTCGACCCGGGCTTCGCGGTGTCGGCACCCGGTGTATGCGCCGCAGCACCTCGCCGGGATAATTCGACGCAGCGGCACTTCCCGGTGCGCTGGTCTGCGACCGGGCCGGCGCAGTGCCAGCGGATCGACCCTGCGTTGTGGCCTGGGGGTTGCCCCTTTCGGTCGTCTGCCGGGCGGTGCCCTGCGGTTGCCTTGCGCGCGCAGTGCGGTCCGGACGGGCGCGGGGTTTGCGGCTGGTTTCTGGTGCGCGTGCGGTGGGCGATGTGTCGGGCGCAAGCGCCTCGGGGCGGGTTGCTTGCAACGCTTCTCGCGTGGGCGGTGCAGCGGCAAGACGCGAATCACCAGTGGTCAGCGGTTGCAAAGCCGGTGCTGCGCTCTCCGAAGCTTGTGCCGGTGCGACGGGCAACAGAGCCCCGCTTGCATTCGGCGCGATAAGTGATGGTCGCGCAGGTTTTTGCTCGGGCGCTGTGCTGCTGGTGGCTGGTTCAGGCTGATCTGCAGGTATTGCAATGGCTTTTGCCGAAGCGACTGACTCAGCTGCAGAGGGCGTTTCGGTCTCTGGGGCTGGGGCTCGGGTGGCCGTTGCCGGGTTCTGTGGCAGCAGTGCTTGCGGTGTTTCGGGCGTCAGTCTGCCCTCGGCAAAATCCGCAAAGCTGGTCCCCAGCGCTGCTGGGGCTTCATCACCACTCCCCGCTGTCTGCGCTGTGTCGCGCGGTGCCAGCGCGGCCATTGCGCCAAGATGGAACAGAATGGAAAGCCCTGCTGCCAAGGCGAGGGCCGGCAAGCCCGGAGTATCGAGGCGTTTGAGGCCGGTCGCGTTGCGCAGCAGCGTGCTTTTTCGCTCAGAACAATTTTCTGGTCGTGGACCGATCATGGCAGCCCCTGTTCGGTGACGATAACCAACTCGCCCACACCCGTCGCGCGCAACTCCTGCGCCAACGTGACAAGCGCCTCAGCAGGGGCGGCCCGGTCAGGAAGCAGGCGCACCCGCGTTTGCCCGCTAAACTGCGCGAGCGCGTCTGCGCGCGACAAGGCCACACCAGCATGGCGCAAGCTGCCGTCGGCCAACAGGATCAGCGCATCAGAGGGCAGGTCGGTCTCGATATCATCAAGAGTGACGAGTGACACATCGGCATTCGGCCTCGGCCGGATGCTGCCCGCGATCAGGAAGAAGATCAGCATCAGAAAGACGATGTTGATCAGCGCGATCGTAGGCTCGCCGCGCGTGCGTATGGGACTGAACGCGAGCCGCCTCATGGTCCTGCCCACAGAACGGCCAGGCGCCAACTCGGCAAGCCCCGCAATACCTGCAACACTTCGGCAAAGCTCTGTGCTTCGACACCTTCCCCAAGCGCGAGCAAGACTTGGCCTTCGCCCCGCGCAGAAAGCGCGTCGCGCAGCCCCTCGAGCGTCTGCTCGGTGCCATCCAGCCGCAAGCCGCGGTCGCGAAGCTGCACGAAGGCTGCGGGTGCCTCGGGCATGCTGGCGGCACCGCCCATGATTAGATCCAGCGGCAATTCGCCCTCGCGGGCAAAGGTCGCGGTCAGCATGAAGAACAGCAGCAACAGAAAGATCACATCGACGAGCGCGGTCATCGACAAGCGCCTTGCGCGCGGTGTGATCGTCAGGCGCTCATCCATCGGCCCGGCCTGCGCTCTGTGCCAGCCCACGACAAAGCGCCACATCGATGATCTGCATGGCCAGCCGCGCCTCGCGTGCGACGCGCGACTCCAGCCATGTCAGCGCCAGCGCCGTCGGCATGGCGACGCCGAGCCCCATCGCCGTCGTCAGAAGCGCGACCCAGATGCCACCGGCCAGCTCGGCGGGGTCCACATTTTGCCCTGCCTCCTGCAAGGCCTGAAAGGCCGCGATCATGCCCAAGACAGTGCCGAACAGACCCAAAAGCGGTGCGATTTGCGCAATGGAGTCGAGCAGGCGAAACCCCGCCTGCAACCGTGCAAGTGCCTCTTCAGCCAGTCCTGTCAGCCGCGCGCGCGCAGCCTCGCTGCTGCCCTCGACACCAAGAGCGAGCATGGCAAGTGGCGCCAGATGCGTGCGCGACATTTCGGCGTGACGCAGCGCGGCCTCGGTCGCGCCCTGGTCGGCCTGGTTAAGCGCGGCAACAAGGGCAACATGATTGCCCACACCAGCGCGCTGGAACTGCAGGAACTTGACCAGCACAAGTGCAAGCGCGAGCATTGACATCGCAAGCAGGATCGCGACCACTGGCCCCCCGAGTGCCAGAAATCCCTCGACTGCCTCCAGTGCTTCGGTCATTTCAGAACCTCGATCCCGGTGTCACTGCTCACGCGCAGGGCTTCGGTACATTCGCGCGGTTCGAGTGGGGTGCAAGGGCCCATCGCGTTGAACAACACCCGCCCGACCTCGGCACAGTCAAGGTCCGGCAAGTTGAAGCTTCGAACTCGCAACCCGTTGGCGGGTAGTGATTGGAAATCCATCAGGCTCAGCCGCAGCACACGGGTCTCCCGGTTGAGAAGCACAACTTCCGCCTGAAGCTGCTCGAATTCGGCCTGCGTCCCGTTCTCCAGCACGAAGACAAGCTGGCACTGCCCCGCCACCGTACTGGCTTTGTCCAGCCTGATATGCAGCACCTCGGCCTGCACCGTGACAGGTGCCAGCAGCAGGGCGAGAAGTGCAAAACCCTGTAACTTCGTACGAAATCCGCTCATCCTCTCTCTCCCTCTAAATCGGCCAGGACATCCATCTGCGATAGGTTCAGACCTTGTGGTGTCGCCTCTACGCGCGCGCTGATCGCAAAGACCTCGGCCAAAAGCTGTGGGGTCAGCACCTGCTCTGGGGGTCCTTCGGCAACCAGTTTCCCGTCGCGAAGCACGATCAGCCGCGCGCAGAAGCGAGCCGCGAGCGTCAGGTCATGGCAGGTGACGAGCACGCCTTGGCCCTGCGCGGCGCGTTCGTGGAACAGGCGCATGACACTGATCTGATGCGCAGGGTCGAGACCAGCGGCAGGCTCGTCCGCAATGATGAAGGGCGTTTGCTGGACCAGCGCCCGCGCCAGTAATACCCGCGCCGTTTCTCCGCCAGAGAGCGCTGTTGCATCGCGTTCTGCAAAGCCTGAGAGGTCGAGCTGGGCGAGCACATCATTGACCATATCGGCGACTCGGGCTGGAAGCCGTGAGCCTCGCTCCACATACGGCAGCCGCCCCAGCGCCACGAGGTCGCGCACAGGCACCGGCCAGGCAATCACGCGGCCTTGAGGCAGATAGGCGGCGCAACGGGCGCGGTCTGAGGCGGGAAGGGCGGCCAGTGAGGACTGCCCCTCGCACTGCTCCAGCCCGAAAACTGCGCGCAACAGCGTCGTCTTGCCCGCCCCGTTCGGGCCGATCAGTCCGACGCATTCTCCGCGTTGCAGGGTGAAGGACACGTCGCGCAACGCATCGCGCCCGTTGCGCCGGACGCTCAACCCAGTGGCAGTGATGTTCTCAGGCTGCGGCATCCGCATCACTCCTGTCGGTTGCGGGACTCATCAGCATTGTCGTTGGACGGCTCTTGACAGAGCCAGTAGCACGGAGCCCCTCAATTCTGCACAGATCAAGCATAGTGAGCCCCTCAGACTTGCGTGAGCCGGTGACGAAAAATGAGATGGAGGAAGAAGGGCGCGCCGATGATCGCCATCAGCACCCCCAGTTTCAGATCGCGCTCGGGCATGATCAGCCGCACGGCGATATCTGCCGCCAGCACCATCGCTGCGCCGCCCAGCGCCGAGGCCACAAGCAGCGCCGCGGGCCGCGCGCGCACGGCGCGGCGCAGCAGATGCGGCACGACAAGTCCGACAAACCCGATGGCCCCGGCAACTGCCGTTGCAGCGCCCACAACCGAAGCAAGCCCAAGCATGACCACCAGTCGCAGGCGAACCAGATCAATGCCCAGCGACGCTGCGGCATCCTCGCCCAGCGTCAGCGCGTCGAGCGCACGCGCCTGTGTGGCGAGCAGGGCCATGCCGCCAAGGATGAACGGTGCCGCAAGCGCGACATGCGACCATGAGCGGTCGGTCAGCGAGCCCATCAACCAGAACAGCGCTTCATTGGCTGCAAAGGGGTCTGGCGAGAGGTTCAGCACCAGCGTCACCCCGGCACCAGCAAACGCCGAGACACCGATGCCCGCAAGGATCAGCGTCAACGACCCGCCGCGCGGCCCGGCGAGCAGTGCGAGAAGGCCTACCGCCAGCCCAGCGCCCAAGAGCGCGGCCATGGGCAACGCCAGTGCAAAGGTGCTGGCGAGCCCGGTCTGTAGCGTGATGACCGCGCCAAGCGCTGCCGCACCCGAGACCCCCAGCAGCCCCGGTTCGGCCAGCGGGTTGCGCAGATAGCCTTGCATGACAGCGCCCGACAGCCCCAGCCCGGCCCCGATCAGCGCCGCAAGCAAGCTGCGCGGCAGGCGCAACTCACGCATGACAAGCGCCATCAGCGGATCATCGGCGAGAAAAAGGGCGCGAAGTGACTGCACCGGCGGCACATTAGCCGGGCCAATGAGTAGCGAGGCCAGCATCAGGGCGCTGACCAGGCCGATCAGCACATATGCCAGCCGCGCGCTCAATGCCCAACCTCGCGCGCCTCGATCAGACGCAACACGGCCTTCAGCACATGGGGCGTGCCGCAGACCCAGTCTGCATCGGAAAAGCTGACCCCGCGCGCATAGGCGGGGATCGAGCGCAGGGCGGGATGGTCCAGCAACGCCTTGGCCTCGGACCATCCGGCGGTGCTGCGCCGTCCGAGAATGAGTCGTTCCGGGTTGTTCAGCACTAGCGTCTCCAACGCAAGCTGACCGCCAAACTCGTAGCCGAGGTCTGTGGCCAGATTGTTCAGCCCCGCTGCAGCGAGAATGTCGCTGGCCAGTGACTGGCGCCCGCTTGTGAAGCCACGTGCGAAAAACAGCGCGGCACTATCGCGGGCGAAGGGTGCAACCCGCTCTTCCAGTGCGGCGCGATCTGCGCGGAATTGGTCAATAATCGCAGCCGCTTCATCCTCGCGCCGCAGGGTCGCGCCCATCGTTTCGAGGGCGCGTTCGACATCGTCGAGGCTGTTTTCGGGAGCAAAACGGATGACGGGAATGTTGAGCCGGTTCAGCATCTCGACTGTGGCCGAGGTTGTGAACCGCCCGGCCAGCACCAGATCAGGTTGCAGCAACACGACATCTTCGGCCGTGCCGCGATTGGCGGGCAAATTGCGTGCTGCCTCGACCAGCGGTGAATAGGCGGGGTCATGTGCCAGAAAGCTGACCGAGACCAGTTGCCCAGGCGCGGCCAGCATCAGTGCAAGCTGATCGGTACAGATGTTCATCGACACGACGCGCTGCGGCATGTCTGCCGCGGCCGCGTGCAGGGACATGGCCAGCAGGATGCTGGCCAGCCCGAGCCTGTCAAAAGCGCGTCGAAAGCCCGACATAAACTGTGCGCGGTTTTGCGGCATAGCCCAGAACCTCCTGGTAGCGGCGGTTCGTCAGATTAGCGACCCGAGCTGTCAGCGTCAGCCGGTCATTGATCCGGTGATTGGCCGACAGATTGAAAACGGTGTAGTCGGGCAGGCGCACTGGCACGCCGACGAAGGTCGAGAACTCGTTGTCGAGGTTATTGACGACGCGCCGCATATCGAGGCTCAGGTTGGTTGCCTCGGTCGCTTGCCAATCCACCCCAAGGGTGCCCTCATGCCGCGGGCGGCGCAGGAGCCTCTCACCGTCAGGATTGCGCGCGTCAGTATACGTATATGCAGCGCGAAGCCGTAGTGTTTCGGTCGCCTGTGCATCCAGAGCCAACTCGGCTCCGCGATGCCGACTCGTACCTTCGATGTTGACTGGTGTTGTCCCCGTCTCAGTGGCCGCAGAGCTGATCAGGTCGGAGATGCGGTTGTCAAAAAGCGTGAGCGATACTGTGCCCTGACCGCCCAATATCTGCTGATCCACGCCGATATCCCAGCCACGGCTGCGCTCGGGCAGCAGATTCGGGTTGCCTTCGAAATTGTTGGCGAAACCAAATTGAGCAAACAATGTCGGGTTCTGCACCGCCGTTCCACCCGAAAAGCGCAGCCGCGTGCCCGTCTCGGGAATGGCATAGCTCAGCCCAACTGACCAGGTTGTCGCATCACGAAAGGCGTTGTTTACATCGCGCCGGACACCGGCTTGCACATCAAGGCCCTCGGCCAGATTGCCGCGGTATTCCAGCGCCGCACCGGTTACCCGGCGCGATTGGCGCTCCAGTTGGGCAGGGTCGAACACCAAATCAGCGTCATTATTGACAAAGCCTTCCGAGATCCGGTCAACACCGAAGCCCAGAGTATGCCGTGAGCGGCTGACAGTCGCCCCGTCCAGCGCCCAGACGCCGCGGATGGCGAATTCGTTGCGGTCGGTGCTGGTGTCACTGGGGAAGGCGTCAAATGTCTGACGGTCGAAAGTGAAACGGCTGGCACGCAGACTCAGTTGCAAGCGCCCATCGACAAGATCACCCTCTGCAAAGACACTCCCAATCCGCTCTTGCACGCGACCAGTAAACGGAGCGTCGGCGATGATCTCGTCTACTGTGGGGGCACCGAACACGAATTGGTCAAAATCGTAGTTCTGGTTGCGCGCGCGCAGCAGGAAGCCAGCGCGCCAGTTCTCGGTCACCTGCCAGTCCCCAGACAGCGACAGAGTGCGATTGCGTAGTCCGTCACGCTCTCCGCCGGGCGTATCCGAGATATCCCAGCCGCCCTGGTTGCGCGCAATGCCTGACAGTGTCAGCCCCCCGCGCTCATCACGAACCCCGACTTGAAAGTTCAAGCCGACGGAGCCATCACTGCCCGCCTCCAGAGCGGTCTGGCCTGAGACGCCCGGCTCATCCGCGCGCCGGGTTGTAATTGATACCACCCCGCCGATGGAGTTGGAACCGAAGAAGGCCGATTGCGGGCCGCGAATGACTTCAATCTGTTCAATATCGGCAGTCTGCAAGCCGCCAAGATCGGCGTAGCCGTCTTGCGCAGCCTCTACCCGCACACCATCAATGATGATCTGGGTGTGGCGCGACTCGGTGCCGCGCAGACGCAGCTGCGTCATTCCTCCTGGCCCGCTATCGCGACTTATGGCGACACCGGGCACGAAGCGCAGCGCCTCTGCGACCTGATCAATTCCGCGCGTGCGTATGTCCTCTCCGGTCACGACGGTGACTGCGCGTGGCACCGCAGCCTCTGGCGCGGGCGACAGACCTGCGGCAAGGATAAGTCGACCGAGGAAGAAATCCTCGACACCTTGTGCCTGAACTGAAATCGGGAATGCTGCCGTGAAAACGGCAACGGGAAGAGTATAGCGCATGAGCCCTCCGTCCGCTGGGCGGCGCGCGTGCGCGCCATGACATGGATGCCCCGCTGCGAGGTTGCAACAGGACGACTGGATGTCACCGCGACGGAAGTTCCGTAGCCCATGCGCCCTCCGCGCCGGACTGGGTGATCGGTTGGGCAGGTCTCCTGGCTCTCGGGTCTTTGTCCGATCTGGCCTTCCCGGTTTCACCCAGTGGCGTTTTTAGATCGGACTCGCCGATTACAGTTGCGGGGGCAGCACCGGCTTTGACCGGTTTCCCTTTTCACCTCGAAAGGCACCCAACACTTTGCGCTTAGCATTGCTCGCTGATTTGTCAAGACAATCGGTTCGCGCGGAGCTTGCGCGGCTCAAGCTGTCGTCAAAATGGGGAGCATCCGTTTCGCAGAGGCGGGTCGCAAAGGCTGTCGATCATGCGGCTGATGCGCGCCTCTCTGGACGCAAGAGGCCTCACCACCGACAGAAACGACCTACCCGGCGCGTTACCAAAACAGGTAGCCCGCCGGATAGGCAACGTCTTGGTTTCCCGGTGCTTGGACTGGCTCAGCCTTCCCAGTCTTCACCGATATAAGTAGCAAGATAGTCCAGCATGATCTCCCGGATATCCGGCTCGGGCTCCATCATGCCCTGATCTTCGACCATCCAGTCCAGAAGCTCGTCCCACACCCGCCGTGAATAGCCACCATTGGTGACCGTGCGCAGCGAATGGCAGGCGATGCAGCCGTAATAGACCTCGTCGACACCCTCGCCCGGGGGCAGAGGGTGAAACTCGAAATCCTCTGGAACATCGGCAAGCCTGGTGATGCGCTCTTCCGCATCTGCCTGCATGGGCGCTGCCAGCAGCAGGGCGGCAAAAGCCGCCCCGCAGATTGAAGCAATTTTCTTCATTTTTTCTTCGGTTCCTTACACAGCCGTGAAATGGATGCGGTGGCAGGAGTTGTTCAGATAGCCGCGCGGGTTCCAGCCAGGAACCACCATGGGTTGGCTGTTGCCCTGATTGTCTGTCGCGCGTGCCCAGACCTCGTAATAACCCGCCATCGGCGGGATGATGGTCTGCT
>REER01000129.1 GCA_007694945.1 Paracoccaceae bacterium | reverse complement strand
GATGACAATTTCTGGCGCATGGGCCCGACTGGCCCCTGCGGCCCCTGCACCGAGATTTTCTTCGATCACGGCCCCAGTATCTGGGGCGGCCCTCCGGGCAGTCCCGAGGAAGATGGTGACCGCTTCATCGAGATCTGGAACTTGGTCTTCATGCAGAACGAACAGCATGAAGATGGGTCCATGACCGATCTGCCCAATCAGTCGATCGACACCGGCATGGGGCTCGAGCGTATCGGCGCACTGTTGCAGGGCAAGCATGACAATTACGACACCGACCTCATGCGCGCACTGATCGAAGCCAGCGCCAATGCCACCACCAGCGACCCCGACGGCCCGGGCAAGACCCATCACCGCGTCATCGCCGACCACCTGCGCGCGACCTCCTTCCTGATCGCGGATGGGGTTTTACCCTCGAATGACGGGCGCGGCTATGTGCTGCGCCGGATCATGCGCCGCGCCATGCGCCACGCGCATATGCTGGGAGCGGCTGACCCGCTGATGCACCGTCTCGTGCCCGCGCTGGTCACGCAAATGGGCGGCCATTACCATGAGCTGCGCGAGGCGCAGGCGCTGATCACCGAGACCCTGCGCGCCGAAGAAACCCGCTTCCGCCAGACACTGGACCGCGGCCTGAAACTGCTCGATGCCGAGCTTGACAAGCTGCCCGATGGCGCGACCCTGCCGGGCGAGGCAGCGTTCCGGCTCTACGACACTTATGGCTTCCCGCTCGACCTCACGCAGGACGCGCTGCGCGAGCGCGGACGTGCGGTCGATGTCGTAGGCTTCGAGGCCGCGATGGCCGAACAGAAGGCGCGCGCACGGGCAAGCTGGGCCGGCTCGGGCGAGGCGACGGATGCAACACTCTGGTTCGACCTCGCCGATCGCCTCGGGGCAAGCGAGTTTCTGGGTTATGACATGGAAATCGCCGAAGGGCAGGTTCTTGCGCTGGTCTCCGATGGCAAAGAGGTCGAGACAGCGCGGGGCGAGGTGCAGATCGTCACCAACCAGACACCATTCTATGCCGAATCCGGTGGGCAGGTCGGTGATACCGGCTTCATCCGCTCGACCACAGGCGTGGCCGAAGTCACCGACACGCGCCGCGCGGCCGGGGTGATCATCCATTTCACCAAGGTCACCGAGGGCGAGATCAGCCGCGGCCAGCCGGTCAAGCTGGAGGTGAGTCACCGCCGCCGTACCGCGATCCGG
Source organism: Paracoccaceae bacterium (assembly GCA_007694945.1). GTDB lineage: Bacteria > Pseudomonadota > Alphaproteobacteria > Rhodobacterales > Rhodobacteraceae > Roseinatronobacter. The sequence goes on along the minus strand of REER01000129.1, from coordinate 7,882 downwards.
GCCAATCACTCGGCCACGCATCTGCTGCACGAGGCCCTGCGCCGCGCGCTTGGCGAGCATGTCGCGCAAAAGGGCTCGCTGAATGCGCCCGACCGGCTGCGCTTCGATTTCAGCCATGGCGCGGGCCTCAGCGCTGACGAACTTGCGCAGGTCGAGGCTGAGGTGAACCTCTACATCCGCCAGAACTCGCCCGTAGAGACAAGGCTGATGACCCCGGACGAGGCCCGCGCCATGGGCGCGCAGGCGCTCTTCGGCGAGAAATACGGCGATGAGGTGCGCGTGGTGGCGATGGGCCACCAGCCCGGTTCCGGCAAGGGCGTGGAGGGCGATAGCTATTCGCTGGAATTATGCGGTGGCACCCATGTCGCGCGCACGGGCGACATTGGGGCCTGCGTCATCCTGAGCGATTCGGCGTCTTCGGCGGGTGTGCGCCGGGTTGAGGCGTTGACCGGGCAGGCCGCGCTCGATTTCCTGCGCGGGCAGGAGGCGCGGCTGGGTTCGGTCGCATCGCTGCTCAAATCGCCGGTCCAGGATGTGCCCGAGCGCGTGAAGGCGCTGCTGGAAGAGCGGCGGGCGCTTGCCAATGAGGTGGCGCAACTCAAGCGCCAGCTTGCCATGGGCGGCAGTGCGCCGGAGGATGCCCCGCGCGAGATTGCGGGCGTGAAATTCATCGCCCGCGTGATGGATGGCGTCAGCGGCAAGGACCTGCCCGCGCTGATCGACGCGATGAAAGAGCAACTCGGCTCGGGTGTTGTGCTGCTCATCGCCGATACGGGTGCGAAACCGGCGGTCGCGGCGGGTGTGACCGTCGACCTGACCAACCGCTTCTCGGCGGTCGACCTGGTCCGCGCTGCTGTGGCCGAGCTTGGCGGCAAGGGTGGCGGCGGACGGCCAGACATGGCGCAGGGCGGTGGCGCGGATATCGCGCAAGCTGATACTGCGCTCGAGGCCGTCGCCCGCATGATCGAAGGAGTGGAGGCATGAGCGCGCTCTGGATCGCCTCGGTCGAGGTTACGGATGCTGACGCCTATGGCGAATACGCCAAGCGCGCGGGCCCTGCCATTGCCGCGCATGGTGGCGTGTTTCTCGCGCGCGGGGGCCGCACTGTCGTGCTGGAGGGGCGCGCGCGCCCGCGCAATGTCGTCGCGCGTTTTCCCTCTGTCGAAGATGCTGTCGCTTGCTACAACTCCCCCGCATATCAAGAGGCGCTGAGCTTTGCCAAAGGCGCTTCAGACCGCGATCTCTATGTGGTCGAGGAAGTGGACTGATCGCTGTTTCATCTTGCCAAAAATACTCAACAAAACCGAAGTTTATACGCCGAACGGGTCGCTCGGATAGCCCACCTTGGTCAGATAGAGCCCATCGGGCGGGCTGACCGGACCGCAGGCGGCGCGATTGCGGGCTTCGAGCGCGGCTTTCACATCTTCAGGAGCCCATGCGCCAGCGCCGACCCGCTCCAGCGTGCCGACCAGGCTGCGCACCTGATTGTGCAGGAATGACCGCGCGCGCAGGTGAAAGCGGATTTCCTGCCCCTCGGGCAGCGCCAGCGCCTCTATCTCCAGCGCGTTCAGCGTCTTGACCGGTGAGGCCGCCTGGCACTGGCTGGCGCGGAAGGTGGTGAAATCATGCCGCCCGACCAGATGCCCCGCGGCCTCCTGCATCGGCGCAAGTTCCAGAGGGTGGCGGATATGCCAGACGCGGCCTGCCTCCAGTGCGGGCGGGGCGCGGCGGTTCAGCAGGCGGAAGAGATAGCGCCGCTCCTGTGCCGAGAAGCGGGCGTGGAAGTCGTCACCCACCCGCGCACAGGCCAGGATCGCCACCGGCGCAGGGCGCAGATGGTGGTTGAGCGCCTCGCTCAGCCGGAACGGGTCCCAGTCGCGCACCATGACGCAATGCGCGACCTGACCTTTCGCATGCACGCCGGTATCGGTGCGCCCGGCTGCAGCGATGCGGGGCAGGCCAGGCTCCAGCCGCGCCAGCGCGGCCTCGATCGCGTCCTGCACCGATGGCAGGCCCGCCTGTGCCTGCCAGCCACAGAAGGGCCGCCCGTCATATTCGATTTTCAACGCATAGCGTGGCATGGCGCGCGAGGTAGCGCGCCCGCGCGCGCTTGGCAATTACCCCTCTGCGGCAAGGATCGCCGCAAGCCCGCTCTGATAATCCGGGTAGCGCAGTTTCAGCCCCAACTCGCGCTTGATCCGGTCATTGCGTACGCGCTTGCTGTCGGCATAGAAACTGCGCGCCATGGGCGAGAGATCGGCACTCTCGAACGGCGCTTCGGGCGGGACAGGTAGGCCCAGCAATTCGGCGGCATGGGCCAGCACATCCTGCGGCGGGGCAGGAGCGTCATCGCAAAGGTTGAAGATGCGGCTGCCGATATCCGACTGCATCGCCAGATCGAGCGCCTGCGCGATATCCTCCTGATGGATTCGGGAGAAAACCTGACCGGGCTTGACCACACGCTCGGCCCGTCCAGCGCGGAGCTTCGCGAAGGGGCCGCGCCCGGTGCCATATATACCGGCCAGCCGGAAGATATGCAGCCGCACTCCGGCGCGGTCGCAGACCTCCTGCCACGCGGCCTCGGCCCGCACGCGGGCGCGACCGCGATCCGAACGCGTATCGGTCGTGTCCTCTTCATCGACCCAGCCGCCCTGCCGGTCGCCATAGACCCCGGTGGTTGAGAGATAGCCCACCCAGTCGAGGTGCCGCGCCTGCGCGATGGCCTCGTCATGGGCGGCGAGCACCGGATCATCGCCTGAAGGGGCAATCGAGCTCAGCAGGTGGGTGGCTTCCGACAAAGGCAGCGGATTGCCCGGCCAGATCAGCGCCTCCACTCCGCGCGCCCCCATCGCGCGGGCCTTCTCGGTGCTGCGCGTAGTGCCGATGATGCGCGCGCCGCGCGGCAAAAGCCGCGCTTCCAGCCCCTGCGCGCTGTAGCCGTGACCGAGGGAAAGCAGTGTGATTGACATACCCGGCACTATCGGTTGGCTGGAGCGTGGGTGCAAGGCCAGATCGTGCTGGTCAAGCCGCGCAAAGCGAGGCAGGGTCTCGCGGAGGAGATCGAACCATGACGCCGGAAACCCTGAAATACGCGCTCATCATGCTGGCTGCTGGGGTCGGCGTGCCGGTGCTGGCCGCTCTCAATGCCCAGCTTGGCGGCCGCATTGCCTCGCCCGCTGTGGCAGGGGCTGCCATGTTCCTGATTGCCTGTGTCGCCGCGCTTCTGGTCGCGGCGGTCATGGGTGAGGCGCGCGCGCTTACCCAGCTTCCGTTGCAGCCCCGGCATCTGTTCCTCGCGGGCCTCTTGATCGCGTTTTACCTGCTCTCGATCTCATGGGTTGCGCCGCGCTTCGGGGTGGGCAATGCCGTGATGTTCGTGCTGCTTGGCCAGATCATCGCGATCTCGGTGATCGACCATTTCGGCCTTTTCGGCGCGCGTATCCGACCGCTCGACCTGACCCGCCTTGCCGGGATCGGTTTCATGGCGCTCGGCGTGGTGCTCGCGCAACGCCCGACTCTCTAGACAGGCATCTGTTGCAAATACGCAACTTTGGCGCAGATTCCGGACCTTTGCCACCGGCTTTTGATCAGTGTCAAAGACAGGTTTTTCCACGGCCAATACCCACGAAACCGATTGTCCGAAGCTTTTCAGGAGCCCTCTCATGAACGATGCCACTGTCACCCAACTCTCAAGCGCCCCTGCTGCCAAGGCCGCTGGCCCGGCATCCGAGCCGCAGGTCACCGGCGCGGATGTGACAGTGGAGGCCGAGGCGCCTGCCGAGGAGAGCACGGGAGTAAAGCTGAGAACAGCACCGAAGAACCATCGCTGGCGACCTGACCCTGAGCAATTGACCCACGAGGAGATCCGCCAGTTTTTTGAATCGGACCGCTATCCCTACCGCTACAAGATGGCGCGCAAGCCCTATGAGGAGGAGAAGGCCCTGCTCCAGGCCGAGCTTCTCAAGGTGCAGAAATGGGCCATCGAGACGGGTGAACGCTTTGTCTTTCTGTTCGAGGGGCGCGATGCCGCAGGCAAGGGCGGCACCATCAAGCGGTTCAACGAGCACTTAAACCCGCGTTTCGCCCGCGTAGTAGCGCTCAACAAGCCCTCCGAAAAGGAACTCGGGCAGTGGTATTTCCAGCGTTATGTCGAACACCTGCCGACCTCGGGCGAAATGGTGTTCTATGACCGGAGTTGGTACAACCGCGCCGGAGTCGAGCGGGTGATGGGGTTCTGCAAGCCGACCGATTACCTTGAATTCATGCGCCAGGCCCCTGAGTTCGAACGGATGCTGGTGCGTTCGGGGATCCGGCTCTACAAATTCTGGTTCTCGGTCACGCCCGAGGAACAGCGCCGCCGCTTCGCCTCGCGCGAGACCGACCCGCTCAAGCGCTGGAAACTCTCGCCCATTGACAAGGCCTCCTTGAGCAAATGGGATGAATACACGCAGGCGAAGGAAGCGATGTTCTTCTATACCGACACCGCCGATGCGCCCTGGACCGTCATCAAATCCAAGGACAAGAAACGCGCGCGGCTGGAATGCATGAAGCATTTCCTCTCGTCGCTGGATTATCCGGACAAGGACCCCGAAATCGCGCGCAAGCCTGATCCGCTGATTGTGGGCCGCGCGCGCCACGTCGTGCTGTCGGATGCGGATCTCGCGCATGTCATGGGGGCGTCGGCCGGATAAGCGCGCTTGCGCTGGTGACCCCGGCAGGATTCGAACCTGCAACCTGCCCCTTAGGAGGGGGCTGCTCTATCCAGTTGAGCCACGGGGCCGCCAGCGCCGCGCATACAGGGTTTTGTCGGGGCTGTCACCACCCCCGCGTCTGCGCGATAACACTTGGCGCCTGGCAAATGCAGCGCTAACATGGCCGTGTTCGACGGTATACAGGAAGCACCGGCCTTGCCCCCATATCTGCCCCCAGACGCGCACCGCCCCCTCACTCTGCGTGATGTTTCCGAGGCCAGCGGCGTCAGCGAGATGACCGTGAGCCGCGTGTTGCGCAACCGCGCCGACGTCTCGCCCGCCACGCGCGAGAAGGTGCTCGCAGCAGCGAAGCAACTCGGCTATGTGCCCAACAAGATCGCAGGCGCGCTGGCCAGCCAGCGCGTCAATCTGGTTGGCGTGGTGATCCCGTCGCTGGCCAATATGGTCTTTCCCGAAGTGCTGGCCGGGATTTCTGACGCGCTTGAGGAATCGGGCCTGCAGCCGGTTTTCGGCGCCACCGATTACAAGGCCGAGCGCGAGGAGAATGTAATCTACGAGATGCTCTCCTGGCGGCCCTCGGGGATGATTGTGGCGGGGCTCGAGCATACCGAGGCCGCGCAGGCCATGCTCGCCAATTCGGGCATTCCGATTGTCGAGATCATGGATATCGATGGCGACCCCATTGATTCGATGGTCGGCATCTCGCATCGGCGCGCAGGCCGCCAGATGGCCGAGACGATCCTTGCGGCGGGGTATCGCAGGATCGGGTTTCTGGGCACGAAAATGCCCGATGACCACCGCGCGCGCAAACGGATGGAGGGGTTTTCCCATGTGCTGCAAGAGGCCGGGTTGGAGCTTGCCGCGACCGAGCATTATGCGGGCGGCTCATCGCTGGCCAAGGGGCGTGAGATGACCGAAGCCATCCTTAAACGCGCGCCAGACCTAGATTTTCTTTATTATTCCAATGACATGATCGGGGCAGGGGGGCTGCTCTACTGCCTCGATCAGGGGCTGGATGTGCCCGGCTCCATCGGGCTGGCCGGGTTCAACGGGCTGGAACTGCTCGAGGGGTTGCGGATGCGGCTGGCCACCACGGATGCCTGCCGCCGCGAGATCGGGGTCAAGGCCGCCGAGGTCGTGGCGGGCATTTCGGATGACGGGGTGATCGGCGGCAAGCGGATCGAGCTCAGCCCACGGGTCGAGATCGGCGACACGATCCGCCGCGGCTGAGGCTCAGATCTGCGCCTCCCACCAGCCGCGCCCCGTTTTCGGGTCGATATAGACCGTGATCACGCTACCGTCGGAATGGTCGGCCAGGCGGTCGAACCTGTCCATCATCGAGCTGCCCGGCGTGCCACTCGCATCGACCCAATCGAGCACATATTGCCGGACCTTGTTCTTGCGCACATTCGTCTCGCGTATGCCTGTCACCCGCGCCTCGCGTATTTCGCCCTCGCGCAGGGCGCGCAACACAGAGAGCTTGCGCCCGACCATCCAGCCACCAAGCCCGAGGCCAACCAGCACGATTAGCGCGCCGACCGAAGTGAAAATGGCCCCGCCCATCCGCTCGTTGCGTAGGTCGATCGTGGCGATATCGGGGTTATACCGCGCATGGGTGACCTCGACTGACCCGCCTGTCTTTAGCGTCCAGTAGAGACGTTGCGAAACATCGTCGACGCGGATCAGCGGGGTGCCCCTCGCCTTCGGGAATGAAGCGATAGGTGACATGGTAGCTGCGCCGCGTTGCCCCGTCCGAGGCATGGCTGATGCGGATCTGGGTTTCCAGCACTTCGCCCGTGACCGCTACCCCGTCGCGCGCGAGCGTCATGGCCTTCCAGGCCATGCCGCCGCCCACCGTGGTGAAGATCAGCCCGATGACAAGCGCGAACAGCGCCCAGAACAGCCCGACGCGCTTTGCCACCCGCAACCATGATACTTGTTTGCGTTCCATCTCTCTGGCCTCACAGGGGCTTTCCCTTGCGCCTTGGCAAGGATACATACGTGCGCGCGAGGGCCGAAAAGGGGCAGAAGATGGGAATGGACAAGGTTTTTGACGCGAAAGACGCCGAAGCGCGGCTCTCAACGCTCTGGGAGCAGGCGGGGGCATTCCGCGCCGGCGCGAACAAGCGCCGTGATGAGCCTTTCTGCATCATGATCCCGCCGCCCAATGTTACCGGCAACCTGCATATCGGGCACGCCTTCAACAACACGCTGCAGGACATTCTGGTGCGCTGGAAACGGATGCAGGGCTATGACGTGCTCTGGCAGCCGGGGCAGGACCATGCAGGGATTGCGACCCAGATGGTGGTCGAGCGCGAATTGGCCGCCGAGGGCAAGAAACGAACGGATTTTTCGCGCGAAGACTTCATCGGGTTGGTCTGGGAGCAGAAACAGAAATCCGGCGGCACGATTATCGAGCAGTTGAAACGCCTGGGCTGTTCGCTGGACTGGTCGCGCAATGCTTTCACCATGTCCGGCGCGCCCGGTGCGCCCGAGGGCGAGGAGGGCAATTTCCACGACGCAGTGATCAAGGTCTTTGTCGATATGTACAACAAGGGCCTGATTTATCGCGGCAAGCGTCTGGTCAACTGGGACCCGCATTTCGAGACCGCGATTTCGGATCTCGAGGTCGAGAATATCGAGACCGACGGTCATATGTGGCACTTCAAGTACCCGCTCGCTGGTGGTGAGACTTATGAGTATTTGGAGCAAGATGAAGACGGCAATGTGATCCTGCGCGAGACGCGGGATTATATCTCGATTGCGACGACGCGGCCGGAAACCATGCTGGGGGATGGCGCGGTGGCTGTTCATCCATCGGATAAACGTTACGCGCCAATTGTCGGGAAACTCTGTGAAATCCCTGTTGGGCCAAAGGAGCATCGGCGCCTGATCCCGATCATTACCGACGACTACCCCGATCCGAATTTTGGCTCGGGCGCGGTGAAGATCACCGGGGCGCACGATGCCAATGACTATGGCGTGGCCAAGCGCGGCGGGATACCGATGTATCGGTTGATGGATACCCGCGCGCAGATGCGTGATGATGGCGCGCCCTATGCCGAGGCGGCGGCGATTGCCGGGGCCGTGGCGCGGGGTGAACGGGTGTTGTCCGAGGCCGAGGCCGATGCGCTGAACCTTGTCCCCGACCATCTGCGCGGGCTGGACCG
>REER01000031.1 GCA_007694945.1 Paracoccaceae bacterium | reverse complement strand
TTCGGGCGCTGATTTCCCGCCACCTGCCCCCCGTGTCTCGGGGCGCGGGGCCTTGGGCGCGGCGACCCTCTCGATGCGCATGCTGGATGAGTTCAATGCCTTTTTCGACGCGCTCTATGCAGGCTGCGAAGCGATGGGGATTTCTGCCGACACTGCAACGTCAGAGGCTGGGCCGGGCCAGTTCGAGATCAATCTGTCACATGGCGACGACCCGCTGCGCATGGCCGATGACACATGGCTGTTCAAGATTCTCGTGCGCAGGCTCGCGCGCGCGCATCGCATGGCGGCGAGCTTCATGGCCAAGCCCTATGCGGATGCGTCGGGTAACGGGTTGCATCTGCATGCCTCGCTGATCGATGCTCAGGGGCGCAATATTTTCGATGATGGCGGCCCGGACGGCACGCCCGACCTGAGGCATGCGATTGCGGGTGTTCTGGGTGCAATGCCGGCCTCGACGCTGGTCTTTGCGCCCCATGCCAACAGCTACGCGCGACTGGTGCCGCATGCCCATGCGCCGACGGGTGTGGGCTGGGCCTATGAAAACCGCACGGCCTCGGTGCGGGTACCGGTCGGCGCCCCGAAGGCGCGCCGCCTTGAGCATCGTGTCGCCGGGGGCGACGTCAATCCTTATTTGTTCATGGCGGCTGTGCTCGGGGCCATGCTCTCGGGTCTGGAGGATGGGCGGGACCCGCCCGCGCCAATCACCGGCGATGCCTATTCACAGGACCTGCCCCAGATCCCGGCAAGCTGGACCGAGGCGCTCGATCTGTTCACCACCAGCCCCGCGATGGCGCGGATTTTCGACCCGATGCTGATTGACAACATGCGCCGCACCAAGCTGCAGGAGATGGCCGGACTTGAGGCGCTCTCGGAGCAGGAGGTGCTGGCGCTGTATCTGGAGGCCGTGTGAGCGGGGCCGGGCAACGCAGGTCAAGATGGCAGCAGTCGGATGTGTCGAGAGCGTGGAAGAAGCGCCCGCTCAGGGTCCCCACCCGCCCGCCCATGACCCTTCGCGGGCGCTGCCCAAGCCCTTGGCATGGGCGGGGCATGGGGCCTCTACCGGCGCCAGGGCTTTCGACGATGCAGGGCGGCTTGCCTCTCGGCAAGCCGCCCTGTAGGATTTGATCAAATCTTGAGAGTAACCGTGATGAAAATAGGCATCCTGCAGACGGGCCAGGCGCCCGAGCCACTGCGTGAGCAGACCGGCGATTACCCGCGCTTGTTCGAGCGCTTGCTCGCGGGCCATGGGTTCGATTTCGTGACATGGCATGTCGAGGCGATGGAGTTTCCTGCCTCGGTCCATGATGCCGATGGCTGGCTGATCACCGGCTCGCGCCATGGGGTATATGAGAACCACCCTTTCATCCCCCCGCTCGAGCAGTTTGTCCGCGACGCCCTCGCGGCTGAGTTGCCTGTGGTGGGTATCTGTTTCGGCCATCAGATCATGGCGCAGGCTCTGGGCGGCAAGGTCGAGAAGTTCGCAGGTGGCTGGGCTATTGGCGCGCAGCGCTATGATTTTGGGGATGCGACGCTCACCCTCAATGCATGGCATCAGGATCAGGTGATAGAACCACCTGCGGGTGCGGAGCTTCTCGCCAGCAACGACTTCTGCGCCTATGCTGCGCTCGGCTATGGCGAAACCGGGTTTTCCGTCCAGCCGCATCCCGAATTCGACGACAACTTCATTACGGGCCTGATCGAGACACGTGGGCGTGGTCTTGTGCCTGCCTCCCTCCTGGCGCAGGCCGAGGCGCGAATGGGCGAGCGGGGGGATGCAGGCGCAGTTGCAGCGCTCATTGCCGCGCATTTCAACGCGCATGAAGCCGCCGGAACGCGCGCCGGCTCGGAGGTCTCATGAGCGACTGGCGAATACGGATACCGCAGGCGGCGCAGGACTTCCTCGCGGGCCGCAGGCTGGACGAGATCGAATGCATCATCGCCGATATGGCCGGGGTGGCGCGCGGCAAGGCGATGCCAGCCTTCAAGTTCGATGAAATGTCGAAATACTATCTGCCCACATCGATCTTTCTGCAGACCATCACCGGCGGCTGGGCCGAGTTCCGCGACGGCGCCGATCTGGAACCCGACATGATCATGCGCCCCGATTTCAGCACGGCCACGGCTGCCCCCTGGACCGCCGACTGGACCCTGCAGATCATCCATGATGCTGAGGACACAGACGGCGCACCGATTCCGACCGCACCACGCAACGTGCTCAAGCGGGTGCTTGAGCTCTACCGTGCCGAGGGTTGGCAGCCTGTCGTCGCCCCCGAAATGGAGTTTTTCTTCGTTGCACGCAACACCGACCCCAACATGCCGATCATCCCACCGATCGGCCGGACCGGACGCCCGGCTGCGGCGCGACAGGCGTATTCCATTTCAGCGGTCGACGAATATGGCAAGGTGATCGACGATATCTATGATTTCGCCGAGGCCATGGGGCTCGAGATTGATGGCATGATGCAGGAGGGCGGCGCTGGGCAGGTCGAGATCAACCTCGTGCATGGCGATGCCCTGAACCTCGCGGATCAGGTGTTCTATTTCAAGCGCATGATCCGCGAGGCGGCGCTGCGCCATGACATGTTCGCCACCTTCATGGCCAAGCCCATCGAGGGCGAACCAGGCTCGGCCATGCACATCCACCATTCCGTGCTCGATACCGCAACCGGGCGCAATCTGTTCTCGACCGAGACTGGTGAGAGCACAGAAGCCTTCCTGCATTTCATCGGCGGGTTGCAGCGGCATCTGCCATTAGCGGTGGCGCTGATTTCGCCCTATGTGAACAGTTACCGCCGCTATGTTCCCGATTTCGCGGCGCCGATCAATCTGGAATGGGGTTATGACAACCGCACCACGGGTCTGCGCGTGCCGATCTCATCACCGTCCTCGCGCCGGGTCGAGAACCGGCTGGCGGGGATGGATTGCAACCCCTATCTGGGCATCGCGGCCTCGCTGGCCTGCGGCTATCTCGGGCTCAAGGAGGGCATAGGTCCGCGCGAGGAATGCCGGACGAATGCCTATGTGGACGAGGATGAGGAATTGCCGCGTACACTTGGCGCCGCGCTGGACCTGTTCGAGGAGGCCACGGGGCTGCATGAGGTGCTGGGCGAGGAGTTCTGCAAGATCTACGCCGCTGTCAAACGCGACGAATATAGCGAGTTTTTGCAGGTCATCAGCCCGTGGGAGCGCGAGCATCTGCTGCTGAACGTATGAACCTGCTCTTTGCAAATGACAGGGCGGGGAAATACCCGCCCAGCTATTATGCCGCCACGGCGACGCCGCTCGCGCCTTTTCCGGCGTTGAAAGGGGCGCGGCGGGCGGATGTTTGCGTCGTCGGCGGTGGTTACACGGGTCTGTCGGCGGCGCTGCATCTGGCCGAGCGTGGCTATTCGGTGATTCTGCTTGAGGCGCATCGGGTCGGTTTCGGGGCCTCGGGGCGCAATGGCGGGCAGGTGGGGCCGGGGCAGCGGATCGGGCAGGATGTGCTGGAAAAGATGGTCGGGCGCGCGGATGCGCGTCGGCTCTGGGATCTGGGGCTCGAGGCGCGCGATCTGGTGAAGGAGCTGATCGCGCGGCTAGAGATCGACTGCGGCTACAGGCCTGGTGTGCTGCATGCCGACTGGCACGCCAGCGACGTGCCCGAGGCTCATGCCTATGCCGACAAACTCGCGCGCGAGTATGACTACACCGAGATCGAAGCGCTCGACCGCGCGGCGGTGCAAGGCATTGTGCAGTCGCGCGCCTATCAGGGTGGCACGCTTGACCACGGCTCCGGGCATCTGCACCCGCTGGCCTATGCCTTCGGGCTGGCGCGTGGGGCGGTCGCGGCCGGGGTCGAGATATGTGAGTCGACGCTGGTGGTAGATATCCAGCCGGGCGAAAAGGCCCGCGTGCAGACGCAGCAGGGCCATGTAGAGACCGATCATGTGATCCTTGCGGCAAATGGTTATCTGGGCGGGCTGGCGCCACCAGTGGCGGCAAAGGTCATGCCGATCAACAATTTCATCATCGCGACCGCGCCCCTTCCCGAAGGGGCCGTGCTGACACGTGATGTGGCCGTCGCGGACAGCAAATTCGTTATCAATTACTTCCGCCTGTCCGAGGACAAGCGACTGCTCTTCGGCGGCGGCGAGAGCTATGGCTACCATTTCCCCGACATCACCCGCACGGTGCGCAAGCCGATGCTGGAGGTCTTCCCGCAGCTTCGCGACACGCCGATTGATTACGCCTGGGGCGGGACGCTGGCAATTACCATGACCCGGCTGCCCTGTTTCATGCGGCTTGCCCCGAATATCCTCTCGGCCTCAGGCTATTCCGGGCATGGGGTGGCGCTGGCAAGCCTCGCCGGGCGGATCATGGCCGAGACCGTCGCCGGACAGGCAGAGCGCTTTGACCTGATGGTAGGCCTGAAACTACCCGCGTTTCCGGGCGGGCGGGCGCTGCGCAGCCCGCTTCTCACGTTGGCGATGACTTGGTTCGCCGTCAGGGATCGACTGGGATTGTAGGCTGTCTGCGACTGGCGCACAGTGCCAAGGTCATCAACCCAGGTCGCACCGGGCGGTTTCAGTCGTAATAATGGCGCAGCGCATCCCTGCTGTGCGTCACTTGTTCATCTTCGAGAGCTTGTCCTGCAAATCCGCAAGTTGCTTCTTGATCTGGTCGAGATCGTCCTCATTTTCCCCGGACTCGCCGGGTTGCGCCAGACCGGGCCAGCCCGCCATCATGGTCTTCATGAAAGCCTGTTGCTGGCGCTGCAATTCCTCGAAGCCCGGCATGGCAGACATCGGATTGGCGCGGGTCATGTTCTCCATGATCTGGGACTGGCCCTCACGCAGCATCTCGAAGGACATCGCCAGAAACTGCGGCACCACGCTTTGCGCCTGCGTGGTGTAGCTGCGCACCAGATCATTCAGCACTTCGATCGGCAGCACGCTCTCGCCGCGACTCTCATGCTCGGCGATAATCTGCAGCAGGTATTGCCGGGTCAGGTCGTCGCCTGATTTCAGATCGACGATCTGCACCTCGCGCCCTGACCGGATGAAGCCCGCGATATCCTCGAGCGTCACGTAATCGCTGGTCTCGGTGTTATACAGCCTGCGACTGGCATAGCGCTTGATCAGAAGCGGCTTGGCGTCTTCGGTCATCTCATCCCTCCCCGAGACTTTTGCAGTGCAGCAAGACTAGGCGAGGAATATGCAAAAGGAAAGGGCGAGCGTAATGCGCTCGCCCGTCCAGGTCAGGCACCCATCGGGAGGAAACGGTGCCTGGCCTCGTGCAGAAGCTTACTTCGCGGAAGCAGCTTTGGTGGCTTTGGTCGCCGTGTCGGTGGCTTTCTTGACAGCCGATGCAGCTTCTTCCTGCATGTCCTTGCCAGCAGCCATCAGCAGCTCAACCGTGTCCATCTGAACTTTTTTCGCGATTTCAGCGAAAGCAGCGACATGCTCGGCGGTCATCTCGGCCTGAGCCGAAGCGAAATCGGTCATGGCTTTCGAATAGTCAGCCGGGTCTTCCTTGACGGTTGACACTTCGCCAACTTTAGCCAGCGTGGCTTTGGTCCACTTGGTCGAGACTTCAGTCGATTTCTCGGCTGCTTCCAGAGCAACTTTGCTCATGCGCTCGGCCAGGGCAGCCTGCGACTTGAACATGTCCTGCATGGCGGTCGTGTCCATCGGGAACGAGCCCATCATGTCTTTCATCATCTTGGTGTAGTCAACGCTCTTGGTCATGGGTGATCTCCTTGATCTCTGGTTCTCCCGGCAGCCCAGTTCATCTGGCCTCTGCCCATGTCCACAATATGCATGCTGCAGCGCAGCATTTCAAGGATTTTTTCTGCACTGCAGCAAAAAACATGCTGCCGACGCGCAAGCCTATGACATGGCTTCGTTCTTTGAGCTGATGACGTACGTGCCGGGTGCATCCGCGAGTGCCGGATACTCCGAATCGCCGGGAATACGCGGGTCCACCTTGGCGCCCGAGCGCTTGCGCAGCCAGTCCGACCAGCGCGGCCACCATGAGCCCTCGTGGAACTCTGCAGCCTCTTTCCATTCTTCCGGAGTGCCCTCGGGGGTCGGGCCAGCGTAATGGCCGTATTTCTTCTTGCTCGGCGGGTTGATGATCCCGGCGATATGGCCCGACTGCGACAGGATGAAATTCTTGTCGCGGCTGCCCATCTTGGTCACACCGCGAAAGCTCGACCGCCATGCCGCGATATGGTCGGTTTCACAGGCCACCGCACAGACCGGATGCTTGACATCCTTGATGCTCACATCCTCGCCGCAGATGGAGAAGCTCGCGCCCGCAAAGCGGTCCTGCTGGCATAGCTCGCGCAGATAGCGGACGCACATATCCCCTGGCAGGTTGGTGCCGTCGCCATTCCAGTAGAGAAGATCAAAGGCGGGCGGGGCTTCGCCCATCATGTAGCTGCGAATGGCCGGGCCATAGATCAGGTCATTAGAGCGCAGGAACGAAAAGGTCCGCGACATGAACTTCCGATCGAGATAGCCCTTTTCATTGCATTCGGCCTCTATCCCGTCGACGAAATCATCCTCGAGAAAAACCCCCACCTCGCCCTGATCGGAGAAATCCGTGAGCGTGGTGAAGAAGGTCGCCGAACGCACCGACTTGTCCTTGCGTTTGTTCATCAGCGCGAGCGTCAGCGACAGCGTGGTGCCGGCGATGCAATAGCCGACCACATTGACCTGCTTCTCCCCGGTGATCTCTCGCGCGACGCGGATCGCCTCCAGATAGCCTTCCTCGACATAGGTATCGAGACCGACATCGGAATAGCTCTCATCCGGGTTAACCCATGAGACCACGAACAGCGTGTAACCCTGATCGACGATCCATTTGATCAGACTGTTCTGGGGTTTCAGATCCATGATATAGAACTTATTGATCCAGGGCGGGAAGATGATCAACGGTGTGCGATACACCTGTTCAGTCGTGGGCGCATACTGGATCAGCTCGAACATGCGATTGCGGAAGACGACCTTGCCGGGCGTCGTCGCAAGATTCTCGCCGACGGAGAAGGCTTCCTTGTCAGCCAGCGACACCAGCAACTCGCCATCATTGGCCTCGACGTCGCGCACCAGATTCTCGAGCCCGCGCACAAGGCTCTCGCCCTCGGTCTCGACTGCTTTCATCAGCGCATCAGGATTGGTGACAAGAAAATTGGTCGGTGCCATCATGTCGACAAGCTGCTGCGTGAAATACTGCAACCGCCGTTTTTCGCGCGGTTCGATCGTTTCGAGATTGTGCACCGCATCATGCATGGCCTCGGCAGCGATCAGATATTGTTGCTTGAGATAGTTGAAATAGGGGTGCGTCTTCCACAGCGGATTCGAGAATCGGCGATCATCGGGTGTGTTGTCCTCGGGGGCCGCGATCTTGCCGCGACGCAGCACTTCCTGCGCCTCGATATGGTGTTTCAGCGCCTTGCCCCAGTAATCAAGCTGCTGCTCGAGTGCCTTGGAGGGGTTTTTAACCATTTCAGTCCAGTATGCGGTCGCAGCATGCAAAAACAGGTCCGAATCGGGCGCTTGAAGGCTCGGACGGGGCATTTCCCGCCTTCCCATGGCTTCGGTCAGGCGGTGAGTCAGCTCCTCGATACGTGCCATATTTGCCTTGAGGCGTTCGACTTTTTGGTCATCGTCATATTCGGAAGTTGTCATGCGACTATTTCCCCCCTATCCTTCGCGCGTGCAGCAAAGATGCTTTTCGGCGATCTTACCGGTGCACGCCCGGAATTTGAAGCGACGATTGTTTCTGAACAACGTCGCACGACATAAATGGGGAAATACATGAAGGGAATGGCGACTTACGACCTGATGGAGTCGATCCGCAACACCAATGAGTGGATGGGCGCCTCGGCGCGGGCTTTCGCCTCTTATCCCGTCTGGGGGATGGTCCCCAACCCGATGTTCAAGGTCATGTCCGCATGGGGCCGCGTCACCGAACGCAGCTTCGCGCGCATGGTGATCAAGCCCGACTGGGGCATCACCTCGATCGTGGCCGAGGACGGGCGCGACCACATGGTCGAGGAAGTGGTCGAGATCGACAATGCCTTCGGCAACCTCTTGCGCTTCAAGGTGCATGGTCGCCCCGAAAAAGAGCGCCGCGTGCTGCTTTGCGCGCCGATGTCGGGCCATTACGCGACACTGCTTCGTTCGACTGTGGCGAGCCTATTGCCCGATTGCGAGGTCTGGGTGACCGATTGGCACAATGCGCGCGATATCCCCGTCTCCGAAGGCAAGTTCGATATCGAGGATTACACGCTCTATCTGGTCGATTTCATGCGCCATCTTGGCCCCGACACGCATGTCATCGCTGTCTGCCAGCCCGTGCCACTGGCGCTGGCCGCCACCGCCTATCTGGCCGAGCAGGACCCGGAGGCGCAGCCGCGCACGCTCACGTTGATCGGCGGGCCGGTCGATCCGGACGCCGCGCCGACCGAGGTCACGGATTTTGGTCGCCGTGTGACCATGGGGCAGCTCGAACACCTCGCCATCCAGCGCGTGGGTTTCAAATACAAGGGGGTTGGGCGGCTGGTCTATCCGGGGCTGCTGCAGCTTGGCGGCTTCATCTCGATGAACCTCGAGCGCCACGCACAGGCCTTCTCTGACAAGATCAGCGCCGAGGCACGCGGCGAAGCGGGCGAACGCGACAAGCACAACAGATTCTATGACGAGTATCTTGCGGTCATGGACATGACGGCCGAATTCTATCTCTCCACGGTTGAGCGCATCTTCAAGGCACGCGAGATCGCGCGCAACGAACTCGTGGTTGATGGCCACAAGGTCGATTTCGGTTCGGTGACGAAAGTCGCCGTCAAGATCGTCGAAGGCGAAAAGGATGATATCAGCGCGCCGGGTCAATGCCTGGCTGCGCTCGATCTCCTGACCGGGCTGGATGCATCGCAGAAGGCGAGCCATGTCGAGCCGGGCGCAGGCCACTACGGCATCTTCGCTGGCAAATCCTGGCGCAACAACATCCGCCCGCTGGTGATGGAGTTCATGGATACGCATTCCGGTGGTGGCGGGACCGGTCAGCGCAAGCTGCGGGTTGCGGCCTCGAACGGCTGAAGCGGCATCCTTGCAAGAGATGTTTCCGTTGGGGCGGCGCCTTTGGCGCCGCCCTTTCATCATGATTTCCCTCGCTTAACTTTTCGAACAATCACGCCCCGCCCCCCATGCACCACGCCCCACCCACCCGCCCGCGTGGTGCATGGGGGG